>JAPLES010000018.1 GCA_026391075.1 Bacteroidota bacterium | reverse complement strand
TGTCATCCGCCTTCCGGCCGGTTTGTTCTTCGTGAAGGGCTTTCACGATTTGTGTTTCGGTAAATCTTCCTTTTTTCATAAGATTGAATTTAGTGCTTCTGTCTAATTCCAACCTATACAGTTTTTAGGGGTGCTTACACAGGGAAATCAGAGACAGCAAAAAGTTTGTCAAAATATTTTCCGAAAGGAGTGCGAATAGAAGTTGACACAATTCGCAACATGGTAATTTCAGTTGATTGGAAAAATCAGCAAGAGCATATTGACATGCTTCAAGCATCAACCAAATTAGTTTTTGAATTTCTGCAATTAGGTTTCAGTCCTGTAATTGTCATTGACACTTTTAGCGGAGATAAAATAAACCGCTACCTTGAAACACTTAATCAGCATGACGAAAATCTTTCAATAAAAATCTTCGGACTTTACACGACAGATGAAGAACTAAAAAGAAGATTGGACTTGCGGACAAGTCCAGAGTTCAAAGATTTTCCGATTTGCAAGCGACTGAATGACGATGTTCTTAAATGGAAACACGACAACGAATTTCAAATTGACACGACAGGACTTTCATCAACACAGACAGCAGAAAAAATTTTTGTAGAGATTGATAATTTATAGGATAGCGGCTTCTAGTTGTAATTATAAACGGCTCTGGATAAATGAGCCATTTTATCCCTTATTATATCCCTCATTTATTCTAAAAAAATAGAATTGTTTTATGATGTTATAGTATTTGTAATCAGGTCTTTATATCACTCATTCTATTCCTCATTTAATACCTCATAATAAACGAAACAAAATACTATATTTGCCGTCTCAATAAGCAACGTTATGCCTGCTAAAGACACCTCTGCAATTACCCCATTTTTTCCTGACGAAGCGGATCATGAGCTAATCAACCTAGTGCTTGAACTTAAGGGTGAGGCTAGTCGGCTATCGGGGGCCATACATCCTATTACAGCCTCTGCGCTTGCGGCCTTGGTGGTAAATATGAATAGTTATTATTCCAACTTAATTGAAGGGCATTTTACCCATCCACTTGATATTGAGAAAGCGCTAAAGAAGGATTATTCGGATGATGAAAAAAAACATTTGCTGCAATTAGAAAGTGTGGCTCATGTTGAGGTAAACAAGGCAATGCGGAAAAGGTTGAGAAGTGAATCTATAAATATTTGTTCAGTCGATTTTATATGTTGGCTTCATCGCGAATTTTACAATCACTTACCAGAAAGCCTTCGGGTTGTTAAAGCGAACACCGGTGATACCTGGGAAGTAATTCCAGGAGAGTTGCGCATTCGCGATGTGGAAGTAGGACGGCATATTGCTCCTTCGAATACCACCCTCACAGCTTTTATGAAAATATTTGACGAAAATTATTCGCCCGGGCGTATCAGCCTTTCGGCTAAACGAATTTTGTCCATTGCAGCTTCGCATCATCGTCTGGCCTGGATACACCCATTTCAGGATGGAAACGGTAGAGTAACGCGGCTGTTCAGTGAAGCTTATTTTATGGTAGACGGATTGGATGCAAATGGTTTGTGGAGCATATCGCGTGGTTTATCGTTTTATAAAAAGGAATATTACGAGCGATTAAGTAATGCTGATAACCCACGCATAAGCGACAATGACGGACGTGGAAATTTGTCTAGCCGATATCTCAAGGAATTTTGTGTTTTCTTTTTGAAAACGGCTATTGAACAAATAAAATTCATGAGTCACCTCTTTGAAACTGACAGTATGTTAACCCGGATAGAAAAATTTGTGGATCTCATGGCACATCGAGGTGAACTACGTCCAGAAAGCAAATATGTATTGAAGGAAGTATTCCTAACGGGGCGCATCAGTAAAACAGATGTAATGCGGTTAACCGGCAAAAGCGATAATGTAGCACGTAGCATAATGAAAGATTTGCTGGATAAAGAACTGCTGAAAACCGATAGTGATGATGTGAAAGCCGGGCTGGTAATGAATTTCCCGGTGATGTATGCACCTTATTTTTTTCCTAAACTTTACCCCGCAGAAATCGAAGGAACCATATTACATAAAGGGTAGAATGCTTTTAGTTGGGTGGTTCTGCATAACGCCATCTACGCTGATTTTAGCAGGCGATAACCTTCGCTTGAAATTCGGGAAAACCGGTTTAACTGAAAGGTAGATGTTGCCAAAATTTGAGGCATGTGAAATTGGAATATTCCAATTTCATTGATAATTATAAATGGCTATTTATAATTATTTATAACTATAAATTCATCTAAATAGCTATCTATTTTTATCTATAGTAGTCTATTGATGTACATAGGTGTTTAGTGATAAAACAGTTTGAAAAATTTCAATAACGTCTATCAATTGAAAAAATTTACATCTCTACGCAAATAGGTTGCGTTCTCGCGCAGCATATTTGCACTGTTAACCAAAATCAAAAACCAAAAAATATGAAAGATCTCATTCAAAAAATCAATTGGGAAGTAAGTCAAAAACCTGTAAAGATTACAGGTCTTCATCATGACTCGCTGAAAGCCCTTTATCGGAACGACAACTCAAAATTGCTCAGCATTAGAAGCTCGAAATACCAAACGTTCAAGAACACGGACTTGATGCAATTAGTAGAGCGGATAGCGGAAGCAGGAAAATTCTCAGTGGAGGGCTATGAACCCAGTATATTTTTCGGAGTGTAGGTTATCCACCTGTAACTATACCGGTACCCATCATCATATTATATAAAAAAATAAATTGTTCAAGTTGCCTGAAACCCTTGCTAGGCTTGTACCGTTGCGGGGAATCGAACCGGTATAATTTCAGGACTGAAAATGCAAGAGTTGACTAACTCTCATTAAACGCCCAGGGTATCCGTTGCATGTGTGATACATCCACACTTGGCACACCGAAATCTTCTAACACAGTTCCTTTAAGCAAGTAACATCCCTTACCAGTGAACGGATGTTTTTCGATTGACTGCGGGAAATGCACGGTGTCAAACAATGTTCCTTTACTGTCGGTGAAACATCCGAAATACATCGTGTCACCGTGAATCGTAATCACTCTTCGGATGTTCGCATAATAGCCGACCATGTAAACAACATTACCGAGATGATTCAGAAGTTCCTCCGCATACACCATTCCGCTATATTGTTTTTTCAGAAGAGCAAAAGGTGATGTGTGCGGGAAAGAAAGAATCTTCATTTCGTCAAGCGCTTCTTCGTAAATATCATACTCGAGTGCAGGCAGTTCAGTTGAGGATGGTGCTGTCTCAAACAATTCCTTCTTCGGCATTGTCTTTTTTACTTTCCCTAAAAGCAGATGTGCATCCCACAAAAGTTCTTTGCTGGTGTTACCGGTGAAACGAAAAGCTTTAATGCGAATCAGAATTCTCAGTTGCTCCAACGATACAGAAACGCGCTTCACAAAATCATTCAGACTTTTAAATGCTCCTTTTGCTACTCTGGCATGAAGCAGATTTTTGATTGTGTTCTGTTCTAAATCTTTTATCAAACAGAAACCCATGTAGATAGTTGTTCCGAAAAGCGCAGCTATATTATCGCTCTTGTTTACACAGGGTAATTCAATTTGTGCCCCGAGCATTCTTGCTTCATGCAGATAAAATTCAGTCGTATAAAAGCCTCCGAAATTATTCAGCACACCGGTCATAAATTCTACGGGATAGTAAGCACGCAAATACAAACTCTGATAACTCTCCACTGCATAAGAAGCAGAATGACCTTTGGCAAATGAGTAACCGGCAAAACTTTCTATCTGTCTCCATATCTCTGCGGCTTCTGCATCGGGGTAACCTTTGTCTTTACAGTTAGAGAAGAATTTCTCTTTCACATGCTGGAACTCTGCCCGTGAACGAAACTTACCGCTCATACCTCTTCGCATCACATCTGCTTCTTCTAAAGTAAGTCCAGCGTAAATGTGAGCAACGCGAATTACATCTTCCTGATACACCATCACCCCGTAAGTCTCCGGCATTATTTCTAATAACTTAGGGTGTGCTTCTTTTCTTTTTTCAGGATAACGGTAACGAAGGATGTATTCGCGCATCATGCCGGAACTCGAAACACCAGGTCGGATTACTGAACTTGCTGCCACCAACCCGAGATAGTCTTCTACTTGTAATTTGCGAAGTAACTGTCGCATTGCAGGTGACTCCACATAAAAACAACCAACTGTGTTTCCATTTTTGAGCATTTGCCGGATGCGTTTATCCTTTTTAAAATCCTGTATTCGGTGGATGTCAATTTCTTCTCCTTTGTTTTGCTTCACCAACTCAACCGCATCTTTGATATGACCGAGACCGCGTTGGGAAAGAATATCATACTTGTATAAGCCGACATCTTCTGCTTCGAGCATGGAGAACTGTGTAGAAGGAAAACCAACAGGAAATAATTCAAGCGGTGTGTAGCAGGTGATTGGTTTTTCTGAAATCAGGATTCCACAGGCATGAACACTCAGTTGATTCGGCAGGCCGTGAATATGTGAAGCATATTGCAACACCAACTGTCCGTAATTATCAAGACTCTTTTTATTCAGCCGGTCAGATTGCAGATTGTCTATTTCATCATCGGGTAGTCCGAAGACTTTACCGATTTCACGAATGCAGGACTTGCGCTCGAAGGTGCTGTAACTTCCAACCAACGCAACATGACCTTTATACTTCTCGAAAATGTATTCACGAACTGTATCACGGTCGGTATGCGAAAAATCTATATCGAAGTCGGGTGGGTTTCTTCGTGAGGGGTTGATGAAGCGCTCAAAATATAAATCGAGTTCTATCGGGTCAACATCAGTGATGCGCAAACAATATGCGACTAAACTATTTGCTCCGCTTCCTCTGCCGATATGAAAAAATCTTTGATCGGATGCAAAGCGAACGATGTCCCAATTGATAAGAAAATACGGAGTGAAGTTTAGTTGTTCTATAGTTGCCAATTCTGTTTCGAGTCGCTCTAAAATCAGAGGTGTTGGATTTGGATAACGGTAACACAGTCCTTCATCTGCCAACCTGCGAAGCATCTTTACATCCTCATCGTGATTACCGGTGAAACATTTTTTGTTTTTGCCATGACCAAATTCAAAATCAATATCAGGTTGTTCGAGAATCCGTTTTGTGTTCAGACTGGCTTCGGGATATTCTTCGTAGATTTTCACCAATTCATCTGCCGGCATGAACCTGTCTTCTTCATTTCCTTGTTCCGTTTTCGGAAGTTTACTCAGCAACTCATTGTGAAAGATAGCTCGCAGTAAACGATGTGTATTAAAATCTTTCTTGTTTCTGAAAGATGCAGTCGGCAGCATCACCAGTTTATTTCTGTCTATTTTCTTTCCATACAACCTGAACGCAACAATGTCTGCCGGTCGTAAACCAATCCATTCATTCGCCTTTAAATCAAATTTCGCTTCCCGTTTCCACGGATAGATGATGATGCAATTCGGAAGTGGTGGCGATTGAAGAGGAACCGGTTCATGTTTCATGGAATAGATGGAAAGGAATTCGTTCAACTCCCTGAATCCCTCTAAATTATTCGCAATGCCGATATACAACTGCTCCGTGCTTCTTCTGAAATCAATTCCGATACTCGCATGAATACCATACTTCGGTGCATGGCGCATGAAATCCAAACAACCGGAAGTGTTGTTGATGTCGGTTAAGGTAAGATGTGTTACTCCGTTGTCTTTGGCGTATTGTAAAAGTTCTTCTACCGACAACACGCCATAGTTCAAACTAAAAAAACTGTGGCAATTCAGAAACATGATTCATCTTCTTTTTATTCTACGTTTATTAAGCATGCCGGTGTGCGGGTGGAGTTGGACGCTCGCCCGTCCACGGATTCCACACACCCATATTCTGTACGTCCATAATCTGCGCCCGTGTAACCACCCGGCTGTCTTTATATTTCTTTCGGAGGTAATCCATCTGCTGATAAAGTTGAATCAGTTCTATGGAATCTTCGAGGAAATTGATTTGATGCCCGCCGAATACAAGGTGACTGCACTTCATTCCAATCAGGCGCACTAATTGTCTTCTTGAAAACAATTCTTCAAAAATCTCCAATGCTTTATGAATAATAGTATGGTCACAACTCGAATAAGGTATGCGCACCTGTTTGGAATACGTCTGCATATCGGAGTAGCGCAGTTTTACGGTAATGCACGCGGTGACCTTTTTGCCTAAACGAAGTTGATACGCTAATCCTTCAGCCATAGCAGTAAGAATGGTTCGCAGCTTGGCTACATCAATCGTATCCTTATCGAAAGTCCTTTCGGTAGAAAGTGATTCCTGTTCGTAGTAAGGTTTAACCGGTGTGTTATCAATACCCTGTGCGCGCATCCAGATGGTCTGCCCGTTTTTGCCGAGCACTTTTTCCATTGCCATTTCGGGCATCTGTTGTAAAGTATGGATGGTTTTTATTCCGAGTTCACTCAACACCTGATACGTTTCATTTCCCACCATCGGAATTTTACGCACGGATAACGGTGCGAGAAAATTCTTCTCTCTTCCCCAATCCACTTTCATTCTTCCGTTTGGTTTTGATTCACCGGTAGCCACTTTAGAAACTGTTTTGTTCTGTGAGATACCCATTGAAATCGGTAATCCTGTTTCTTTAATAATCCTGTCTCGTAATTCGTTGGAGTATTTTACGATACCGAATATTTTATCCATGCCGGTCATGTCCAGATAGAATTCATCCACCGATGCCTTTTCTACCACCGGCATTTTCTCTTTGATGATTTCTGTAATGATGTGCGAATACTTAGAGTATTTTCCTGAATCGCCTTTAACCACTATTGCCTCGGGACAAAGTCTTCGTGCAATTTTCATAGAGAGACCGGAATAGATTCCGAAAGTTCTTGCTTCGTAACTGCATGAGGCGACAACACCGCGGTCACTCACTCCACCTACTAAGACAGGCTTATCATTTAGTTTGCTGTTAAGCAGTCGTTCTACCGACACAAAGAATGTATCGAGGTCTAAATGAACAATGCTGCGTTCTTTGTTTGTTTGGAGTATCATAGGTTAAATCAAGATATTGACAGTAATTGTGTCATTTCCTTGTTTATGATTTAAACACTATTATTTTTGGATTCCAAATAAACGGCATGAATAATTTTTTCGGCATCAATTTGAAAGTGCTCCGTGAGCGTAAAAAGCGAACACAGGAGGAAATGGCGGACTTCATCGGCATTAAGCGTAGTATCCTCAATAATTATGAGCACGGCATCTCCAATCCGTCTATCGAAAACCTGTTATTGATTTCTGAACACTTCAATATCAATATCAACACTCTGCTTACGGTAGATTTCCGAAAATTATCTCCAAGCCATTTAAGTGAGTTGGAAAGAGGATTAGATGTGTATGTGAAAGGAAGCCGGTTGCGGATTCTTGCTACAACTGTGAATGAGAAAAACGAAGACAATGTTGAATTGGTTTCTGTGAAAGCGAAAGCGGGTTATACTGCGGGATATGGCGACCCTGAGTTTATCAGCAAACTGCCTTCGTATCAGTTTCCGTTTTTACCGAAAGACAAAAAGCACCGTGCCTTCCAAATCAGCGGTGACTCCATGTTACCTATACGTGAGCGGTCATGGATTGCCTGTCATTACATTGATGACTGGAATGATATTAAAAACGGTCAGGGATATGTGATAGTTACAAAGGACGATGGAATTGTTTTTAAACGCGCTTACAATCGCATCAAACAAAACGGAACACTGCTTCTTGTTTCGCTGAACCCGCTTTACCAACCTTACGAAATACAAATTAAGGATGTATTGGAAGTCTGGAAATTTGCGCTGAAATTCAGCGACCAGATGGTGGAAGAATTGGTGTGATACTTCAAAAATATATTTTCAATTGCTTTAGAATCATGTGCTACAACTACAATAACTTCATTAAAAATAAAAGCGGTGAGCAGCTGGTCAACAAGTATAAACTTCGGCTTGGCGAACGCAGGAATCTTTTGCAAGCACAAAGCGATTGGGAAAATTTCAAAGAGCGATTCAGTTTCTATTACACCTCCGGATTTGAGCATAAAGCTCTACCCGTTGTTACGATGGAAAAACCCGATGAAATTCAGTTTTTCCATTGGGGGCTGATTCCTAATTGGGTAAAAACAAAAGAAGATGCACTGCTAAGAAGAAAGAGCAACCTGAATGCGAAAAGCGAAACAATTTTTGACTTACCAAGTTTCAAAGACAGCATTATGATAAGACGATGCCTTGTTCCCGCAACCGGGTTTTATGAATGGCACGATGTAGACACGAAAAAATTCCCTTATCAAATTATGGTTGTTGATGATGAACAATCGGAAGCCATTCGCGATTTTTGTTTTGGTGGTATTTATGCTGCCTGGGTGGACAAACAAACCGGTGAAGTCACGAATACCTTTTCAATTATTACCACACCCGCCAACGACATGATGGCTTACATCCACAATCTAAAAAAACGAATGCCTTTAATTTTACGAAGAGAAGATGAAGCCCTTTGGCTGAGAAATGATTTGGATGAAAATGAAATCAACGAGTTAATGCAGCCTTATCCTTCAAGACTTATGAAAGCGCATACCATTGGTAAAATGCTTGGTCAAACAAAAGTTAACCGCAATATAGAGGAGGTGCTCAATGAAGAAGTGTATGAAGGAGTGAAATCTTGCTTGTAGATTTTACGATAGGCTCCTTCTATGTTTTGATAATACTCCGCATTTTTTTCAACCAAGTATTTTCAACGAATTTCAATTTCGGTATTGGCAATAAGTTCTTTTAATGTTTTTATCGTCAACACTTGATTTTTTTCATCGTAATTCCAATCCATGCTTTTACCGTTTCGTTTTACATCGGTTGGTCTTTCAGATGATACAATTCTGATTTCATAACTGCGTTCTTTAACCTGATTGGGAAATGTTTTTCCATCGGGTTCAATTTTTAAAACATCAGTACCCTTATTTTTCTGCCAAGTAAATTTTGTAAACGAGCAGATATCTTTTCTGTAATCTTCATTGCCGCCTTCATCTTCATACAGATTAAAAATTGCTGTTTCAGCTGGATAAACTGTAAGTATCAGTGTGTCCAAAATACTTCCTTCAATTCGTAGCTTCGCAGTTTGCGTTGGAATAATACTACCCGCTTTTACAAATACAGGAATTTCATCTAAAGCGTAATTCGCTGTAATTTCTTTTCCGCCTTGCAGTAAATTATTGTTTCGGTAATCGAACCAATTGCCTTCGGGCAGCCACACGGTTTGCGAAACCGTTTCTTTTCCATCCATTGATTTTGTAACCGGAGCCACTATCATATTGTTACCAAAGAAATATTGATGCTCCAAGTGATATGCTTTTTCCATCTCGGGAAATTCGTAATACATGGGGCGAACGAGCGAGACGGCAGAGTCATAAACAAAACGCGCCATGGTATAAATGTAGGGCAACAACGTATAACGTTGTTGCAAGGCTTTGCGCATGGCATTAAAATTTGCTTGCGGATATTTATAAATGCGTCTTTCAATTTCACCGTTCTTAGTTGCATGCGTGCGAAAGATGGGGCTGAATGCTCCCCACTGCACCCAGCGCGTAAACAATTCTGGGTCGTGTTCATTTTTAATTCCACCCGCCATGTGCCCACCAATATCGTGACTCCAATAACCGAAGCCCACGTTCGCAGCATTGGCAGTAAACGCAGGCTGATACGCAAGCGATTTCCAATTGATAAAGTAGTCGCCCGAAAACCCAATTTGATAGCGATGATTTCCAAGCCCGCCCCAGCGGTGAAAAATTAGCGGACGTTTTCTTTCGCGCTGCATATCGCTGAAATGCACATAGTTTAAATAGAAAGTGGGATTCACGCCTTTAATATTTGTGTGCCCCCATTGCTGCCAGTCGAGCCACCAAAAATCAATGCCGTCCTTTTCGTAAGGGTGCAGCAACACATCGAGATAAGTTTGCGCAAATTTTTTGTTCGTAACATCAAAAGGAATAGCTGCATGATTTGTTGTATCAAAGTTCATAGCACTTGCAAAGGCAGAATAAGCAGCTTCATGTTGTTGCACTCCTGCTGCGGGATGAAGATTCAAACATGTTTGCAAATTTTTATTGTTCGTCCACGAAAGAAATTCTTTGTAGTCGGGGAAATATTTTTTCTCCCATGTAAAACCCGTCCAGCCGTTTGGCTTTGGCGTGTAACGATTGAAAATTTCAGGACTCGATTGTTCGGTCAAATGCCAATCCATATCTACCACCAGCACATCGAGCGGAATATTATTGCGCTCATATTCATTCGCAATTTCTTTCAACTCGTTTTCGGTGTAGTTCCAATAGCGCGAATACCAAATGCCGAAAGCAAATTTAGGCGGCAGAGAAATTTTTCCGGCTACCAAAGTAAAATCGTAGAGCGCGGCTTTGTAGTTGTTGCCATAACTGAAAAAATAAAAATCCTGAATATCTCCTATGCGGTTTTGCACCCAAGGCCAATCGGTGTTATCGAATAAGGGCCGTTCGGAATCATCAATCAAAGTCCATCCGCTGCGCGAGAGCAAACCATCTTCGAGCGGGATCTTTTTTAAACCATAGAAACTGAATTTGCCCGAGCAACCATCTAAAGTGCGCGTAGTGCCTTTCAAATTTTTATGGTCTCTAATTCCTGGTTTCCAGGTAAAGGAATGTTGCCCATCGCTGTATTCAATGAACAAATTGTGCGCGTTGAACGCTCCGCTGTTTTGCTGATAATGCAAACTGCAATATTTTGTTTTAATCATCAGCCATCCGTTTGTTTCACTTGAGGTAAATTCAGGAACAGGCAAATTTCTATTGACAAAAGTTAAGGAAGCTTGGTTGGTGAAACTACTATCTGTAGAAAATTCCAAACGAATAACATGGTCGGTAAGAATAGTGAAACGCGAATTGCCTGATACAACTAGAGCTTTTGGATTTGCCATTGGATTGTATGGTTGCGATACTAGAGTAGAAATTAGGATAGCTAATGCAAGTGTCAAACAGATTCGGATGGATAGCATGGTTTGAGATTTAGGTGGCTGACAATGTTAGCACTCGTTTTTGTTTTTACATCAATCACCCAAACAAAACGCTCGCATTTTTATATTCGCCCTTCATTCAATTTAAATTCGAATAGTATGATAAAGATTACTCTGCCTGATGGAAGCGTTCGTGAATACAACGAAGGAACAAGTGCATACGATATAGCTGCAAGTATTAGCCAGGGCTTGGCAAAAGCGGTTGTGGCTGCTGAAGTAAATAACGAAGTATGGGATTTAACGCGACCGATTAACAGCGATGCTTCTCTTAAATTGTTGAAGTTTGAAGATGAAGGCGGCAAGAAAACTTTCTGGCATTCATCGGCTCACTTAATGGCAGAGGCGATTGAAACGCTTTTCCCTGGTGTAAAATTTTGGGTGGGCCCACCGTTAGATAATGGTTACTACTACGATATTGACATGGGCGGACAAACCCTTAGCGAAGCCGATTTAGAGCGCATTGAAAAGTTGATGTTGGATTTGGCAAAGCAGGACAATAAGTTTGAGCGCAGCGAAAAGCCTAAGGCAGAAGCCGTGCAATACTTTACCGAGAAAGGAGATGAATACAAGCTCGATTTGCTTTCGGGTTTAGCTGATGGAGAAATTACTTTCTACAAACAAGGAAACTTTACAGACTTGTGTCGCGGACCGCATATTCCGAGTACCGGTTATATTAAAGCCATCAAGTTGCTGAATATTGCCGGTGCATATTGGAAAGGCGATTCGAATAATAAACAGCTTACACGTATTTACGGAATCACTTTCCCGAAGCAAGCGCAGTTGGATGCTCACTTGGCAATGCTTGAAGAAGCCAAGAAACGCGACCACCGCTTGATAGGAAAGGAGTTGGAAATTTTCGCCTTTGATGATGAAGTGGGTCCGGGTTTACCTTTATGGTTGCCAAAAGGCGCGGCTTTAATTGAGAAGTTAGAAGCACTTGCCAAGAAGAACGAAAACGAGCAAGGTTATGTGCGTGTAAAATCTCCACACATTGCTAAAGAGGCTTTGTATTTGCGCAGCGGTCACTTGCCTTACTATGCCGATTCTATGTTTCCGCCAATGGAATTAGACGGAACGAAATATTATTTGAAGGCGATGAACTGTCCGCATCACCACAAAATATTTTCGGCAACGCCAAAGAGTTACCGCGATATGCCTTTGCGTTTTGCTGAATATGGAACCTGCTACCGTTACGAGCAGAGCGGTGAGTTGATGGGCTTAATGCGTGTGCGCTCTATGCAGATGAACGATGCGCATATCTATTGCACTAAAGACCAGTTTGAAGAAGAGTTCATGAAGGTGAACGAACTTTACGTGAAGTATTTCAAAATATTCGGTATCGAGAAATACCAGATGCGCTTTAGTAAACACGCACCGGAAAAACTGGGACAAAAATATATTGACAACGGTCCGCTGTGGATTGAAACCGAAGACATGGTGCGCAGAGTATTGGTGAAATCGGGTTTGCCGTTTATTGAGGTGGCTGATGAAGCCGCTTTCTATGGGCCTAAGATTGATATACAGATTTGGAGTGCCATTGGTAAAGAGTTTACCATCGCCACTAACCAGGTTGACTTTGCACAGGCAGAGCGTTTCGATTTATCGTTTGTAAACGAGAACAACGAAAAGGAACGCCCCATTATTATTCACCGCGCACCGCTTTCCACACACGAGCGTATGATTGGTTTCTTGCTGGAGCATTATGCCGGTAAGTTCCCTGTGTGGTTGGCACCTGAGCAGGTAGCTATTCTTCCTATCAGTGATAAATATTTAGATTATGCTAACAAAGTGCGCGCAGAATTAAAGAAACATAATATTGAAGTTTCGATAGATGAACGTGCCGAGAAGATTGGTAAGAAGATACGCGATACAGAATTGCGCAGGGTTCCTTATATGCTTGTAGTGGGAGAGAAGGAAGCAGCAGATAATGCTGTTGCAGTTCGCAAGCAAGGGCATGGCGACCAAGGTGTAAAATCGTTGGTTGATTTTGTAACGCAGATTAATGAGGAGATAGCGGAGTATAAGTAGAATGTGAGATATTAATAAATTTACCAAATATGGAAAGCACCTTAAAAACTATAAAGCTTAAGCTTATAGATATTCAGCGAAGACTAATCTGGGAATCTAAAACTGTTAATATACCAGCGCAGGGTAACTTTGTGCAATTTTCTAATCTGACAATATTAAGATCTGCACTTAGTGATTTGCATGCGCTTGGTTTATTTAATAAAGAAACTGATTCTCTTGTTGAATCAGTAATTTTCACGACAGGAAGAGATTCTTTACAGTTGCAGCAAGCGGAGGGGAATGTCGTGAATAATAGTCTAGCTAAAGTAAAAACGCTAGCTGACAGTTTTCTAGATGTCTTAGTTAAGACTATACCAGACGAAGATCCAAGTTCCATTAATATTAAATTACCGCCTGTTAATGACTTTGAAGAGCTCTCAAAAGTTTCGAAAGATATTCACGTTGCACTATCACAGGTTATTTTCAATAAAGAAATAGGAGGGCAAACTAAGATTGTAAGTGTAGAGAATGGATCTATTTGGCTAAATGTTTTTATAGGAACAACGGCAGTTTCTTTAGTTGCTAGTCTTGTTTGGTCTGCGGCTGTAATTTATAAGAAGATTCAGGAAGGAAGACTTCTTGAACAACAAATTAGAGGTTTGAAAGTTAAGAATGATAGTATGGAAGATATTTTGAAAGCGCAAAAGGCGGAAACAGAAGCTGTGATTCAAGCTGAAGCGGAATTCATTAGTTCAGAATATTTCAAGGAAAATCTACCAGAAAATATTGGCAAAATAAAAAACTCCATAACCATATTTGCTGAACTTATAACAAAAGGCGCTGAGATACACCCAGCTTTAGTTGCTCCGGAGGAAGTCTCAAATCTTTTTCCAGAACCCAGTAAGTTTTTGGGGTTGGAATCAAAAATTAAAAAGCTAGGCCCATCTTCAGAAAATTAAGTTTCGTCCATACTGGTTTTCTAAGACCTTAACTTTGCATGGTTCGTTACACTAATAATCTGCGAAAGAAAAATTTGTACATCCTTTCTTGCATTTTATACGTATAACTATTATTTTCGTGTCGTATAAAAATAATAAAGTTATGGATGCTAAAATCACACTCAGTTTCGATGAACAGGTAATTCTTAAAGCAAAGGAATTTGCGGAGAGAAAAAATATCAGTTTGTCGCGCCTCACCGAACATTTACTTCGTAAAATTACTTCGGGTTATCATACAGATTTAGAAGACCTGCCTGTTTCCGATTGGGTCAATATGGTTAGTGAAGGTACGGTTGAGTATAAAACAAGTAAGCCTTCCAAGAAAAAAATGAAGGAAGAGTTTTATACAAGCAAAAAGAGGAAATGAAAATCTTCTTAGATGCCAACATTATTGTTTCGGTGCTTAACAAGGAGTATCCGGTTTATAGTTTTTCATCGCGCATATTGAGTTTAGCAGACGATAAAAATTTTGAAATTTACACTTCTGCGCTTTGTCTTGCCATTGCATTTTATTTTGCAGAAAAGAAAAGCGGCACTACAGAAGCCAAAAGGAAAATTGAAATTCTATCCCAGAAGTTGGGTATAACCGATGTAGGAAGTGATGAAGTAGTGAAAGCAGTTGCAAACAAAAAAGTTCGCGACTTTGAAGATGGGCTTGAATACTATTCTGCATTGAAAAACAAATGCAAATACATTATCACCGAAGATATTTCTGATTACCACTTTTCTGAAATTACAGTTCTCGATTCACAAGCCTTTATTGAAAGACTGATAAAAGGTAAGTTGCAGCAGATTTCGTGTGTCCACACTTCGCTAACACTAAACAGGCACATCTCCACACAAAAACGCCACTTGTCAACAGACATTTAAACAGACACCCTGTGTATTCGTTGAGAATACAGCGGTTTTTTGTTCCACGTATGTTCTACTTTTGAGCGCATCAATACAGAAGTGCAATAAATGAAAATTACGTATTACGGACATGCTTGTTTTGGTTTGAATGTGGCAGGGAAAAATTTACTCTTCGACCCGTTTATTAAACATAATGAGTTAGCAAAACACATTTATGTGAATACGATTCCTGCTGATTATATTTTTCTATCGCACGGTCACGAAGACCATGTGGCTGATGCTTTCGATATTGCAAAACGCACGAATGCTGTAATTGTTTCTAACTATGAAATAGCGGTTTGGTTCAACAAAAAAGGAATTGAAAAGTATCACCCAATGAATCATGGTGGCAAATGGAAATTTGATTTCGGAACTGCAAAATATGTTTCGGCTATTCATTCAAGTTCATTGCCCGATGGAACTTACGGAGGTAATCCGGGAGGTTTTGTAATGGAGACCGTAGAAGGAAATATTTACTACAGTGGCGACACTGCTTTGACAATGGATATGCAATTGATTCCGCTCACATGTGCAAAATTGAATGTGGCATTACTTCCTATCGGAGATAATTTTACGATGGGAATTGATGATGCGATTGTTGCCAGTGATTTTGTGAAGTGCAATAAAATTATCGGTTTGCACTACGATACCTTTGGATTTATAAAAATCAATCACGAAGAAGCTAAGAGTAAATTTGCAGCGAAAGGAAAAGAATTGTTGCTTTTAAATATTGGCGAAACAATCGAATTGAATTAAGAACGTTCTAAACATAAATCATCATTCATTAAATAATACCATGACCGCAAAAAAGAAAATTGTAAAAAAAGAACGCATTGGCAAAATTATTACGCTTGCCAATCAAAAAGGCGGTGTGGGAAAAACAACTTCAGCCATAAACATTGCAGCTTCGCTAGCCGTGTTTGAATACAAAACATTATTGGTTGATGCCGATCCACAAGCTAATGCAACTTCGGGTGTTGGCTTCGACCCGAAAGCGATTAAGACAAGTATTTATGAATGCTTAGTGAACGATGTAAAAGCACGCGATATTATTTTAGAAACAGCTACACCTAATTTGTATTTGCTTCCTGCTCATTTAGATTTGGTGGGTGCCGAAATTGAATTAATCAATCAGCCGAATCGGGATCAAATAATGAAACGCGTACTTGAAGAAATTCGTAAGGATTACGATTTCATCATTATTGACTGTTCGCCATCGCTTGGTTTAATTACCGTGAATGCGCTTACTGCTGCAAGTTCGGTTTTGATTCCTGTACAGTGCGAATATTTTGCGTTGGAAGGATTAGGAAAATTGTTGAACACTATTAAGATTGTTCAAAGCCGTTTGAATCCGAATTTAGAAATTGAAGGAATGTTATTGACGATGTATGACCCACGTTTGCGTTTAGCAAATCAGGTAGTAGATGAAGTTCGCAGACATTTTGAAACAATTGTTTACGAAACTATCATTCATCGCAACACTCGTTTAGGCGAAGCTCCAAGTTTTGGCAAACCTGCCATTATGTATGATGCCGAAAGCAAAGGCAGCATTAACTATATGAGTTTGGTGCGCGAAATGTTGCAGCGAAATAATGCGACCAATATTCCCGAAGCGGCTAAAGAATTTAATTTAGTGCCCGAAGCTGAGGACCCTACTTCGTTGAATTAAGAACAGAAAATTGGCAACCAATAAAACTGAAACCGAATGTGTTGAACTACCATTCGGTTTCTTCATCTAAAAATATTATGAGCGATAAAAAGAAAAGTGTACTCGGGCGCGGATTGAGCGCGCTGCTTGAAGCCAACGACACCACCGATAGAGGGAAAGAAAAATTTGGAAATGAGCATTCCACGCAAGCTGCTGTGGTTATGAATATTCCATTGGAGAATATTGAAGTGAATCCGTTTCAGCCGCGCACTACTTTTGAACCCGAAAGTTTGAATGAACTTTCTGATTCAATTAAAATTCACGGAGTAATTCAACCGATTACAGTTCGCAAAGCAGAGAACAATAAATTTCAATTGATAGCCGGTGAAAGAAGATTACGCGCATCTAAATTGGCTGGTAAAAAAGAAATTCCTGCTTACGTACGCAATGCCAGCGACCAGGAGAGTATCGAAATTGCTTTGATAGAAAATATACAGCGCGAAGATTTGAACCCGCTTGAAATTTCTATCAACTATAAAAGATTACAAGAAGAATGTGATTTAACGCAAGAGCAATTAGCTGAACGTCTCGGCAAAAACAGAAGTACGGTGACCAATTTTCTTCGCTTGTTGAAATTACCACCCGATATTCAGGCGGCTTTGCGCGATAACAAAATTGCAATGGGTCACGCAAAGGCGTTAATGGCAATTGATAATCCTCTTTTGCTTTTGAGTGCATATAAAGAAGTAGTGAGCAAAGGTATGAGCGTTCGTCAAGTGGAAGAATTAGTGAAAGGGTATACTGAAAAACCGAAACGCAATTCTTCGATAGTTTCTAAAATTCCAACGTTGCCTATTACAGTGAAGAAGATGCAAGACCAATTGGTTACTTCGCTTGGAACAAAAGTGATTATCAACCGCCACGAAGACGGCAAGGGAGATATCATTATTCGCTTTTATAACAATGATGATTTAGAAAGATTGGTAGAAACCATTCAGAAATAGATTACTGCTTCAATGACAGACCGTAAAACCGTTTTCTATAAGTTGTTTTGTGTTTGTCGGTTTTTTTCGCGGCAAAAATATTTTCTGTTTTTTTTCGCTTCTGCATTCTTTCCCATTGAAAGCTTTTCACAAACTGTAGTTGATTCTATTGTTCTTGATACTTCAAAAAATATTTCAGTAACAGCACACCCAAGTGGAGATACTTTATTGAATCTTGCCAAAAAGAAATCGCGTTTCACCGAAAGAAGTACAAGCTTGCAAAAGAATGATACTATGCATCCGTTTGCAGCACCAACCATGCATCCTCCTAAAAAATTCTATTGGAACAGTGCAAAAGCTTTGAACGATTCCACGATTAGTGGCGATAAAAAATTGCGAAGACACAATCCTTTGTATGCCGCTTTGTTCTCCATGGCGTTGCCCGGTTTGGGTCAGGCGTATAATCGCAAGTATTGGAAAATTCCAATTATTTATGCGGGCATAGGTGGATTCAGTTATGGCATTTATGCTTTGTCTAAAGATTTTACGGGCTACCGAAACGCCTACCGATTGCAAGTGGATGAAGACCCTAATACTTACGGAAGTTATAAAGGTGTTGATGATGATGCTACCCTTAAAACTTATCGAGATTACTACAAACGAAACAGGGATTTGGTTTGCATTTTTACCGGTGTTTGGTACGCACTCAATATTATTGACGCGGCTGTTGACGCACATCTATTTGAATGGAATATGAAAGACGACATTCATTTAAGTTGGCAACCTTCGGTTGTTTCACCTCAAAGCAATTATTCTCAAGTGGCCGTTGGTGCACGAATTGGGTTGAGTTTTTAATTTATCAACAAAACTCCTCCGCGCTGATTATAGTAGCGAAAAGTTCTCTATTTTTTTCATTTTTGACCCCGACACATCTGAAACCAGTTTTCTTCAATCAACAAAGTTGAAGAAACGTAAGTTCGGCAAGTGATTTCTTCACGAAAAAATCTCTATGGGGCTTTTCGAAAAATGTTACGATTATAACTCAGCAGATATTGCAAAAGGCAAAGGCATTTATCCCTACTTCCGACCCATACAAGAAAGCGAAGGTCCGGTGGTGCGCATGGAAGGTCGTAAGGTTGTAATGGCAGGGAGCAATAATTATCTCGGTCTTACTTCACATCCAAGCGTAAAAGAAGCGGCTATTGCGGCTCTTGAAAAATACGGGAGCAGTTGTTCCGGCTCGCGTTTTCTCACGGGCACAATTGATTTGCACATTGAAATGGAAAATAAAATTGCCAAATTCTTGGGCAAAGAAGCTGCGCTACTTTTCAGCACGGGCTTTCAAGCCGGGCAGGGCGTTATCTTTCCGCTTGTTAGTAAAGGCGATTATATTTTGAGCGATAAAGACAATCATGCAAGTATTGTTGCAGGAAACTTAATGAGCAGTGCTGTAGGTGCACATATTGTTCGCTACAAGCATAACGACATGAAGGATTTGGAAAGTCGCCTTCAAAAAATTCCTGAGGGAGCAAACAAGTTGATTGTTACCGATGGTGTGTTCAGTGCACACGGTTTGGTAGTAGATATAAAAGGCATTGTTGAACTGGCGAAGAAATATAAAGCCCAAACCTTAGTAGATGATGCACACGGTTTTGGTGTGCTTGGTCCAAACGGTAAAGGAACGGTTCATCATTTCGGTGCTGAAAATGATGTGGACTTAATTGTTTGTACATTCAGCAAAACACTTGCTTCTATTGGAGGATTTGTGGTGGGCGATGAACGCGTTATCAATTATTTGAAACACAAATCACCGGCTCTTATTTTTTCTGCATCACCTACTCCTGCAAGTGTGGCAGCAGCCAGTGCAGCATTGGATATTTTGATTGAACAACCTGAACTTTCAACACGCGTTCGCAAAAATGCTGACCGTGTTCGCAAAGGTTTGCGCGAAGCAGGCTATCACGTAATTGATGGCGAAGCGGCAATCGTTCCGGTTATTATTGGGGACGATGAAAAAACATTTACCATTTGGAAAATGCTTTACGATGAAGGAGTTTTTGTAAACGCATTTATTTCTCCGGCTACTCCACCCGGTATGCAAATGCTACGCACTAGTTATATGGCTAGTCACGAAGACAAACACCTTGACTTTATTATTGAAAAATTTGTAAAGGTTGGAAAGCAGTTGGATTTACTTCACAAAGATGCACCGGTTTTGCATTGAAAATTTCAGAATGAATAGTGAAACCAAGTCAACCTTAACTTGAAACAAACAATGCGTAACCGTTAACCCGAAACCCGCAACTTTAACGCTATGAGTAAACAGAGACACTACTACTACATCACCGGAAAGAATGAAACCACGGGAGCAATCGAATACATGCAACGCCCGCTCGAGTGCGATGATAAATTTGAACAAGATTTGGTGCTGCTTGCGTTCCCAATAAAAATGCTGGAAGACATTAATCCAGTGCTCAAAAATTTTAAGTTACGCGATGATGCTGCTTACTTTTATAGTGAGTGCAAAGAAGTAGTGAGCGTTCCTGAAAAACATGTAAACGAAAAAGGCGAAGGTAAACTCACCTTCATGAGTTACTTCCACAAATTTCCTGATTCGGTTACCAATTTTTTTGATGATGCTGTGGTGGTGGTGATTCTACACCCACTAGGAAAAATAAACGAGCAAGGTTTGCAGGACTATAATATGATTGGCTACATACACGCCAACATCATCAACTTTAAAGATGCAGATGGCGAAATACGAAATGGCTACTACTATAATGTGCTTCGTATGAGTGAAGCTACAGTAGGGGGGGAAGCCATTTATCGCAGAAAGAGAATTTTTACAACCATGTTTAGTGTGTTGCTCGATTTAGTAACCGTGAACGATTACCATTTTGTTTACGCCAACATGGGTCGCGAGAACCAGGGAATTTTAGATGCCTTGAAGATGAACAGTGAACGCACGGGCAAATTATATGAGACATTTCCGATGCGCAACAACACGCACATAAATTTGCTTTTTGATAGCCGAAGTGCTTCGAAAAAACTGATTGATATTTCGAAAGATGAAAAGCGATTGAAAGAATACTACCAAAAAATTGCTGCATCGCGCCAGAATTATGTTTTCAATCAAATGCACAGCGAAGAAAACTTCTTCAACTTGGTGAAGCGTATTCTCGGCTCTTCGCCAACCAGTAAAATTTATATGCTTCCCGATGCCAACGGAAATATAGCTGCTGCAGGATTTTTTATCAATTGGGCCGATTACCTGCATTTGAAACTTCAGAACCCGAAAGGATTTTTTAAGATGATTGATAACCTTCAAATTATTGATAGAATTCTTTACATCACTCTTTTAGTTGGCGATGAAAAAAATGTAAGGCAGTTGACTAAAGGCGGTGCTTTCCGTTTTAGAAAAGAACATGGCAACTTAGTTACTGTGCTCAATGCACATGAAGGTGACCCTCACTTTGAAGCAAAGAAGAGTTTAATCTACGACCCCTTCGTTTACTTTGCCATTTACGACCGCCCCGAGATGTTTGAACGGATGAAAGAACAGAGTAAAGACGCGCACGGAAACGTTCGTATTTTCATTGACACACCTATGCTTTAATATTTTTTTATAAGATTTGCGCATACTAAAAACAAAGCTTAGCACGTTATAAAAGCAGAACTTAAATTTTCAACCCTTTTAAAAATCCATTTTATGAAAAACAAAAATCAATTTCTATCCATGTGCATCATGGTGTTGGCTTGTGTATTCGTTTTTACATCTTGTAAGAAGAAAGAAACAGGAACAGCAGACCCAAATGCAAAACAGCATAATGAAGATGTTTCGAACACAAAATCGGAATCGGATAACGTGAATACAGATGTAAATACTGTGTTAAATGGAATAACAGGAACTGGCAAAACAGATGAAACGAACGCGGCAATCAGCATTTGCGGTGCGACTATCGATAGCTCTCAACAGAACGGAAGTCCCAAAACAATTATTATTCATTTTGACGGAACGACTGCTTGTGGCAATCCAGCAAGAATTCGGGGCGGGGATGTAAAAATTGAATTAATAAATGGAAACAGATGGAGTGATTTGGGAGCAGTTTTGAAAATAACACACATTGCTTACAAAGTAACTTTTGTCAATTTGAACAACCACTTCCTTACTTTTAATGGGGTTAAATACCTTACTAACGTTACTGGTTTTGACTGGTTAACTTATGTTTTCAATGGAGGTAATATTTCCGCGACTATTAAAGAACGCACAAACAATACGACTGTTACTTTTGAAAATGATTCAACCGATTCTTGGAATTCTGCGCGGCTTACTACATGGGCAATTACGGGTTACACGCACTTTACTGCTACCGTTGAAGCCGATACATTGATGGACGGAAAAAAAATTGATTCATGGGGAACAAGTCGTTTCGGAACACAGTTTAAAACAGAGATGATTACTCCGTGGAAATCGGGAACTGACTGCGGTTGGTGGAGACCAACACAAGGAAAATACATCAGTACAACTGCTAACTTCTCTATTACCGCAACAGCCAGCGTTGACCAAGAAGGCAATGTAGTTAGTACCTCATGCGGTGGTTATGGATATAAACTGGAGTGGAACTATAATAGTGGTACTGCCACCGGAAATGTAGTGATACCTTATTTCTAAATTAACTTGTTTGAACAAAACAGCCGCATGCTTTTAAAAGATGCGGCTGTTTTTATTTCTATTTGCCCCGTTTCAAAAACAAAAACTAAGTTTCGGAAAAAATAAAACAGCATGTCTTCAAAAAATAAAAACCTTTCAGAACATAAACTGCCGTCCATTAAAAATACAGCAGCAGGTAAATGGAGAATAGGAATTGTAGTTTCTGAATATAATGAAGCAATAACTTTTGCGCTGCGCGATGGCGCTTTGAAAACTTTGAAACAATTCGGAGTTAAAGAGAAAAATATTTTTGTTGAATTAGTTCCTGGAGCATATGAACTTCCCCTAGCAGCAAAGTGGTTGTATGAAAAGAAAAAAGCTGATGCTATTCTTGCTCTTGGCTGTGTAATAAAAGGCGACACCGACCACGACATCTACATTAACAATGCGGTTTCGCAAGCACTCATGAATTTGAGTTTACAAACCAAAGCACCTTTTCTTTTTGGTGTAATTACGCCAAACAATATGCAGCAGGCGAAAGATCGCGCAGGTGGTAAGCATGGAAACAAAGGTGTAGAATGCGCTGTAGCTGCTTTGAAAATGTTGGACATAAAAAAGAAAATTTAAACTAACCACTAAGGACATTAAGGTCACTAAGAAAAAATCTGAATGTTCTTCTTGTCCTTAGTGATAAATCAAAATTATGAAACTTCACACTATTGAAACGGGTTACTTTAAGTTAGATGGAGGAGCTATGTTTGGTGTGGTTCCCAAAACTATTTGGCAAAAGCTAAATCCGCCCGATGAAAAAAACCTTTGCACCTGGCAAATGCGTTGTCTGTTGATTGAAGACGGTAAGCAATTAATTTTAATTGATTGTGGACTTGGCAATAAGCAGAACGAAAAATTCTTTAGTCATTACGAGCCGCATGGTGATGCCTCTCTCGAAAAATCTATTCACGAATTGGGTTTTAGTTTTGATGATGTAACCGATGTGTTGCTTTCGCATTTGCATTTCGACCATTGTGGCGGTGCCATTAAGCGCGAAGAAGAGAAGCTTGTTCCTGCTTTTAAGAATGCAACTTACTGGAGTAACGAAAAACATTGGGACTGGGCAACCCAACCAAATGATAGAGAGAAAGCTTCGTTCCTGAAAGAAAATATTCTTCCCATTCAGCAAAGCGGCCAATTAAAATTTGCAGCAGAAGGAAGCAATCCAATTCATCCTAACATAATGATGAAAACTGTTTCTGGGCATACAGAGGCCATGTTCATTCCGCATATTAAAGTTGGCGATAAAACACTTGTTTATTGTGCCGATTTATTTCCGAGCATGGCGCATATTCCGTTGCCTTACATAATGGCGTATGATACGCGACCGTTGCTTACGCTTGATGAAAAGAAAAAGTTTTTAGCAGAAGCCGCTGCTAATAACTACTACTTGTTTTTTGAACACGACCGTGTAAATGAATGTTGCTCGCTTCAACAAACAGAAAGAGGTGTACGCGAAAAGGACGTGTTTAAACTGAGTGAAGTTTTCTAAGCCATTATCCACATCCCTTTCTTCTTCATTTCACAATTCAATTTATTTTCGAGCGTGAACAAAAACCTGGCTGATAATTTTGACGAGGTAAAAAATATTTTCTCTGCTTACTTGGAGCGGAAAGATTTGCGCAAAACAAACGAGCGCTATGTAATACTCGAAGAAATTTATTCGCGCCACGACCACTTTGAAGCAGAATCACTTTTTGCCGATATTCTAAAACAAAAGCATAATGTTAGTCGCGCCACCGTTTATAACACCCTCGAACTTTTAGTCAGTTGCGACTTAGTTAAAAAGCATCAGTTTGGAAAAAACCTGGCGCAGTACGAAAAAAGCTACGGTTATAAACAACATGACCATATCATTTGTGTTGATTGTAAAAAAGTAGTTGAATTTTGCGATCCAAGGATTCAGCAGATAAAAAGCATGATGGGCGATTTGCTCAATTTTAAAATTACCCATCACTCTCTTAACATGTATGGCATTTGCGGAACCTGTTTAAAGAAACGTGAATTAGAAGTATCGAATAATAAACTAAAACCAAACCCCAAAAATCAACTCGTATGAAACACGAACTAAAAGACGGAATGCTAGTAATTTCTATTGAAGGAAACTTGTTAGGCGAAAACACGAACGCGCCAGTAATGGAATTAATTAAGCAGAGTATTGAAGCCGGAAACAAGAAAGTGATTTTCAATCTTTCGACTATGACATTTATCAATAGTACCGGTTTAGGTATGCTGCTTACCGCTGTTTCTAAAGTGCGTAACGCAGGAGGAGAAATGGTGATGTGCAGTTTGCCGGAGCAAATGAAAAAACTGTTACAGATGACAAAACTTGAAAGCGTTTTTATTATTCATGCTGATGAAGCCAGTGCTACCACTTTTCTAAATAGCAAATAGAGCTTCGGCTTACATTCACCTTTTTATTTTTTACACATGCATGTAGATATACTTTTAGGTCTTCAATGGGGAGACGAAGGCAAAGGAAAAATCATTGATTATCTCGCGCCTAAATACGACATTATTGCCCGTTTTCAAGGTGGACCTAACGCTGGGCACACACTAGTTATTAATGGAGAAAAAACTGTATTACATACAGTGCCTTCGGGAATTTTGCAAGATAGGCCCATGAATGTAATTGGCAATGGGGTCGTGATTGATCCTGTTACACTTCGTAAAGAAATTGAAAACCTGAATGCGAAAGGTGTGGATGTAAATAAGCGCCTTTTTATTTCTAAGAAAGCGCATTTGATTTTGCCCACACACAAAATTTTAGATGCAGCGAGCGAAGCCGCCAAAGGCGTTGAAAAAATTGGCTCTACGCTGCGTGGTATTTCTCCTACTTACATGGACAAAACAGGTCGTAACGGTTTGCGAATTGGCGATATTATTTCACCGGCATTTAAAACAATTTACAATCGCATTAAAGAAAAGCACTTGAACCTGCTTAAAATTTATGACTTCGAGTTTACTCTCGATGAATCGGAAAAAACTTGGTTCGAAGCTATAGACTTTATCAAATCGTTGAACTTAATTGATTCAGAATATTATTTGAACAATGCGTTGGCAAACGGCAAAACAATTTTGGCAGAAGGCGCACAAGGCACTATGCTCGACATTGATTTTGGAACTTATCCTTACGTAACTTCATCTAATACCATTACCTCGGGAGCTTGCAATGGATTGGGTATTCCGCCTACAAAAATTAAAGAAGTAATTGGTATTGCAAAGGCTTACTGCACACGCGTGGGCAGTGGTCCTTTTCCTACCGAATTGTTGAATGACACAGGTGAGTTGATTCGCAAAATAGGAAGTGAATTTGGTGCTACCACAGGCCGCCCGCGCAGATGCGGATGGATTGATTTGCCTGCACTCAAGTACGCTATTATGATAAATGGTGTTACTCAAATAGCCATGACCAAAGCAGATATTCTCAACGACTTTGAAGTGATTGAAGCCTGTACAGATTATAAAGTGGATGGAACAACAAGTCGCGAAATTCCTTACGATATGGCGAACACGGTTATTGAACCCGTGTATCACAAACTGTGCGGCTGGAAAACGGATCTACGCAAGTTTAGTAATTACGATGACTTGCCCGAAACGTTCTTGGGCTACCTATCTTTTGTTGAAGAATATTTAGGCACCGAAGTTTCCATGATTTCTACTGGCCCCGAAAGAGAACGTCTGGTGTTTAAAAGAGCAATGGAAGCGGTTAGTTAATCGAGCGCAAAGAAAATTAGAGTGAACTTTGTCTACTTCCTAAATGTGTCATAGCAGGTTCTCATCTATTGTTTCAAAAAAATATTTTCGCTAAAATTTATTTCATGGCGACTACTCTTCTTTACCTTGTTATTGCTTTTATTCTGTTCGAATTTGTACTTACCAAAACATTGTCTTGGTTGAATATGAAAACATGGGACAAGCCTTTACCGGCAGAAGTAAAAGATTTATATGATGCTACCGAATACAAAAAAGCACGCGACTATGCGGTTATCAATAATAAAGTAGGAACTATTTCGGCCACACTTTCGCTGGTCATTACCATCGGTTTTTTATACTTCAAAGGTTTTGCATGGGCCGATGATTTGGTTCGTTCATATACCACTTCGCCTATACTGCAGTGTTTGTTTTTCTTCGGTATGCTTTCACTCGCTTCTGCAATTATTTCATTGCCTTTTGAATGGTATGAAACTTTTGTGATTGAAGAAAAATATGGTTTCAACAAAACAACCCAATTGCTTTATGTAACCGATAAAGTAAAAATGCTCGCGTTGAGTATTGTAGTTGGCGGAGGAATTTTAGCGTTGCTCACCTTTCTTTTTGGTTTACTTGGTCATATTTTTTGGCTGGCAGGTTGGTTCTTGGTTTCTTTTATTTCAATTTTGGTAGCGATGTTTTATACCAATGTACTTCTTCCTATTTTTAATAAACTTGTTCCACTCGAAGCGGGAGCGTTACGCGCTTCTATCGAAAAATATGCGACACAGGTGCAGTTTCCGTTGACGAATATTTTAGTGATGGATGGTTCCAAACGATCTACTAAAGCCAATGCTTTTTTCAGCGGACTTGGTCATAAAAAAAATATTGTGCTTTACGATAACCTCATTAATGATATGAGCATTGATGAAATTACCGCTGTGCTGGCGCATGAGGTAGGGCATTATAAAAAGAAGCACGTTTTACAAAGTATGGTTTTATCCATTCTTCAAATTGGCTTTTTGTTTTTTGTTTTTGGATTGCTGGCGGAAAATAATGTAATGGCAGAAGTGTTAGGAGCAAAGCAAAATTCATTTCATCTTTCGCTGGTAACTTTTTCATTATTGTATTCACCGGTTTCATTAATTACGGGTCTGCTTATGAATTTATTCAGCCGCAAAAATGAATATGAAGCTGATGCTTATGCAAAGGAAACATATAGCGCAGCACATTTGATTTCGGCCCTGCGAAAATTAACCGTAAAACATTTAGGTAACTTACAGCCCGATAGCGCTTATGTTTTTGTTCACTATTCGCATCCAACATTTTTGCAGCGCATGAAGTCTATGCAAGATTAGAAAGCCACAAAAACAAATTTGAAAGAGACAATTGTATTTCCAACTTTCGCACTATGAGAATATTCAAATCAATCTTCGCTTTTCTCCTTCTAAGTTTCGCCATTATAGCACAAGTGTGTGCACAATCAGAAACTACCAAGACAGGCGATTTGTTTTACCTGAAACTTGGCAATGGTATGAACACTGTTTTAATGCCTGAAGTTAACGCCAAGCAAATTGAGTTGAGTTTTTTTATTAAAACCGGAAGTTTATACGAGATAGATTCGCTAAGCGGTATTTCAACTATTGTTCAGAATATTTTAGCCGATAAAGTAGCTAGGTTCTTACGAAGTAATCGAGGTGCAATTTCTTTTCAAAACGCAACGTTCAACGCATACACTACTACCGAGCGATGCGTATTTAAATTTACAGTGAGCGCAGCAAATTTGACTGCCTGTTTTAATTTGTTTCGTGACTCGGTACTTAGCGCACCTATTACTTCGGCTGAACTAAATAATACAAAGCAAAATATTATTAATGATGTGGAACTAGCTGCAAAAGACCCAAGAAAAAATATGGAAGGTCGATTAACGCAAAGTATTTACCGAACAGATTTTGAAAAGTTAAACGTATTTGGCAACACCCGCGAGTTCGATAATATTTCGTTACCAATCGTTCGGTTCTATTACAAAAAGTATTACGTGCCTAACAACACATTAATTGCTGCAACAGGAAATTTTACACTTGAAACATTACAAACGCAATTAGAAACAGCATTTAGAGAACTGGTGAAAAGTGAGTTTGACCCAGAAACAGTGACAAAAGTGGTGGACTTTAAACCCATGTTATACACTACACAGTTTATTGTGGAGGATACAGCTTCAGCGCCTGAATTTCATATTTGCTGGCAGTTTACCGGTACTGCATCAAATGAGCAGTCGAGCCGTTGCGCTTATTTGCTAAGTGCTATGCTTAACGATAAAAACAATTTTATACAAGTAAAAGCAGCAAAACTTCATTGCAAAAAACTGGTGGCACAATATGAAGTAAATAACTTCAATGGTGTGTTGCATATAGTTCTACAACCGGACCGCACCAATTGGTTTAGCACTTATTCAATGGTGGTTACCGAGTTGCAACGATTGGAAAAGACTATTGTGAATGAATCTATGATGGCAGGCGGAAAAGTGCAGTTCAAAAAAGAGTATCAAAACCTAGAAAAATCAAAAGACTATCCGCAGTGGGTAGTAAAACATTGGGCAGGAAATGATGAAACATATTTTCCAACACTGTTAGATAGTTTGTTGGGCATTAGCGAAAAACAATTGAAAAACTTTGTGATTTTCTACCTGAATCAAAACCCGCATGTTACAGGTTTACTTGTTAGCCCGCAGGATAGACAAGACTTAAAAGTGGATTCATTGTTTACTAATGTGAACGACAGTGTGAGTCAATATGTGTTTACCTATCGGCAAAACATTACCGATGTTGAATCGAAAGAGGACTCCATAAAACTTCGAAATTTATTACAATGGCTTCGCATTAATGAGGATGTAAATTTGCAGATAAATGGTTTTGCCGATGAAGGAGAATTCAATAAAGTATTTGATGACTCAATCAAAACATTTATTGATTCTATACCAACCTTCAGTCGCGCCATGCCTGAATTTATTAAGAAAGGTTACCTGCGGCCCGAAATGATGCGCGCCATGAAACTTATCAAATATTTTTACGATCAGGGCATTGCCCCTGAACGATTATCAGGAACCAGTATGAAATTTACTTCGGCAAACCGCGAAGAAGCTATTGCGAATTTAAAATGTACAGTAACCTTAGAAAAAATGCGAAAGCATATTTCGCTTTACGAATTTCACTATGGAAACAAGAAAGAATAAACTATGATTGAAAAAACACCGAAGGATTCTACAGTCATCATGACTGAAATTGTTTTGCCGAACGACACAAACGCACTCGGCAATTTGCGTGGTGGAAAAATTTTGCACTGGATGGATATAGCTTCGGCTATTGCGGCTGGTAAACATTCCAATGCAGTGGTGGTTACTGCTTCGGTAGATAATGTTTCGTTTGAAAATCCAATTAAACTGGGCGATGTAGTTACCATAACAGCAAAAGTTACGCGTGTGTTTAATACTTCTATGGAAACTCATATTGAAGTGTGGGCAGAAAATCTACCCTCGCAAACACGATACAAATGCAACGAAGCCTATTACACTTTTGTGGCGCTTGACAGCAATGGCAAACCGAAAAAAAGCCATGCACTTATTCCTGAAACAGATGTCGAAAAAAAAATGTTCGATTCAGCTTTAGCACGAAGAGAGCTGCGTTTGGTTTTAGGTGGAAGAATGAAAACACACGAAACCAAAGAGTTCAAAAAACTTTTTGAAACCAACTAAAAAGTTCAACCCTTTAAAAATGAAAAAAATAGTTGTGATTGCGATACTTATGATAAGCGCAAAACTTTTTGCGTATCAGAATTTTACATTGCGGTTGGAACCGGCAACCATCACCGCAACCCCATTAGTACACTCAGGAACTTTTGGTGAATACAACAATAAATGGTTTTTTATTGGCGGAAGAAAAAACGGTCTTCACGGTTTTTTGCCTCCATCAGGTTTTCCTGAAGCCGGAATTAACGATAGTATTTTTATTGTGGATCCGGTGGTGAATCAACAATGGTCTGCATCTACACATGTTTTACCCGATAGTATTCGCGAAGCCATTACAACATCGAACATGGAATTTTATTTGAACGATTCTATGCTTTACATGGTAGGTGGTTACGGTTGGAACGAAAACAATGGAGACTTCATAACTTTTCCTACGCTTACAGCCATCAACATGAAAGGATTGATGAATGCCGTTATAAATTCTTTGCCAATTGAAAATTATTTTCGACAACTAACAGATTCCTCGCTTGCAATTTGCGGAGCGCATTTGCAAAAAATGGACTCCACGTACTATCTCGTTTTTGGTCATCGTTACGATGGGCATTACGATAGAACCGATACCGTACTTGCCATAGCTCGGCAAACCTACAGCTATGAGATTCGCAAATTTCAAATTGCAGATGATGGAACAAATTTTTCCATCACTAATTATTCCGCGCTTCGCGACACCACAAATTTTAGACGGAGAGATTTTAATTTAATTCCAATGTACGATTTGTACCGTGGCGAAGGATTGATTGCTTATAGCGGAGTTTTTCAGCCACACGTTAATCAACCGTACCTTACAGCTGTCGAAATTTTTAAAGACACTGTAATTGTTCGCAGTGATTTTAATCAGAACCTCAGTCAGTATCATAGCGCAGTTTGCGCTATGTATGATTCAAGCGGATTGTTGCAGCATCATCTATTTTTTGGCGGATTGAGCATGTATTATGTCGATACGCTTACGCAACAAACTGTGCGCGATTCACTTGTTCCTTTTGTACGAACGGTTAGCGATGTAGTGCGCGATTTTGATTTTGCGTATCATGAAATTAACGCAAGCATACGAATGCCTGCACTACTCGGAACCAATGCTTATTTTTTCTACGACCTCCAAGTGCCCATGTATAAGAAACATTTTGTTGACCTTAATTCATTGGCGCACCATCAGCGAATTGGCTATATAGTTGGTGGTATCGAAAGCATGGATTTAAATATTGCCGATAATAATCCTAATGCGCAAAGCTTTGCCAGCCCGCGTGTGTTTGAAGTTTATTTAGACACCATACAGGATACTACAACAGTGCTTTCAGAGATAAATAATGAGGTGCTGAATTTTTTGTGTTATCCAAATCCGACAAACGAAAAAACGCAATTGGAATTTGAATTAAAGAAACCGGAACTTGTAAAAATTGAATTGCTTGATATCAAAGGAAGCTTAGTGCAAAATGTTTGCAACAAAACTTTCGATGCAGGAAAACAAAAACTTGTTTTGGATTTACAACCGCTTTCAAAAGGAATTTACAACTGTGTAATTACGGTTAATCGGCACCGTAAATCATTGCGGGTGCAAAAGGAGTAATGTTTAGGGCGAAGGAAAAATTCGCACCGCTTCGCGTAGCGCATCTTCAAAAGCATCGAGCTTAAAATCAGTTCCTAATTGTTCGGGCGAAAAGTAATTCAACAGATTTTCGGTTGGCATATTACCAATCAATTCGTCTTTTGCCATTGGGCAACCGCCATATCCTTTAATAGCAGAATCAAATCTTCTGCAACCGTTTTTGTAAGCTGCTTCCACTTTTATTTTCCAATTATGTGGCGCAGTATGTAAGTGAGCTCCAATTTCCAATTCTGGAAAAGCAGGAATAAGCGTTGAAAAAAGATGTTCAATAATTTTTGGCTCAGCCACTCCAACAGTATCGCTTAGCATCAAAGTTTTTACATCAAGCAAAGAAAGTTTTTCCACCCACTGCTCTACAATTTCAGGACTGTAAGCATCGCCATACGGGTTTCCAAATCCCATACTGATATAAATGATTAATTCTTTGTTGTGATTGGCAGTTAGCTGGCGAATATGTTTCAGCCTTTCAAGCGAAGCCTCTATCGTAGAATTTGCATTGCGCAATTGAAAAGTTTCGGAAATCGAAAAAGGAAAACCAAGACAATCTATTGTCGTAAACTCACACGCTTCTTTAGCTCCTCGCTCGTTTGCAACAATTGCAATTAGTTTAGTTTTTGTTTCAGATAAATCTAACGATTGAATCACCTTAGCTGTGTCCGCCATTTGAGGAATTAGCTCGTGCGAAACAAAACTTCCAAAGTCAATGGAATGATACCCCACGCGAAGCAGTTTGTTGAGGTACGAAATTTTATCGGAAGTGTGTATGAATTGCTGAATGCCTTGCATGGCATCGCGCGGACATTCGATAATATTGACGTGATTGTTGTTCACGTTTCAAACCTAATCGTTTCTCATGAAAGTCAAAATGCACGCTGTTCTTCATGTCGTATAATTTAGAGTGGGTTTCTTACAATATTTTTCTTGTTTCATTCGTCTACTTAGGCGAAACATATAGGCACCAACCATGTAAACCTTTATCAGCACTATGAACAAATTTCGGATTCATTTTAAGTGGCAAATCCTTCGCACTCGTCTTTACTTAGAAAGACTGGAGCCGAAGAATTTTATTTTTCCGTTGTCACTTTTCCTACTTACTACATCTGCGTTGTTGTTTTACTACAATCTTTTCCAGTTTACCGATGCCTGGGAAAACTGGAAACCGGCTATAGGTAACACCTTTCATTTTTGTGAGCGGGACCACATGGATCAAATAATTCGTCAGCCATCGAACACTTGGAGTAATCTTGGTTTTTTAGTGGTGGGTTTGTTTACGCTCACGTTGGGTATTCAAGATTTAAAATATTCTGAACGCAAACAGAGTGATAATTTTTTAGTGCGCTATCCGGTGTTTTCTATTCTTTTTGGCCTGTCGGCAATCTATCTTTTCATTGGCAGTTTTATGTATCACGCATCGCTTACAATGTTTTTTCAAAAGCTCGACCAAACCAGTATGTGCGCTGTGGTGGTGATGATGATTACTTTCAATCTGTATAAAATATTTCCTCTCATACGTTTGGGTGGTACGTATAGAAGTTCACACGCACTCATGGTAGCAGTTGCAGTGGGCATCAACTATTTTATCTATTCAACGCTCTATATAATCAACATTAATCTGCTCTTTCCACTGCTTTTGGTAATTGTTTTTATCACGAGTTGTTACTACCTGTTTTTTGTAAGCAAAGAGCATTACTTCACTAATTACATGTGGGCAGCATTCGCCATTTTAGTAGTGTCGAGCACTATTTGGATTCTTGATCGTACGAATGTAGCGTGCAGCCCCGAAAGTATTTTTCAAGGACATGCGCTTTGGCATTTATTCAATTCATTCAGCATTCTGTTCATCTATCTTTACTATCGTTCAGGTACTGTTCCTTTAGAAAGATTGATTGAAGCCAAGAAGGAACGCAGAGCGTTACGCAGAGGCGAACTGTAAAATTCTTTCATCTTCACGTTCATGATTCTCGTTGATAATCGAAACGTTACAGATCCATCCATCAATCTTGCTATTGAAGAATATCTCGTTCGTCATGCGGACTGTAGCACTAACGATTATCTTATTCTATACATTAACGAACCTTGTATTGTCCTCGGTAAAAACCAAAGTATTTATCACGAAGTGAATTTTCGTTTCCTGCAAAACAATCAACTAAAACTTTGCAGAAGAATTTCGGGAGGAGGAACGGTTTACCAAGACAAAGGCAATTTGAACTTTGCTTTTATTACATCATTCGCCAATGAAAAGATAAACAACTACAAAATTTTCAACCAGTTAATTGTAGATGCATTGTTGCAGGCAGGAGTGGAAACAACTATGGATGCGCGGAATAATATTCTTTGTAACGGCAAAAAAATTTCAGGGAATGCACAATTCACCGATAGAAAGAATTTAATCAGTCACGGCACTTTACTTTTTAATGCCGATTTAGATTTGCTGCGCAATTCTCTGAAAGAAAATGAGTTTCCCGTTTTTACAAAAGCGCCAAAATCTGTTCGCAGTAGCGTTGCAAACATTCATCCTTTTGTAAAAGGTGTTTCTACTACCGAGGAATTAAAAAATTTAATTTCAATTTTCGCAAAATCCGAAAGTGTTTTTAATTTTAACAAAACACAGTGGAATGCAATTGAACAATCGGCCACTGCAAAATTCGAATCGTTCGAATGGGTTTACGGAAGAAGCCCTCAAACAAAAGTTACGAAAAACGAAATGATAATTAATGTAGAAGATGGAATTATTACCGAATTGCAATTCGCGCATAACCACGATATACAACTTGCAAAAGCATTAGTCGGTGTGAAATACTGTGCCGCAGAAATCAAAAAAGCATTGAGCGAACGGGCAAACCGCGAGCAGTTATTTGAAATGATTTTTTAGAACTTCATTGCCTGCGCCTGCTTCACCCAATCTTTTTTAGCAAACTGTTTTGCTTTATACTTTAAGAAAAGCATAGGGATAATTCTTCGTAATTGAAAAACCATTTTTGCCTGCCAGGGATGAAGAATGTAGAATTTATTATTCCCCGCCTGCGTTAAAATGTAATCAGCAATTTCATCTGCCGAATATTTAGCACGCTGAATAATTATCTCTCCAATCTTTTTTGCATCCTTATCGCCACGGTGATGTTGCATAATATTGCTGCGGAAAAAAGTTGGACAAACCACACTCGTGTCTATTCCAAATCCCCACAACTCGGCATACAAAGTTTCCATCAATGAAATTACAGCCGCCTTGGTTACATTATACATACTCATGTTAGGCATGTTCGCAAGTCCTGCAGCACTGGCAATAGAAATGATATGACCGCTCTTTTGATTTTTCATTACCGGCACAGCAAAGTGCGAACCGTAAATGGCAGCCATTTGATTGATGCCTGTAATCCATTCCCAGTTTTCTAAAGCATAATCGCCAAACAAACCTCCATCGCCTACACCTGCGTTATTGATGAGCAAGTCTAAACCTCCAACTTTCGAAACATAATCGTCAAATGCTTTTTTGTAATCTTCTTTTTTCGAAACATCGAATTGATAAGTGTGCGCTTTGCCGCCTGCTTCTTCAATCAGTTTTTTTGATTCGGTTAATGCTTCTTCTTTCAAATCGGTTATGCCGATCGTCCAGCCATCTTTTGCTAATGCTAAACTTAAACCTCGGCCTAACCCGCCACCAGTTCCGGTAATGAATGCTCTTTTCTTAGGATGCTTTTCTGAAAGTTTGAATGCCATCTGTTTTGATTTTAGTTGTTGATTATTGACTTGACGAATATCTTTAAAAAGTTTCCAAATTCTTGCAAAAGAATTTTACTGCTCATGGTGGAGAGTTGAACATCTTCACGCAGTTCTACTTTTACAGTTTTTATAATCAGTTTGTTTTTTGCTGCAAGGAAAATAAATTCCAAATCGAACAGATAGCGATTGATAGTAGTCTTTAAAAAAACATCTTTCCCTTTTTGATTAAATCCTTTCAAACCGCATTGTGAATCGTTAGTGGGTATAAGAAGAAAAGTTTTGACGAACCAGCGAAGTATTTTTGAAATTCTCATTCGTGTTTTTGAAAGGTGTTTATAGTATTCTTCGCCTCTAACACCAATTGCTACATCAACAATTTCGTTTTTTAATGCAGCATAAATTTTCAGAAAGCTTTTATGTGTATATGGAAAGTCAACATCGGTATAAATGATGAATTTGCCTTTGGCCTTGTTTACTCCATTGCGGAGTGCAAAGCCTTTACCGCAATTTTCTGTATAGGTTAAAGCAGTGAAAGCAATTTTACTGTTTAGATTTTTAAGTTCGTCAAACAACATTTGCTCATTACTTCCGTCATTCACCAGGATCAATTCAACGGAATTAATTTCGTTTTGAATTTGCAACAGGCTCGAATTGATTTTTTCTACCCAGCCTTTTTGCGGATTGTAGCAAGGAATTACGACAGATAAATGAACTTCTGTTTTCAAAATAGAGTTGTAGCAAGTTTAATTCAAACTTCTAAAATCAACGGGAACCACTCTGCTCACACCTTGTTCAGCCATGGTAACTCCGTAAATTGCTTCCACAGCTGTCATGGTCATTTTGTTGTGTGTTACAATAATGAACTGCGAATCTTTTGAAAACTCGCTGATGATTTTGTTGAACTTGCCAATGTTGGCATCATCGAGCGGTGCATCCACTTCATCAAAAATACAGAATGGTGCGGGCTTCAAAAGATAAAGAGAGAACAGCAATGCTGTAGCGGTCAATGTTTTTTCTCCTCCTGAAAGCTGATCTATTACCGTTGGGCGTTTGCCTTTTGGTTTGGCAATAATTTCAATTTTTGATTCAAGCGGGTCATCAGGATTTACTAAGAACAAATCGCATTGGTCATCTTCGCTAAAGAGTGTATGAAATACACGAATAAAACTTTCGCGTACTTTGGTAAATGCTTCGAGAAACTGGGTTTTAGCAGTGTCTTCAATTTCTTTAATAGTATCCATTAACGATGCTTTGGCATCTTCCAAATCTTTTTTCTGCGCGATAATGAAATCGTAACGCTTTTTCATTTCTTCAAAAGCTTCAAGCGCCATCGGGTTTATTTCTCCGAAATTTTCAATACGCTTTTTTACTTTTTCCACTTCTGCCTGAACTTCTTCGAGCGGCTGAACCATTTCAAATTCCTGATTCAGAATTTCGTTGATGTCGATGTTGAACTCCACACTCAACCTTTCTTTCATAGAGGTGAGAGAGAGTTTCAACTCGTTGAATTTTTCGTTGATGCTGTTGAGTTGATTAATTGCATTGTCGCGCGTGCGCACTAATTCGCGCGAGCGTGAATCCAATTCATTGATTCCGGTGCGCGAATCGTAATATTTTTTCTCCGCTTCTTCCACTTCGGCTGCATAGCTTTCTTTATCGGCATAACCGGAGAGCAAAGCGGTTTCAATCTCTTTCGATTTGCGTTGGCTTTCTTCTACCTGCATTCTGCTTTCCTGAATCACTTCGTTATTGCGGGTGAGTTGATTCATCAATGTTTCAATCTGACTTTTCTTAAAGCCCAATTCCTGATTGATAGAATTTACACGATTCTGTTGCTGATGAAACTCAATATTTTTTTGATTGTAACGCGAAGATATTTCACTCAACTTATTCGTGAGTTCAACAAAATCTTTATCGGTTTTTTCCAGAATTGCTTTTGCTGAACCTTGTGTGTCGCGAAGCGATGTAAGTTCAGTATTGATAGCAGTAACTTCGGCATCCAAAGCATCTAAACGTTGTGTAATCGTTTTGCTTTTCTCATCGGCACTTTCCAAAAATTTTACCAAGCTATTGATGCTTGCCTGTGAACCCGAAACCTTTGAAGTGAGTTGATTGACCAAATTTCTTTGCGAATCAATTTCACGTGCTACGCTCGATGCTTTTAGTTGGTTGATTTTTACCTGTGCGTTTGAAACCTGCTGATGAAGTTTGTAAGTGCTTAGTTCAAGATTCTTAATTTCTTCCTGAAGTTTCTCTAAATTTTTTGCACGACCTATTTTCTTTCCTTCAAACAAACCTACAGCACCGCCACTCAACGAAAAATCTTTGCGAATGTATCTTCCGCTTTTTGACAATACCACTATTTGCTTTCCGTATGAATTCAGTTTAGTTGCATCAAAGCCCGATGAATCATCAACTAAATAAACTTTATCAAGCAGATACGAACCCAACTTTTTGTAAGTAGCATCTAGCTCTACTAAATCACTAACTTTCAAAGTTCCTTCAATAGAAGATGGAGAGGAACTTTCATATTTTTCAAATTCATCTAGAATGAAAAAATTAGCGCGGCCCATTGAAGAATCATTAAGCATGTTCACTGCCATGATGGCTTCCTGCATGTTCTGCACCACGTAGTAATTCAAATACGGTTCCAGATAATTTTCAACCGCAACGCGATATTCTTCGGCACAATAAATAATATCGGAAAGGAGAGGAGCTTCTTTACTCCACTTCGCATTCTTCTTCAAAAATTTTATTGACTCCGGAAATCCTTCAAGGTTTTCAACCAAACTTTTGGTCAGATCAAATTCATTTTTCTTTGAATCGAGTGTTCTGGTTTCAGCAGTAAGTGCAAGTCGAGTTTTTTCAATTCCTGTCTCTAATTCAGCAATTTCATTCTTGCGGTTTTCTTCTTCAATTAAAAGCGATTGAAGTTTTGCCTCTGTTGCTTCTTTCTCTGTTTTTAATTGTTCAAAATCTTTTTGCAGCTGCTCCAACTCCTGACGTTTGCGCTGCACATCTTCATCGCTGTTAAGCAAATCGCGCTGCAAACTTTCGTTACTGCTGCGATTAACCGCTAACTTCTTTTCCAGTTCAAAAATCTGGCGTTCCTTTTCGGTAAATAGTTTTTGCTCGCTGGTAAGCGTGTCTTTTAAACCCGTGTGCTGATTGCGCACTTCATTCAACTCCGTTTCAAGAACCGAAAGTTCCGTCTTCTTCGTTTCTAAAATTCTTGTTTCGCTTTCCTGGTCAATGGATAGTTTATCAATTGAAAGCTTTAGTTTTTCAACCTGATCGTTTGCTTCTACAATTTGCTTTTCGGCAGTTTCTTTTTTGTCGAGCGCATATTTGATTTGAGAGTTCAGGAGATTCCGTTCGTTTTCTTTTTCTCCCACACCCGCCACGAGAGAGTTCAGTTTTTTCTGAACTTCGAAGAGCATTTTCTCTTTGTCAACGTTGTTCAGCTTTTCTTTTTCGAGTAGAGCATCAACTTGCGCTACCGAAGTTTCCAATTCCAATTTATTGTCTTCTTCTTTCTTCTTTTGCTCTTCTAAATTTTTGAAGGTTTCCTTATACGATTGCAAATTATATTTTGCTAAAAGCAAACTCAAATCTTTGTATTCGGCTTTCAGTTCATAATAGCGTTTGGTCTTTTTTGCCTGCGCTTCGAGGGTTTTTAAGTTGCCTTCAATTTCAAAAAGCAAATCTTTCACTCGCTCTAAATCACCATCGGTTCCTTTTAGTTTGTCAATGGTTTCTTTCTTACGTTTTTTGTATTTCGAAACTCCTGCTGCCTGTTCAAATAATTTTCTTCGACTGTTATCGCGGTCGTTCAAAATTTCATCCATCATTCCCAATTCGATAATGGCGTAGCTATCTGCACTAACACCGGTATCCATAAACAACGAAGTAATATCCTTCAAGCGGCAAGGCACACTATTCAAACAGTATTCGCTTTCACCATCGCGAAACAATCTGCGGGTGATAGTGATGGTTTTATAATCGGACGAAACTAAGTTCTTGGTATTTTCAAAAGTAAGTGAAACTTCAGCCATGCTCGCAGCTTTGCGAGTTTTGGTTCCATTGAAAATGAGGTTTTCCATTTTCTCTAATCGCAAATGCGAAGTTTTCTGCTCTCCTAAAACCCAACGAATGGAATCAACCACGTTGCTTTTTCCGCAACCGTTTGGTCCTACCACTCCTGTAATTTTATTATTGAAATGAATGGTAGTTTTTTCGGCAAAACTTTTAAATCCCTTAATCTCTAATGTTGTTAGTTGCATAGGTTCACATTTTGAAAGCCAGCTAGGTAAACTAAGAAGGTATGTCCTTACCTTTTCTCCCCGTTTAATCCCTCATTTTAGAGGGGTAGCGAAAATAGAAAAACACACTACCCGCAAAACCCAAAGTAGCCAACAGGTATCCACAGTCTATCCACATAATTTGAAAGCAATTTACCTTCCGGTTTTTTGCAGAAAAATTTTCTGCCCTATCCTGCTAAGTTTGTGTGTTCAAATAAACAAAATGAAGCAAATTTCTCTTGTTTTACTCCTGCTGTTTAGCCTTTCCTTGTTTTCGCAGGAAAAAAAATATAAAGTTGGTATCGTGGCTTTCTACAACCTCGAAAACCTGTTTGATACCATCAATGACACTGGAAAAAATGACGAAGATTTTTTGCCCACAGGTTCATACCATTACACGGGAAAGGTTTATCAGGATAAAATGCGCAAACTCACCGAAGTACTTTCGCAAATTGGAACAGATATTTCGCCCGATGGCTTCTCGCTTCTGGGTGTTGCCGAAATAGAAAACGATAAAGTACTCGAGGATTTAGTCGCGCAACCGGAGTTTGCAAACCGTCATTTAAAAATAGTTCACTTCGATGGTCCCGATGATAGAAGTATTGACCCTGCGCTTATTTACAACCCGAAATATTTTAAGGTAAAACATAGCGAACCGCTTTTTGTGCGTATGGAAAACGCTGACGGAACCTTACACTATACACGCGATGTGCTTTGGGTAAGCGGGCTTTACGATGGCGAAATGATTCATGTTTTTGTAAACCATTGGCCATCGCGCAGAGGTGGAGAAGAGGCGAGTGCCGCAGCACGGGCATCGGCAGCAGGGGTTAGTAAACGGGTGATTGATTCGTTGATGAAAATTGACCCGCAAACAAAAGTTTTTGTAATGGGCGATTTGAATGATGACCCTACCAGCCCTAGTGTGGCAAAAGTTTTAGGTGCAAAGGGGGATATAAAAAGCGTGAAGGACGGAGAACTTTATAACCCATGGGTTGATTTTATTAATAGAGGAATAGGCACCTTGGCCTATAATGATTCGTGGAATTTGTTTGACCAAATTATGTTGTCATCGGGTTTTTTAAAAAAGGAGCAAAAAGGATTTTTCTTTCATGCTGCGCATATTTTCAATAAGCAATTTATGGTTACTAAAACAGGCCGATACAAAGGGTACCCCATGCGAACCTACGATGGCAATATTTATAATGGTGGCTATAGTGACCACTTTCCTACCTATTGTGTTTTTCTGAAAGAATTGCAATAGAACGCAGCGCAATTTTGTTTGTTTCAAATTTCCAAATGCAATTAATTATCAATGAAAAAAAATTTACTGCTCCTCCTATTATCAATTGTCAATTATCAATTTCTTGCCGCTCAGCAGCCGGCTTTACAACCAACTAATTTGGTTTTTAACAGCGTAAATCCTTATAACTTTATTCTATCTTTTACTCCTTCTACTGCCGATGGTTTTTTGATTTTAAAAAGTTCACAACCTATTACCGATGCTCCGGTTGATGGAACTACCTATGAAAAAGGACAAGGTCTCACCAGTTGTAAAGTGATGAACAACAATGCAGGAACTTCATTTTTAGTTCGGGAGGTTTTGGAACGCACTAAATATTATTTCAAAATTTTTGCTTACAACGGAAGTGGCGGAAGCATTAATTATTTGTCGACAAATCCACTCAATGATTCCATTATTACACCAGCTGCCGATGCCGGAAATTATTACCAGAGCATTGATTCATCTTCGGCAAGTTTCATAGCAGATTTGCATACGCTTATTAATAGCCACACCTTGCAAACCTATACTCCGGGCTATGCTAATTTGCTAATGCCATATATGTATGAGCGTGATACGGTGGGCGGACAAGAGGTAGTTAATTGTGAATACAGTGGAGAGACTACCGTTTATACTCCGCCTTTTGGCTTTGTAGCTACCGATTATAATCGGGAGCATGTGTTATGCAAAAGCTGGATGCAAACAGCAGCTATCTATGGTGCAAGTAATCTCATCAATTATGCAGAAGGTTCCGATTACTATAATCTATTGTTATCGCGAAGTGTACCAAATGTGAAACGCTCGAATAATCCTTTGGGTATTGTGGTCAATCAAAGTTGGTCGTATGGTTCCAGTAAATACGGAACTGATAATATCGGCAACAATGTGTTTGAGCCTAAAGCCGATAGAAAAGGAGATGCGGCCAGGGCAATGATGTATGAAATGGTTTGCTACGATGGATTGAGTGGTGGTTGGGGATTGAATGAACTTCTCTCGCAGGCGAATGAACAAGACCAAAACATTTTAAAGCTTTGGAATCAACAGGACCCACCCGATAAATTTGAGCGTACAAAAAATGCTTGTATCAATGCTGTGCAGCATAACCGCAATCCTTTTATTGATCATCCTGCTTGGGCTATGTGCATCAACTTCGACAGTTTGATTAAAACAAATTTGTGTGGAGTACTTTCAGGAGTTGAACAAATTTTTCCGGAAGCATCTGTTCGTTTATTTCCCAATCCTGTTTCGCAAATTTTTATTTTGGAAATTGAAGCAGTTGAATTTCATGAAGCTGAAATTGCAGTCTTTGATATGTATGGCAGAAAAATTTTGCAATCGAAAATTACTGAACCCAAAATGGCTTTTGATTTATCAAATGCAGAAGAGGGAAATTACCTGCTGTACATTTCAGTTTTAGGCCAAACTGCTTTTAAGAAATTAACGGTGATTCACTAGAAATTGCTTACAAGCCCGCAATTTTTTCCAACGTAACCGGGTTTAGTTTTTCCATAAAAAGCAAACGCCCCTGGTCGTAAACATATTTCAAAATGTAAGGAATATGCAAACCGCCAAGTTTAGCGCAACAAAAGCGTGTTTGTTTATCGTAAACTACAAAGTGGTATTTAGCGGCCACAGTCTTTGTAAAGTTTTCTAAAGAAGTTTCATTTGTACCATGCGGTTTAGGGTAGGCATAAGCCATTCCGATTCCTTTTCGTTCTACTGTTACAACTGGTTCATAAGTCTGGTGGTTGTATTTTTTTAATCGAAGTTTAGCGCAAGTAACTATTCGGTCGTTAGCCGCATCTAAATCATACCACTTTTGCAAGTCGGTTTCCTTTAATTTCTTGAGCGTTTCAATTTGAGTGCTGTAAGTATTATAAATAAGCAGGCTGTCGTTATAACGGCAGGTAGCATCGTATTCAGTGTTAGCCTCTCCAAGCAACAAGAATAAAAAAATGGTGTTCAGCATAATTTTGTTTGATTGAAAGTAGTGAACGATTCAACCTTTAAAATTATGGTGAGGGCAAATTAATCAGATAGGGTTCTGTTAAACAACAAAGCCATTCTTAAGAATGGCTTTGTTGTTTAAAAAAGTAGTGAATCATTCTTCTAGTTTATCTCACCAGCGTAATCGTTCCTTTCTTTTCTATTTCCTCACCGTTGATGCGTTTTGCTTGAAGTGTGTAAGCATAAACTCCAATGTCGCACTTGTTGTTATTGAAAAGTCCATCCCAACCAAAACCTTGGTTATGCGATTCAAAAACTTTTTGTCCCCAACGGTTATAAATTTGCATGTGATAGTCGGAGAGTTGTTCGCCTATTACACGAAATACATCGTTCAATCCGTTGGCATCGGGCGAGAATCCTGAAGGAATTAAGAGATACAAAGACGAGTCGGTAACTAAAGGCACATCAATAAAGTAAGCGTCAACGGTATCGCTACGTTGCACGGTGATAAACACAATGGGAGTTAAGCTATCGGGGAGTGGCGTATGATGTTTGAAATTATAGTGCTCAAAAACATAATTGTATAGATGACTTGTTGCGGTCAATTGATTTCCTGTGGCTTCAAAATCAAGCATGGTTCCTTCAGGCACTTTGAACAACCACGGATAAGTAGGTGGAGTAAATCCGGCAACACTTATATCGCCAGCTAAAATATTTGGATGAACATTTACAAGTATGGTTATTGAATCCTGAATGTAATAAGCGTATAGCGTATCATTTTGTGTTAGCGCAAAATTCATTGGGTGGGCAGTATCGGTAGGCAGTGGAGTATGATGCAGCAATTGCCAGTTTACAAAATGCCAGGTTGGGTTTGGAGTTTCAGTAATGTTCAAAACGGTTCCTGTTTCTACACGAAGTGTGTAAGGATAATTTGGACTTGCATAAAGATTTCCATTCACCGTTATATCACCCGCAATATTTGGCACTGCTTGTATCACTACATTAAAACTATCGGGTACAGGAAGTGGAATAAAGAAAGCGTAAATCGTATCAGTTTCAGCAATCGTACAATTCATTGGGTTGGAAGTGTCGGAAGGAAGTGCAGCTGAGTGCACCACATGCCAGTTGAAAAACTGAAAACCGGGAGCAGCAACAGCATCCACGTTTAAAACGCTTCCGTCATTCACAGTAAGCATGGTATAGTTTGGAGTAGGATAGTTGGTTCCGTTCACTACGATATCGCCACCATAAATCGGATTATCTGGATATACTTTCAACGCCACAGTATAAGTTACCGTATCGGTTTTGAAATTAGCTACCAGCGTATCGTTTTGTGTTACTGTAAATGTTCCGGTGCTTGAAGTCATACTCGGACTTACTGTGTGATGTATCAATGACCAGTTCACGAAACTATAACCCGCATTTGGCAAGGCAGAAATATTCATTAGCGTTCCACTGGCATCTTGCAATAAAGTTGGATAAGAAGAAATGAGATTGCCGTTTACGCTTACACTTCCGGCTGCAGAAATATTTGCCAGCACTACTAAATTTGATGAATCAGGAATCAATGCAAAATTTACAGTGAGTGTATCGTGTTGCGAAATAGTAAACGAAGCATTGTTTGAACTGCTGCTTGGGTTGAGCACATGATGAAGTAAAGTCCAGTTTACAAAATTGAATCCCGCATTTGGAGTGGCAGAAATAGTTACAAGTGTTCCGTTTTCATAACGGATTTGAGTTGGGTAAGAAGAAACTACTGTTCCATTTACGTTTGCATTTCCACCTGCAGGCAAGTTTGCTAATACGGTTAAGGTAAAAGTATCGGGAGGCAGTGGAACAAAAAAAGCATAAATAGTATCGGCCTGAGTGATGGTGCAGTTCATGGGATTCGAAGTATCGGTAGGTAACGATGCCGCATGAACTATATGCCAGTTAAAGAATCGAAACCCGGGCGCTGCAATTGGTGTTAAACTCAAGATAGTTCCATAGGCCACTGAAATAAGCGTGTAGTTAGGAGTAGTATAGGTTGTTCCGTTTACTGCAACATCACCACCGTAAACAGGCGTATCGGGATAAACTTTCAACCATACGTTATGGCTTACCGAATCTGTTTTGAAAGTAGCAAGTAATGTATCGGGCTGTTGAATAACAAACGATGCTGCAATAGATGAATCGTTTGGTGAAATTGTATGGTGAATTAAAGTCCAACGCACAAAACTGTATCCTGCATTTGCTGTGGCAGAAATTTGAATGGTAGAATCATTGTGATAAGTCAACGAAGTGGGATAAGTTGAAACTACTGTCCCGTTAACGTTTACAGTTCCGGCTACTGGAATATTTGCCATTACAACTAAATTGGAACTATCTGTTACAGGAATAAAAACCGCAGTTAAACTATCACCTGAATTTACGAGATCGAACCAAATACTATCCATTCCTAAACCCGGATTGACAGTATGCCCTTGAATAGTCCAGTGCGAAAATTGATAACCGAGATTTGCGCTGGCTTTGCAAACTAAATTTACGCCACCAAAATAAGTAGAGTGCCACGGATATGCAGGAGGATAAATAGTATTAACCAAAACGGTTCCGCTGGTTGCAGGAGATACATTCACTACTAAAGGATACGGACCTGTTACATGATAGCAAGTATCCATTGCGCCACCAATTACCGTACAACGACCCGTAATTTGATCGCGCAGGTATTGTACGTTTTGTGTCCATTGATTATAACTTCCGCCCCAACGGGTGCATTGTCTTTGCATTTCAGGTTGTATGCGCGCAATCATAGTGTCAAGATGGTTGGTCATGTTGGTGCAATTGAATGCACTGTTTATTAAATCGGCAAAACGATTAATATACAACTGCTCAAAATCGGGATTCTGCATAAGAGCATTGAAAATTACGATATGCCCCATGTGCGCACCAATGTTTGGATTGCTAAAATCTGGTCCACCACCGTTAGCTGAATTTACATCACAAGGATTTGCGGTAAAATCTGTGGTAGCCCAACCTGTAAAGTTTTCACCCAGGTTAAATGTGTTGTCTTCGTCCCACAACCAGTATTTCCATTTTACAATATTTGGTGTTTTTCTACCGCGCCACCAGGCCGTATTCCAATTCAACCAATCGCTATCAACGGTATAAAGTCCTATAGCAACGGCATCAATCATGCTCATTACATTCAAGCGGTCGGTTACAAAAGTATAATTAGCAGGTATTGCCAGGTTGTGTGTAATTACAAAGTCGTAAAGATTGTTCCAGGCGGTATCGCTTCCGTATTGCACATTCATACCACCCCAATACTTTAAATCGTCCACATATTTTTCGCTCTGATTGTAGTAGTAATTAAAATAATCAGCATCTACCTTATCGCGTATTTCATAAACGCCCCAATATTGCCCGTTAATAAAAACCAAACAATGTTCCATTCTTCTGAAATCTACATTGAGTTGAAATTTTTCTGCCAGCGTTTGTACATAAGCATCGCGTATGTGTGCTGCAGGGTTAGGTAAGTTGCCCGGAAAGTTATCTGACGCTGCCGCTTTTAAAATCAACCATTGATAGTGATGGCGCGGAGTGGTAGTAAATACTTTGTAGTTAATCTCATTGCCGGTTCCGTATTCATCTTCCACATTAAAATCCATTCCTTTTTGAGGATACGCCCACGAATCATTTCCATGCGGGGAGTACTCACTTTCTATTTCAAAAATTTGTGCATTGTTAGTGCCGAAATATTCCATGCTACCAGCAGCAAAATTCACATTGTCGTTGAACAGATTAGTGAAGTCATCGCTGGCAAGTGAAAGCACCGGAAGCGTATGCGTTTCATTGATGAAATATGAATTGGTTTCATCAAAACTTCCTGCATATACACTACTGTTATCAAAAGCACGAGCGCGAATTACCGTGTTAGCATTTACCGAAATTGGTCCTGCATACAAAGTGGAAGCAGTAGTCGGCATACCACCATTGGTGGTGTAACGAATGGTTGTATTTGCCATAGAACAAGCCAGCGAAACGGATTGTGTGCCGGCATAAAATCCGGCAGGAAGCGAAAACTGAATTTTAGGAACATAAGCCGGATAAGCAGTTTGTGTATTGTTCGAAGCGTTAGGAGTTGGTGTTTGAAACACGCTCCATGTTGCCGCACCATTGGTAGCTCTTCCACGCGAATGATTTACGCGGGTAGGTAGCACCGTTATAGAATCTACAATTACGCCCGATGTATTTGTTAATAATAAAATTTCGGATGTGTCAGACTGCGTTAGTTTAAAATTAGTATGCTGCTGTCCGCTGAAAACGCCATCGCGATTAGAAAGAAAAAAAACTTTGTATCCATTGGCGTTTACGGTTACACCAGCGGTAATTTGCCATTTGGTTAAATTGCCCGGGCTATCGCTCAAATACCAGCCACCAATATTTACTGTAGCACCGGTAGGATTATAAATTTCTAACCAGTCGTTATAATTTCCACTGGCATCGGCATAAACTGTTTTGTTGGCAGCCGAAAATTCATTAATAACAACTTGTGCATTCAATATAGAGAAAACGCCTATTAAAAAGGCTAAGAGGAGTGCGTATTTTTTTTTCATTTCTAAGTGTGATAAAAGGAATCTTCAAATGTAAATTTTAAAATGTAAAGTGATTGGTCGCAGCAGGCATTCCACAAGCAATTGTAAAATCAACGATAGGCTAAACAACTGGGGTGGAAACAATGGCTCGCTTCACAATACTGAGATAATTTTTTTCCAGTGTTCCTTCTTTATAGTATCCTCTTTGCAAAAGAAGTTGATGCATGAGCGGAAGATTGTAAGAAGGGGCACCCATACACAAATGATGTTCGGAATGATAGTTGACATGATGGGGGGCAAATAAAATTCGCTCTACGAAATTTGCATAAGTGGTGCGTGTGTTCTTGTGCGGATTTTGCAAATCATCTACCATGCTATGCTCAGCCATACTGCGCACACGAATACAAAAATTGTAAGTAGTAAGCAGCGCGCCTATCCAAAGTAAATACAACCACGGTTTACCAAACGCGTAAAGAATTCCGAACAAAATCACATTTGCTGCAATAGGGCCTGCCATGTTTTTAATAGCGTTCAAAATAATTTCACTCAGCGATTTATCTTTTAAGGAGAGGCGCTCAGCCTTTCCATTCAGCGCATACTTTACAAAACCCATTTGCATAAAAATTACACCCAGCAACGATTTTAAACCCGATAAGCCAAAGAGATCGCGCAAAAATTTACGCGTCATGCTTATTCGCGTAGTTGGGTATCCTTCAGTCAACGGCACATCGGGGTCATCATTTAAGCCGGTGTTGATATGGTGCTGTGTGTGATAGGGTCGATATTTATCTACATCATTAAAAATAGGATAAGCACCCAACCAGTTTCCTACAAAATGATTTAAGCTGCGCGAAGTAAAAACGCTATCGTGAGAGCAATCGTGTAGTATGATGGCACAAGCCAATTGTTTTCCTCCAATTATAAAGAGTGAAATAATAATGGTAAAAGGATTGGGCCACATGCCTGCTATAAAAAAAGCGAAGGCAATCCATAACCAGGTATGCGCAATTTCCAACAATGCTTTCACATTGTTTTTCTGCATGAGCAATTTAATTTCATCATTGCTCAAATACTCGTGGAGCGTTTTGTTATACCATTTCAAATGATTTTCTGCCATAGTTCAAAAGTAGAAATAAGCGTGTCCAAAATAAATTAGTGAAGCACAAATAGTTTTCAATTTTGTTTTTGTAAGGCTCTATGTGCTTTTCTTTTTCGCACTGTTTTATGTTTAAAATCTTTTGTCATTACGCTAATGTTTCCATCCACTTCTAATATGGCTAAATCAACTTCGCTTATTTTTTCTACTCCGTGTTCGCGCACTGCGGCTTCCAGTTCTTCCATGCTCAACATGCTCTCCTCCAAATTTTTCTCATTCACTTTCCCCTGATATACTAATAGCAACGCCTCGCCCTGCACCGCATGGCTAAAGCCTGGAAATTTTTTTAGCAGCCATTTGAAAATGTAATTGATAACAAACAAACCTGTGGCGGCAGCCATGCCGCCAAGCAGCGAAGTATCGGGACCCACCATAGCATTTTGCACCGAGTTACTGATGAGCAAAATAAAAACCAAATCTACCACACTCAACTGCGCCAACTCTTTTTTACCAAACAGGCGAATGGCAAAAACAATAAACAGATAAATGATAATGCTCTTTACCGATATGAAAAGAATTTGCGTAGGGTCGAAGTTCATACAGTGAAGTTATTTGAAATTCTTTAGCCAATAATTAGTAGCAGCAATACGCCACACAAACGCAGCTTTACTAGTGTCACCATTTTTATGCGCCTCAACAATAGCTTTCAGCTTTTCTGTTTTCACCCAATAAAAAAGCGAGTAATCAATATCAAGCAAAAAGTTGAGCGGGCCGTTGAGCCATTTCACTTCACCGGGAGTTACAAATCCCTTTTTGTCTTTGCGCTCATACACCGGTCGCGGCAACACAGGTTTCATGGCTTCGCGCAGAATAGATTTTGTTTCTGCCTTGTCGTTTATTTTGTCTTCGCGATTAAGTGTAAACGCAAACTCCACTAAACGATGGTCGAGAAATGGCACGCGGCTCTCGAGCGAAAAAGCCATCGAGTTGCGGTCTTCAAAATGCAACAGCGTAGGCAGCGTGGTATTCATTAAAATATGATATAGAAAATTTTCGAAGCGGTTGCCGGTTTTGTTTTCATAAAACATATCAGCAGTATCCTCCTTCAAATATTTATTCAAAGCGGAAAGCTCAAAATTGTAAAGACTGTTCTCATTGCTAAAGGCAGCTACTAAACTTTTCATCGCATAACTTGTTTTTTTCTGTGCGCTAAAGTTTTCGCGCGCGCTTAGTTGATTGAGCAAAGATATAGCATCAAAAACTTTTCCTTTCGAAATCATTTCGCCTATAACGCGATAAAACGAATGCAGATACCCGCCTAAATATTCATCGCTACCCTGTCCGTCAATGGCAACGGTTACTCCTTTGCTCTTGGCAAACTGCATCAAAAAATATTGTGAAATATACGAGGAGCCCAGCACGGGCACATCAGCATGGTAAGCAATCTTGTGAAAGCTGTCGGCTATTTCTGTATTCGAAGGCGAAAAATAAAACGGCTCAATGTTCTTATACTTCTTTACCACCTCGTACACAAACGGGCGCTCATCCACATCATCTTCATAAAAAATCGAAAACGATTTGATAGGCGTGTTGGGTAGGAGAGTAGAATACACCGATGAAATAGAACTCGAATCCAATCCACCGCTAAGGCATGTTCCGTTTTGCACATCGCTACGCGAATGCATTCGCACCGAATCGGTAAATAAGGAATTGAATTTTTCTTGCTTCTCCTGCCAGTTTAAACTCGATTTGTTTTTCGAGAAATCAATATCCCAATACCGCGAGATATTTGTTTGCCCGTTTTGCCAAACAATATTATGTGCAGGTAAAAGTGATTGGAGTTGTGTGTAGAAAGTTTCGTTTCGGTAATGGCTCCAGCCTAATTGCAAGCCACGATTCAATTGTTCAACGTTCAAATCATTTGTAAAAACAGGAAGTTCTTTCAGTGCTTTGTACTCCGAAGCGAAATAGAAATTCTGTCCTTCAATAATGTAGTAAAACGGTTTTATGCCAAAGCGGTCACGCGAACAAAAAAGTTTCTTTTTGGTTTTATCCCATAGAGCGAAAGCCCACATACCCATAAACTGATTTACACAATCTTCGCCCCAGAATTTATAGGCCGCGCAAATTACTTCGGTATCACCAGCGGTGCGAAAACGAAAACCGTTCTTTTCCAATTCGGCTCTTACTTCAATGTAATTGTAAACCTCGCCATTAAAAGTAATCACCACATCATCGTATTCAAACGGCTGATTGGCTTCGTCAGAAAGGTCAATAATTTTTAAACGGTTGTGACCTAGCGAAACCACATCTTCTACAAAAACATTCGATGCTTCGGGGCCGCGATGCAGAATCTTGTTCAGCATTTTAAAATTCAAATCGCGTTTTGAATCTATAGAAAGTTGGGTGTCAATAAATCCTGCAATGCCACACATGTGGAGCGAAAATAAAAAAGTGGTAGAGTTATTTTGATAATGACATTTTAATACGAGTCGTTCGTACAATAAAAAAAGCCGCCACAACCTTGTGACAGCTTTGTATTTCAAAGTCCCCTTTTGTTTCATCCCGCCTTATCGGGAAGGGGATTTAGGGGTTTATGGAAATATTCCCATTGCGTAATAGCTGTTCTTGATTTTGTTAATGGATACGGCAAACGCTGCTGTGCGAATATCAATTTCCGATTTTCTGCGTTTCTTAAACTCGCGAATATCCTGATAGGCTTCAATCATCGTGTCTTCCAAACCGCTGTTCACCAAGTCAATTTCATCGGCACCGTGAATCAAACTATCAATGCGCGCTTTAGGAACAGTTTTACCCGTAAGGTCTTCAATCAACTTAATGAAATTGGTTTGGTGTTTTTCTTCCCAACGCTTTTGCATACGACCAAAGCGCACGTGCGAAAGATTTTTTAACCACTCGAAATAAGAAACGGTAACACCTCCTGCATTCACATAAATATCAGGAATAATCATTACACCTTTCTTCAACAATATTTGTTCAGCAGCAGGAGTAATTGGGCCGTTAGCGGCTTCGGCAATTATTTTTGCTTTAATACGTGGTGCGTTTTTTTCAGTAATTTGTCGTTCAAGTGCTGCTGGAATCAGAATGTCGCAATCTAATTCAAGAGCCGAAATAGAATCAGCCATCACTTTTCCTTTCGGATAACCTTTTACCGATTTTTTTTCCTGACGATATTTATACAAATCATCTACATCAATTCCATTTTCATCATACACCGCTCCATCTGCTTCGGCAATGGCAATTACTTTGGCACCGTATTCACGAATAATTCTTGCTGTGTGATAACCTACGTTTCCCAAGCCTTGCACAATCACCCGTTTACCATCTAATCCTTTTGTAAGCTTAATGTCCTTCATGTCGTCTTCATACGAACAAATTTCGTTGAGCGCATACACCACTCCTCTTCCTGTTGCTTCGGTTCTTCCGTGAATACCGTTTTGCGAAACCGGTTTACCTGTTACACAACCGTACCCATTTATTTCACCGGGGTTAAGCGTAACATACGTATCAAGAATCCACGCCATTTCGCGCTCTCCTGTTCCATAATCAGGAGCAGGCACATCAATTCCGGGACCAATGAAATTTTTCTTGACTAACTCAGTCGTATATCTGCGCGTTATGTTTTCAAGAATCTCGGGGGAGGTTTGACGGGGAGCAATTTTAATTCCTCCTTTTGCTCCACCAAATGGCACATCTACCAATGCACATTTATATGTCATGAGGGCAGCCAAAGCCATTACTTCATCCTGGTCTACATGCAATGAATAACGAATACCACCTTTAGTAGGCATGCGGTGATGCGAATGTTGCACACGATAGGCTTCAATTACACGAACCTCATTTCCGTATTTAACCGGAAAGTTCATTTTGTAAATACTGTTGCAGGTTTTAATTTGGTCGAGTAGACCTTGTGGTGCGCCCGTAAACGGAGCGGCTTTGTCGAAATAATAGGAAACAGAGTCAGAGAAACTTAAGTTTTTGAGATTCACTTTACCATTCTTATCAGCCATAAATTTTTGTTTCGTAAATAATAGTCCGCTTTAAGCGGGCGGCAAACCTATACGAAAAAACTATTTGCGCAAATGATTGTTAACCCTCCGCGATAACATGAAAATTAAGGTGAGGGCATAAAAAAAGCGAGGTACTTACCTCGCTCTGTGCTCCCGAAGGGAGTCGAACCCCTAACCTTCTCATCCGTAGTGAGATGCTCTATCCAGTTAAGCTACGGGAGCATTCCCGTTTTTAAGGAGCGCAAATATAAAACTTCAACTCATTTTTAAAACAGTAAAACTTTAAATGCTGCGGAAACTGTGTTCTTAAAAATTATACCCCACCTGGAATGTATAATTGCGTGGTGCTTCAATTAAAGCGGGACGAAGCATGTATTCTGTATTCAAAACGTTTTTGCAAATGAACACGAAAGTGGCTTTCTCCTTGTAACTGTAACCGGCACGCACATCCATTACAAACGCACCTTTGTTATGTGTAGCGCGAAATTCTTTTACTACCGATAGCGCACCTATTGCTCCGTTATCAATGTTCTTCATAAAACTGTTATAGAAACCACTAATGCCTAAGGTTAAGCCTTTGTAGTTTGTTTGAATATCAACTTTAGCCGAATGCTGAATCCGGTATTTCAGAATTTTGGTTGAATTGGGATTGGTAGGATCGTAATCTAAATTTTCTGGGTCGAGATAAGTATAGCCAATTAAGAAGTTGAGCGGTATACCGAAAATTTTTCCGTTTGCTACAGCCGAAATTTCTACTCCCATTACTCGGGCATGCTCCACATTTATAGCTTGAAAGGGAATGCCGTGCGTAACTGAATCGGTTTCATAATTCTGAAACTCTATCATATCACGGTACTGCATAATAAAACCAGCCACATCAAAGTAAGCCATCCATTTGCTAAACTTTACACCTTGCTTAATTCCTACTTCAGCACTCCATCCGCTTTCAGGTCTTAATTGCGGATTAGGAAAAACTTCTGCCCCGCTTCTTATGGTATGAATAAATTTTTCGGCCAACGAAGGATAACGGAAACCTTGACCGATAGAGGCGCGAATAAAAGTTCCTTCGGTGGCCTGATAATTTAAACCAAAACGAAAGAGTGGTGCAATTGGAGAACTGGAAGTATATGTCTTGGTCATTCCGTGGAAAGAATGAAACGGATAATAAACGATAGCCGTATCTAACTGGGCAAACTCAAAACGCATACCTCCTGAAAGAGTAAGTTTATTGAAAAACTTCTTTTCGGCTTGTATGTATGCTGAAACACCCATAACTGGTCTTGTGTTATAATAAGCACTAGTGAGTGTGCCATATGTTCTACCCTTAATAAGCGAGTAATATCCATTAGTGCCCGCTGTAATTACTAAATGTATTTTTTTGAAGTTACGCAGAAAACTATAGTCGAAATAGTATTGTGTAGAAAGTGTGCTATCACCTGAACCACCTGCAGCCACACCGGCATTCGAGTTATACATAGTGTTATAAACTCTAAACTTTATACTATGACGATTTTCGTGTTTATCGTAATAATTTACATAAGGGTCAATATTGAAAGTGCGCGTACGAGTGAGTGTAATTTCGGCCGGCACATACATGCGTGTGGCGGTTCCGGAAGCAATGAAAAAATCTTTTAGGTTTTCATGAAAGAAATTGGCATTGATACCAATGGTGAGGTTAGCCAATTTGTGAGGTGAGTAGCGCAACTTCGTACTCAAACGAACTCGTTTATAATCGTTGTTTTGGCGAAAGCCCTGATCTTGGTTATAAGCACCTGAAACTACAATCCCAAAATCGCCATATTGTTTTGCATGTAAAAACTGTCCGCCCCCAAACATAGGATGCTCAACGTGTTGAATGGTATCACCTCTTCTATTTATACTTTTGCGTTTCCACCAATTACTCCAAGTAAGTTGTCGGGGCTCATCATAAAAACCAAAGTTGAGTAAAAGTTTGTTTACCATTTCCGGTTTTGGATTTATGGTGCGCATGTTGAGCACACCGTTTAAAGCCGATGAGCCATACAGAGCCGAAGAAGAACCTTTGATAACTTCCACCTGCTCTAATGCTTCGATAGGAACAGTCTCCCATCTTATACTTCCGTTCTCGGGACTAATGATGGGCATTTCATCGAGCAAAGCCAATACACGGTTTCCGGTAGCATCACTAAATCCGCTTCCTCCTCTAATAGAAATCGTTTTACCCAGCATATTTACCCCCGGTACTTTATTCATAGCTTCGTCCATCTTTGCACTGCTTTGGTTAATGGTGGTTGCTTTAAGTACTTCCATAGAAACCACTTCTTCACTCAATTTCTTTTCATACTTGGATCCTGTAACAACAAGAATGTCGAGTTCTTTGACATCCTCACCCATTTTTACTTGGAGGTATTTATCTTTAGTATCAAAACTGGTAACAGGGAAAGTACGGCTTTCATAACCTACAAAGCGGAACTCCAAAATATGAGTGCCTGATTCGATTTCAAGCGTGTACTTGCCATCCATATCAGTTACTGTTCCATTGGCAGTCCCTTTTTCGGCTACTGTAACTCCAATCATAATACTGTCGTGCTCATCGCGCACAGTTCCCATCACTTTTGCCTTTTGGCTATAAGCACTATTCAAGAGCAAAACGAAAATCATTAAGGAGTAAATCTTCTGCATAAGCGAATTTTTCGTGCAGCCAAAAATAGAATTTTTAGATAGCCACGCTTTTTAAACGCGAGATGTTATCAACAGTATGTAATTTGATTTCACAAACAAAAGTTTGTAGGAACGTGTGGTTTGTGTTTAAATCAAGAACTGTACGTTGAAACATTTTCTTTTGATTATGAGTTTAATTGCAAAGGAATAGCCGAGTATTGCAAAACGAAGGATGCAACACTTATTGTATTAAATTGCATCTTGATTAAAACGAACTACATCGAGTGAGAAGGAAATTTACATACGTCATTTTATTATTCTCCTTTTTTCTGAACCGCGCTATTGCGCAGGTTAATTGCCAAATGTCGGCTTCGGTGCTTTATGGATGTCCGCCACTGGTTGTCAATTTTCAAGATTTATCGACCGGAGCACCTACCAATTATTTTTGGGATTTTGATGGTAGCGGAACTTCCAACATTCAAAACCCAACAGCCTCGTTTTCATCTTCGGGTATTTATAACATAATGCATGTTGCATTTAATGGTTCTTCGGCAGATACCGCTTATTTGCAGATACGAGTTTTTGTAGCAGCTACTGTAAATTTTTCAGCACCCGATAATCACGGTTGTATTTTCCCTTGTCATACTGTTCATTTTACCAACCAAACCATACCGGGCGAAAGCAGTGTGGTAGACTATGCCTGGGATTTTGGCGATGGAACATTGCCTGTTCAGGCGTTTAATACCAATCATTGTTACAATGCCACCGGAACTTACAATGTAACTTTGGTAGCTTTAGATAGTAACGGTTGTCAAACCAGTTTAATTTTACCCAATTATGTGGTTATAGGGAATCATCCTACATCAAATGCTACGGCTACACCTGCTCAATCCTGTACTTCGCCACAGGTAGTCAACTTTACCGGTAGCGGAAGTTCAACCAATGGCGCAGTTAGTTATGCTTGGTATTTTGGAAACGGAGGAACTTCAGCTCTGCAAAACCCTACGCAAGTTTATTTCAACGGAATTTATGATGCACAGTTAGTGGTGACTGATACACTCGGCTGTCAGGATACTGCTCATACGCAAATAGTGGTTACAGATATTACTGCCGGATTTACTTCATCACCAACAAGTGCTTGTAACGGTGTGCCAGTTCAGTTTACAGACACTTCTAATTTTGCTACTTCGTGGTCTTGGAATTTTGGTGACGGAACCAGTTCTACTCAGCAAAATCCTTTGCATACCTATAATAGCAATGGAACCTATACTGTATCGCTTACAGTTACTTATGGTAATTGCCCGCCCGAAACTATAACGCAAGCCAACTACATTAGTGTATCTACGCCAATAGGTTTTTCGTTGAATGCTGATGATACTTCGAGTTGCAGTGCACCACTCACCGTAAATTTTACGAGCAATGCAGCGGGTGCTTCGGGCTATATGTGGAATTTTGGCGATGGGAATACATCCACTTCTGCAAATCCAGCGCATACGTATACTACCAACGGAACATTTACGGTAACCTTAGGAGTATCCAACTCTAGCGGATGTGTCAATTCACAAACATTGAGTAATCAGGTTTCGGTAGGTGCCTTACAAGCCGATTTTGATATTGATTCTAATCGGGGCTGTACTCCGCTAACGGTTCACTTTACAAACGGAAGCACTTCCAATGTACCTATTACTTCTTATTTCTGGAGTTTTGGTGATGGCACTTTCAGTAGTAGTCAAAACCCAATTCATATCTATAATTCACCCGGACAATTTACACCTGTACTGATAGTTCAAAATGCAGATGGTTGCGTAGATTCTATTCCTTATGCGGGAACTATAGACGTGGGGCTTAGCATCATTCCTTCTTTCACAGCTTCGCCTTTAGTGCAATGCGTAAATCAACTGGTCACTTTCACCGATAATACTGTGGGCGTACCAGGCACTGCTATTTATTTATGGGATTTTGGTGATGGGCAAACCAGCAATCTCACTGATCCAGATCATTTTTATTCCGATACCGGTACGTATGACGTTACACTTACAATAACTAATCAAGGTTGCAGTGGCGATACCGTTAAACTAGATTATATTTTAATTGTAGTGCCTAAAGCCGATTTCTATTTCGATTTTGATTGTGCTAATCCTACAACTGTTTCCTTCCGCGATTCTTCGCAAGGAGCTGATACATGGCTTTGGGAGTTTGGCGATGGAAGCACCGATAACATTCAAAACCCTACTCATACTTACGCTACCCAAGGCAACTATACAGTTACGCTGATTGTATCGAATATTCTTACAGGTTGCGTTGATTCAATACAAAAAACACTTCCAATTGGAACACCTGACGCAAACTTTACTGCTGATACTACTAACGGATGTTTTCCGCTAACAGTTCACTTTGCCGATACTTCAACTTTTGCAAGCGGTTGGTTATGGAGTTTTGGTGATGGTGCTTTTTCAAACCAGCAAAATCCTACGCATACTTATTCTGATACAGGAAGTTTTACGGTAACTCTAATGATAAATCCGGGCGATTCTTGCAACGATTCTATTGTTCGTATTAACTACATTAAAGCTTATGGTATTAAAGGGTTTATAAGTGCAACACCAACTACAGGTTGTCTGCCTCTTCAGGTAGCGTTTAGAGATTCAAGTCAATCATATTTAGGAAACACAAATTCCTGGAAATGGTATTTTGGTACGGGTGATAGCAGTTCTTTAAAAAATCCTTCCTACTTGTACACGGTACAGGGTCCATTCCAAGTACGATTAACAGTAAAGGATAATCACGGTTGTAAAGCTACACTTAGCAAAAATGTAGTACCACGAAATGTGGAGGCGTTATTCACCTCCGACACTGCGGTGTGTCCGGGAGAATCTGTTCAATTTGATAATAACTCCACGAATTCAAATCAATATGAATGGTACTTTGGCGATGGAACCACTTCAACCGTTCATAATCCTAATCACACTTATACTGCAGGCGGTGTTTATACCGTCACCTTGATAGCTAAAAATACAAGTCTTGGATGTACCGATACCTTAGTTCTTCCAAACTTTATGAATGTGGATACACCTATTGCTAACTTTTATCCGAATTCAAACTTCTCTCCTTGTCCACCATTTCCTGTTCAGTTTACTAATACCACTAACCGACAAGACCTGCAATGGTTATGGTATTTTGATGATGGAGATACCAGTACTGAAAAAGATCCATTGCATTTCTATTTCTATCCGGGAGATTATGATGTTGCTTTAGTAGCTTGGGATTCTTCGGGATGCAGAGATTCCATTATCTACATAGATCTTATTCGAGTTAGAGGTCCGGTTGGGAATTTTACAATATCTGCCGATAGTGGTTGCGTACCACTAACCGTTCATTTATCAGGCACCTTAGCATCAGATGTAGTTAGTTCAACCACCGATTTTGGTGATGGGTTTGTACTGAATGACTCTGTCAACGTTTCTTATAGTTATACCAGGCCCGAAACTTACGAGATAATTTGCACCCTCTATGATAGTTTAGGGTGTAAGATTCCCTATCACGTTGATACGATTGTTGTAGGATTAATTCCATATCCTGATTTGCCAAACGACACAACAGTATGTCGTGGAAACTATGTTCAATTCGATTTGCCATATGGCGATTTCTTTGACTGGCAAGCCAATCTTTCCCCTAACTATTTAAGTTGTACAGATTGCCGAAATCCAATTTGTTCAGCACCAGATACTATTACTTACATTGTAACTGCTACTACAAACATTGGCTGCCAGGCAAAGGATACCATAACGGTGAATGTTGATGCACTGCCCTTAATTTTTCCCGGCATATCTTTCAGAATTTGTCCGAATGATACGTTGCAACTAAGCGCAGGAGCAGGGGTAGCAGCCGCTACCTGGTCACCAAATCTTTTTATTACTGATACTACCATTGTTAACCCGAAAGTTTTCCCGCCCGATACACAAATTTATCGCGTTACAGGAACTAACTCGACAGGCTGTTCTATTTCACGCATTGTGAAGGTGTGGTTGATTGATAAAGTAGTGGCAGACCTTTCGCTTGCCGATACTTTAGTATGCGATGGTGGCGATATTCAATTTATGCTCAATGTGCGTGAGGCAAGTTTCAATGATACCTCGTTTTTATGGAGTCCTGCCGCGTATTTGAATTCAACGATTATTGAAGATCCGCTGTTAAGTGCGCCTGTGGGCGATTATAACTACACGGTTATTGTGAGTAGTTCTACTTGTATTGCCGATACAGAAACGGTGCATGTAACTATTGCTCCCAATCCTTATGTAGAAGCAGGTGATGATCAAACGGTAAGTGAAGGCACGCAAATTCAATTGTATGCAGCATCACCCGATAATGTAAATTACCTATGGTATCCTGTTGAAAATTTGAGTTGCACTAGTTGCCGCAGGCCATTCCTAACCGCTACTCAAAGCCAACATATACCAGTAGAGGTAACGAATACTTTTGGTTGTAAAGACACGGCCTATGTCGATATTAAAGTTGTGTCGTGCGACCCAACTATGGTTTTTGTGCCGAACACCTTTACTCCAAATAATGATGATTTGAATGATATGCTTTTTGTGCGCGGCATTGGTTTGCGCTCGCTGGAATACTTTAGAGTCTATAACCGATGGGGACTTTTAGTTTATGAGAGTAAAAACATAAGCGAAGGTTGGGATGGTAGAATCAATGGTAAAGAAGCCGATGTTGCTACTTACGTTTACTTGCTTAAAGGCATTTGCAGCAGCGGAAACACGATTGAAAAATCGGGTAATGTTACGCTGGTTAGATAAACTTTAAACTTTTCTGTCCATTACATACACACTGCGTTGAGCTGTTGGATACGCAACCATATTGGTAATGTTTACGTGCAAAGGCGTGTTTACCACATACAAAATCATATCGGCTATGTCTTCTGCTTTCAATGGTTCGTAACCTTCGTAAACTTTTTTTGCTTTTTCTTCATCGCCTTTAAAACGCACTTTGCTGAACTCCGTTTCGGCAGCACCCGGGTCAATGGAACAACAACGAATATTGGTTCCCACCAAATCTAAATTAATGGCTTCGTTCAACGCCTTTACTGCAAACTTTGTAGCATTGTAAACGTTCCCTTCAGGGTATACAAGGTGACCTGCAGCGCTACCTAAGTTAATTACGTGTCCTTCATTTCGCGCTACCATCATAGGTAAAACCGAACGGGTGATGTAGAGTAGACCTTTAATATTAGTGTCAATCATTTTTTCCCAATCGCCAATAAGCCCTTCGTAAATTTTATTTTTTCCCGAAGCCAGACCAGCGTTGTTGATTAGGATATCTGGCACAATTTCGCGCTGAGCTAAATCATTTGCCATTTCAACACAGCTATTCATTTCGCGCACATCGAAACAATACGACAAAACTTTGATGTAATATTTTTCTTCCAAAATATGATGGAACGATTCGAGTTTTTCCTTACGCCTACCGGTGATGATGACATTGCAACCTTCGCTAGCCAAACGATCGGCAGTAGCATAACCAAAACCCGAAGTAGCGCCTGTTATTAAAGCCCACTTTCCACGAACTGAATTTTTCATGAGTGCGAATGTAGGAGAGAGGGGTGAAAAATGATAATTGACTGCTGAATAAGTACGCGGGCCACTAATTCAACTGAAGGCAAAATTTTAACGAGGCGTTTAGAGTTTACTAAAATCAATTATGACTAGATTCTCCTAGTCCTTTCTTCTTCCAGTAATAAAACACAGGTACACCAATAGCCACAATTAGTAAACCTGGCCAGCAAGCCGAAAATTTTACAAATAGTAAATTGAGGCAAAATGCAGATGCAAGGATTAGGTATAAAGCGGGAATTAAAGGATATCCCCACGCTTTATAAGGTCGCTCGACATCGGGCATTTTTTTGCGCAGAATAAAAATTCCTGCAATGGTGAGAATGTAGAAAAGCATAACTGAGAACATTACGTAATCGAGCAGGTCGCCATATTTGCCGCTTAAACAAAGTAGTGCCGACCAAATAAATTGAATCCAGAGAGCGAAGCCCGGTACTCCATTTTCATTATTGTGTTTCATCTTTTCGAAGAACAAACCATCCTTCGCCATGGCTTGATATACGCGCACACTCGCCAACACAATTCCGTTGTTACAACCAAAAGTTGAAATCATAATGAGCACAGCCATTATCACCGCAGCAGCTCCGCCAAACATCATTTGTGCAGCGGCAGTTCCTACGCGTTCGTTTTGCGCAAACTGAATTCCTCGAGCAAAAACATTAGCTCCATCTGGCGTTCCTGTAAGCGGTAGCAAATACAGGTAAGCGATATTTGCCAATAGATAAAGCGTAACAACAATAATGGTTCCTATACCCAAACTTAAAGGAATATTGCGCTTAGGGTTTTCTATATCGCCCGAAATAAAAGTGACGTTGTTCCATGCATCACTACTAAAAAGTGAGCCCACCAAACCAACTCCTACTGCCGACATCAAGGCAATGGCAGAGAGATTGCTTTGAATCCAGTTTCCATCGGCATCTTTTGCCCAATGCGATAAACTGAAAGCATCGCTCCAGTTCAAGCTCCACGTTTCTGAACTTCCGTAAACAAAAATCCCCAATACGATAATGCCAAAGAGCGCGATCAGTTTTGCCGAAGTAAAAAGGCGCAATACAATTTTGCCATAATTAATTCCTCTGCTATTGATTAGTGTAAGAACCAGAATCGAAAATATTCCAAAGAGTTGCGCGGCCGAAATTTTAAAACTTCCTATCACAAACAAAATATTGTTCTCACTTAAAACTGGAAACAACACTCCGGTGTATTTTGCAAATGCAACGGCCACCGCAGCAATGGTTCCGCATTGCACCACTAAAAAAATTGTCCAGCCATAAAGAAAACCAACGAGCGGATTGTAAGCATTCTTTAAATAAACATACTGACCGCCCGCGTGAGGAAACATACTGGCGAGCTCGCCATAACTCAACGCAGCAAAAAGTGTAATTATTCCCGAAATAATCCAGGATAGTAACAACCATCCCGAGCCGCCTGTTTGTCGTGCTATGTCAGCACTTACAATAAAAATTCCCGAGCCAATCATGGAGCCGGAAACTATTAATGTGGCATCAAGAAGGTTGAGCGATTTTTTTTCTGTCATAATTTAGGGTTTGTGATTTATGAACAAATACAAAAACAAAATCCCTCTAAACTTTAGAGGGATTTTGTTTGATAAAAATTACTTCTGATTTCTGAGCTTACTGCGTTTTGCGCTATAAAGAAAATAAATTGCTATGCCTATTGCCATCCAGATAATTAAACGCAACCAGGTGTCGCCAGGTAAAAATACCATCATGCCAAAGCAAACAAGTATGCCGAGTATAGGAACAACAGGCACAAAAGGAGTTTTGAAAACGCGTGGTGCATCGGGCATTTTGTAACGCATGTAAAGTACACCTGCACATACCAATATAAATGCGAACAGTGTTCCGATACTGGTCATTTCACCTACTACACGCGCAGGAACAAATGCGGCAAACAAACTTACAAAGACCATGAAAAGTAAATTCGATTTATAAGGTGTCTTGAATTTTGTGTGCACCTCAGAAAAAACTTTTGGCAACAATCCATCTTTACTCATAGAGAAGAAAACTCTCGATTGACCCATCAACATAACCATAATAACCGAAGAATATCCAGCAAGGATAGCGATGATAACTGCTTGTTGTAACCAAATGTAAGGTGTATGTCGAATAGCAACTGCCACGGGTGCAATTCCATCTTGTCCCTGAAACTCTTTGTAATTAGCAAGACCTGTCATTACGTGTGCAAACAAAATATAGAGGACAGTGCAAATGGCAAGTGAAACCAAAATTCCAATCGGCATATCGCGACCGGGATTTTTTGCTTCCTGCGCTGCGGTGCTCACGGCATCAAAACCTATGTATGCAAAGAAGATAATTCCTGCCGCGCGAATAATCCCGCTCCAGCCAAACTCACCAAAGGTTCCTGTGTTCGATGGAATATAAGGAGTGTAATTAGCTGTGTTGATGTATGCCCAGCCTAATCCAATAAATACCATAACCACCGTAACTTTCAATGCAACAATAATATTGTTTACAAAAGCCGATTCACGCGTTCCTTTAATTAAAAGCATAGACACCACCACCACAATAAAAACAGCGGGTACGTTTATCATTCCGTGAACCAAAGTTCCATCGCCACAGGTGATTGAATCGAAGGGAGACATGACCAACGATGCGGGCAAATAAATTTCGTAATACTCTAACAACTTTACTAGGTATCGCGACCAACTGATTGCTACTGTTGCACCGCCCACTGCATATTCTAATACTAAATCCCAGCCAATTACCCAGGCAATAAATTCGCCCATGGTTGCGTATGCATACGTGTAAGCACTTCCTGCTACGGGAATCATACTCGCAAATTCGGCATAACACAAACCAGCAAAACCGCATCCTATGGCGGCCACTATAAATGAAATAGTTACTGCAGGTCCTGCGTTGTGCGCTGCAGCTCCTCCTGTTATAGAAAATAATCCGGCACCTATAATGGCACCTATACCGAGAGTTACAAGATTAAAAGCTGAGAGCGTGCGATGCAAGGAATGTTCGCCATCGTGCGATTCGCTGATGAGTTGCGGAATTGATTTCCTTTTAAAATAATCAGACATGGTGTGGTTGGTTGATTAAGAAAATGGTTATCGGGTAAAACTATTCTTTTTTTCTTCATGAAAAATCCTAAACAGAAATTTTCAATCCGTCATATGCTACTCGAATGTGTGCAGAAAATTTTTTCTCCATCTCTTCATGTAAACCAAACTGATGACTCATGTGAATCAAATAAGTGAGTTCGGGATTTACATCGTTCATTAATTCTAAAGCTTCATTAATAGTAAAATGCGAATAGTGATTTTCATGACGAAGTGCGTTCACTACTAAAATTTTTGTGCCGCGAATTTTATCGCGCTCTTCTTTAGCAATTGTTTTTGCATCGGTTACGTAGGTGAAATCGCCAAACCGATAACCGAAGACGGACATGCTAGCGTGCATTACTTCAATTGGCTGTATTTTTAAATTCCGAATTCCGAATTCCGAATTCCGAATTCGAACAAAATTCATCTTTGGCAAATACGGATAATCGGTTTCAGTAAAAGCGTAGCTGAATTGTTCTTTGATACTCTGTTCCGTTTCTTCAGTGCAGTAAACATCAATGGCTTTCTTCTGCATGAAGTTGAACGCACGTATATCGTCAAAGCCTGCTGTGTGATCTTTATGTGCGTGTGTCATTAATATAGCATCAAGTTTACGCACATCTGCACGCAACATCTGCTGACGAAAATCTGGTCCGCAATCCAAAACAATATTTAAACCATCGTGTTGAATAAGAATTGAAGTGCGCAGCCGTTTATCGCGCGCATCATTGCTTTTACAAACCTCGCATTGGCAGCCAATCAAAGGAACTCCGCCTGATGTGCCTGTGCCGAGGAATGTAACTTCCATTGATAAATGATTAGAGATGATTGATTATTCTCAGCCTTACTTTGCGAATAAAGTTTCTTTTTCGGTTTTTATCTGCTGATAGAACTGCATGCTTTCGCTCGAAAGGTTTTCCAATTCCAAATCAGAAATATTCACGAGTATTTCCATCATGGAATTTATTTTTGCTTCGGGCTCATGAAAGCGGTTAATAACTACCACTCTTCTTTTTTCAAGAACGCAGTAACCGTTTTGAAAATTCCCTTTTTCATAGCGCACGGTATAGCCGCCTTCTTTAAAAATGTCTTCCATCTTTTTGAGCTGCGCAATATTATATTTGAATGCCATCGTAAATTTTTATTGTTAATCTTTCTGTTACACTACTTTCATAAAACTAAAACGAAAATATTCGCCCGAAATTTCGAAGCATGAAGAAGAAACTAACACTGTGGATATTATTACTGCCGATTGTAGCTTTTACGCAAACCACTTATAACAAAGACGGAAGTTTAACTATTGGATTACCGAAACCGAAGGAGCAAAAGCAAGATACTGTTCAGAAGGAAAAATATGTTTATCCCAGTGATGAAGAAGAAGCTCAGGAAGAAACTCCTAGGCAAATGAGAGAAAGAAAAAAAGCAGAAACCCTCAATAATCCAAATCAGGAAGATTACAATTTTAAGCGCGATGGATTAATAAAAGGAATGTTTCATGCAGGCTTAAATGCTTGTCAAATTGATGGTGATAATGAATCGGGTTACAAATATCTAGGTGCAAATGTAGGGGCCGGTGTTATGTTTCGGTTCCATAAAAATATTTCGGTGAGCGCAGGAATTGATTATTCAATGAAAGGCGCCAAAGCCAGATTTGTTCCCAGTGCAACTCCTGCAAGTTTGCAACTATACCAAGCACAGTTAGATTATTTGGCAGTGCCCGTAGCCTTAAATATTCATGATAAAAAACTGATCATGTTCACCATAGGTTTATGTCCCTCGGTTTTAGTACGTTATAAAGAGAGAGATTATGCCGGTAACGATGTCACTAATAGCCCACCTTACCAACCGAACAGATTTGATTTAAGCGGTTTTGCAGGTTTCTATTTTGTAATTAAACAACAGTTTTTGCTTGGCGGAAAGTTTTCTTACAGTTTTTCAAGAATGCGCGCATCCTACCCAAATGCAAAGCTAAACGGACAATATAATAATGTGCTCACCTTTCAATTTATGTACATTCTTAATTCAGTCAAGAAGAAAAAGTAAAACTCTTTCCTATTTTTTAACCAACTCTAAAATTTCAAATCAATTCCTTCATGAAAAAAATCCTGCTCCGTTTTTCTGTTCTCTGTTTCGTTCTTCTCCATTTTCATAACACAACACAAGCGGCATCGGGCGCACCTGACCATTTCTTGGTTAGCTACGAGTTGAAATATTCTTACACACAGGATTCGCTGAATAAATTTTGGAAGCGCACACATATTCCCCAAATTGTTGTGCCGGTGAGCAATGCAGTAGATATGTATGAAGTTACTTACAAAGGTATGTGGCTCGATAGCAGTTTTATTATGGCAAAGGGTGTGGTATATGTTCCTAAAGTGGATAAGCCTTCTGCCGAAATGGTTTACGACCACGGTACACGAATTGGTTTGCGTCAGGATTATGGTATTCAGGATTTGGAACAAGTAGTTTGCATGATGCACGCGGTAGATAATTATATCGCCATCTTTCCTTTCTATTATGGTTTTGCCGGTGGTGAAAAGGAGCACGTGTATCAAGATTCATGGACAGAAGCTATGGCGACTATTTATATGATAAAAGCTTGTCGCGAAATTTATCCGCAAATAGGCAAGAGCACTTCGGGTCAATTATTTCTTACAGGTTATTCACAAGGCGGACATGCCAGCCTGGCAACTCATAAAATGTTAGAGAGCGGTGCGTTTGATGAAATTAAGTTGACCGCCTCTTCGCCTATGAGTGGCGCGTATGATATGGTAGGTGAGCAATCAAAAACCATGTATCGCCCGTATACGCAGCCGCACTACTTGCCTTATTTAATTGTTTCGTATCAATATGCTTACAACCTGTGGCCGGGTGATGTGTATGAAGTTTTTAAAGAACCTTACAAATCGAAAATGCGCGAAGTGTTTGCGCAGCCCCGCACAAAAGATTTTGGTGATGTAAATGCCATGCTTCCAAAAATTCCGGGTGAAATGATTGTAGATAGTATAATGGAGCGCTTTCGCAGTGATTCAACTTTCGCTTTCACCTGCAAGCTCAAAGAAAACTGTTTGTGCAATTGGGTGCCTAAAGCTCCTGTGCAATTGTGCGCTTGTTTTGGTGATGATGAGGTAATGTATAAGAACACCGAAGTAGCTTATGCTACTATGCACGCGAAAACGGATGTGGTTCACAAGCGAGTATTTGGCAAACATCTTTCGCATAATCCATGCGCTCCATTTGCTATTCTATCATCAAAATTTTTCTTCGACAACTTTCGAAAGGGCAAAAAACATCCTGAAAAATTCAGTGCGGGAAGAAATTTAATTCTAGCGTTGGGTATTGATATTGCAAATCGCCAAGCTAAAAACCATTTGAAAAAATTTGGAAAGGTAGAGCATGATGCGTTAGCAAGCAGAAGCGGGAAAAAATAGTGTCCCTATTTTTCTACGTTTTATTTTTAGAAACACGAGCTCACTTCAACCAGTTATTTTATTTTCACTAAACATTTTTTCACCTAAAACCACAATCATAAAAAAGATTTCAATTCTACTTTTTGTTGCTTCTCTGTTACTTTATTTTGGAGCTTGTACAAAAGAAGCAGGACCTACTGGCCCTGCAGGAGCCAATGGATTAAACGGTAATGCCAACGTTTACTATTCTCATTGGAAATTACTAGATCACCCATTTAGAGATACAACGATTGATGGAACACTAATGAAATACAGTACCGATTCAGCATATGGAATTACAGAAAGTATACTTGACTCAGGGGCCGTTTTGGCGTATTTGAACTGGGGGGCTGGAACTATTCCGCTTCCGTATATAAGTTATGCAGGAGGAATTGCAAACACCATCAATTTCTTACCAGGTAAAAAAACAATTACCTATACTAGAGTTGCATTTGATAATTCTGGAAGTGTAGGTACTAGTTTAAGTATTAAATACAGATATATCGCAATTCCGGGTGGAGTATTAGTAGGCAAACGCGACATTAGAACCATGCCTTACGAAGAAGTTTGTAGGATGTATAATATTCCTTTGTAGTAAAAATAGGATCTGCTTAAAACTTCCATGGTAGAATGCTCTTTGAGATTTTACTATGGAAGTTTTTTTTTGATCAATTTCGATAAGAGTATGGTGTTAACGAAGAATTAACTACGCCTCAAAGCCATACACTCTTTCCACTTTGCAAATTCTGAGTTGATAATGAGCATACCATTTTTCTTTGCCGAGTTTGCGGGCAAGTTGATGCTCGGCATTTTCTCTCCACTTCTTTATGCTTTCTAAATCGCGCCAGTAAGAAACAGTAATTCCCACGCGCGAACTTTCATTACGGGCAGATTCAATTCCTAAATAACCTTCTTGCTCAGAGGCAAGTTCTTCCATCCGCGCAGCCATTTCGTGGTAGCCGTTATCTGCTTCGGTGCGGGTTGTGGTAAATATTACCGCGTAGTAGGGAGTAAAGTCGGAACCGTGTTGCATAGTTTACTTTTTAAAGCCGCTTAAATTTATTTTCTGTGCGTAGTGAATCGGAATCGTTTTCTTAAAGCAAAACGACTTGATGAGCATATTCCCTTCAAGACCTAACTCAACTTCCTTTGCGCTGAAAAGGCTGAACAGACTTTTAATATTCTCAAGTATGCCGCCTTCATTACCTATAGCAATGCGAACTGGAATACGGAAATCAGCTTTTGGTTTCATCATCATGGTGGTTTTGTCGCCTAAGGTGGTTACAGTTTTCTTATTCACTGTTACATCAACAGCCATATCGCTCATTTTGCAACGCATAAAGTTCGGGTTATGAAAAACCACTTCGGCACTTAACTGAATATTGCCTGTGGCCGATGTTTCTGATTTAGAGTTTTCTATTCCTTTAAAAACAGGTGCCTGAATTCTGCACGAGGAGAGGAGAAGCGTGAGGATAGCGATGGAAATTATTTTCCGCATGGAAGAGTTTTCTGCGCAAAATAAAAGAAGTTGTTAGAAGCGTTGCGTTATGTCACTCTGAGCTTGTCGAAGAGTTTGGAGGAATATGGTTCGACAGGCTCACCATGACATTTCTTTCTACAACATAATTTGACAATCGGGAATAAGCCAATTGAGATCATCAACTTGTTTAGCAGAAATTTTTGTGTTCTTCAAATTGAGCAAACGCAAGCGAGAAAGATTTTTTATATTGGAAGGAAAGCCGGCCAGTTCTTTATCAAAACTAAAGTCAGCGGTTTTTAGATTTATCATTCCACAAAGTGCGGCTGGAATTTCAGTTAGTGGATTATAAGTGAAGTCAATAATTTCCACTTTTGTCCATTGCGCAGCTTCGGCTGGCAATGTTTTCAAATTGTTTTTAGAAGCCACAAAGCGCGCAAGCTTCGCAAGCGCGCCAATCTCTTTCGGCAACGAAGAAATTTTATTGAAACCTATTTCGAGTTCCTGTAAGTTTTTAAGATTACCGATGCCTGCGGGAATTGCCGTGAGTTGATTCGCGGTTAAATTGAGATACTTCAACTTCTTCAACGCGAACAATGCTTTGGGCAAAGCCGTCAGTTTGTTGCTTGAAATATTCAGTCGTTCGAGATTGGTGAGTTTACCAATGCTTTCAGATAAAACGGTGAGTCCTCTTCCGCTGAGGTTAAGTGATTTTACGGCAGTTGGATTTTTTAAAGCTTCGGTAAGCGAAGTATAATCGGTGGCGTGTGCCAATGAAAAAGCAATAACGCAAACTGTCAGGAGCAGCAACTTTAATTTCATGAAAACTTTCTTTGGTGGTTCTAAAAAAAACCGCAACGGTTTTTATTCCTTCAATCGTTGCAGCGGGTTCGACACATTATTCGATTTTGGTGAACGCTTGTTTCAAATCTTCCGTTAAGATTTCAACATCATCTAAACCAATATAAAAACGAATCAGGTTAAAAGGAAAAGCTGCATCATCATATTGCCTGCGCGGATTAAAACTGCAAGCCGGCACCGCCAACGATTCATAACCGCCCCAACTCACCGCCAACATAAACTGCTTAAGCGCGTTGCAAAACGTTTCTACTTCTTCCACATTCTTTGCTTTCAGTTGAACGCTGAACAATCCTCCGCACCAAAGCATTTGCTTCTTTGCCAAATCATATTGCGGAAAAGATTTCGAAAAAGGATAAATCACTTTTTCAATTTGCGGATGGGTTTCGAGCCACTCTACAATTTTATCGGTGGTGTTTTTAATTTTCTCTAAGCGAATGGGCAAAGTGCGCAAACTGCGAATCAGTAACCACGCATCGTGCGGAGAAATATTTGCACCGAGGTTGAGGTATTCCGAAGCAAAAATTTTATCAGCCATCACCTGATTACAGAGCAGGTAACCCGCCACCACATCGCTGTGCCCGCCATAATGTTTGCTGGCAGAATGTATTTCAATATCAATCCCCATCTCTATGCAGCGCTGCCCGAGCGAAGTGCAATAGCTGTTGTCAATAATGGTAATAATGTTGTGCTGCTTCGCCAGTTTCACCACTTCTTGTATGTTCTGCAATTCGAAAGTGAACGTGTTGGGCGATTCAAGAAAAATAGTTCGCGTGTTGGGTTGTATGGCATCGGCAAAGTTTTGTGTGCTTGTGCCGTCAACCATGGTGCTTTGCACGCCAAAGCGCACGAGAAATTCGTTGAGCAGTTTGTGCGTCCACGAATAGGGTTTCTGCACACACACCACATGCTCGCCCGCTTTTACATTGGCTATAACCGCAGCCGCCACCGCAGCCGCACCGCTTGCAAACACTAGCGCATCATCGGCACCGGCAAGGGCGGCAATTTTTTTGCGCAGTATTTCTACCGTGGGGTTATTGCCGCGGCTGTAGATGTGATATTTTTTTTCGTTGGTGAAGGCAAGCCGCAGGGCAGCCACATCTTTAAAACGGAAATTGCTGGTTTGAAAAACCGGTGGTGAAACCGCGTTGTAATAGTTTTCGCGCTCTTCGCCTAAATGGTTGAGGATATAGGATATGTCCATAAGGCGAATATAGAAGGTGGAATGAAGAAGTGGGAAATTAGACCGATGAAAGGAGGAATAGCAAACTATTATCAGTTAGTCAATAATAGGTAGAGAATTAGTCCTAAAAGGCTATCGCCTTTATTTTTAATCCAATCAATAGCCCTTTGTAGAATTGCAGGATCATCATAAAATTTACCAATACTTGTATTGCAACTACTGCAAACCCATCCTCTAACACTTCCGTCTATATGGCTATGATCTAAAACAACATCGTTTTTGAACGATCGCATTTTTTTTCTGTGACAAATAGGGCATTTAAACTCTTGTCCAATTTTAGGACGAGGTCTTTTTACTTCATATTCTTTCTTCTCCTTAGGATTTATCTTTACTTTTTTAGAATAGCAATCCCTACAAACAGGTCTTCTTAAAACTCTATTATTCTTTCCAAACTGATTTTTTGAAAACGCCTCAATAGGTTTCTCGATGAAACAAGATGTGCAAATTTTTGTTTTTGGTTCTTCAGGCGATAGAAATGATTGCTCCGGGTTCGGCATTTTCCTGTTTATTTATTTTTTCCTTAATCATAGAAATTCTCTTTTCAGCTATTTCGCAGTAAGGTTTATTTATCTCACTACCAATGTAATTTCTATTTTCCATAATGCACATCTTAGCAACCGTTCCACTACCAATCATTGGGTCATAGACTAAATCACCTTCGTTGCTCCAAGTAGTGATGTGGTCAAGAGCTAATTTTTCGGGAAAAATTGCAGGATGTCCATGAGCAATTGAGTCACGAGTAGAGTGTCCTTTGCCTATATTATATTCCCAAATATTTGTTCTCCTCCCAAACTTCCCATATCCCCCCCTTTTTAGTTGTAACAAATCACCGTTTTGCAATCTCTTTGTTCCATTGTCTCCTTCACGAGATTCTTTATTTTCTCTGTCTATAATCAAGTTGATAGTTTTTGGTGACCCTTTGCTGAAAATAAACATATACTCGAAAGACTGCCAGTATGTTTTATTGTTACCCACCGCGCCCCTTGGCGGCTTTGAGTATATCATTGTATCAAAAAGCTTAAACCCTATCTCCTTAAAGTAGAGTGCCTGTTTGAAAGATGTACCTGTTTCACTTCCATTTGTTGTTGCGTCACTAACAACCCAAACAACAACTCCACCTTTTGCAGTTACTCTAAATAACTCTTTCGCTATTTCCTCAAATGGGAAATTGTATCCATTGAATTTCGATTTAATCCCAGAAACACTATTGATATATGTTCGCAGATTATCGTATGGAGGGGAAGTAATTGTTAGGTCTATGAAGTTATCTGGCATTTTTGCCATAGTATTTAAGCATGATTCATTATAAATCATGTTTTTCAATAAACGTCTTTTAGTCTTCATCTTGAAGACGAATTTAATATCCCAAAATGATTTGGTACAAAATTTATCCACCATAAAAGGTTGCTGATTAATTTTTCATGGTTTAATACTTTCTGTCATCTTTATTCTACTGTAAAACTCTTCTTAAATGTTGAAAATTAAGGGTGCTAAACCTTTGGTTAGGGGGGCGCGAAAACTATATTCGCTCGCCCTTTAAAAGAGGTAATATTTAAGATTGAATATTTACGATTTTAAAGGCGGTTTTGTATTCAGTATTCTATCTTCAATTTTAAATTTTCAATAGCAATATGGCAGACGAAATTATACCTCCGGTACCACCAACCGAACCCGAAAACAACCCGCGCATTATTCGCATTAACATAGAGGAGGAAATGAAAACCGCTTACATAGATTACTCTATGAGCGTTATTGTTTCGCGCGCCATACCCGATGTGCGCGATGGGTTAAAGCCCGTTCACCGCAGAGTGCTTTTTGCTATGAACGAACTGGGTTTAATGCCCGGCAAGCCGCATAAAAAATCGGCAAGAATTGTGGGAGAGGTGTTGGGTAAGTATCACCCGCATGGCGATAGCAGTGTGTATGATGCCATGGTGCGTATGGCACAGGACTGGAGTTTGCGTTATCCGCTGGTTGACGGGCAGGGTAACTTCGGAAGTATAGATAACGACCCGCCTGCGGCAATGCGTTACACCGAAGCTCGCTTGCGCAAAATAGCCGAGGACATTCTCAGCGATATTGAAAAAGAAACGGTGGACATGCGCCTGAACTTTGACGATTCGCTTGAAGAGCCAACAGTGTTGCCATCAAAAATTCCGAATCTTTTAATTAACGGTGCATCGGGTATTGCAGTAGGTATGGCTACGAATATGTTGCCGCACAACTTAACCGAAGTAGCGAATGCTATTATCAACTACTTAGACAATAAAGATATTACGATTGAAGAATTGATGCAGGTGGTAAAGGCGCCTGACTTTCCAACGGGCGGAGTAATTTACGGTTACGAAGGCGTGCGCCAGGCATTGATGACCGGAAGAGGCAAGGTGGTGCTGCGCGGCAAAGCCGAAATAGAAACGCAGGACAACGGTCGCGAGCAGATTATTATTAATCAGGTTCCTTACCAGGTGGTGAAGAGCGACCTCGTGAAAAAGATTGCTGAGTTAGGTGACGAAAAGAAAATTGAAGGTATAAGTGAAGTGCGCGATGAATCGGACAGAAACGGAATTCGCGTGGTGATTGAGTTGAAACGCGA
>JAPLES010000060.1 GCA_026391075.1 Bacteroidota bacterium | reverse complement strand
TTGAATGCCTTGCGCACCAGTTACTCCATCAACTCCACTAACCCCTTGTATGCCTTGAAGGCCTTGTGCTCCTGTTGCACCATTCGTGCCGTTTGTTCCATTTGTTCCTGCTACACCTGTTACTCCCTGAATGCCTTGCGCACCTGTTGTACCGTTTGTGCCTGTCACACCTTGAATTCCTTGCGCGCCAGTTGCACCGTTTGTTCCATTCGTACCGTTCGTACCATTTGTTCCGTTCGTTCCCGCAGCCCCAGTGTTTCCTTGAATGCCTTGCGCACCAGTTACTCCATCAACACCACTGACACCTTGTATGCCTTGCACGCCTTGAGTTCCTGTTACACCCTGAACACCTTGTGCGCCCGTTGCACCATCAGCACCACTAACGCCTTGTATGCCTTGTACTCCTTGAGCGCCCGTTGCACCATTAGTGCGCCCGTTGCACCATCAACACCACTGACACCTTGTATGCCTTGAACACCTAGTGCTCCTGTTGCACCCTGAATACCTTGCGCACCTGTTGCCCCGTTCGTTCCGTTTGTTCCAGCAGCACCAGTTGTACCTTGAATACCTTGAACACCTTGTGCGCCAGTAGTACCATCAACACCACTAACGCCTTGTATGCCTTGTACTCCTTGAGCGCCCGTTGCACCATTAGTGCCATTGGTTCCGTTCGTTCCTGCAGCACCGGTTGTACCTTGAATACCTTGTGCGCCCGTTGCACCATCAACACCACTGACACCTTGTATGCCTTGCACGCCTTGAGTTCCTGTTACACCCTGAATACCTTGCGAGCCTGTTGCACCATTTGTGCCATTCGTACCAGCAGCACCAGTTGCCCCGTTTGTACCGTTACTTCCATTCGTTCCCGCAGCACCGGTTGTTCCTTGAATACCTTGCACTCCTTGTGCGCCCGTTGCACCATCAACACCGCTAACGCCTTGTATGCCTTGCACGCCTGTAGCACCGTTCGTTCCGTTGATTCCGTTTGTCCCTGCAGCACCAGTAGCACCATTTGTTCCGTTAGTGCCGTTCGTTCCTGCAGTGCCAGTAGTTCCTTGTATGCCTTGCGCACCCGTAGCTCCATCTACTCCGCTAACACCTTGTATGCCTTGAGCACCTTGAGTTCCTGTTACTCCTTGAATACCTTGAACTCCAGTTGCACCATTTGTGCCATTCGTACCAGCAGCACCAGTTGCCCCGTTTGTACCGTTACTTCCATTCGTTCCCGCAACACCGGTTGTTCCTTGAATACCTTGCACTCCTTGTGCGCCCGTTGCACCATCAACACCACTAACACCTTGTATGCCTTGCACGCCTGTAGCACCGTTCGTTCCTGCAGTGCCAGTAGTTCCTTGTACACCTTGCGCACCCGTAGCTCCATCTACTCCACTAACACCTTGTATGCCTTGAATACCTTGTGCACCCGTTGCACCATTCGTACCATTGGTTCCGTTTGTTCCTGCGGCACCAGTTGCACCGTTAGCTCCAGTGTTTCCTTGTATACCTTGATTTCCCTGTGCGCCTGTGACACCATCAACACCGCTAACTCCTTGTAACCCTTGAACGCCTTGTGCTCCTGTTGCACCTTGAACTCCCGAAATGCCTTGTGCACCTGTTGCTCCGTTGGCACCAGTTGTTCCTTGAATACCTTGAATTCCCAGAATGCCTTGAGCACCTGTAGCTCCATCAACACCGGTTACACCTTGAATTCCTTGAATGCCTTGTGCACCCGTAGCTCCATCAACTCCACTAACACCTTGAATACCTTGTGCACCAGTTGCGCCATCAACACCACTAACGCCTTGTATACCTTGCGCACCTTGAGTTCCTGTTACTCCTTGAATACCTTGAACTCCTTGCGCGCCTGTTGCTCCATTAGTGCCATTGGTGCCTGCAGCACCAGTTGCACCGTTAGTTCCCGCAGCACCGTTTATTCCATTCAGACCTTGAATTCCTTGAGCTCCTGGAAAACCTGTAGGACCGTTAGCTCCTGTTGTTCCTTGAATGCCTTGCGCACCAGTACTTCCAGCTGGTCCTGAGTTTTGACAAAGTGATGTCCATCCACCCGCGGTGGAAAAATAGAAAAAGCAATTGACTGTAATGTCGTAAACCAATAACCCGTTTGCAGGTGATGAAATAGTAAGGCGTTGCAAGGTGGTTACACGAGGAGCGAGGAAACCCTTGTCTTTTGAATCTAGATGTAAAATTGAACTCGGATCTGGAGAAGGAGTTCCTATACCAACATTATTTTGCGCATCTGTAAGGATAAATAAAGTGAGAGCGAAAAGAAGAAAACAAAAACGTAGATGTTGTTGCATAAAATAAGTTTAGATCAATTAAAACACCGATGTCAAAAATCAGTTTCTCTATACAGTCTAAGATTAGAAACTTCTAGTGACAAGTATTGGCAAAAACAACGTGTTTCCAATTCTAAATTTAGTAACGAATAAAAAAATCGGTTAGTGATTCGATTAGGCGTGAATATAAATAAAGTTTTAGTGGCTACCTGAATTTTAGAGGTGGTGAAGTTGAACGGATAAGTTATAAATTAATGAGTGCATCATTTTTGAAAATTTGAAAATTTGCTCCGTGGTATTAACTTGCAGTATTAATAAACAAGTTTATGAAAGAAGAACAAGAAAAGCTTTTGCGTTATATAGGTGAGATTTTTGAACAAAGGCGAATGGAAAAAAAGGATGCCGATAGAACAAAAAAATTTCCGGAGGAGTTAAGTCACGAAATTATTAATGCAGGTAAAAAACTACGTTCAATACGCGAAAAAAAAGGAGTTACCACTGATGAGTTGAGTTTGCTTACTAACCTTACTCCTTTATATATTTCTCAAATTGAAATGGGAGAGGCTGACCCTTACATGACAGAGATTTATGATCTCAGCAAAGCCTTAGATGTTGACCTTTCGGTTTTATTTGAAAAAAAATAGCCGTAGTGTTTTTGTCTGTTACCCCCTTCGTTCCATTTTCCGAGCACGCAATAATTCCTGACGAATGTACCACGCACGTTTGTAGAATGGGAAATGATTTAGTTCTTCTTCTGTAAAATCAGGTGGTATAGCATCATGAACAAATTTGCGCTCTTCTTTTGGCTTCAGCATTTCGGTTGCGAGAAATTCGAATTTTGTTTGTAAAGCTGCTAAACTCCATTCTCCAAATACAGTGTGGCCGCCTTCGTAAATCTGTTCTTGATATTCTTCATTGGTTGTCATATAACCGGAATATCCATTGGCGTAAGGCGTAAGAATTACACGCTTGATTCCGCGCTGCGATAAAATTTCTTTAAGTTGATTCCGCAAACGTTTTCCGGCAATAGTGGTAATTTCAAAAGGGAAACCAGCTAAGGCTATATCGCCAATAATAAAAAGTTGAATAGGTAAAATTTTAGGAGTCCAAGGTTTATTTAAGTGCCCGGCTTGTTTGTAGAAATATTTGAAAGTGGCAATAGCCGGATCGGCCCAAGCAGGAACCGGGAGGCTACTGATAATTTTTGTACCGAGAATTCTTCGGGTGTTGCTTTCAATCAAAATATCTTTTACTCCGTGTGCACGATACTTGCGTTCAATAATTTTTTTGTAATCCTCACTCGCAAATTTGGCTCGAAATTTTTCAATAACTTTTACTATTCGCGAAAATCTTTTTATCACAGCACCTACAGCAGGATGCATTCCAGGACCATCAATCCTAGTGCCCGTAAAAAACGCAACTCCCATTGCAGCTTTATCGGTTTGTGCGTTCACTTTGCCTGCAGTAAATTTTGGATTACAGGTAACATCGCTAAAATTTACAAACATTAATTCGTAATCAATTTCACCGGCAATATTTTTTTGTTCGGCAGATGCAGAAATCTCTTTTGCTTTTTCAAATTGTATTTGTCCGTTGAACTGCGCGCTCTTCATGTCATCTGGAAATTTTCCTTCCCACTGCCCACGTTGAAAAGGATAAACAGGATGATGTACCATGCGCGGAGTTACATCACCACATGTGCCTTGTGCAAACACGCCTAAATATTCACTTGCACCTTGTGCGATAAAATATTCTTCGAGGTAAGTTGAAGCAAATCCTTTGTTATCGCCACAAAGTTTATGATTGGTGTTTGGCAAATTAGTTGGATGGACACCAAACCAATTTATACTACCACGTTCTTTTCCATTTTCGGCAAGTACTTTAAGTAAGGTCATTTCGCGGTCGAGCGCAAGGTGACGATTTTCAAAGCTTACTTTTTCTTTTACCTCCGGATTTTTATTGTAGGCTTCAATGCTTCGTTGATAAGCAACTTCTTTATCGGGCTCCATTATTCCGGTACTCCATTGCAGCGTTGAAGGCTGCATGTTTTTTTCGGCATTCACGATTGCATCTACAATTCCGTCAACAATTTTTCTATAAATTTCTAACACAAAACCAGGGGTGCTTAAATTATACAAACCGTAGTATGAATAGCCGCTGGGACCGCTGTGCGTATGTTGTGCAGTAAGCATTAAATTATCTTCATCGTAACCAAAGTCCGGAAATTTTCTTTGCAAATCTTTAAGTGTTCCTTTTTTTAAGGCGAGCGTGATGAATCCTAATTCGCAATTCACAAAACAAATTTTGCGATTTGTTTTTTCGTCTTTAAAAATGAATGCACGTGCAGTTAGTGGTGTGGCAATTTCTTCCATGGTATTGTAGTGAATGCCATAGCCGAGCAATCCTGCTCCTTTTACAAATGCGGTGATGTCGCCTTTACCCGTGCCTACTAAATACATAGCTGTTAGGAATGTTTTTGATGAATTAATTGCGCGGCTGAAAGTAGAAGCCTGTAAAATCATTTCCTAAGAATGTTAAGAATATATTTTTTTGAATCCGGATTTTAGAAGGGTAACCTCAGGAAAGAATTTGGAAATACTTAGAGGAATGTTTGGAATCTCGCTTATCCATACATATTTGCCTCCATGAAAAAATATGTGCTGCTCATTTTTACTCCAGTAGTTCTTTTTTGTTCTTGTTCACTCAACAAAGCAGTTATAGGTTCTTACAAACGCGCTATCAAGCATGCGCCCTATGATGTGGTTATTGTTCCAGGATTTCCTTATCACTATGCTACTAAGGATTCTATTCTTCTAAATGTACGTTTGTATTGGGCAAAAGAGCTTTACGAAAAAGGGATAACGAAGAATATTATTTTTTCCGGAGCTGCTGTTCATACTCCTTATAATGAAGGAATGATTTTGAAAATTATGGCAGATTCATTGGGCATTCCGGCAGCGCATACCTTTGTAGAGCCCGAAGCATTGCACACTACTACCAATGCAAAACTGGGAAAGAAGCTCGCACAAAAACTTGGTTTCAAAAAAATAGCTTCGGCTACAGACCCGTTTCAGTTTGCGTACATGCGCGCGTTGATGTGGTTCTCTGCTCCGGGGGTTCCCATTCTAACCTTCACACCCGACACTCCAACCTTGCGAAAATATTTGCAACCTCTACCAATAGTAAATGAACGAGATGCTTTTGTAAAAGATTTTATTCCGTTGTAAAAGATTTTATTCCGTTGGATCAACGTTGAAGTTAGCCCAACAACTCTTTTACTTTTCTTAATTGTTCTTTTGCTCCCATAGCAATTACTCGGTTACCCGGGCGAACAACAGTTTTAGAATTTGGGTTAAGCGAAAACTCCCCTTCTGAAGTTTTTATTCCTAAAACAGTTGCGCCTGTTTGTTTCCAGCAATTCAAATCTTCTAACGAAATAGTAATTGCCGATTCAATTTCTTCAATACTGAAATGTTCATTGCTTTGAGTAGCCATGAGGTCAATAAATTCTTTTACATCGGGGCTTATAACAAGAGTAGCCATGTGAGCTCCACCAATTTTATCGGGCATAATTACATTGTTGGCTCCGGCAGTTTTTAGTTTTTTTACCGAAGAATCATTGGAGGCGCGACTGATGATTTTAAGTTTAGGATTTAATTCGCGTGCGGTGAGTACCACAAAAACATTATCGGCATCATCGGGGAGTGTGCTGATAAGTGCCGAAGCATTTTCAATGCCGGCTTGCAACAAAGTTTCATCGCGAGTGGCATCATCTTCTAAGTAATAATTTACCTCGTAAGGCAAATCATCTTTTCGCGTTGCTTTATTTTCTATCACAACAAAATCGCGTTTGCTATTGGTAAAAATGCCTGCCGCTTCGCGACCGTTGCGCCCAAAACCGCAAATGATAACATGACCTCTCAATTCTTTAATGGAGTTTTTCATTTTAAAAAGTTTATACGTTCTTGAAAATTCGCCTTCGAAAACATAACTCGATAACTGTGCAATAAAAAAAGTAGCTACGGCTAAATTTATTGTGATAAGGAAAATAGTGAACACTCTTCCGGCATCACTTAGTGGTCGCACCTCGGCAAAACCAACAGTAGAAAGTGTTATCACCGTCATGTAGAGTGCCTCGATAGGAGTGTAGTTTTCAATGCTGATGTAACCCACCATACCTGTCATGACAATGCAAAAGAATGCACCAAGACAAACGTAGATTTTAAAAAAAGGCGAATCGCGAAATGAGTTCATGAATTTTATTGCAGTGTCTTTTCAATAATTTTTTTCTCCCAGTCTTTGTATGAATTCGATATAAAAATTCCTTTACCCATTTCTAAAGTAGAAGAATTCTTGAATAAAAATTTTAAGCAACGCGAGGCAGGATTAGCCAAACGACTGTTGGCATTTGTACAAGCGTTGAAAAGATTTTTGATGATGTCCTCGTTACAAAATTCCAACCGTTCAATAGCATCTACAGCCCGCACGCGAGTTCTAAATTCAAAATGGTTCGATGCATAATGAGTCAATTCTTTTTTTGCTTCTTCAATACCGTTTGCTCCATATTTAATTTTCATTTCTAACCAAGCTGCACGAACATTATCGTTTATGCCATGCAAATATTTTGTTTGCGCTAAATACTTTTCTGTTTTATCAGGAAACTGTTTACACAGTTTACGCAAGGCAGTTTCTATATTGATGTAAGAAGTATCGCTCAATATTTTTTCTACATCAGTTACTATGGATAGAGGAAAAGTATCGAGATGATCCAATACACTTCTGCGAACCATCATGTCTTTATCTTGCAAAGCAGTTTTGAACAAATTGATGGCTGCTGCGGAACTGTCTTTTGATAACTGCAAAACAATATCGGCCTTGAGTGTTTGAAAATTATTTTTAGCAAAAATAGCAACTAGTAAATCGCGTTTTCTCTCTATCGAAGTATCGAGCAAAGCGCGCAGTGCATCGAACCTATCTATAAAATGGTTGGCATTTAATACCTGTGAACTCAACTCTTCGAAACTCTTTTTGAATTCTACTTTCTTAATAATGTTTGAACCGGGGTCAAACAAAACGTAATCAATTTGTGAAGACGAAGTGGTGTTTACATAAACAGTATCTTCTGCATGACTCAACCACTCTTGTACAGTTGATGATGTGCCATTTTTATAATGCACTTCAAAAACAATCGGCATTTTGAAATAGCCGGTTAGTTCATCCACTTTTTGTTTTTGAGCTACAAAAATTGCAATACGATCTTTTTGTTTTTCGTAGCTAACTACATATTCCGGAAAACCAGCTCGGGTAACCCATTCATCAAAAAACCAATCGAGATTTATTCCTGCAGTTTCCATAAAAATCATTTTAAAATCGCTTGTCAGCACATTCGAGTAAGCATGTTTTCTCAAATAATTTGTAACGCATTTTTTGTAAACAGAATCACCTACCACATAACGAATCATATCAATCACTGCGCTTCCTTTCGGGTAATGTCTGTTACTTCCGCCCATGGAATGTGCCACCGGAAAACGATTGATTCTATCGGCATTCATGGCGTTGTTTTGTTCCATTCGTCTATCCCATTCGTAGCGGTCTTCCCCTAGAATGTGATGAATAAATTGTTTGGAATAGTAAGTGGCAAAACTTTCATGCAGCCAATGATGTGTTGCACTAAACTCAGTAATATAATCGCCAAACCATTGGTGTGTGAGCTCGTGCGCATTAGTGCCAACGTAGTTTCGCTCTACTGCTGAACGAGTATCATTCAAATAAAAATCGCCATAAATAGTAGCTGAAGTATTTTCCATAGCACCGAACATAAAATCTTGCACGGGCACATTGCAATACGTTCCCCAGGGATAAAAAATTCCCGTTTCGTTGCAAAGCCAATCCATCATTTCTGCACTGTATTCATAAGTAGGTTCGGCTGTTTCGGGATGGTCGGCATAGTAATATTGCCTACTCATCATTCCATTTTTGCTCTTGAAATCTTTGTAGGCATATTTATCAATGCCAATCATAATTAAGTAAGGCGCCATAGGTTTGCTCATAGCGTAATGCCACGTTGCAGTGCCATCGGCATTTTTCTTTTTCTCTTTCAAAGCACCGTTTGAAATAACGGTGTAAGCAGAATCAAAAGTGATAGTAGTTTCCGTAATCACTTTGTCGTTCACATCATCGTAACATGGTATCCAGTGGCGGTTGTCAATGCCTTGCCCCTGTGTCCAGATTTGTTTACGCGTGAAGTATCTATCTTTCACGCCTTTGTTGATGCTGTCGCCAACAAACTCATCTACATTCCATCCAATAAAATACAAACCCTTTCGTGGACTAGCTTCGTAATTTATTTCCAAATTGTATTGTTTGTTCCAATTTAATGCAGGCAAAAAATGGACAGTCAATCCAAGACTATCGGTCGTAAATTTTGTTTCTTTTCCATTGAGTAAAACGGTTTTTATTTTAATAGCAGGAGCATTTAAAAACAACGTATCTACCACATATTGAATAGGGCGGAAATCATACTTTACGTTGCCAAATACTTTCCCTTCTTGTGTGTTGAACTTTATAGCTAAATTCATTTTAAGGAAATCAACATTGTGCTCACGAATTTTACCGTTGTCATCGCGTAAATAACAGATGGAAGTGTCTTGAGCAATTGATAATTGACAATTGATAATTGATAATTGAAATGCAAGAAATACTGCTAAAAGAAGTTTGGGAATTTTCATTGGAAATTAATTACAGTGATTTTATGCGCAATTGTAGAACATCTTTTGTGACAGCTGTTATTTTAAACCGCTCGTCAGTTCTGTAACCAACAACCCACACAATTTTTTTGTTCGATTCCAATACGAAAATATTTTCTTTTTCATTCAGCGGAATTTTTTCATCGGTAAAAAACTTTTTGAGTTTTTTCTTTTTGAGTTTCATTCCAAATGGATAAAAATAATCTCCGGCTTTCCATGGTCGAAGGATTAAAGGGAATTCAAGTTTTGTTTTATCAAGAAAGGCAGAATTTTTATCGGCTGTAATTTTCACAGCCGTTGTTGGTGTTATCACCAACAACTTGTCCTTGAATTTAACTTCCTTCTCTTCTCCATGAATAAACTGAACCGAAGAATCTTTGTCAGCAAGTTTGGTGAGAATAAAAAACCTTCTGTCTTTAATAATTCGTGCAGAAGAAGAGAGAAATTGTTTTCCTGCATCGACATCAACTGCTGCCAAAATATCTTCTACCTGTTCCGCATTAAAATCAAAGTCTTTCAGGTATTCATACAAAACGTTATGCGCGTTTTGTGTTTTCTTTAGTTTAAGGATGGGAATATAAATGTCGTTTCCTAGCGGTAAAAAAAGCAGCGCTGCAGATTTTTTTATCTGCTTTTCATACATCATCTCCAACTGCGTATAGAGTTCGATTTTTTCAGCAAATGTATTTTCGAGAGAAGGATTTATTTCTTTCAGCAGCGGAATAATTTGATGGCGGATTTTATTGCGCGTGTATTTGTCATCGGCATTTGAACTGTCTTCTCTGAACTCTAATTTATTTTCTTGCTGATAGTTTTCAATTTCTTCCCTTGATGCAAATAAAAGCGGACGAATAATATTTCCGTTTCGAATTGGAATGCCGCGCAAACCTTTAATGCCAGTCCCTTTAGTGAGATTAAAAAAAATCGTTTCGATATTGTCATTAAGATGATGAGCTGTTGCAAGGAGATTGAACTCTTTTTCTTTTCTCAATTCTTCGAACCAAGTGTAACGAAGTTCTCGCGCTGCTTGCTGAATAGAAATGTTTTTTTCTTCAGCGTAATTTTTGGTGTCAAATTTTTTTACGAAAAATTCTACGCTATATTTTTTAGCTAAGTCCAACACAAATTTTTCATCGGCATCTGATTCCTTTCCGCGTAACTGAAAATCGCAATGGGCAATGGCAAATGGAAACTTCACCTCGCGAAATAAATCACACATCACTACAGAATCTATCCCACCGCTCACCGCCAGCAAGGTTTTCTTCTTACGGTTTGCTAATCGTTTGCTTGTGTTGAACTCAATAAATTTTTCGCTTAGCGATTTACGTTTGTTCATGTGTCTATTCTTCCAACATCATTAATGCTTCATTCAATTCACCTAAATTCTTTTTGTCGTTTATCTGCTTTGCCAATTCAACTCCTCGTTTGTAAACTATTATTGCTTTTTCATTTACACCGTTACGTTCCAACAATTTTCCGAATTGATAATAAGTAGCTATGTAATCGCTGTTTTTTTGCAGCAAGGCTTCAAAAATAGTTTGCGCTTCATTATCATTTCCTGCATTTACATATTCTAAGGCAATAGCGTAATTCAAAAACGCATCACCAGGTTTTTGTGCTTCCATTTCCTGTAACTTCTTCAATCGTTCTTCGGCAGTCATTTTTCTAAAAGCAATTTTTGAGTTTTTAAATTTCGAACGCGAACTAAAGTAAATTGCCATGAATGCACGAATGCTTTTGGTTGTTCGCAAATTTGCATTTTCATATTCGTGTATTCGTAGCTCTAAGAAATAACTCAATGGCGCACTTCTTTTTTACCCAAGATTAAAAGGAATCATTTAGGTTTACCGCGCTTAAAAAATAAGGATTGAAAAAATATTGGTTTTCGGTGTTCATTTTGTTTTGTGTTTGTATTTCGAATGCACAAACGGCACTCAAAAAATTTACGGTTAGCGGGTATATAAAAGAAAGTGCCAATGGCGAAAGCATGTTGGCGGCTTCGGTTTATGTGGTTGAATTGAACAAAGGCACTAACACTAATGAGTACGGCTTTTATTCGCTCACACTTCCTGCCGGAAAATATACCATCCGTTTTACTTACATCGGCTTTGCTACACAGGAGAAAACAATTGATTTGAATCAGGATATTCGAATGAATATGGAGATGGGAACCTTAGTAAAGGAAGTGCAGGAGGTAGTCATAACAGGAGAGAAGAAGGGTGCGAATGTGGAGAGTGCCGACATGGGCAAACAGGAAATCAGTATAGAAGTTTCGAAGTCATTGCCTTCTCTATTGGGTGAAGTAGATGTGTTGAAGACGATTCAACTTTTGCCAGGTATTATGGCAGCTGGCGAAGGCAATTCAGGATTTTATGTACGCGGTGGTGGACCTGACCAAAACCTAGTTTTACTTGACGATGCGGTGGTTTACAACACCGGTCACTTGTTTGGTTTCTTTTCGGTTTTCAATTCCGATGCAGTAAAAAATACAACAGTTATTAAAGGAGGAATGCCTGCTGAATATGGCGGAAGAATTTCGAGTGTGGTGGATGTGCAAATGAAAGAAGGTAATATGAAAAAGTGGAGTGTTTCGGGCGGTTTAGGAATTATTTCATCGAGGTTAACGATTGAAGGACCAATCAAAAAAGACAAATGTTCGTTCATTGTTTCTGCTCGTAGAACTTATCTTGATTTAATTCTAAAACCTATTCTTCCGAAAATTGCAGATGGAAAATTTGCGGGGAACTCTTACTTTTTTTATGACATCAACGCAAAAATAAATTACCGCATCAGCGACCGCGACCGACTTTACATGAGTGGATATTTTGGTCGTGATGTTTTTAATTTTCAAGACCCGAGTGGTGTATTCAAACTCAATTTTCCATGGGGAAATGCAACAGCTACTCTTCGTTGGAATCACTTATTCAGCGATAAGTTGTTTCTAAACACTATGTTTATTTACAACGATTTTGGATTCAAAGCCAACACTGGTTTTCTTGACATAAAATTTTCCCTCAACTCAAAAGTGCAGGAAGCTACCGCTAAAATGGATTTTGATTATTCGCCATTGCTTGGTCATATGATGAAGTTTGGTTTGCAATACAACTTCCATGTGTTTACTCCTTACACAGCTACCGGTAGTGCCGGCACCACAACTTTCAAAACTACTAATCAGGCTAAAAAATTTGCGCACGAATCAGGAGTTTATTTTCAGGATGATTTTGAAGTAACCAATTGGTTGAAAATGAATATTGGCTTGCGTGTATCATTGTTCACGTTTATGGGACCTTTCTCAAAAACAAATTTTGTGCAGGGCAAAGCGGCAGATACATTGAATTATGCAACAGGAGAAAACATTCAAACCTATTGGGGATTGGAGCCGCGTTTATCAATGCGATTTAAAGTTGACAAAAATTCTTCTATTAAACTTGGAGTGACCATGAACAAACAATACGTTCACTTGGTTTCTTCTTCTACTACAACATTGCCAATTGATTTATGGGTGCCGAGTACTAAAGTAGTTAAACCACAAATTGGCGTTTTAGCAGCGCTTGGTTATTTCCGAAATTTCAAAGATGATATGATTGAAACTTCGGTTGAAGTTTACTACAAACATTTATGGAATCAAATTGAGTATGGCGAAAGCGCGGTTGGAAATATTACAGTTGATGTGGAAGACCAATTTACTTTTGGAAAAGGATGGAGTTACGGTGCTGAGTTTTTTATAAAAAAGGCAAAAGGAAAATGGACAGGATGGATTGGTTACACGCTTGCATGGACATGGAGACAGTTTCCTGAAATAAATGAAGGCAAACCTTTTCTAGCGCGCTACGACCGCAGACATGATTTGAGTATTGTGCAGATGTATGAAATAAACAAACACTGGAAAGTTTCAGCAACATTTGTTTTTGCAACAGGACAATTGACAACTCTGCCAACTTCATTTTTCTTAAACGAAGGACAGGTGCATTATGTATACGGTCCGCGTAATTGGTATCGTATGCCCGCGTATCATCGATTAGATGTAGGATTTGTTTACACTATTATACCAAAGAAGAAACGTAAAATTCCTTTTACGTCCGACATTTCATTTTCAATTTACAACGCATACAATCGCATGAATCCGTTTTTTATTTATGTAGATGCAGGAGGCGATGCAGGCGGTGGCGACAATACAACAGGAGGAACAGAAACCAAGAAACTTTCGTTCAAAGCAAAACAGGCAACGCTGTTTCCTATTCTACCTAGCTTAACATGGAATTTTAAATTTTAGAAAATTAGATAATAGACGTTAGATGTTAGATAATAGACAAAACAAATTCATTCAGCATTCACTATTTGGCATTCGGCAATTGTTGAAGTTGTCTATTGTCTATTGTCTGCTGTCTATTGTCTTCTCTTCCTGTACCAAAGTAATTGATATTGAAATTCCTGATTCGGCACAGCAAGTCGTGGTTGAAGGAACCATCGAAAACAATGTTCCGCCCATTGTAATTCTCACAAAGAGCCAAAAGTTTTTCGGTACCATTGATTTGAACAACCTGGGAAATTATTTCGTTCATGGTGCAAGAATTAAGGTAAATTCAAGTGATGGATCACAAACTGAGCTCATCGAATTTTGTTTACAAGGATTGAATCTTCCACAAGATCAACAAGATATTTTATTAGGAGCACTCGGGTTCAGCACAATTGATTCAACAAATATTCCGAACGTTTGCGTTTACACTGTTCCTGATATTCTGAGTTATTTTGTTGCAGGCACTTGCAATTTCATGGGTAAAGAAAGAACTACTTATAACTTAGATATTGTAGCTCCGCCATTGTATGGAAACGATTCTGTTCATCTTACCTCATCCACTTACATACCTACAGCCATTGGAATGGATTCACTCACCATGCGCGAAGCTGCCAATGTAATTTACCGCGATTCAATGGTTTCACTTTACGCCAACGTTACGGTGCCTGATACATTCGGAAATTTTCTTCGGTACAAAACAAAACGCAATAACGAACCTTACTACAACGCAAAAGGTGGAACTGTTTACGATGATAAGCTTTGGGTAGGTTTAAAGATTGCTTTGCCCATTGAACGCGGTCAGGATCCTAATGCAAATTTTGACTTGAATACAGATGCCTATTTTTGGAAAGGTGATACCGTTTCTATCAAGTGGAGCAATATTGACGCAAAGACATACGAATTTTTCTACACCCTTGAAAACGATGGAGGCGATAGTCCTTTCTCTTCTCCTGTAAAAATCAAAAGTAATATCAGTAATGGATTAGGTGTGTGGGCGGGATATGCTACCAAGTATTACGACTTGATTATTCCTCAATAATCTCTGGGAATCGCGATTACTTTTTTTCTAACCATTTATTGCCACATATTTTAATTTATAAAAATGTGCGTAAATATTTTTTGAAAGTAAAGCACTTTCAAAGATTTATTTATTTTCACACCAATTCACGCTAACTACAAAATTAAGCTTATGAAAAACTCTACTCTTTTATTACAATGTAAAACACTTCTTACTTCGAAAGTTTTTGCGTTATTGTTTTTTATTGCGCTCATGCCTTCTGCAAAACTTTCAGCACAATGCACATTTAATAACGCCTTTTACATTAACTACACTCCGGTTTATGATAACACCCAACATTTAGCAAATGCGTGTTTTTGGGGTGGAGATTACATGACGTTGCAAGTTGTAACTGGAGCCACTTATGTCTTTTCGGCTTGTCCAACTTCCGGGTTCGACACTCAGATAACTGTATACAACGCTGCTGGAACAACGGTTGTTGGTTACAATGATGATTTTTGTGGATTGCAATCGCAAGTAACGGTGCTGGCGACTTACACTGGTACCATGAATGTTTTAGTAGATGAATACAATTGTATCAGTAATACAGGACCTTGTCAACCACTTTATGTAACAGCATCTTTACCAGCGGCTCCAATTTTACCTACTTGTGTTAATACACCAAGTTTAACCTGCCCTGCTAATATCAGTTTAAATACAGGTGCAGGAACTTGTAGTGCTACTGCAACATATACAACGCCTGTAGGAACTAGTCCTTGTGATGGTGCAGCAACTGCAAGCTTTAATCCTGGTGCTGCAATTACAGATAACGCTACTACTACATCGGTTATTAATCAAAATACTTTTGTTGCAGGTGGTACTTTAGGAGGGCAAATTTCACTTCAAAGTGTTTGTCTGCAAATTAACCATACATATGTAGGTGACTTAACTGCAAAATTGACTTCTCCTTCAGGAACGCAAATAACTTTGTTTCACAGACCAGGCAGACCAACAATTGGAACATTTGGTTGTGGTGGTGATAACCTTAACGTTTGTATTATAACGGGAACCGGAAATAGATTAGATGCTACAGCTACTTGTGGAAATCTTCCTGCTTACTCGGGTAATTATACTGCTTCTTCTGCCAACCTTACTTCATTAAACAACGGAGGCCTTGCCAACGGTAACTGGACTTTAGCAGTTTCTGATAGTGCAGGTGGTGATGTAGGAAGTTTAGTTAGTTGGTCGCTTAATTTTACCACTAACACTGTAACCACTCAAACATCAGGTTTAGCCAGTGGCAGTTCTTTCCCAACAGGAACAACTACCAATGCGTTTAAAGCTACCGATGGTTTTGGAAATATTTCAACTTGCTCCTTTGATGTAGTTGTTGCTGATGTTGGGGCACCAACTATTACCTGCCCGGCAACGCTTAACGTAACCACTGATTTAGGTTTATGCACGGCATCAAACGTTTCGTTAGGCACAGCGGCTACTGCCGATAACTGTACTGTGGCAACTGTCACTAATAATGCTCCTGCAATATTTCCAAAAGGAACAACTGTGGTTAAATGGACGGTGACTGATGCAAGTGGAAACACTGCAACATGTAATCAAAACGTTGTGGTTACAGATGGCGAAGCACCAACCTTAACTTGTCCGGGAAATGTAACGGTGAATAACACACCAGGCACTTGTGGGGCTACGGGTGTTGTTTTAGGAACGCCAACATTTACTGATAATTGTCCTGGTGCTACTGCTAGTAATGATGCACCTGCATCCTTCCCTGTTGGAAGTACTACGGTAACATGGACGGTTACAGATGCTGGTGGTAACTCGTCTAGTCCTTGTACCCAAGTGGTAACGGTAACAGATGATGAAGATCCAACGATTACTTGTCCTGGCGATGTAACAGTAAGTGCCGATGCAGGCGTTTGTTCAGCATCGAATGTAAATTTAGGCACACCAAATACTTCAGATAATTGCGGAGTTGCTGGCACCACCAATGATGCACCTGCATCATACAATGTTGGAAGCACCACAGTAACATGGACAGTAACCGATGTAAACGGAAACACCGCTACTTGTACACAAACAGTAACGGTAACAGATGATGAAGATCCAACGATTACTTGTCCT
>JAPLES010000030.1 GCA_026391075.1 Bacteroidota bacterium | reverse complement strand
TACAAAAAACAGCCCTTGAAATCGTGAAAGAAAAATATCCGCGCAATAAACTGCTGGAAGATTACCTAACTATTTTTCCTGACCTGGATAAAAGTTTTACGAAAGAAAAATTCAAGGAGAGAATTCAACCGTTGATTACAATCGCTTCCAATAACGGTTTTGAATTTTTAAAGTGATAGATGAATTCAAAAATATTTCGACCGGTCGAAGCAATTTTTGTCGAAAAAATTCATTCCACTTGATCCGAATTATTTTTGAAAATATTTTTTGAATCACTTCAAAAAGAAACAAATTTTAAAACGGGTCGTCAGGAAAAAAATGTTTTGTGTTTTTGTCGCGCTTCGTAATTTTTGGGCAACATTTTTAAAAGCACCGCACCGACCACCGCACCCCTAAAAAGCGAAAGCCTCACAACTAAATGGTAGTGAGGCTTTCATGAAAAATCAATGAGGTCGGGAGCGGATTTGAACCGCTGTAGCAGCTTTTGCAGAGCTGAGCCTAACCACTCGGCCACCCGACCATTTTTTTAAGATGGATTTATCCCGAATTCTTTTTCGGGAGTGCAAATCTATTTAAGTTTCGAAATTCTAAAAATGGAATTTGCTTTCTGATTCTTTTCGCTGCGCGATGATTACACCGATAACAGCCAACGATTAAAGGATAATACAGACCGACAAACCGCCTTTCTGCATTATCTGTGTAATCAACGGCTGTTATCTTTTAAATCATTGCCGCAGGCATAAATGGAATTCGTTTTCATCTTCTTCTCGTTGCGCGATGACCTGTCTGCCATCATCACCGCAATACGCGCAGGAGAATAGGAACAATAAGGCGTTGTACGAAATCTTTTATTTTAATACCGTGGCTCTGAAGTGTGGCGCAGCAACATAATGAGGTACTACTATGGTTTTCATTATTTAATTTGCATTAATGAATTTTTCTGAAATCTTCAAACTCATTACCGAAGAAAAACTAAGTACCAAAAAACTAAGCGCCCAACAGCGAAGTCATCAGCAGGAAATTGAAAATGCCATTCTTGTATTAGCAGCCGAAGTCATACGGTGCAACAGAAACTACAATACTGCCACGCAACAAGTTGTTCAAGAATTCATCAGCACACAATTTGGTGAGCGCGGCATCAAAAAACGATTAAAATCTATAGACGATCACCAGTTCTCGGGCACCGAGCCATTCACCAAAATTGCCTGCAAAGCATTAGTCCTGCTCACCACCGTTGAATCGCGCATTACCATCATTCGATTTCTCTTCAGTGTAGCTGCAGCAGATGATTTTGTAAACCCTAAAGAACACCGCTGCATACACCGCATAGCAGGGTATTTAAAAATAAATGAAGCTGAATTAAAAAAAATAAAAGAAGATTTCCTCAGCCAAAACAATCCCTTCAGCATTTTAGGAATAGAGGTGAGTGCAAGCTTTACAGAGGCAAAAACGGCATACCGTAAAATGATTTTAAAACATCATCCCGATAAACGCGCATCAGAAGTTACTCAACAAGAAGCCGAAAAAAAATTTAGAGAAATACAACAGGCTTTTGAAAAAATAAAGGAGATAATTGGAGATAATTGAGGAGCGGCTGTTGGCTGTTTGTCCTCCTTTGGAGGTGTGTTCCGCAGCTTCGTGCGGAACGGAGGAGGATGATGTTGAAAAATTATTTTCCTCTCAAAGTAAAATAGAAATTGCTTCCCGAGCCGGGCAAACTTTCCACCCACAACTCACCACCATGCATATCGGTAATTTTTTTGCTAATGGCTAAACCAAGACCGTTGCCTGTGTATTCATCTACCCGATTGAGGCGTTCAAACAGTTCAAAAATTTTGTTGTAATACTTTTTAGAAATACCAATACCGTTATCGCGAACGCAGAAAATAACATTGCCTTCAAACTTATCGAAACCAATATCTATAACGGGCTTCTTCGTTTTCTTGCGGAACTTGAGTGCGTTATCAATTAAATGATAAACCAGTTTCTCCACCAGTTCACGATCGGCATTTACATCAGGCAATTCGGTAAAACTTATTTCAGCACCTGCTTCATCAATTTTTGATTTCAGTTGTTTGAGCACATCAGCCAAAACAAGTTTCATTGACACTTTCCCCAACTGAAATTTGTAATCGTTCAAGCCGATATACGTTTTCAAATCGCTTAACAGTTTCTCCATTCGCTCAGCCGCATCCTGCGCAAAGGCGGTGTACTCCATGGCCTGCTCATATTTTTTTTGCGAAAGATTTTCAGAAATGAGTTGTGTGTAATTTAAAATGGTGCGCACCGGTTCGCGCAAATCGTGCGAAGCCAAATGCAATACGCCTTCGGTATTAAACGCATCATCATCGCCACTGCGCTGTGCAGGAATATTTTCTTTTTCAATTCTGTTTTCAAACGACAGCACCTGATAAAATTCATCGGCTATGTTCATAGGCTTAATTGAAAAACTCACCGCCACCGTTGAACCATCGCGCATACGCAACGAGCCTTGTGCTCTTTTCTCAGCCAAAAAATTTTGAATCGAAATTCCTTCAAACAACGGTTCGCTGCTTTCAAAAATATCGGAAAGCGTAAGTGCATTTAACTCGCTAAGTTTTAATTTCAGTTGCTTGAGTGCAGGTTTATTCGCTAAAACAATTTTATCACCCTTCAGCACTAAAACATTTTCGTTGATAGAGTTAATAAGTGTCAATAAATTTTCATCGGCATAAAATGCTTCATTGCTTTTATCATTCTTCTTCGTTCGCTCGAGTAAAAACAAATTTGTGCGCTCACCATTCCAATCGAGTTCACTGATTTTAATTTGCAACGAAAGATTTTTACGCGGCTTCAAATCAATTACTTCGTCTTCTTCTATTTCACGATACCCCAGATAATCACTCAAATGTTTTCGGATAGATTCATCGCCTAAAATGCTGTACGCTTTTGCATTGGCATAGCGAATGGCATTTTGTGCATTTACTACTAACACCCCTGCATCCATTCGATTCAATAACTTGTATAAAGTATCGTGCTGCGCCACAAACTCATTGAACGTGTTGTCGAGTTTGGCTTCAGCTTCGCTTAACTTGAGCGCGTTTACAATTGATTTTTGAAGATGAAACAAATTGATTTTGTTCTTCACTAAATAATCAGCAGCGCCAGAACGCTCAGCTTGTTTTTGTGTTTCATTATTCCCGGTTTCAGAAAGGAGAATGAAAGGAACATTTTCCTTAGCCATAAACTGTTTGAACGGAGCAAACTCTCTTCCTTCGGCAAAAGTAGCATCCAATAAAACTACATCTGGCTTGCGACTTTTTAAATAGTTAACGCCTTCTAAAAGAGTAGAAGCATGACTCACCGTAAAGGTGTAAGCACTCACTTTCAGAAAACGCTGAATATCGATCGCGCTTTGTTCATCGCCATCAAGTAGAAGAATGTTGTGAGAAGAATTATCCATGCCCTTGCAGGCAAAGTAAACTGTATTTGCCGAAAGCGCAAGAGAGGTTTAGTAACAGTTATGAACTTCGTTTTACGAAGCCACCAACTTCTTGTATTTGAACTTTCTTGGTTGGTCGTCAGTAATGCCGAGGCGTTGCTTCTTGTTCTCTTCATAAGCACTGAAATCGCCTTCGAACCAATAGATGCTTCCTTCGCCTTCAAACGCAAGTATGTGTGTGCACACGCGGTCAAGGAACCAACGGTCGTGCGAAATAATAACCGCACAGCCTGCATAATTTTCTAACGCTTCTTCAAGCGCGCGAATTGTATTTACATCTAAATCGTTGGTAGGCTCATCGAGCAAAAGCACGTTGGCTTCATCGCGCAAGGTGAGTGCTAAATGCAAACGATTTCTTTCACCACCTGATAGTATTTTGATTTTCTTTTGCTGGTCGGCACCATTAAAGTTGAAACGCGAAACATAGCCGCGACTGTTCATTTTCAAACTGCCCAACTCAATCCACTCACCTCCTTTGCTTATCACTTCCCAAACAGTTTGCTCGGGGTCAATGTTGCTATGTGCTTGGTCAACGTATGCAATCTTCACAGTCTCACCCACTTCAAATGTTCCTGAGGTAGGTTGCTCTTCGCCCATAATCATGCGGAACAAAGTTGTTTTACCCGCACCGTTTGGTCCAATGATACCCACAATACCTCCCTGTGGCAACTCGAAACTTAAATTTTCATAGAGCAATTTATCACCAAACGCTTTTGAAACACCATTGGCTACAATAACCTTTGCTCCCAAACGCGGACCCGGTGGAATATAAATGTCCAACTTCTCTTCACTCTGTTTGGTTTCTTCCGAAGCCATTTTTTCGTAGTTCTGAATACGCGCTTTCGATTTCGCCTGACGCGCCTTTTGCCCCATACGCACCCATGCCAACTCGCGCTCTAACATTTTCTGACGCTTGCTTTCACTCTTCTCTTCCTGCGCCATTTTAATTTGCTTCTGCTCTAACCACGAAGAGTAATTTCCCTTCCATGGAATTCCCTTACCGCCTTCCAATTCCAAAATCCATCCCGCAACGTTGTCGAGAAAATAACGGTCGTGCGTAATGCAAATAACTGTTCCCTTATATTGCGCGAGGTGATGTTCTAACCACAAAACCGATTCTGCATCCAAATGATTCGTTGGCTCATCGAGCAACAACACATCGGGTTCCTGCAACAACAAACGGCAAAGCGCCACCCGTCTTTTTTCGCCACCCGAAAGAACTTTTACAGCAGCATCCCCATCTGGACATTGCAATGCACTCATAGCGCGATTAAGCACCTGGTCAATTTCCCATGCATTAGCTGCATCAATTTTATCCTGCAAAACTCCCTGACGCTCCAGTAGTTTTTCCATACGGTCGCCATCTAAATTCGGGTCGTTGAATTCATCACTTATTTTGTTGAACTCATCCAACAAATTTAAAATTTCTTTTTTGCCTTCACGAATAATTTCGATAACGGTTTTGCTTTCATCTAACTCCGGTTGCTGCTCTAAATAGCCAACAGAATAGTCTTTGCTCTTTTCAATTTTGCCCAAATAATTTTCATCGAGCCCAGCAATAATTTTCAGCAAGGTTGATTTACCCGAACCGTTCGCTCCAATGATTCCGATTTTAGCTCCGTAAAAAAAGCTGAGGTAAATATCTTTGAGAATTTGTTTTTGAGGTGGAATGGTTTTGCCAACTCCCTGCATTGAAAAGATAACTGTATTGTCTGCCATAATTTTTGAAATGAGGCGCGAATATACAAGAGAAGTTTACAGTTTGCAGGTGTGTATTGCCCGCTATTGAAACAGTTTCTCATATCTGATTTAGTTTTATCAAATTCACGCCTCAAAATTTAAAACACCAAATGAAAATTCTATTCACTTTTTTCCTGACTGCGTTGGCATTGATTTCTTTTTCAGCAGGTGTTTCGCATGGTCCAGTAATAGGAGCAGTAACCGATGCAAGTTGTCGCGTATTCGTTCGCACTGATTCGGCTGTGAGCGTAACAGTAGAGTTGAGTCCTACCAGCACTTTTCTCTCCATCGTTTCTACTGCAACTGGAACAACCGATGCTGCTCGAAATAATATAGCTACTTTTTCGCTCAATGGTCTTCAACCCAACACCAAATACTTTGTTCATTTTTTAATCAACGGAAATGCTTCGGGCGATGTTGGAACATTTGAAACCTTTCATTCCACATCATCTTCTGCACATCAGGTTTTTCTTACAGGTTCATGCATTAAAGATTTAACGAGTGCTGACTCTTCTATTTTTACGCAGGCAAAAACAGAAAACGCAAAAGGCTTTATTGAAATGGGCGATTGGGGTTATCCGGATGTAAATGGCTGGTTCGATATTTACTTAAGTAGCCCCGCATCAAGTTGGGCAAATACTTATAGCAAAGTGGAAGACATTTATAAACAGCGCTACTCCTCACTCATTCATCAAACTTTTATTAAGTCTATAGCCATGGATTACGTTTATAACGATCATGATTATTTGAATGATGCTGCCGCTAAGGATGCCGTGAGTGGCTTTGTTATCAATCCGTTTTTGGGTTTACCTCTCGGTCAGCCAGAAGTTTGGAATCAACTTCCGGTAGGAAGAAATAATTCTATGAAAGGTTACCGCGATTGGTTTCCTGCTTATCCGCTGCAAGATTCTACAGAAGGTATTTACCACAGCTTTCGCTCCGGCAATGCAGAGTTCTTTGTTATTGATACTCGATCCATGCGCAGCGCTCAAGCGCTAGCCATTCACTACAACAGTGGAACCGCAGTTTGGTCCTATGGTACTCCTGCCAACTATACTTTACTAGGGTTGAATCAAATGAATTGGTTAAAAAACGGATTACAAAATTCTTCTGCAAAATGGAAATTTATAATCAGCAGTGATACGTACAATCGAGGCGGAAGGCTGGCATTCGACACTTTGCTTAAAATAGGAAACGGTTCTGCACCATATTGGGAACTGGAAACAGTGGGCATTACAATAGCCAACAAAGGATACACAGCAGTTCAGTATTTTGCCGATACATGGGCGGGTTTTCATGAAGATGCTGATTCACTTTTGTTTTATGTGTTGAACAACAACATCAAAAATGTTTTTGTCATTAGTGGCGATTCGCACACCGTTGGTTTAGATGATGGAATCAATTCTGGTTTACCGGAACTTAACTGCGGAAATTTGAAACAAACCAACTCGCATAGCTGGCAATACTATCAGCAGTTTATGGGTTTCAATGAATGGGATATGGGTGGCAGTGGACTTTGTGGTCAAAATAACTTCAATCCCACTTATGGCAGAATAGAAATTTTTAATGATGATTCTATTCGTTTGAGTGCTATTGATGCTAATGGAAACGAAGTGTGCGGGGCAAATTTTTTTGCTGATGCGCCTTACAAATACAATCCATTGTATCATGCTAATCGTTTGCCGGTTGCAGCTAATGATGTAGCCACCGTTGCAAATAATGACACAGTAAATATTTCTGTTTTAAGCAACGATTCAGATTTTGAAAACGACCCGCTTTATGTAGGGGTGGTTACTAATCCTGTACACGGAATTGTAGTTACCAATCCAAACAATAGTTTTACTTACACGCCCGATTCTGCTTTCATTGGTACAGATACATTCAGTTACCAAACCTGTGAAAATTCAAATGCATCATGCGCTAATTGTGTAACAGCACATGTTACTATAACGGTAACTCAAGCAACGGCCATTCAGAATTTACCTGCTAATTTTCAGTTGAAAGTTTATCCTAACCCTACGCAAAGTACCTTGTTTGTTGATGTATCAAACTCTGACGAAGTTTTTGAAATAGAACTGACGAATACTTTAGGTGAAAAACTATTGAGCAAAAAGTTTTCTTCGAAAACTTCTTTAGCTGTTTCTCAGCTTACTTCGGGTAATTACTTCTATAGCATTAAACGAAACAAAGAGGTGGTGAAACACGGTAAGGTGGAAGTGTTGAGGTAAAATAATTTTCTGATTATTTGAAAATCTGAATTGTGATTTTACATTTGCGCTCCCGAAAAAGTCCTCGGACATGTCCACTTTTTAGAAAGGGGAGATTAGCTCAGCTGGTTCAGAGCATCTGCCTTACAAGCAGAGGGTCACAGGTTCGAACCCTGTATCTCCCACATTAGAATAAAGCCGTTACAAATAAAGTTGTAGCGGCTTTTTTAATTGTGACCTTACTTATCAATGCGAAAAGAAAACGACCACCAACTAAAAGAAAGAAAAAGTTTCATTGAGCATGTGACCTGCCATATCAAAAGTGGGTGCGTGCATATTTTAAAGGAATAGCAGAACACAAACTGTCAGCAAATAATTCAGAAACATATCTTCAACTGTTAAGTACTCGCTTATTTTTGAGCGTTCATAAAAACGAAAACACTTTGTTCAAAAAGTATTTTAATAAAACACTTGGCTACAATTTACTGGCGGCATTAGCTATTGTAATTGTGTTATTGCTGATTGTGCAGTCGGGTTTAAAAACCTACACACGCCATGGCGAAAGCATTACTGTTCCTGATTTACGCGGAAAGAATTTTGAGCAGGTGAAAAAAATATTGAACGATAATAATCTGGAATGGCTGGTGATGGATTCGGTATATGACATGAGTAAACCTCCTATGAGTATTGTTGACCAAAATCCGAAACCGAATGCGCATGTAAAACAAGGCAGAACCATTTACATTACGCTCAACGCTACTACAGCTCCATCAACAGAAATTCCAGATTTGATTGGGAAAAGTTCATTGAAATACGCGACCATGCAGTTACAGAGCTATGGATTGACCGTGGGCGAACCCATTTATAAACCCGACCCGCATCTGAATGCCGTAATTGGAATGCTGGTAAACGGCAGAAACGTAACTAAGAAAATGAAAGTGCCTAAGGGAACTTTGGTTACACTGGTGTTAGGCGATGGATTAGGCAATAGCCGAGTTTCTGTTCCTTATGTAATTGGTTTGCGGTATGAAGAAGCAGAGTTTAAATTGAAAGGATATTCTCTCAACGTAGGAGCTATTATTGCCGATGAAGGAGTTATTGATACGCTTGGCGCAATCGTTTACAAGCAAATTCCTGATTATGGAAACGGACATTCCATGCACCTTGGCGAGCCTATAGATTTATTTTTATCGAAAGAATTACCTGCAGGAATTACGATTGATGCTTCGCTCTACGATAAAATGGATTCTATCCCCACCCAATAAAATTATTTTCTTTACGTTTAGTTGAATCTATATTTAAAACAGCATGAAGAAATTTCTTTCCCTTAGTATTCTTGTTTTTACGATTCTTCAATTTGCCTTTGCGCAAACCGAAGAACTCTATCCGCTTAAATTTAATTCGTCACTCTATTATTCTACACTTGGTAAAGAATCGAATCTGCATCAGCACCGCTATGTAGTAGATAAAGGAACTATCATTCTCACTTCCGATACTTTACAACTTCCATTCTTCGATGATTTTTCGCATCGAACAACACCCGATTACAAATGGAACGAAAACCATGTAACAAACACTTATCAAAATGTAAGATCGGTTTGTATAACTACCGAAGGAGTAGATAAGGTGCAGGGATTTTTTATGGATGATACGGCATGGAATTATTCCTATAACACTGTTTCGCATGAAATAGATTCAGTGGCTCAAACCCCTACAGCATTTAATTTTTTCAGCGGTAGCGCGAATTGTTTTGCTTCTGTGCCTAGTGCCATTTACTATTGGAATACTTTTTACCGTTTCACTTTCGACACACTCGGCCATAAGATTGATTCTGTTTTAGCCCAACCTGTTGATTCATTTTTTTATGCGCCTCAAATAACTCTAGTTCAGGGACAACCGGGCACCTTGTGGATTGAAAATAGTGCGCTTATCAACAATACTTACCCTATCAATCCTCCAACCATAGGAGTAGCTACCTTTGATGGATTAGATGAATACGGTTTGCCTTACAACAATAGCAGCAACACCACTTATGGTTTTGCCGATGTGCTTACTTCAAAGCCCATCAACCTTTCAGGATTAACGGGAGCCGACACGGTTTATCTCAGTTATTTTTTCGAGCCTCAGGGTCTCGGTGATTTTCCCGATCAGTTTGATTCATTGATTGTAGAGTTCAAAGACCAAAGCGGAATTTGGCGATATGCGCAATGGGATATCGGCTATGTAAATATTGCTTTGGTGCCGCAGAAATTTCAGCAAGTTTTAATTCCTGTTCCCGATTTTACTCCACCCAACAGTTATTACCATTCCTCGTTTCAGTTTCGTTTCCGTAACAAATCTTCGCTCTATGGTAACAACGACCATTGGCATATTGATTATGTGAAACTGGATAAAAACAGAAGTCCGCGCGATAGCAACATTCATGATATTGCTTTCCAATATCCGTTACCCACTATTTTAAAAAATTACACGCGCGAGCCAGCTGATCAATTCAATTATCCTGATGATTTGAGCGATGCGTTTAACCTATCTATTCACAACTTAGAATTCGATGCTAACTCAAGCGCACCGGCTACAAATTTTGTAAGGGGAGCTACGGAGTTATATCCAACCGGATTTATAATTTCAGATGATACTGTTCAAACGTTCAACGCGGCTGAGTATACACTTCAACAACTTTCACCTAAAACAAGTTACCGACAACCAAATGCGCCAGCATGGCCTACTGATAGCTTAGTTACACAGTCAAGAACTTTCTTACAGCAAACTGGCAATACAGGTTACGCAGGTAACGATACTTTATATCACACACAATGTTTCGATTACACCATGGCATATGATGATGGCTCTGCTGAACGCGGCTATGGATTATCGGGAGTTAATTTGAAAAAATTTGCGCTCGAATTTAATTTGAATCATCCTGATACGCTTGCCGGTTTTCAAATTCAGTATTCGCAAATTGATGAGAATGTTTCGAACCTTATTTTCAATATTAATATTTGGGATGCCATTACTGTAGGTAGTGCAACCGACCATCCGATTATTTCTCTCGACAACAAGAAACCGCTTAATATTGATTCAGTAAGCGGTTTTGCTACTTACAAATTGGACAGCGCAATTGTTTTTCCGAATAAAATTTATGTGGGTTGGGCGCAAACTGATACTAGAAACCTGACCGTTGGTTACGACCTCAACAGCACGCTGGGTAGAAGCCACATGTTTGTTTATACCAATGGACAGTGGAAAGCATCTACTATTCCAACACAAGGTTCACCCATGATTCGTTTGATATTAGACAGCGATTTTTGGGGGCAAAGTTCGAGTGCTGTGAAAGACTTAACTGCTGAACAATATATTTCGCTGTATCCGAATCCTACAACAGGCGATGTTTTTATAAGTAGCGATAGAAAAAATTCTTCGTTCGCTGTTTCGGTGAACGATATGGTTGGTCAACAAGTGAAGCAGGAAAAAAATGTAAGCAACCATTGCAGCATAAACGAATTGCCCAGTGGAATTTATCTGTTCTCCATAACTGATATTGAAACAGGAAAAACCATTCATCGCAAAGTGATTAAAAATTCTTTTTGATGATCGTGTTGCTATTTGACGGGGTTTGCAATCTCTGCAACAGTTCGGTGAACTGGTTGATTGACCACGACACCAAAAACAAATTTCACTACGCTTCGCTTCAATCGCAATTCGGAAAAGATACGGCTGCTAAATTTCAATTGCACGGCAACTACATGGATACCCTTGTGTTACTTGAAAACGATAAAATCTATCTGCGCTCAGAAGCCGTGCTCAGAATTTTCAAACACCTTGGAGGCGCATACTATCTTCTCTATCTCTTTATAATTATTCATGCTTTCATTCGCGATTTTTTTTACCGCATAGTAGCCAACAACCGTTACAGTTGGTTTGGAAAACAGGATGCATGCAGAATTCCTACTGCTGAATTGAGGAAGAAATTTTTGGATTGAATACTTTACACAAACACACGAAGACGCAAAGTAAAACCAAGATTATAACTCACTTCTTTGTGTCCTTGCGCCTTTGTGTTAGTCACTGAATTTTACAATCTCCAATCAATCTCTGTCTTGCCTTGTTGTTTAAGCAGTGCGTTTGCTTTTGAAAAATGTTTGCATCCTAAAAATGCTTTAACAGAAAACGGAGAAGGATGTGCGGCTTCCAGCACAAAATGCTTCGAAGTATCAATAAGACTTTTTTTAGCTCGTGCAAAGTTGCCCCACAGAATAAACACGATTCCGCTTTTCTCATCACTTATCTTTTGAATAACCGCATCGGTAAAAGTATGCCAGCCACATTTAGCATGTGAGTTTGCTTCACCTGCATTTACGGTAAGCGATGCGTTAAGCAAAAGAATTCCCTGCTTTGCCCATGATTCAAGATTACCGTGTGCTGGCGCATCAATACCTAAATCTGCCTTTACTTCTTTGAAAATATTTTTGAGGGATGGTGGTGGCACAACTCCATGAGGAACAGAGAAACATAAACCATGCGCCTGTCCTGCACCATGGTAAGGGTCTTGCCCTAGTACGACCACTTTCAATTCTGAAAACGGAGTGAGATTAAATGCATTAAAAATCAATTGACTGGGCGGATAAACCTTTTTGCCTTTTGCTTTTTGCTCAACAATAAATTGCTTGATAAGCGGGAAATATGGTTTCTGAAATTCATCAGCTAAAACATTCTTCCAACTCTCTTCCATTTGAACCGATGCCGTTTCATTCATAGTTTAAACTATTTCAAAAATTAGTAAACAAAAACGAAATGTCATGCTGAGCCTGTCGAAGCATTTTTCCAATACAACCCTTCGACAAGCTCAGGGTGACAACTATCACCATCATCACAAATGATATCTCGCCAATGGTTCTGCTTGTTGATTCGAAAATTCGTTATTCAAAAATTTGTAGTGTGCCGCAATAGCAATCATAGCTGCATTATCGGTGCAGTATTCAAACTTAGGAATGTAAGTAGCCCACGAATTTTTCTTTCCCAATTCTTCAAAACGCGTTCTCAATTCGCTGTTTGCAGAAACTCCACCTGCCAGCGCAACCTCTTTAATGTTCATCTTTTTTGCAGCCTTCTCCAACTTCTTCAGCAAAATATCTACAATAGTTTTTTGAATAGAAGCGCAGAGGTCGTAAAGATTTTCTTTGATGAAATCAGGATTTTTCCTCGTTTCTTTTTGCAGAAAATAAAGAATAGAAGTTTTTACACCGCTGAACGAAAAATCAAAATCCTTTATCTGCGGCTCTGGGAATAAAAATTTTGTGGCATCGCCTTGCTTCGAATATTTATCAATCAAAGGTCCACCGGGGTAAGGCAAGCCTAACAACTTTGCCGACTTATCAAATGCTTCACCCGCTGCATCATCAAGCGTTTCGCCAACTACCTCCATTTCTAAAAAATTCTTAACAAGCACTATTTGTGTATGTCCACCCGAAACCGTCAAACACAAAAAAGGAAACGATGGATTGCTATCAATAAAGTGCGAAAGAATATGCGCCTGCATGTGGTTGACTTCAATAAGTGGAAGGTTTTTTGCGAGTGCAAATGCTTTTGCAAAACTAACGCCCACCAATAGAGAACCAATTAATCCGGGACCTCTCGTAAACGCAATGGCACTTATTTCCTCTCTCGAAATACCTGCTTGCTGAATTGCCAAATCAACAACGGGAACAATATTTTGTTGATGCGCGCGCGATGCCAATTCAGGCACCACACCGCCCCACAACTCGTGCACTTTCTGCCCCGCAATTACGTTGGCAAGAATTTTGGCATCTTTGCTCACAGCGGCAGAAGTATCATCACACGATGATTCTATAGCAAGAATGATTATACTCATGAGGTAAAAATCAGAATAAAATTTGTTTTCTGCATTGATTCATTAAAGAAGAACGATTGATAAAGAAGGTTTTTAGAATATTTCTTATTGTTTTTTTTGTGCTGTTCCTGCCCGCAGGTGCGTTGATTTTTGCGTTGCGTTATCCTATCGTGCAAACCTATATTGCCCAGCGTTTCACCACTATTCTCTCCAAATCTTTAAACACAAAAGTCTCGATTGAGCGCGTAGAAATTTCGTTTTTCAATAAAGCAGATTTGGTCAATTTTTATTTAGAAGATTACAACAAAGATACGCTCATCAGCGCCAAAGAATTGAAAATTGAATTTAAGATTTTCGATTTATGGAATAAGAAAATAAGCGTGAGCAAAATTTTACTCGATGGCGGAACGATTCATTTGCATCGCGATTCTACAGGAACTAAAATGAATCTCACTGAGCTTTTCAAAAGTTTCAATTCAAGCAAAGCAAAAGCAGACACCACTACCACAAAATCTAAGTTCAGTTGGAATATGGATTTGAAAGAGTTGGAACTGCGTGCTACGGACTTTCGCTACTTAGATGATAAATCACATATCGATGTAAAAGTATTGGTACCGAGTTGCGAAATAGCCATGAACAGTGTTTCGCTCGAAAAGAAACTCATCTACATTAAGTCAGCACGTATTGATGGAATAGATGTGCGCATTGATTTAGCCAAACGCGAAAAAACTCCCGATGATGATTCTATTCTTCATTTGCATTTTATGCCTGATGGAATGCAACTGAAGTTTGATGAGTTCGCTATTACGCATACGCGTTTTCGTATGAACGACCATAACAACGATACCCTTTTACCGAAAGGAATGGATTTCAAACATTTGGATGTTAGCGATATTAACTTGCTGGCAAATGATGGAAGCATTATTGCCGATACGATTCTAGCCAACGTAAAACAATTAACCGCAAAAGAGCGAAGCGGTTTTGAGTTGAAAGAATTGGCTACACAAATGCGCGTATCGGCAAATGAGATAACGCTTGATAAATTGAATTTGAAAACTGGAAACAGCGAAGTGAAAAACTATTTAAGTTTTCGCTTTTCTGCTTATCACGACTTTAAAGATTTCTTAAACGCCATTCGCATAAAAGCAAATTTTGACGGTACAAAATTATCCTTGCGCGATTTGAATTATTTCATTCCTAAATTAGACAAGATAGCACACAATCGTATTGCCATTAGCGGTGAAATTGATGGACGAATAAATAATTTGAAAGGAAGAGGAATTGAAATTCGCGCAGGACAAAACACCATTTTCAAAGGTGATTTTTATACCCGCGGCTTACCGAATATTTATGAAACATCATTGAACGTACGTGTAAATCGTTTAGCGACTACGGTGAGTGATATTCAAAGTTTTTATCCCGCCATAAAAATCCCTGACAACCTACATACACTCGGTTTGATTTACTACAGCGGTTCCCTTGATGGGTTCTTAAACGATTTTGTTTCAAATGGAAAAATGGTAACCTCCATAGGTTCGGCCACTACCGATATCAATTTCAAATACGATAAGAGAAACAACAAAGCTTCATACAAAGGAAATTTGGCACTCAATGAATTTGAACTCGGTAAATATTTCAAAGATGAAATCAACCTTGGCAGAGTTTCGCTGCGCACAAAAATTAATGGCGGTGGTTTAACGCTTGAAAGTTTACATGCCGAACTCGATGGAAATGTTTCGAGCATTGTGTTGCGCGGTTACGATTACCGAGATATTAAAGTGAATGGTTTTGTGTTGAAAAAATCGTTCACTGGTGCGTTGAGTATTCACGACCAGTATTTAGATATGGATTTTAACGGCAGAGCCGATTTATCGAAACAAACACCCGAGTTCAATTTCGGTGCTGATATACGAAAAGCGATGTTGAAGAATCTGAATATTCTAAAAGAGGATGTTGAGTTCACAGGCAAAATGACTTCAGATTTTATTGGCAGTAAAGTAGATGACATTATTGGTTCGGTGGAACTGGAGGATATAACTATAAGACGAGATACCACTGAAGCAACGGTGCACCATTTGAAATTAGATGCGAAGTTTTTAGCTGCCGATAAAAAGGAAGTTTCGTTGAATTCAGATTTTGCAGAAGTAGAACTGAACGGACATTTTTCATTTAAAGAATTGCCTAAAGCGCTTTTATACTTTGCGCGTTACACCTACTTGAAAGATTATGTTGACACCTCTTCCATCGCTCCGCAGGATTTTACTTTTGATGTGCGCATTTTTGAACCGGGCACACTCACACAAATTATTTATCCGAATTTCAAACTCATCCGCAACTCGCACATTGCAGGCGACTTCAATAGCGTAGACCACAAACTGAATCTTACTGCCTTCATTCCTGAATTGAAATTTGCCGATTACAATATCAAACGAACCGATGTAAACACGCATTCCGAAAACGGAAAAATTGTTTTCAAAACTTCTATTGATAAAGTTTACAATGGCGATAGCTTAATGCTCGACACGGTTAATCTTTGGATTCGCACACAGGAGAACAAGGATATTCGTTTTGATGCATTGGTGGCTGATAAAAAGAAATTCAACTACGCCAACATCACCGCGTTTCTAACTCCGCTCAACGATAAAGCCGTGGTGCATCTGGAACCTTCTGATGTAAAACTAGGAAACTACAATTGGCGTTTTGATGAAGTCAATTCCATTTTCATAGAAGGCAAAAAAATTACCACCAACAATCTCGCCTTCCGAACTTACGACCAAACAATTTACATCAGCAGTTACTTAAAGGACGATACTTCCACCTGTTTTAAACTTACCCTCGACAATACCGACATCAGTGATTTTACCGGAATATTTACCAAGAAGATAACCGATATGAGCGGTGCACTCAATGGAAAATTGGTGGTAGAAGATGTTTTTTATAAACCAAAAGTTTATGCCGATTTAGTATTGAACGAATTTACACTCGCCAAAGAATTGATTGGTGACATAAACATTGAATCGCGCTTAGATGAAAGCGGAAAAAAGATTTTGCTCTACGCTTCTGTAAAAAGTATCAACAATAATTTAGAAGCGCGCGGTTTTGTTTCCATTGACCCATTGCATCCCGATTTAAAAATTGATGTCAACGCATCGCACCTCGGTTTAAATTTTCTGAACTATAAATTTTTTGACCGCTATGTAAAAAACTGTCGCGGTTATGCCATTGTGAATGCGCGGGTAGAAGGAACGTTGAAGAAACCGTTGTTGTTAGGCGAAGTAGATTTAATCAACGATACTGTTACCGTTTCGTTTCTCAATACTACTTACAACATACACAAACACAAAGTTTATTTAGATGAACTCGGTTTCAACATTGGCAACATTACCATTTACGACCATCGCAACCTTCCTATTTACGGCAACGGAAGAATCAACCATAATAGCTTCCGCAATTTTGCGCTTGACTTGAAAGTGACCACCGAAGATGGTCAGTTTTTGAACACTACTGCAAGCATGAGTCCTGGGTTTTACGGAATCGCATATGGTAAAGGAAACATCACTTTTTGGGGCGACATCAACAGCCCGGTTATACGCGCCACTGCGGTAACCAGTGCCGGCACTTACTGTAAACTGCCTATCAATAATTCGTATGAAATAAACCGATATGGTTTCTATCGTTTTATTCATACCGATGAAAAAAAACCTCCTGTATTTATTACTTCACCCCAATTGAAATTAAGCGGAGTTGATTTTATGCTCAACCTTACTGCTACTCCCGATGCGCGAATGGATATTGTTCTTGACCCTGTGGCAGGCGATGTGTTGACTACATATGGCAGAGGTGATTTGGAAATTCATATTCCTCGGAACAGCACCACCACCATGCGCGGCAATTACGAAATTGAACGCGGAAGTTATTTGTTCACGCTGCAAAATATCATCAACAAACGTTTTGAAATTAGTCGCGGAAGCACCATCAATTTTACGGGTGAAGTAAACAAAGCAAGTTTGAACGTAAACGCTGTTTATGAATTACGAAGTTCAGTGAGTGATTTAATTCAAGACCAACTTGACGCGCAAAACTCTTCCGGTTCGGGAAGCACTAATTCAACTTCTCAACAAGCTGTTGCTGCGCGCAGCCGCGTTCCCGTTCAGCTTTGGTTGAACCTTACCGGTATTCTCGAAAAACCAAATGTGTCATTTGATATTAAAGCGATTGATGTTGACCCCACCATTAAAACTTATGTTGACCAAAAACTTGCTTTGCTCAAAACCAACGAATCTGAACTAAACAAACAGGCTTTTGGTTTGCTGCTTATGAATCGTTTTCTTCCATCTACTGCAAGCGCTACCGATTTAGTAAGCAAAGGAAACTACGCAGGCGGAACTGCAGCTAACACCGTTAGCGAATTTCTTTCATCACAAATTTCAAATTACATGAGCAATCTGTTTGAATACACGGGGAACAGCGCATTGCAAAACTTAGACATCAATATCGGTTATCGTCAGTATGACCAGTCGGTAACGAATACAGACCCCAGCGCTCAGCAAACTTTAGACACGCGCAGAGAATTGCAATTAGCTCTTCAACAACGCTTGCTCAACAACCGACTCACTATTAACGCTGGCGGAAACCTGGACTTTGGAAACTCTACTACTTACGACCCTGGAGTTAGTGGAACTACCACTAAAAGCACCGTTATTCCCACAGGCGATTTTCAAATTCAATATGCACTTACACCCGATGGAACATGGAGCGCGAAAGCGTTCAACCGTACGAATTACGATTACTTTAACTCGCGAAACACCAACCGCACAGGTATTGGTCTTGCTTACCGTCAGGAATTTGATAAGCCTGGTGAATTGTTTCGAAAGAAAAACCAGAAGGAGAAAAAGAAAAAATAAATAACCAGCTATTGGTTTATTTCCTTCACTACTTGCAAAAGTATTCGAGATGTTTATTTTTGCGTCCGCTTTAAAACAAGCATTGGCCCATCGTCTAATGGCAGGACTACAGTTTTTGGTACTGTGTATATTGGTTCGAATCCAGTTGGGCCAACAAAAGCCACTCTAGAAATAGAGTGGCTTTTTTGTTTTAAGGAAGTTAAAACGTGCGGGTAATACCCACCACCCAACGGAAATCAAAATGTTTTTGATTCACATAAGGCGAGTTGCTGACGAAGAAAGGAACATCGAAACGCAAAGTAAGCGGCTTGATGTTTTGCAGCACGCCCCATTTTTTAATCGTAAACGCCACGCCCGCTCCGGCATCTACGCGCAGGTGCGAAAGTTGCTGTTCGTTATTGCTGTTGGTGTAAGCTATAGCACCGGCATCGGCAAAGAGGTAAGTGTTTAAATTAAAATGGTCGCGCAGCCAGGCATTTTTGCAGGGCACTATGCGGTTGAAATCAATTTCTTCATTAAACGCAAAACCCGAATTGCCTTTGTAAGCAGGCACCACATTGCCATATTTATCGCGCTCTGCCAGCAAGTAACCTGCGTAGCCGCGCATGTTAAGCCCGCCACCAAAATGAAGATGACTAACATCCACATCATAATTGCCCGCCCACGTTTGCGGAACAAAACCCGCAGCGCGGTAATACTTGCTGTCCATCATCTCTTCAGGATTTCCGCCTGCAAAAAACAAAGCACTTTCACTTGGCAAATCTTTTCCGGTGCCATAGCGCGCGTAAACGCGCGTGTTGAAATCAAACTTCCACGCTTTAGCTTTAAGCACCGAAGTAACTTCAAGATAATGATAATCGAAAGAAGAAGTAAGTGCCCCCGAGCGCAAATGTGCAGTGAGGAAGCCGGTGTAGTTAGTATGCACGTAAGTGTAAGTAGCCGACAGATTCACAGAAATATTGAACTTCTTATTGCTCGTCCAGATAGCATCCCACTCGTTAGGGTAGAGCAGATAGTTTCTGTATTCCTCGCGGTTGCGGGTAAATGCTTTCAAGTTTATATCTGCCGAAAATCCTTTCGGAAACTGTTTGTTCAAACCAATCTTATACATCTCGCAGCCATCTAACCACTGCGAATGAAAATAGAATGTGCCTTTGCGAATTACTTTATCAATAGCAGTTTGATAATCGAAACGATAAGAGAAGTAGCCCGCTTTTTTGCGCGTGTCTTCATCAAAGCCGTAGCGTTTGCCGCCTTGTGCGAGATGCGTGTTTATCCAAACAGAAAGCGTGAACACATGTTTAACGCCCATGTAATTTCCACTGGCAACAGCACCTATTTTAAAACCGTCATAAACATTCCACCAAATATCGGGGCGCATATACAAACGATATTTTTTTGAAGAAGCCGGAGGATAAATGTGCGAATCGAAACGCAGTTCAACATTGCCATGCTTACGATTATCAAGCATATTGATGTCGGCTAATCTTTCTGTGGGGTCAATGACTACATTCTTAATTCCTGAAGGAATAGTAACCACCGCATCGTAAGTAGGTTGAAGTTTATCCCAACCGTACCACTTCGGTAATGTTGAATGCGGAATGTTGAATGCGGAATTAACAGCCGGATTTGTATTGTCTGTTGTCTGTTGTCTGTTGTCTATCGTCTGTTTTTCAAACCATGTATTCGGAATCGTATAATCATAAACAGAATCCTGATTTGAAACTACACGAAGGTCAATAGGCATTTGCATTCTGCCTTTGCGTTTCAAACGAATAACGTATTGGTCTTTGAGTTGTCCCTTCTTTATTCTTCCAATTTTGTAATCAATGTTTTTGGTGGTTTCCATCCACTCATCAAAAAACCAGTTCAAATCAATATGCGTAAACTGCGAAATGCTGTTCCGGAAATCTTCGGGATACGGATGCGCAAATTTCCATTGCGCCACATAATGTTTCATTGCAGCAGCAAAAAGCGAATCGCCTAAAACGTATTGCAGATTGTAGAGCATGGTCGAGGTCTTCATATACACGTGCCGGTAACCACCACCTTGTCCGAGTGCTCCGTTGAATCCATCACTGTGTGTATTGATAGGTTCATCTTCATAACGAATAGCATCTGCAAGATAACCGTAGTAACATTTGCTTTCGCGAACCTGTGTAGGCTCAAAAAATCGTTTGTAATACCAACCTGTTTTCTTGCCGAACTCATAAGGAATTGTATTGCCATCAATATGTTCCAAACCCCATGCGGTAAGAAACTGTGTGAAGCCTTCATCGAGCATGGCGCGGTAAGTTTCATTATTGCCCACCATTCCATAAAACCAATTGTGCCCCACTTCATGCACGAGCAAACCGCGATACTCTACATCACGACCGCCATCCATAGTAATCATCGGATACTCCATGCCATCGGCTGCATCGGCAACTACAATCTTCGGATATTCATACACGCCAAAATCGCGCGAGAAAACAGAAATTATTTTTGAAAGATAATCGGAAGCATTCTGCCAGCCGCTTGCATGCGGCTCCTGAACAATAGCTACGCAATGAACTCCTTTGCTTCCTGCGGGATAAATAATCGTGTCGTGAATTCTATAACTCGGGTCGGCAGTAAAAGCGAAGTCGTGAACGTACTCCGCATGATACTTCCACGTTTTGGTTACTCCTTTTTTGTAAGGAGTAATTGTATCAGGTTTAGCATCCCATTTTTTGTCTTTGAAATTATAGATGTCTAATTTCTTTTTAAGTGTGTCTGGCAGCACTTCATTTTCATTTTGCAAAACGCCTGTTGCTTCTACCACGTAGTTCGAAGCGAAAGTCAAATCCACATCAAAAGTTCCATAGTCACCATAAAACTCGCGGTTCAAATGCTGGTCGGTATTCCATCCGCTCTTGCGGTCATAAACACAAATCTTAGGATACCACTGACAGCCGTTGTAATGATTCGCTCCGAATGCTTTGTATTTCTTCATTCGCCTGCGTGTAGAGCCGGCATCGTAATAAGTTTTGAATATGATAAGAAAAACTTTTGACGAATTAGGAGCAATCGGCTCATCAAGAAACACTTTCATTATCGTGTTGTCGATTTGCGTTTGTAAAGTGAGCGAGTCTTTATTTTTGATTTCGTCAATAACAATTCCCAGTTTTTGCTTTTCGTATTTGCCGTAAGTAATGTGCGCATCGTTATTATCCTGCAAATTATCTAAGTAAGAACCCGGCTGAAAAGCATTTTGGTAGAGATGGAAATAAACGTAGTAAAGTGTGTCGGGAGAGTTGTTGACGTAAGTAAGATTTTCTTCTCCGGTAATTATGTCGGTGGTTTCATCAACACTCGCTTTTATCTTGTAATGAACATCCTGTTGCCAGTAACCTTCAAATGGTTTTCTGTTTTTCCAGTAGAGAGTTTGGCAATTGACGGTTGACAGTTCACAGATAATACAAAGAGTAAGGAGTAGAAATTTCTTCATCGGATAAAAGTGAGTGGCTTTTATAAATTTGAAATCAAAATAAACAGGTTTTGCCGAATAAAACTTCTAACGAAAAATTGTATCAGGTTGCGCTAACACTTTTGCCCAACGTGGGGAGTGTACTCGCGAAAAATTTGGTGGCGTATTGCGGAAGCCCCGAAGCTGTTTTCAAAACTTCAAAAGGCAAACTCGAAAAAATTCCGGGCATAGGAAAGGAAAGAGCAGAAGACATTTCGAGTGCAGATGTGTTGAAAGAAGCAGAAGAGGAGTTGAAGTTTGCAGAGAAGTATAATATCACCCCACTGTTTTTTACCGATGAAAACTATCCGCAGCGATTGAAAGCCTGTGCCGATTCTCCGGTGTTACTTTACTACAAAGGCAATGCAGATTTGAATGCAGAAAAGATTGTTGGCATCGTTGGAACACGCAGAGCAAGCGAATACGGAAAAGAAGTCACGAAGAAATTAGTAGCGGATTTAGCTGCACAAAATGTTTTGGTCGTCAGCGGATTGGCGTATGGAATTGATGTGGCAGCTCATAACGCATCTTTAGAAAACAATTTGAAAACGGTGGGAGTTCTTGCTCATGGATTGAATACAATCTATCCTCAACAACACAAAAGTGTAGCAAAGAAAATGGTAGAACAAGGTGGTCTGCTCACGGAGTATATTTCTACCAACGAAATGCATCCTTCTAATTTCCCAAGCAGAAACAGAATTGTGGCGGGCATGTGCGATGCCATAGTGGTGATTGAATCGGCCATTGAAGGCGGTGCTGTTATTACAGCAAACATTGCCAATTCCTACAATCGAGATGTGTTTGCTTTCCCTGGTAAATCAACCGATAAGTTTAGCGCAGGTTGTAATTTTTTGATTAAAACCTTTAAAGCAAAAATGATTGAAGGTGCCGATGACTTATTGCTGGAGATGAATTGGAAGGCGACAGCATCAGAACAGAAATCGAAAAAGCAACAGCGCCAGCTTGTCCTTATTCTTTCTGATGAAGAACAAAAAATCTACAATCTGCTAAATGAAAAAACAGAACTTGCTATTGATTCGTTAGTCGATGAAACACAAATGAATTCCAGTGTTCTTGCAGCTACTCTTTTAGAAATGGAGATGAATAGCATTATCGTTTCTTTACCGGGTAAGCGGTATAAATTAATTTAACATGGCTTCGGCTTTTTCACACGGTATTGTTTCTATAGCTATAGGCAAAATTTCTTTCCTCAAAAATTTGGATAAAAAATTCTGGTTGCTCGGTATATTTTGCGCAGTTATACCCGATGCCGATGCCATAGGCTTTAAATTGGGAATTGCTTACGAAAGTATTTGGGGACACAGAGGAATAACTCATTCATTTTTTTTCGCGGCATTGCTCGCACTTGCCGTAATACACTCCTTTTACGGTACGGAAAAGGTTGGGGGCAGACGATGGTTTGCTTTGTTTGCTTATTTCTTTTTTGCTACAGCTTCTCATCCGGTTTTAGATGCCATGACAACCGGTGGGCTGGGTGTTGCATTTTTTGCTCCCTTCGATAATTCCCGCTATTTCTTTTCGTTTCGTCCTATCAAAGTTTCGCCCATCAGCATTTCAAGCTTCTTTACTAGTTGGGGTTGGGAGGTTTTGAAAAATGAATTTGTTTGGGTGTGGATACCTTCCTTCATAGTCATGGGAGTTTCGTATTCTCTAAGGAAGTTGCATTGGAAGTAAGTGTTTTTAAATTCACGCTGCAAAAAAACTAACTGTGGCGAAGCAAAAAAGACAAAAACCCGAAGTCGGAAGTCCGAAGTCGGAAGTTAAAACATCAACCGTTGTAGGTAGTAATACAACAATCAAACTTCCTTCCTGGATTCCGTATCTTTTTATTTTTCTTTTCACGGTGACTTTGTATTCCAATACACTTTGGAATAAATATGCCATTGATGATACGATTGTTCTCACCGATAACAAATTCACTAAAAAAGGTTTTGGCGGAATCAAAGACCATTTCACGCATGATATGTTCGAAGGGTTTTTTGGTGAGCGCGGTGCAAAACTAGTAAGCGGTGGTCGTTACCGTCCTTTAAGTATGGTGAGTTTGACGATTGAATATGAAATTTCGCGCAGAATAAAAGGCGACAAACGTGGGGAAATTACGGACAAGAACATCATCATGGGTGACCAGGATCCTTATCTGTTTCCTTTCCTGAATCACGCAGTCAACATTTTGCTTTTTGGTTTAACCTGCATATTGCTGTTTCATATTCTGCAACTGATTATTCCGAAAAAGTATTCCATCAAAACTCCGGTTGGGGAGTTAGGTCTTGCATTTTTTGCCACCATGCTCTATGCCGCACATCCTATGCATACCGAGGCGGTTTCAAATGTGAAAGGGCGCGATGAAGTCATGTGTATGTTGTTCTCGTTGCTTTCATTATTGGCTACAATCAAGTATGTAAAAACAAAAAATGTTCTTCACCTGGTTTGGGGAACGTTCATCTTTTTTGTGGCGCTGATGTCGAAAGAAAATGCGATTACATTTTTTGCGGTGATACCATTGACTTACTATTTCTTCACCAATGCGAAAACGAAAGATTATGTAATGGTACTTGGTGCTTACCTCGTGCCGGTTGCTATTTTTCTCTTTCTGCGAAGTCAATTTACGCAATCGGGAATTACACAAGACTCACCGGAAATTCTGAACAATCCATTTTTACTAGCCACTACTTCACAACGTTATGCCACTATTATTTATACTTTTTTGATTTACATCAAGCTCTTGATTTTTCCTCATCCGCTTACTCACGATTATTATTTCAATCAAATTCCTTACGTTGATTTTGGAGACATTACATTTGTTCTTTCGCTTTTGATTAACGGTGCGCTGGTGATTTACGCCTTGATGAATTTGAAGAAAAAGTCAATTGCTTCTTATGCCATCCTGTTTTACTTCACTACTTTCTCTATCGCATCTAACCTTCTTTTTACAGTGGGTGTTTTAATGAACGAGCGTTTCATTTACATGAGTTCATTGGGCTTCTGCATTTTGGTTTCTTATCTTCTTATCACCTACATCAAGAATCAAAAAGCGGTTCTCGCTTCGTTTGTAATTATTCTTTCGCTTTACTCAGTCAAAACTTTTACGCGTAACTACGATTGGAAAGACAGCTTCACTTTGTTCAGAGTTGATTCGCATCACAGTTTGAACTCTGCTAAGATTCAAACCTCGGTTGGTGGTGATTTAACCAAAGCGGCAGAATCGGATATTGCTGCTTTGCGCGACAGCGGAATGATTAAGAAATTTATCAAAGACTTGAATCCGAATGTGAGCAACGAAGAACTTACGTTCATCAATAATCTTCCCGATTCTTCCATTCGAAATTTATTTCTCGATTCTTCCATTGTTCACTTGAGCGAAGCCGTTCGTATTTACACAACACATTCAAACGCGTGGTTACTGATGGGAAACGCTCTATATAAACGCTATCATAATTTACCGCAGGTAATTCCAATATACGAAAAAGCAGCAGCGTATCGTGTAGGTGGATACTACGATGCTTCGTTCAATCTCGGTATCGTTTACAACGAATCGAATCAGCCTTTGTTATCGAAAAATAATTTGCTGAAAGCATACGATGCAAAACCCGAACAAGTGGAGTGCAGATATTTATTGGCTCAGGTATATGCAAAATTGAATCAACCCGATTCAGTTGATTTTTGGTTGAAGAAAGGAAATGAATTAAGACCGCTATTAGCCGGAGATTACTATCAGGTAGGAACAGGTTTTGGAAAAGTTGCAGGTAATTTGCCTATGGCAATTGTGTATTTGAATAAGGCAATTGAATTGGAACCTAAAATTGAATTGTACTACGAAGATTTAGGCGTGGCTTATGGTTTGAGCGGACAATTTGATTTGGCAATTGCTACGGCACAGAAACTAATTGCTATCAATCCTAAATATCCCGCTGCTTATATGAATCTTTCTGTTTCGTATCGCAACAAGGGCAACAAGGAAATGGCTGACCAGTATCTGGCTAAGTACAACGAGTTGCGCGCTTCGCTTGGCAAATAAAATTTCAGTTCTGTTTTTGGTTTATGCGCAATCTTCTCTTCGTTTTGATTTCTATATGTAAATGATATTTTTGGTAAAATTTTAAACCACGTGAGCAATCAGGCAAGAGTAGGTATCTTCTCCACAGTTTCAGTAATCATTTTTGTTCTCGGGTTTTACTTTCTTAAAGGCACTAACCTTTTCGTGCGTAAGAATGTTTACTACGCGGTGTATGATCGCGTGGATGGTTTGTATAAATCAAACATGGTTGACATCAACGGTTTTCCCTGCGGAAGAGTGGGAGGCATGGAACGCAATCCCACTACCGGAAAAATTGTAGTTAAGTTGGATTTAGATAAGGATATTCAGATACCGAAAACGGACAGCACTTACGCTTCGCTTATCTCCACCGATTTTTTAGGGAGTAAAAAAGTTCGTTTGGTTTTCGGAAATTCTTCAACGTTCTACGAAGATGGAGACACCATTAATACCTTTTTCAAAAAAGATTTAAGCGAACAATTGGGTGCACAAATAGACCCTATAATGGGCGATGTTAGACACATGCTCCCTTCGTTGGATACCACCATCGGTGGAATTAAATATTTATTCGACCAAAAAAATCCGAAGGGAATTTATACCACGCTTGATGGAGTAAATTCTGCCATTGCAAAAATAAATATCATACTTCAGCAGAATCAGGAAACACTTCAAATTACTCTGAAGAATTTGCAAAGCATTACCGGAAATATTGAAAAGAACAACAGTGCGATTACAGCCATTTTAAAAAATGCGCAAAACGTTACCGACTCTTTGCAACAAGCAAATTTGAAGCAGATGATTGAGAATCTCAATCTTACTATAGGCCAAGTGAATGGCGTTATTAAAGATATAAACGCTGGCAAAGGTACGCTTGGAAAAATTGTGAAGAGCGATGATCTTTATACCAAGGTAGATTCTGCTGTAGTCAATTTGAATGTATTGCTGAAAGATGTAAGACAACGTCCTTATCGTTATATCACCATCAATGTTTTGGGCGCTAAGAAAGCCGAAGAGCGCAGAGCCAAGAAGTATGATGAGAGCGGAAAATAACAGTTAATACAAGTCACAAATTCCGTTCGGAAAATATTTACTCTATTACTTTTTCTCATTTTCGTTTCGTGATTAAATCAAGTTTTTCTTTTCCCCTCTGTTTACGAAACATACAGCTTCGCTTGTTTTTGTTTTTAATTATCAATTATCAATCATCAGTTATCAATTCTGTCCCTGCGCAAGCTACTGATGGCGGCAAAAAAGAAGTGGAGATTCTGAATGC
>JAPLES010000036.1 GCA_026391075.1 Bacteroidota bacterium | reverse complement strand
GGGAAAAGAATGCTTTGTGCTCTGTCTTTACCTTGTATGAATTGCATGTGCAAGGATAGTACAGGCTTGTTTCTATACCAAATAATAGCGCAATAAAATAATCAACAGGAGCCGGTGAGTTTTTAGACAGTTTGACGTTTCACGGGCTAATGAAGTGGCGCATTAAAACGCGCTTCCTGTCCGCAAACACTAAACTAAAATAACAAAGTGAAACTTAACGCTTATGACTTCCCGCGCCATTTCATTTAGACCGATGTTAGCGGCATTGTGCCATTCACGTCCGCAAATTATTGCCCCTTAATAAATTTATGTCTATTCAAAAAATAGAAACCGTCAGGCAAAGCTGAAACGTCAATTGTCAAACTCTCAGTCTCCGAAGTCGTTTGAAATAATGTTTGTCCGAGTAGGTTAGTTATCGCAAGTGGAGTATGTCTTGCGATGCCTTCAACTTGAATGAAACTTGAAACAGGGTTAGGATAAATAGAAAATGAATACTCGTCCGCTGTTGATTGAATACCCGTAGGCATTGCGCAAAAATCTCTTTCTGTAAATAGATAGTTCGAAACAGTTACGTTGCAAATAGAATCTACGCCAAAGTTCGCTGCGGTAATTGTTCGGGTTGTTGGCGGGTAAGGTTGGGTTTGCTGAAGTGCCGGCCAGTCCTTGTAATGACATGTGGTAACTCCATTTGAATCGGTTTTGACCACATAAACATAAGAACTATCATTATTACTTGCACTGGATGAGTATCCAGTAATCACAAAGCCACCATCATTAGTAATTTGAACTTGTTTGGTTTGGTCTGCCCAAACATCACCATAAGTTTTTGCCCACAAAAGGTTGCCGCCTGTATCAGTTTTCAAAAGAAACGCATCCCAATCGCCATGTCCGAAACTATTAGTATATCCTGTGACAATAAACCCTTTGTCTTTGGTTTCCTTTACTGAGTAGCCATAATCAAAAAAGGTAAACCCATACTGCTTAAACCAAACCTGATTTCCACTCGGGTCTAACTTGAGAAGAAAAATATCTGATTCTCCGCCAATAGAACCCGTATTTGGAGTAAACCCAACAATTATTGCGGAGCCATTTTTTAGAATTTCAAAACTCTGTCCCCTTAGAATATTGAATCCATAATCTTTAAACCAAACCGGGTTTCCTGCTGAATCGGTTTTCAGAATTACGAGCGGGTTAAATGAACCGACCGCCAAAAAACCACCATCAAGAGTTTGCCTTACTTCTGTAAATTGATTAGTGCCGATATACTTTTTTGACCAAAGAAGAGAACCGTTTTTATTCACCTTAAATAACCAACCATCGTTGGCGCTTCCACTTGCACTGCCACACCCGACAATAGAGCTATCGGTCATAATAATATTATTGACATAGTTGCATTGAATATCCCCGTAGGCGTTAGCCCAAATTAAATTACCCACCGAGTCTAAAGTCAAAATAAATCCGTCACCGCACCCACTACCGTAGCTGGATGTTGTCCCGCCAATAACATAATTACCGTTAGCTAATTGATAAACATTGCACGCATGGTCATCATTCACTCCGAAAAAATCTTTTTGCCATTGTAATGAACCGTCCTGCCCTAATTTCATTAGGAAGATATTTCCGCCTGCACCATTTGCCAAAGTATTTCCTACAACTGCAAAACCTTTGTCATTTGTAACAGTAATTCCACCACCGCCCTCAGCATATCCTGAACCATATCTCTTATTAAAAGTTATTTGTGCGTTTGCAAGCGTTGTAGAAAAAAGAAAAAGAAGTAGATATTGTCTCATGTTGTGTGTTTTCTGATTTTGTCTAACTTGAATATCAACGACTACTTGTCAAAAGGCATTGCCGCTAACAGTTTCGGGGATTGCTGTCAGTGCGGGTTTGAGGAGCACTAACTGTCCACCTAAAACTAAAATTAAAAAGAAAGACGAAACTTACATTAAAGACTTCGCCCCTCATTGCAGCAATGCCATGTTAGCGGCTGCTTTACTTATGTACACCAGTGGACATCACGGAAAATTAAAGCGGATACTTTCTTTTACCCTCAGAATAGCACGTAACTGTCAAGTGAACGACTGAACCCCTGCGTGGCAATGCGCTTTTTTTAAAATTCTTTTATCAAACAAACAGAACAAAACAAAATGGGAGCGCATTTGCGTGGATGTATTTGTCGGCTGTTTGGCTTGTTAGTTATACTGGCAACGTAAAATAAAACGTAGCCCCTTCATCTATTTTACTTTCTGCCCATACCGCTCCACCGTGTCGTTCAACAATTCGCTTGACTAAATGTAGCCCTACACCGGTACCTTCAAATTCGCTGGTGCCGTGCAAGCGTTGAAAAGCACCAAAGAGACGATTATAGTTTTTCATATCAAAACCTGCCCCGTTATCTTTTACAAAAAAGGTAATTGTTACATCTGCTTTTTCATAACCCACTATTACCATCGGTTTCTCTTTCTTCGATGAATATTTAACTGCGTTTGAAATAAGGTTTACCAATACCTGCTCTATCATAGATTCATCAGCATTTGCCAAAGGCAAATCAGCTAATTGAAGGATTGCCTTATGTGAAGTTGAAAACGAAATGTTATCCCAAATATTCTTCACTAATTTCGACATATCCAGTGGAGCGAGTCGTAGCTTTTCTTTTTCGTATTTGGCTAAGTTAAGCAGGTCGTCTATAATGGCGTTCATTCTTTTGCTGCTTGTTTCTATATGTTCAAACAGCTCATTACAATCTGCATCAAATCCAGCTCCATATTCTTTCTGAATAATTTTGGTAAAGCTCGTAACTGCTCTTACCGGTGCGCGCAAATCGTGCGATACGGAATAGGAGAATGCCTCTAATGCTTTGTTGGCTTCGGTAAGTTCGGTGGTGCGCTCTGTTACTCGTAATTCTAAGTTTTCGTTGAGCTCTTGAATTGCTATTTCAGCCATTTTTCGCTCTGTAATGTTTATGTGCATAATCACCACCCCAGATTGTTTCTTCTCTAATAGCGGTCTTACTTCCACCCTAAACCATCGTTTAGTAGTGGGTGAGTGGCAAGGATATTCCATCGCAAATTCAGGCAAGGTTCCGTTCAACACCTGCTGTGTGCCGGCAGCCATCAAGTCAGCTTCGTATTTTTCGGCACCGGTTGCTTTTTGGCATACTGCTATGTAATTATCACCTACGCAATATTGGCTGCCTTGTAAGTTATTTTCATCTCCAAACTTTTTCCACGATTCATTTACGGCAATTATAGTTCCTGCTCTATCCAACAGCGTAATATTTGCCGGCAAGGCATTCAGAATAGAAGATTGCTGTTGGTTGGCGATTGTCAACTCTTCATTTAAGCTGATAATTGACTGCTCGCTCTGTTTGCGTTCCGTAATATCTCGATAGTTTACAACAAATGCTTTTATACTATCATTGTGAAACAGGTTAATGATAGTGCCTTCTATCCAAATATAGTGCCCTTGTTTGTGCAGGATGCGGTATTGATTTTGTTTTGGAACCCCCGGTTCCCTAAACACCTGCTGAAAAAAGTCGATGCAACTTTTCAAATCATCCGGGTGAACAAATTCAAAAAAAGGTCTGCCTTTCACATCTTCTAAAGAGAAACCGGTGATGCGTTTTGCCGATGGACTTTGATAAACAGTTTCCGAATTTTCGTTTATAAGAATAATAGCATCGGTTACATTTTCAATCAAAGCGCGCTGGTGTTCTTCACTTTGTACTAATTTTTCTTCTGCCTCTGCACGTAGTTTATCTTTTTTCATTACCTCCAATGCAAAAGAAATATCACCGGCAGCTTCCATGAGTAGCGCTATTTCGGCTTTGTCAAAATAATTTTCTGTAGAATAGACAAAGCGGAAGACGCCTATTGTTTTTCCAAACTTTTTAATAGGCAGCGCGATGTTTGCTTTTAGCCCATGTTGCACCTGTTCTTCGTTCCTAGGCAGCATAGCGGGGTCGCTTTGTGCCTCGTTACTGATAGCATATTCCCCTGTCCGGAGCGCCCTTCCGGCAGGTGTGTCGCGCAGCATGGGACTTGTATAATCAAGACTAGAATATTTTGCTAATTCTTTTGTAGCATTTTCATCGCCAGCAAAGCTTACTATGTTTAATTTGTTGGTTTCATCCAAAAAACTTATCCATGCCATTTTGAATTTTCCAACCTCTATGGCTATGTTGCAGGCAGTATCTAAAAGTTCTTGTTTGTCTTTAATGTGAACAATACTTTGATTAATGCGGCTGATAAAAGCATAAAAGCGGTTAACTTTTTGCAAATCCTCATCCGCCTTTTTTCTTGCAGTAATGTCTGCCCTTATGGCTATGTATTGAGTGGGTTTGCCTAATTCACTTAGAAAGGGAACAATGGTAGTGTCCACCCAATAAGTAGTTCCGTCTTTGGCTCTATTTTTTATTTCTCCTTTCCATATTTTTCCGTTGGCAATGGTTACCCAAAGGTCGCGAATAAACTCTTTGCAGTGGTAACCAGAGTTGACAATGCGGTGGTCTTGACCTATAAGTTCTGCCTGCGTATATTTTGATATTTTGCAGAAGTTATCGTTAGCGTGTTTTATAATTCCCTTTTGGTCGGTAATGGCAACTATGCTCGATTCATCGAGTGCAAATTTGTAATCGGAAATTACTTTGAATTGTTTTTATATTTCGGCAGTGCGTTCTTTTACCTCTAGCTCGAGACCCTCGTTAAGGCGAAGTAATTTTTCTTCCAGTTGCTTTTTTTCGGTAAGGTTGCGGGTAATTTTTAAAAAGCCGGTGAGTTTATTTTTTTCATCGAACAGCGCGGTAATAAGAATACTGCCCCAAAATGTGATGCCGTTTTTACACACACGCAAACCTTCATCGCTTGCTTTACCGTTTGTAATAGCTTTTGCAATTAATTGTTCGGGCAGTTTGCTTGCGCGGTCTTCGGCAGTGTAAAACACATTAAAGCTTTTACCGATAATTTCTACGGCTTTATAACCCTTTAGCTTTTCTGCTCCTTTGTTCCAGTCTTCAATAATGCCATTTTCATCTAAAAGTAGAATAGCGTAGTCTTCTATCTGCTCTATTATATGGCGGTAATTATAGGTAGTACTTTTCATGGCGGTGGTTATTGCTTTGATGTAGATAAAGTTCCTTTTACAAAAAAAAGAAATTTATTTATATAAAGATTTTTTTTTATCCAAAGCTTAATTGTAAGCCCTCCCCTTGTCACCCGAGCGTGACATTCCCCTCCCTACAAAGTAGGGAGGGGTGACTTCGCGCACGCGAAGTCGGGGTGGGTATAAATTAGCTGGATAGAAAAACCGTAAAATCATCCGCTGTAAAGTGCAGGATTTTCTACCCTCCCCTTGTCACCCGAGCGTGACATTCCCCTCCCTACAAAGTAGGGAGGGGTGACTTCGTGCACGCGAAGTCGGGGTGGGTAAAAAACAGCCAAACAAATACATCGACACAGCCATGCAATTAACAGAGATAAAGCGCCTGCCGAATTGGTGCCTTTATATTTTTGTTGCACAGCAGTAATAGAAAATATAGTAGCATCTGTATCTTCGCCCCTACAAATTAATGGATAAACTTTCACCCCGTGCTCTTAATATACTAATCGCTATGCTGCTTTCAACTATTGTGAGCATAGCAAGTTTGTATTTTTATGCATCGCTCACTTCGTTTGCTACAATCTGGTTGGTCACATTTTTTTCAGCCTCTCTCCTCGTGTATTATGCAGTCGATATATATCTGCGTAACCGCATTCACTTAGTTTATAAAGTCATTCATCAATTTAAACTCAACCGCTCACAAAAAGATTCTCTGGGCTCTATGCAAGCCGATGACCCGCTCAAAGAAATGGAAATAGAAGTGGCTGATTGGGCAAAAAATAAAAGCTTGGAAATTGAAGACTTAAAAAAGCTCGAACAATTTCGCAAAGAGTTTCTCGGCAATCTTTCACATGAATTAAAGACACCACTTTTCAATATTCAGGGTTACGTGCACACACTTTTAGAAGGCGCTATGGACGACCCGAAAGTTTCTAAAACATTTTTAGAACGTGCCGCAACAAGTGTAGAGCGGCTCAGTTCACTCGTTGATGACCTTGATGAAATTTCAAAATTAGAGCGAGGTGAAATTTTTATTGAGAAAGAAAATTTCGACATCGTTCATCTCGTGCGCGAGGTGTTTGAAAGTTTGGAACTGAAGGCAAAACTCAAAAACATGTTGCTGGATTTAAAAGATGGCAGCGAAAAACCACATTTCATTCATGCCGATAAAGACAAGATTCGTCAGGTTATTACCAACCTTGCCGATAATTCCATCAAGTACGGCAACCAAGGCGGAAACACGCTAGCTAACTTCTACGAAATGGGAGAAAATATTTTGGTAGAAATTACCGATAACGGAATTGGAATTTCGGAAGAACATCTTACACGTTTATTTGAAAGATTTTATCGAGTTGATAAACACCGCAGTCGTGAGCAAGGTGGCACCGGCTTGGGTTTGGCTATCGTAAAACATATTTTAGAAGCGCATCATCAAACTATCCATGTACGCAGCACGGTTGGGGTGGGAACTACCTTTGCGTTTACCTTGCAAAAAGTAAAATAAATCGAAATTCTACTCCTCCCCTTTCCACTTTTTTGTTCCTTGATAAATACTGTATCTGAAAAAACGACACTCTAACTGACCGTTGTAAACTGTAATTCGTTTAGAAGTACTTAACCCAACATTTTTAAGTGCCTCTAGGTTGCTCGAAATTATCCAACACTCATAGCCTGCATATTTCTTTTTAAAGGTGTCACCTACCTTGTGATACAGCTCCCAAATATCATCCTTTACCATTCGTTCGCCATAAGGGGGGTTCATGAGCAAAATAGGTTTGCTGCCTACGGTGGTAGGTGCATCACTATCTAAAAAATCGGCACAGCGAATGCGAATCATATCTTCCGTCTTAGATCGTTTCACATTTTCTTTTCCTTTGCGTGCCACGTTAGGCGATAGTTCAATACCGCACAGGGCAATGTTTTCAGTTGAAATTCTTTCAATAGCGTTGCTGTGTATTTTTTCCCATAGTTCCTGATTAAACGGCAGCACTTGTTTCCAGTTCATAAAACCAAATTGCTCTCTAAAGTATCCGGCCGGAATATTTGCCGCCAACATAGCGGCTTCAATTAAAATAGTTGCCGAACCACACATAGGGTCAATGAAAGTACTGCGCATATCCCACTCACTCAATTGCACTAATCCGGCAGCCAGCACTTCATTGATAGGAGCCAGATTTGTTTTTTCGCGATAACCACGTTTGTGTAGCGAGTCACCGGAACTGTCCAGGGCTATCACACATTTGTTTTTGGCAATGTGTAAATGCAATCGCAAGGTTGGATTATCTAAATCAACCGAAGGCCGTTTATCGCAAAGTTCCCTAAAACGATCGCAGATAGCATCTTTTGTTTTTTGAGATATGTATTGTGAATGGTTAAAAATCTCGGTGTTCAATACCGTATCAATAGCAATGGTATCATCTACCGAAATCAAGTTTTCCCATGCTATACTCTTTACCGCTTCATACAATTCATCTTCGTTGTTCACTTCAAATTCTGCAAATTGAACTAACACCCGAAGCGCTGTGCGCAGCAGTAAATTTGCTTTATACATCACCCCCAGGTTCCCTTCAAAACTCACCGCGCGATTGTGCACCGCAGGGTTTTCGGCTCCTAGTTTAAGTAGTTCAATCATGCACAAATTCTCTAAACCATAAATGGTTTTGGCTACCATTTTATAATTGGCTTGTCCGTCTGCCGGTATCGGAAATAAATTCATGGCGGTAATGATAGAAAGACTTCTGTTGCAATTAGGCAACAATATCTTTCATGTTAGCATTCTAAGCACGGCTTTCGAAACCAAAATTATGGATTTCAAAAAATAAAAAACTGAACAAATGCTATTGATTTACCACCAATCTTTGCGTAGTCCTGTTTCCATCAATAGAAATATTTACAAAATAAACACCGGCTGCTAATCCGTCTTTGGAAATATCTATAGCTAGATTTTGGTATCCTTCCGTTTGAGCTCCGGCAAAAATGTTTTTCACTTTTGCGCCTATCGCATTGTACAATTCAACCACTGTATAAGCAGGTTTATGCAAAGTATAATTCACTCGGAAAAAGTCCTTACCGGGATTTGGAGATATAGCGATGGCAGTTCCTTCGCCATTGATCTTCTTCACCTCTAAGGCTGACGGTAGTTGATTGGTATACGAAAAATAAGTAACAAACATTTCACCGGCCGTAGTCAAAGCAAATGGAATATTGGCAGGTCCGTTATTGAGCCACGTAGCTTCCACAATTAATCCACTATCCATATTCACTTCCATCATGGGCTCAAAAGTTCTTACAGCAGGGTGCGCATAATCATAATAGCCCTGATTAAAACTATAGTTTTCATTGTAGTACCCTTCGTAAATCTGTTCTCCTTTACTACCATCACTATTTCGTTTAAACATATCAAAGTCCTTTCCCCATTGGTGGGTGTGCGATTGTATATTCCAGAAATAGCGCGTTTCTCCCGGAGAGGTCACCACATTTTGAAGCGTGTATGGTGTGCCGGTATTAGGAATATTAAGTGCAAAAGGATTTTGACCTCCATAACTGGCTAATCCTGTTTTCATTTCTATAGCACCGCTACCCATAGGTTGCGTATACACATTCAAATATGCCGATGCTGCAAGAATATTCGTAGCACTGTAATTGTGCATGTGCAAATTGAGTAACAATGGGTCTGATGGGTTTTGAAAATGGGCAGTTCCGGCAGGCAAAACTAATTCATCGGTAAACTGCCAAATAGCCATAAACTTGGTGTATTGATAAACCAAAATTTGTGTATTGAAATTTGCTCCTGCCACAGGCGCTACTCCCATAGCCGTTGCTCCGGCAGGTGTTATACTCCTAAGCGCCCAGTGGTGCGATTCGGTTGGAAGTTTTGAATGCAATTCAGTAATTTCTACACCGGCAGAAAGATGCGGATCATACACTTGAAAAAATTCAAACTCGCCTTGTGGTTCTAAAAATACAGGACCAAATTTTACTTGATAACCCTGTCTTCCTTCTTGTAAAGGTGATAAAGGTGCAGTAGTTTCAGCATTCACCGGATTGGCGTAGTAGTCATGAATCAACGAAGCATTATACGCTACACCCGTATCTTTAGCTCCCCAAATTATCCATTGACGAATCAATTCAATTTCTTCTTTCGCCAGTGTATCACCAGTATTAGGCATACCGTTACCCTCTGCCGCTATTAAATCATTCATAGGGTCTAAGCCATGATTTACTTTTTTCATCAACAAACTGCGATATGGATAACCGGGCACAACTCTCTTGTAACCACTAGTGGCAGCCGAAGGATTGGTAGGGGTCACATTAACCAAACGGTTATAGACATTAGCGGTAGTTCCACTTAAATCTAAATTGCCTGATGGCAATGCTCCTGCATGACAAGCACCTGTACATTTAGCTTGAAATAAACTGTGCACCTGCTCGTATGTACTTTGAGCATTGGTATAAAAAAACGAAAAAACAAATAGAGCGAGTAACACTTTTTTCATAGTAATGAAGTAGGTTTTAGAAAAAATTTTGATGAAAAGATTTTTATAAAGTCCGCGAATGTATGGCATAACAGAGTTTCTTGTATATCTTTTCTCAACTAAATTTAAAACGTAAAATACGCTGAATCCACCAATGAAAACAGCGTTATTTCCGCAATCGTTTTGCTTGAAAAAACAAGCCAATAAATTGCTGCTGATGAATGAATTTGCAATTCACTTTTCTGGTCTATCTTCGCAAACAATAACCAATCGGCATGAAAAAAATCATCAACTATTCACCTACAGTTTACGTATTCGCCCTCTATATCACGGCAGCGTTACTACTCCTGGTATCGTGTAAAGAAAAAACAGGAACACCTACTTTATCACCCTCCGAAACCTCAGGCGGCACTTCGCTTTATGCAGATACCGCTACCAGTTCGGTAAAAGTATTTGACCAAAATGGGAAAGTGTGTATACAGCAAAGCAACACGTATTACGAGGTAATAAACGCTTACGATAGGAATGGAAAAATCCCTTTGCTACTAAAAATCAAAAAAACTGAACTGTGCTTTGCCGATTCAATAAACAAAGAAAAGGTGTACGAAATAGCTGCACAAACTGTCCTCGACAAAAAAACTATTTCCTGGCAAACACAATTTGTAGCCACTCAAGTTGAATTTAAAGACAATACTATTTTGGCTACCAAAGAAGGAGGCGATGGCGAAGAAGATTTTATTAAACGATTCAGTTTGCTCACCGGCAAAGAAATTTTTTCTTGCTCCTATGGCGACTTACGTGTGGCTATTCCTAATGTTCGTGAAAAAAGATTTATTGGTTTTACTTCTCTAAAAGCAACTACTAATCCATTGGCGGAATTGAAAGAAGAAAATCTTTTAGGTGTCATTTCGTATGCAGCTGAAAATACAATCCATCGAATATTTCTTAAACTAAAACGAAGTAAGGTAAATACAAAAATTCCAACTTCCACACCAGACATGGTGCTGGTTCCTTTAAACGGAAACACTACCGCTATTGAAGACGGCAAAACAATTGTAATGATGCGATTAGACGAACACTACTCTCCTGCCGACATAAGTGATTTTTGCATGAAGCTTACTATTTACTATGGTGATGACAACGAAGCTACCGACATCACCATTCCTGTAAAGCACGATAAGTTTGAGGTTTCAGCAGCAAAGTTTGACCACGAACTCTTTGAAATCATTCAGCATTGATTATCATCTACCCTACTTGTTGATTTTTTCCATCTCATGGTTTATATTTATCGCTCCTAATAATCACGCTACATTCTAACTTCATGAATAAAGTATTACTCGTTGCCTCGGCAATTCTGTTTGTTCTCGTATCTATAGCACAGGCCCCCCCGCAAAAAATGAACTACCAGGCGGTAGTACGCGATAACTCCGGTCAACCGGTAGCTACTGGAACACCCGTTTCGTTGCGCTTTACCATTCATGACCAAACTGCAGGTGGAGCAGTTGTTTATAACGAAACGAATAACACAACAGCCAATCAGTTTGGTTTAGTAAATGTGCAAATAGGAACCTTCGGAACTTTAGCAGTAGTCAACTGGGCAACCGGTGGAAAATATCTTCAGGTAGAAGTAGACGTTAATAATTCAGGCACTTACACGAATATGGGAACATCACAACTTATCAGTGTTCCTTATGCTTTGTTTGCAGGTAATAGTGCTACAGGACCAAGTGGTCCTATAGGACCTGGCGGACCAACAGGTCCTGCAGGTGTTACAGGTGCTGGCGGAGGAGCTACAGGACCAACAGGCCCAAGTGGTTTCAACGGCCTAAACGGCAATACAGGAAACACGGGTGCTACTGGTGCAATTGGAGTTACAGGTGCAGGAGCTATAGGTGCCACAGGACCTACTGGTATTGATGGAGTAACAGGTTCTATCGGTGCCACAGGAATAGGAATCATAGGAAACACAGGCGCACAGGGAATTCCAGGTGTTACAGGTTCAACCGGTGACACAGGACCACAAGGCTTACAAGGAAATACGGGCGTTGGATTAACTGGTGCTACAGGAGCACAAGGAGTTACAGGCAATACAGGAGCAACCGGTGATGTTGGAACTACAGGTATTGGTGTTACTGGAAGTACGGGCGCACAAGGCATTCAGGGAATAACAGGAACTACAGGTGATACAGGAACGCAAGGCTTACAAGGTAACACCGGTGTGGGCGTTACAGGTGCTACAGGCGCACAAGGTATTATAGGCAACACGGGAAATATAGGAAATACAGGCGCAACGGGTGCAGGCGTAACCGGTACTACAGGTGCGCAAGGGATAACCGGAAACACAGGTGCTAGTGGAGTAACAGGTAGCACGGGTGCAACTGGTGTAGGTATTACTGGTGCTACAGGAAGTAACGGTTCTACAGGTACTACGGGAGCAAACGGAATTACAGGAAATAATGGAAGCACAGGTGCAACTGGTGTAGGTATTACTGGTGCTACAGGAAATAACGGAACTACAGGTGCAACAGGAGCAAACGGAGTTACAGGAAATAATGGAAGCACAGGTGCAACTGGTGTAGGTATAACTGGTGCTACAGGAAGTAATGGAACTACAGGTGCTACGGGAGTAAACGGAGTTACAGGAAATAACGGAACTACAGGTGCTACAGGTGCTACAGGTGTTGGTGTAACTGGTGCCACAGGAAGTAATGGCACTACAGGTGCTACGGG
>JAPLES010000087.1:20116-22212 GCA_026391075.1 Bacteroidota bacterium | reverse complement strand
TAATTCCGATATGATAAGCCACACTCACTAGCACCGCCACAAAAATAATGGTGGGCATAATCTTGAACATGAAAAGAAAACTGTAGTGGTCGCCAAAAATAGGATGCAATAATTCAGGTCGCATTAAACCACCAAAAACAAACTCCCCTCCTTTGTCAGCCATTTCGAGTAGGCGCTTAATGCGGTCGCCTGTCCACGCAAAAACGTTTTGACCTACATCTGTTTTCAAAACAAAAATGGCAAGTGCTAACTGAAGACCAAGTCCGCTGAAAACTAAACGTAGATTAATTGCTTTGCGGTTATTTGATAATAGGAGCGCAATTCCGAGAATGAGCACCACACCAATCAATCCTGTAAATCGTTCCATGCTGAAGTGTTATTTCTTCAAACATAAATTTTATTTTGGTTTAGAAAATAAAAAAGGTAGCACAATTGCTACCTTTCATTTTTATTATTTGCTCCATCTTCAATCTTCAAAGCCCTCACCAAAATCGCTTGGTGGTGCAGGTGCTGCTGATGTAGCTGTAGTATCTTCATCTGTTCTACGAGTCATCTTTGATTCTAAACTTAAGGTAGCATGAGGCACTACCCGAAGACGCTCTTTAGGAATTAGTTTTCCGGAAACGCGACAGATACCGTACGTTCTATTTTCAATACGCACAAGCGCTAATTCCAAGTTACGGATATAACCATGCTGACGCGAAATCTGATTCATCAATGTTTCCATTTCTGAAGTATCAGTTCCTTCTTCCATATTCCATGCTTTGCTTCCGGCCTGGCTATCGGTATGATTATCTAAGGCATCTTTCAAATACGCCAATTCTTCGCGAGCGGTAAGCAACTTTTTATCAATCAAAATTTTGAACTCTTTCAACTCTTTATCGCTATAGCGCAAATTCGTCTTCACTGGTATATTAGGCTGTCTCGACACTTTTGTTGGTTGTTGTGGTTTGAGTTGGGGAAGTGTGTTATAAAATGTTTTTACTTCGGGCTTAATGGCTTGACGAACAAATTTCTTCTCTACCGGCTTTGCAGGTCTTCCTCTTTTGCCTTTCACCTTCACTACAGGTTCAACTGTTTTAGGCGCTTTTGCAACTACCTCCTTCTTCACCGGCTTGATGGCTTTTACTTCTTTCTTTTCTACTTGTTTCACTTTAGCTTTTTTTTTATCCACCTTCTTCACAACAATAACTTTGTTCTTTGCAACAGCTTTCTTTTTAGCAACGGGTTTCCCCTTCGCTACCTTTGCCTTTACCGGTTTTGCTTTTACAGCTTTTACGTTAGCTACTTTCTTGACAACTGGTTTTGCCTTCTTTACGGGTTTAGCAGTCTTCTTCACCTTAGTCGCAACTTTTTTTGCAGGCTTCGAGGCTTTTTTAGCCACAGGTTTAATTTTCGCTTTAGCAGCGGGTTTTGCAGATTTTGCTTTTACAGCCTTCTTCTTGTCTTTCGATTTTGATTTTGCCATGTCCAAAAATTTGGCGGCAAACTTAACCAAATTCTTAATTGTTGCCATTGTATAAAATTTAAAGGCCGCAAATGTAGAAAAGCAACTGACAGTTACAGGTTCAATTCATATTTTGGCTAAAGAAACATTTGCAAAAGTGGTTTGTAAACCTATATTTGCCGTCCGTTTTGAAAAAAGCTTCCAACTCTTTTAAGACGGGACGTTCTTTAAAGCTAAAATTTACCGATGTGTGTGAGAGCATTTGGGTAGACGAAAGTAGCGAAGAGCAATTATGGTTTAACTACAAAAAAAATATACAACATGGCAGATTTAAAAGCATTAGCAGAAACATTGGTTAACCTTACGGTGAAAGATGTTCAGGAATTAGCAACTATTTTGAAAGCAGATTACGGTATTGAGCCGGCAGCAGCAGCAGTAGCTGTAGCAGCAGGACCAGCAGCAGCAGCAGCTGTAGCTGAAAAAACTGAATTTGATGTAATCTTGAAAAGCGCAGGCGCACAAAAACTAAACGTGGTTAAGGTGGTTAAAGACCTTACCGGTCTTGGCTTGAAAGAAGCTAAAGATTTAGTTGATGGAGCTCCTAAAGCTATCAAAGAAAAAACAGACAAAGCAACTGCTGAAGACTTGA
>JAPLES010000087.1:0-20043 GCA_026391075.1 Bacteroidota bacterium | reverse complement strand
TTGAAAAAGAAATTAGAAGATGTAGGCGCTGAAGTAGAGATTAAGTAATTAATCGTTCTCGCAAAAAAATAAAAGGCACTCCTAAAGGGTGCCTTTTTTATTTGTAACAAATGAAAATTTGTAAAGCACATTAAAACATTTTGCAGAATTAAACGTTCCTTTAATTAGAAGTTCAGGAAAACTTTTTGCTACCTTAGAACTGCGAATCGAATTATCTAACCTTAAAAATTGTTCCTTATGAACGTAGTAATTCATCCGGTGCATTTCGATGCATCAACACAACTGGTGGAGTTTATTAATAAAAAGCTCACCAAATTAGAAACGTTTTTTGATCGTATTGTGGAAACGGAGGTTTTCTTAAAACTGGAGTCGAAGCAGAACGTGAAAGAGAAAGTAGTGGAAATTAAAGTTCACGTTCCCGGTAAAACATTATTTGTAACCAAATCATCTAAAACATTTGAGCAGAGTACTGACCTGGCTTTACACACCTTGTCGTTACAGCTTAAGAAACAGAAAGAAAAATTGAAAGCTCATAAGAGTATCGTTAGTTAAAAACAAAAGGCGGGACAAATGTTCCGCCTTTTGTTTTTTGTAGCAGTTTTAAATCTTCCCTTGCAGCAGTAAGATATGTGCTTTTAAAATACTGCCTACCGAAAGCCCGTCACGAATTTCACCGCGCATTGTCATTTCATAAACTTCTGCAAATGGAAGTTTTTTTATGACGAACAATTCGTCTTCTTCGGGTTGCTCGCCTACGTATGTAAGTCCACGCGCGATGTAGGTATACGAGACTTCATCGGTGCAGGAATTTGAAAGCTGCATTTCTAAAATCAGTTCGAAGTTCTCAGCTGATAATCCCGCTTCTTCAATCAATTCGCGCTTAGCTGTTTCGAGTGGTGAGGTTCCTTCTTTGCAGCCGCCTTCAACAATTTCCCATTCGTAGCTTTGCTGCGGATAGCGGTATTGACCTACTATCCAGGTGTTGTTGTCTTCATCGAGCGGAATAACAGCAATGGCATGAGTCTTAAAATGAACCACTCCGTAAATGCCATCGTTGCCCGCGGGGTTTTTCACTTTGTCTTCAATCACTTTTATCCACGGGTTCTCGTACTTTATTTCCGATGAAAGTTTTGTCCAGGGATTGTGTGCTTCATTTTTCTTCATGCCGCAAAACTATTTACTTCTAGAAAATGAAATCGTCCTCATGAAAATACTTTGTATTTCTATGAATAAAACTTTTCTTCACGCTCCCAATGAACAAACGCAAAATATTCAACGACCCCGTACATGGTTTTATTACCATTCCGCACGAGTTGATATTTGACATTATCGAGCATCCGTATTTTCAACGGCTGCGCAGAATTAAACAGCTTGGCTTGAGCGATTATGTATATCCCGGTGCTATACACACGCGCTTTCATCATGCGCTTGGTGCTTTTCATTTAATGCGCAAAGCACTTTCTATTCTTAAAATTAAAGGCATTAAAATTTCGGAGGAAGAAGAGTTAGCTGCCGAGATTGCAATTCTCTTACACGATATTGGTCATGGGCCTTTCAGTCATACGCTTGAGCATAGTTTGATTGCGGGTGTTCATCACGAATCGCTTTCGAAAATGTACATGAAGAAACTGAACGAACACTTTAAAGGCAAGTTGACTTTGGCAATTGAAATTTTTGAAGGTAGTTATAAGAAGAAGTTTTTGCATCAATTAGTTTCATCGCAACTGGATGTTGACCGACTTGACTACTTAACACGCGATTCATTTTTTACGGGAGTGAGTGAAGGAACAATTTCATACGAGCGCATTATTGAAATGATGAACGTGCGCCACGATGAGTTGGTAGTGGAGCAGAAAGGAATTTATTCCATCGAGAGTTTCATTATAGCGCGCAGGTTGATGTATTGGCAGGTGTATTTGCACAAAACAGTTTTGTGTGTAGAGCAAATGATGGTGAAGGCGATTGAGCGTGCGAAATATTTAATAGCGAAAGGAGAAAAGTTAGATGCGTCTCCTGCACTTGCCTATTTCTTACACAACAAAGTAAAACTGAAGGATTTTGAAAAAGACCCAAAGGTATTGAACTACTATTCGCAGTTAGATGATGTAGATATTTTTGCCGCGTTTAAATACTGGCAACATTGCAGTGACAAAGTTTTGCGCACACTATGTGAAGCAATTCTTGACCGCAAGCTTTTTAAAATTGAAATAAGCAACAAAGCTTTTTCGTACAAGAAGATTAAAGAATTGAATGAGCGTGCTATGAAAAAATTCAAGGTGAGTGAAGAAGAAGCCGGTTATCTTGTTTTTTCTGATTCTACTTCTAATCATGCTTATAATCCTTCCGAAGATCGAATCAATATTATGTTCGGCAAAAATGAAGTGGTTGATATTGCACAGGCAAGCGACCAGTTGAATATTTCGGTGTTGTCTGTTCCTGTTACAAAATATTATGTTTTCTATCCGAAGAACTTGTTATAAATTTGAAGCATGGAAACAATCACACTGACACTTACTTCTTCCAAGAAAAAAATTGACACCCTTATACAGGTAGCCAAAGAAATGGGGATTAAAACTCACCAGGAACGCGAATTGACGGATGAAGAAATGGCTTTGCCAGGAGCTAATCCTACAAAAAAACAATTAGAAGAATGGTTAGCGAAAGATGAGGGAGAAAGCATTCCTGCAGAAGAAGCGTTCAGAATGGTTAAAGAAGATTTAGTGAAATACCGCACGAAAAAGAAAAATGGAAGTACTGATTAAAAAGCGTGCGCAGAATGTAATTCTGAAAACCGCTCAGTTTGTTGAAAGTAAAAATACAGAAGGAAGCGGAACACGCTGGGTTGAAAAACTTGAAAGCTTGATTTACGAATTAGCCGAATCAAAAGCGCAATTTCAACTCTGTAAATCACCTGAACTTGCACATTGGAACTTCTCCTGCTACTCTCATAAAGGTTGGGTAATAGCTTTCCGAACTTCTCATAACAAATTTGAAGTCTGTCGTTTTATCTGGGGCTCGAACCTTAATTACTAATTCTGTTACAACAAATAAAGTTCAATACACCTTAATGAAACAAATCCTTCTCCTCGCCTCTCTCGCCATTTTTCTACAAACATTTGCTTTAGACTTTACCGGTAACAAACTTATCTCCTACAAAATTTGGAACATCGTTACAAAGGAGGAACTGCGGGAGAAAATGAAAAAGAATCATGTTCCTAAAGCCATACTGAATCCAAAGTATGATGTAGATATTTATGACATCACTTATAAAACCTGTTGGATTGATAGTTCGTGTATTCTCGCTTCGGGTTTAGTGTTTGTACCCCGTGGCTACAATAAACCCATGGCCGAAGTAGTCTATCATCACGGAACGCGTGTGGAGAAAGGTAGAAAGAAAAACATTGGCGGAGTGGATTATATATGCCTTGGTTTAGCGGTTGATGGTTACCTGGTTCTTCAGCCCGATTATATAGGATTAGGTCATGGTGATAAGTTTCACTTGTATCAGCAATACAAATCCTTAGGCCAGGCAAGTGTAGATATGATTTATGCTGCGCGTGAATTAAAGGATTCACTGAAGTTTGAATTAAATAGCCAACTATTTCTAACCGGCTACTCCGAAGGTGGCTATGCAGCAGTAGCTACCAACAAATATATTCAGGAAAGCTATCCTGATTTAAAAGTAACTGCAACTTCCGGTAATAGTGGAGCTTATGATATGGCAGGTGTGCAAAGTGAAATAATGTTTAGAAAGTATGGTCACCCGCATTATTTGCCTTTTCTTTTGCGCGGTTTAAACGAAGTATATCAAATGGTTCCGGACATCAACACCATTTATAAGGCTCCTTACGATTCTATTATACTGGCCATGTTTGATGGCTCGCATAGCTTTAGAGATATTGATAAGGTACTGCCTGAAATTCCAAAAGATATGGTTCGAGATACCTTTGTTAATCTATTCCTTACTGACCCTAATTTCGCTCTAAATAAAGCACTTGCCGATAATTCACTTTGCCATTGGAAACCTGAAAACCCTATTCAGTTATGTTACTGCGATAAAGACGAACAGGTGAATTACAAAAATTCGTTTGTGGCTCGCGATGGGATGAAGAAAATGGGTGCTAAGCACATTATACTCCAAGAGGGTGGAAAAAAATACGGACATAATAAGTGCGCTGCTTTTGCTTCCATGTACTCTCAACTCTATTTCAATAGTTTCCGCAACGGTAGTAAATATGGAAGTAGGGGCAATGCCGGAAAAAGATTCATGCTGACTTTAGCCCGATTGGCCGTTAAGCCATAGTTGAAAAATATTTTCTTCGCACACACAATAAAAAAAAATAGGCGCGTTAAACGTGCATATTCAAGAACCCGAGATGGAGATTACAGCGAAGGAATTAGCGGTTTTGCTAAGCGCAAAACTGGAAGGAAACCCTGAAGCAAGGGTGAATAAACTCGCCAAAATTGAAGAAGCCGACAAGGATTCTTTCTGCTTTCTCGGCAACCCAAAATATTTTCATTATGCGCAAACTGCAAAGGCGGGTATTCTTCTTTGCGATGAAACACTTGAATACAACGCAGCGAATATCGCTGCTGCGCTTCGTGTTAAAGAACCGTATCAGGCGTTTCAAAAACTTATGGAACTCTATGCTTCCATGAATGGCAATTCAAAAACTTCGGGTATTGAAGAGCATACACACATCGGCAAGAATTCAACTTACGCAGAAAATTTACACCTCGGCAGTTTCAGTTATGTTGGTGAGAATGTAAAGATTGGAAAGAACGTAACCATCTATCCTAATTGTTTTATTGGTGATAATGCAGAAGTAGGAGACGACACTATTATCTACGCTAACGTTTCTATTTACCACGATTGCAAAATAGGCAGCAGAACAATTCTTCATTCGGGTTGCGTAATAGGCAGCGATGGTTTTGGTTTTGCTACTCAGCCCGATGGCGTTTTCAAAAAAATTCCACAGACAGGAAATGTAGTTCTCGGCAACGATGTAGAAATTGGTGCAAACACCTGCATTGACCGCGCAGTAATGGGTTCAACTAAAATTGGTGACGGAGTTAAGCTCGATAATCTGATTCAGGTAGCACATAACGTAGAGATAGGCGACAACACCGTTATTGCTGCGCAGGCAGGAATTTCGGGCTCCACAAAATTTGGAAAGAATGTAATGATAGGAGGACAGGCAGGCATTACCGGCCATTTGACAATTGCCGATGGAGTAAAGATTCAAGCGCAAGCCGCGGTCATTCGCGATATTACCGAAAAAGGAAAAGGAGTATCGGGTGCACCGGCTATTGATGCGCGTGAACATTACCGCATTTTGGCTTCCATGAAAATTTTGCCGCAGTTAATTCAGAGGGTGAAGGAGTTAGAGAAACAACTGAACAAAAAAGAGAATAGTTGATTAAGTGAGTAGTAAAACCGAATCAACACAATCAACCATTCTCTCATTCACCATAACAATGTAATGTAAAATAATAGTTTTGTCACCCTTTAGAAATCGTTAATGACGCATTCTTTACAACAAACAATTAAACAAGAGGTTTCGCTCACAGGCGTTGGCTTACACTCCGGTCAAAATGTGACGGTGAAATTTGTGCCTGCTGCTCCCAACCACGGCATCAAGTTTCAGCGTATTGATTTGCCCGAAAAGCCCCTCATCAATGCCGATTGCGATTTAGTTACTACCGTTCAGCGCGGCACAACTTTAGAAAAAGGAAATGCGATGGTAGCCACAGTGGAGCATTTAATGAGTGCACTCATTGGTATGCAGGTTGATAATTGTTTAGTGCAGGTTGACGGCATCGAAATTCCAATCATTGACGGAAGTGCGCGATATTTTGTTGAGGCATTAGAAAAAGCAGGCATTCAGGAACAAAGCGAAGAGCGCGATATTTTTGAATTGCGTCAGAACATTCATTATGCAGATAAAGACAGTGGCGTTGAATATCTCGCCATGCCATCGAATCGTTACAAAGTAACGGCACTTATTGATTACAAAAGCGAAGTCCTCGGTCAGCAGCATGCTACCATGGACAAGATGAACGATTTCAAAAAAGAAATTGCTCCAAGCCGCACGTTTTGCTTTTTACATGAACTCGAAATGTTGTATGAAGCAGGTTTAATTCGAGGTGGCGATTTGAATAATGCCATTATAGTAGTTGACAAACCCGTTACCGAAGAAGAGCGCGTGAAACTCGCAGCCCTCTTTAACAAGCCCGATATTAAAGTTGTGGAAGAAGGCATTCTGAACAATGTGGAATTACATCATCACAATGAACCAGCCCGTCACAAACTTTTAGATGTTGTAGGCGATTTGGGATTGATAGGAACTCCAATCAACGCCAACATCATAGCCACCAAACCCGGACACAAACACAATGTGGAGTTTGCCAAAATTTTGAAGCAACACATTAAACAGGAAAGATTGAAAGACCCTGCTCCGGCTTACGACCAAAACGTTCCTCCTGTTTACGACTCTACAGGCATCGAAAAAATTCTTCCGCACCGTTACCCGTTTTTGCTGATTGATAAAATTATTGCGCTGAACGATAACGAAGTGGTAGGCGTAAAGAATGTAACCATGAACGAAGAATTTTTTCGTGGTCACTTTCCCGGCAACCCAATTATGCCCGGTGTGTTGCAGTTAGAAGCCATGGCACAAACAGGAGGCATTCTCGTTCTTCACAAACTTCCCGACCCTCAGAACTACGATACTTACTTCATTAAAATTGACAAAGTAAAATTCAAACATAAAGTAGTGCCGGGCGATACCATTCTTTTTAAAATGGAATTGCTTTCGCCTATGCGCAGAGGAATTATTGAAATGAAAGGTCGCGCTTACGTGGGCAACAAATTAGTAAGCGAAGCCGAATTGATGGCAAAGATACAACGCAAAGACGGCAAGTAAATTCGAGAATGTGAGAATTTGAAAATTCGAAAATGAAAAACCAAACACTTCTGCTTTCTGTATTCCCATTTCCGAATTTCCGAATTTCCGAATTTCCGAATTAGAAACTATGAATAAACCTTTTTCCTATATCCATCCACAAGCCGAAGTTGCCGATAATGTAGTGGTAGAACCCTTTGTAACTATTTCGAAAGATGTGATAGTAGGCGAAGGCACCTGGATTGGTCCGCACGTAACCATTATGGAAGGCGCGCGCATTGGCAAAAACTGCAAAATATTTCCCGGCTCCGTTATCTCTGCTATTCCTCAGGATTTAAAATACAAAGGCGAAAAATCGCAGGTGGTTATTGGCGATAACGTTACCATTCGCGAATACGTTACCGTAAACAAAGGAACCGAAGCTTCTATGAAAACCGTCATTGGCAACAACACTTTGCTGATGGCTTATGTGCACATTGCCCACGACTGTGTTATAGGCAACAACTGCGTGCTCGCAAACAACGCCAATCTTGCGGGGCATGTAGAAGTAGGTGACTACACCATCCTCGGTGGCTCTACCAACTTTCAGCAATTTGTAAAAATAGGTCGCCACGTAATTGTGAGTGGCGGCTGCTTAGTCAATAAAGATATTCCGCCTTTTGTGCGCGCTGCCCGCCACCCTACTACCTACGCGGGTGTCAACTCCATTGGCCTGCGCAGACGCGGCTACTCCACCGAGCAAATCAACGAGATACTCGATGTTTACCGCATTCTCTACATCCGCGGCTTCAACACCAGCACCGCCCTCAAATACATTGATGCCGATATTGAACAAGAGTTCAAGCGAAGAATAAAATTATTAGATGGTTCCCGCCAAAGCGCGGTCGGGCTATCACTGCAATCTTTTTTTGCTGTATTTGTCCTCCGCTTGCGGAGGTGGCTCGCTGCTCTGAGCGAGACGGAGGTGGATGCATTAGTCTTTCTCTATCAGCAAAAAAAAGGATTTCCGTTCTATCCCTAACCCACCTGTCCCGCTTTCATTTTGTTTTTTCATTGTGCGTGAAATACAAACAGCCAATACTCCCGCAAAAAGCGGGATGAAACAAAAATACAAGGCGGCACCTACGGTGCACCCCTCCTCTACATTATATTATTACTACAAACAGAAAACTCCTAACGGAGTAAAAGGCAAAAATGCTCCAGCGGAGCAACCTGTTTGTAGAAACAAAAAACACAAATCACTCACGGTCCGTAGGAGCCGTCTGTCGTTTTATGGCGTTCAATTTCACTGTCAAACTGTGAAATATAAAACAACATTTTTTTTTCTTCCTCAATTTCTTTGTCTATGTCTTTCCCGTCTTGTTTTAAAGCGTTCATTTTTATTCTTAGATTAAATAGACTTATCTCATAAGGGCTTTTGTCCTTTTCTAATTCCAATATTGTTCCAGCTATATCTTTCATTGCCTCTATATTTTTTAATTACAATATTTTCGAATCAAGCTATACGCGTCACTATCTCCTAATTCTCCTGCCCTACTTAAATCCAAACATCCATTATCCTTTTGTCCAATCGCTATTTTTGAGAGTCCTCTATTCAAATAAGCCCTATCGTCTTTAGGATTAATAGCTATGGTTTTAGTATGGTCATCAATTGCTCCTTTATAGTCTTTAAGGAATTCCTTTTCCACTCCCCTGTTACAATATGCTCTTGGATTCTCAGGATTAATTTCTATTACCCTACTATAGTCTTCTATGGCACCTCTGTGGTCTTGTAGCACAGCTTTTGAATATCCTCGTCCAAAATATGCTGCTTCATAATAAGGATTTATCTCTATCGCTTTATTAAAGTCTACTATTGCTCCTTGATAATCTCGTAATTTATTTTTTGAAAGTCCTCTACTGTAATAAGCTACTTCATTGGGATTAATCTCTATTGCCTTACTATAATCAGCTATTGCCCCTCTATAGTCTTGTAATTCATGTTTTATTATCGCTCTGTCACTATAACCCATCGCGAAATCAGGATATATTTCTATCACCTTATTAAAGTCTTCCAACGCTCCGCGATAATCCTGTAATTTGCCTTTTGAAAGTCCTCTATTGTAATATGCTTCTCCATAATTAGGATTAATTTCTATTGCCTTACTATAATCTGCAATAGCCCCTTGGTGGTCCGCGGTTGCTGCTTTTGAGTATCCTCTGTTATAAAATTCCTCACTAGTTTGGCTATAACAATTCAAGAATGAAATAACAGTGAGAAATAAAAAAAATGTAGTCTTCATGCTTAATAATTTTTGCCGTTGATATTTAGTATCGGCTCAGCGATACGTCACGAACAACTATACTCCTCAAATCTAATCTTCCTTTTCCTTCCCCAAAAATTTTCTTTGAATGGAAACAGAAGTTAGTGATAGAATAGAACTGTGCTGTGTTGTTGTTGAACCGCTTGTTACGTTTTTTTATTTCGTAATTGAACCGTTATATTTGCAGCATGAAAGCTGAATCCTTCACCACCATAAAAAATAAATTTCCTGACCAATGGATATTGCTCGGAAATCCTGTTTCAGAGAACGGGAAATTCGTATCGGGTGTTGTGGTATTGCATAGCCACGACAAAAAAGAAGTGTGCTATCTCGGAAAAGAGAAAGTCAAAGACTACAATCGTGTAACCGTTGTTTTTACAGGTGAAACAAAACCGCAAAACCGCATCGGAATATTGAAACGGGTATGAAAACAATAAAGTTTGAAATTCCGGAAGAAGCAGGGGTGATTATTGTAGATGTTGTTTTAGATGATAAAATTGAACTGAAACTTGCCTTAGATACTGCCGCCACTCACACCACTATTGACAGTAATATTCTCCACCTATCGGGTTATGGATTTGAAAATAAAATTGGCGCAGTAGAAGTAGAAACTTCAAACGGTGTAATCATTACCGAAGTTTACGAGTTAAAAAATTTGGAAACATTTGGAGAGTCTGAACAAAATTTCAAAGTTCAGGTCTATGACTTTTTAGCTCATGGAATCAGTTCCGGTTACGATGGTGTTTTGGGATTGGATTTTCTTCGGAAACGAAAATTCTGTTTGGATATTTCCAATGGTTTACTCACGCTGCCAGAGTAAATTCCTTATCGGTGGGTGTCCCAACAACCAATATGGTAATGATTTGCAATTGAACACGCTGCACAAAACTGAAAAAGAAAACTCTACATTTGCACAGTCAAAACAGAATCACATGGAATACATACTCATACCGTCAGCATCAAAAAGTGAAACCACTTTTTTTCTTAGCCTTCTAAAGAAAATGCAGAAAGAAGCATCTACTCTCTCCAGCGATGAAATGGAAGATTTGGCATTTATGACTGCACTTAAAGAAGCTGAGCAATCGGCTAAAGGAAGTTTGAGTAAAGTTAAAGCAAATCTTTCAAAAGTGGCTTCTGCAAAATGAAAGTAGAGGTTCAAAAATCTTTTGAAAAAGATATTGAAAAAATCTCCAACAAAAAACTGGCAGAGCAGGTAAATGCACTTATTGAGGACTTAGAAAATTGCTCTTCATTTTCCGAAATACGCAACATCAAAAAAATGAAAGCCAAGGGCAGTTACTATCGCATTCGTATAGGCCACTATCGTCTTGGATTGAAACAGGAAAAGGAAACACTCCTTCTTCTTCGGTTCATGGACAGAAAAGACATCTACGCCTATTTCCCTTAGCATGAAATCCTAACTTGCACCATGCTTCGAAAAATAATTCTTCTCGCGCTCTGTATCCAGCTCAGCATTTTTTCAAACGCTCAGGCACCCTTCACCTCACCTTACAAATTATCGCTTGCGGTTGATGTTCCATTAGGCACAAATGCCATTGGCCTGCTCGGCACTTCTTATTTACTCGGCACCACCCATTCACTTCCTTCACAGGAAAGCATTCTCAAACTCGACCGCAACTCCATCAATAAATTCGACCGCGGTGCTACTTACCAAAATTCAAAAACCTGCGGCTACATAAGCGATGCCACCATGTATGCAGCCATTGCTTTGCCGTTATTGCATCTCATCAATCCCAACTCAAGAAAAGACTTTGGAAAAATAGCCGTCATGACAGCCGAAGTGTTTGCGCTCAACATTGCTGTCACCAATCTGTTTAAAGAAACCATTCATCGTCCTCGCCCTTTGGTTTACAATCCCGAAGTGCCCATGTCGCAAAAACTCAAGAAAGATAATTTCAAATCTTTTTTCAGCGGGCATACATCAACGGTGGCGAGCATGAGTTTTTTCTTTGCCGCTACTTACGCCACTTACAATCCCAATTCAAAATTAAAACCCGTGGTGTGGTCGCTGTGTGCAGCGCTGCCTATAGTAACAGGAGTGCTTCGTTACAAAGCCGGCAAACATTATTGGACAGACGTAATCACCGGCTACTTAGTAGGTGCAGCTATTGGAGTTGCAGTGCCTTATCTGCATAGTGTGAAATGGAAATTTAATCAGAAGTAATAAAGACTTTTGCCTTTCTATCTGTTTCTCAAAAGCAACGCACGTATTTCTTTCACTGGTGCCGAACCAAAACTCAGGAATTTTTCGTGAAATTTTTTGAGTGTAAATTTTGCACCAAGTTTTGCTCTTACATCTTCACGCAGCTCATAAATTTCTGTAAGCCCTGTAAAGTAACTTGTCAATTGCACTTGACTCAAGGTGGCGCGCTTAAATTTTTCTGTCACTTCTGTTTCCTGCTGAAACGCTTCGCTCACCAGCAAGTTGCGCACTTCCTTTTCGCTCCAATTATTACAATGAATGTTGTAGTCCAGAATAAAATTGCACACCTCACGCAAATTCCATTTGTAATAAAACAAAAGCATTTCGGGCGAATCGTGAAAGCCTTGCTCTACCATCATGCGCTCTACATAACAAGCCCAACCTTCAATAGTAGCTCCGTTTCCAAGTACTGTTTTTATCATACTGTTCGAACGGTTAGCATAAATTCCCTGTGTGTAATGACCAGGTATCGCCTCGTGAATATTCAATATCGGCAACACGTAGTCGTTGTATTCGCGCAAATAACTCTCTGCTTGTTCTGCCGAGTAATTTGTAAGCGGAGTTACGTTGTAATAAGTGGTTCCCAAACGGTCATAAGGCCCGGGAGAATTAATTCCAGCCCCGGCAACTCCCGCCATATATTCAGGTGTTTTACGCACCATCAGCGGTTTGGTTGAATCCAAATCTATCAACTGCTTCTCATTAATAAACTTGGTTAATTCGGGCAACTGCTTTTCAATAGTGGTTAAGAACTCATCGCGCTTGCAATGTTTTATCGATAGCGCATCAATAACTTCTTTCACCGCTACAAGTTTGTCCTCAGGCATTTTTTTTCCGCCCATATATTGACTCCACAATTTTTCTTTCACCAGCGTAAACATTTCGCCTTGCACAAATGTTTTTCGCTCTTCGGCTTTCTTATACATTTCTTGCGCGGTGTATTGAGAGTTGATATCAAGCCCAAATTTCTTTTCGTATAACTCTTTACCAATTCTAAAACTTCGTGCATCTTTCTTTTCGGTTTCCGTCAAAATGGTTTTTAAAAAAGCGATATAACCTTGCAAAGCAAGTTTTGCTTTATCGGCATTGGCTTTAAAATCTCGTTGCTCTATACTGTTCAATCCCGAATAAGCAAGCGAGTCTGGCAACACTTTATCGAAAAAATAAAGTGAACCTTCGTTTTGTTTTATTGCAAGTTGCGTGTGTTCCTTAGTAGGGTTGCTAATATTTGCTTCTGCTGCTTTGTAATATTCGGGCACGTAAGTCAGTTTCTTTTTCAACGCAACCATTTTTTCTTTCAACGAAACTCTGTTGTAGTCAAGAACATCAAAAATACTACCACCAATATTGTAAGAAGAAGGATCCCACTGATAACTTTTAAAATCATTTATGTTGAATCGAACACCGGCCAGAAAATTTTCAACCAATCGGTAATCGGTTTTTTCATTTGGTTTAAGCGAATCGAAATTCAATTTCTGCATCCAAGTTTCCACTGTTTTGCAAAAACGCAATTCCGTTTCGCGCGATTCCTTATCGGGAATTACCAAGAGTGAATCATACTTATGAAAGCCAACGGAAGTAGCCCAACCCGGGTAAGTCCTCCAAAGCATTTCAATAAAATCGAGTTTAAAAATATCGAAGGCAGTTTCCTCTACATCCTTTTTCATTCGCAAATTCTTATTGCCATTTTCTGTATTTTGCTTTTCGCTATCACTCTGTTTATCGGCATTATTTTGCTTCTGCTGCGCAGCTATAGCCTTTTCCTTATTGCTACGCTCAACGCTCATTTTGTTGAGTGCTTCTTTTTCTTCAATGGTTTGCGTGCCTTTGTCCTGTGCCTGTGCAACAAGGTTGCAAACAAAAAATACAGCTATTAAAAATGTGGGAATACTTTTTTTCATAAACGAAATTTTTAGGAGCGTGAATCTAAAATTAAGCATCGTATTTGCGAAGGAGTTTAAGTAGTGTTTCCATATCTTTTGGCAGTGGTGCAACCAAAGTAATTTCAGTTTCTTGAACAGGGTGTTTGAAACTAATCTCATATGCATGAAGCGTTAATCGCGATATAGTTGGGCGTTCTTCTTCGCCACTGGCTTTGTAATTTTTTTTGACCTTCGAAAAATAAAAAGCTTCCGTACTAGCATAAACTTCATCCACCAAAAGTGGGTTTCCTAAATACGCCAAATGAACCCGTATTTGATGCGTGCGCCCTGTTTTAATTTCAACTTTTAAAAGAGCAGCGTGCTTGAATTGTTCTTCCACTTCATAAAGCGTAAGTGCGTTCTTCCCGCGCTTGTTAATGAGCATAGTTCCCGGCTTTGTTTTGCTTTCGGCAATGGGCAAATCAATTTCACCCGCTGTACTTGCCATTCTCCCCGAAACAAAAGTCAGGTACTTTTTTTTGACTTGATGGTTTTGAAATTGAAGTGAAAGGTGGCGATGCGCAGTTTCGTTTCTGGCAAAACAAAGTATACCGCTGGTGCCCCGGTCAATACGGTGTACCACAAATAATTTTCCAAATTTTTTTTCAAAAATATTTTGCAACGTTTCGCGCTCGGTGTGTATGCGGTCAGGAATAACAGTAATGCCCGATGGTTTATTTACCACTAGTATATCGTCATCAACAAAAATTATTTCAGGATTAGTTTTCACGCAGCTATAATTTATTTAAAAAGGACACGTGGAATGCCCAAGCTATATTTGTTTTGGTGTGTATGTTTTTACGATGGGCATTTCAAGGATTACAATTAGAAAAGTAGTGAGTTCCGTTTTGAATGGTTAAATCAATAGCCAGTTTGGAGCCGCTTAAATAACCTGAACCGCTTACTGTACCGGTATAATGACCGGTGGCATTTTGTGTAAAAATATCGAAGGTATATTTATTGGAAACAGTTGCAATGACTGTAAACGAATCGTCATTGAAATTACCAATGTAAAAAGTAGAAATACTTGGCCCGGCAGTAATAGGCAGCGAATGGTTTTTAGTGCCTGCTGTTGAAGTAGTGATCGCACTCCATTGATGAAAAAACTTCTCCCGTACTTCTATGTTACAGTTTTCGCCACCGTAACCCAACGCACATTCCTGCTCACAATTTTTACCGCCATACCACAAACGGCAATCGCAACTACCATCATTGCAAATGCCGCCATGCATACAACTGGTATCAGCACATTTACTTTTACAGGCACTTAAAAAAATGCTTACCACAAGAAATAAAACACTAGCTGCCACTCCTTTCCTCATCATCAAAAAATTAAATCTGTTTTCAAATAAATTACTTTCACTCACACTTACAAAGACAAAATTATTCATGCGCTGCGTTGCATTTCTTTTTTTAATTCTTCTTGTTTCATTCAACACTACAGCGCAGTCTTTTACAAAAAACATAAAAGGAAAAATTACCGATAAAGACAGCAAACAGCCTTTAGCGGGCGTGAATGTATTTGTAATTAATTCTAATTCTGCACAAGGTGCTACTTCGGATATGGAAGGAAATTTTTTTATTGAAAATGTGGCAGTAGGGCGTCACAATATCAAGTTTACTTACCTGGGTTACGAAGATGCCACAGTAAATGAAATATTAGTAAGCACAGGCAAAGAAATTTTTTTGACCATAGAAATGCAGGAGAAAATTACGAAAATGAACGCAGTGGAAATTACTTACCAGCGCGATAAATCAAAAGCGAATAATGATTTTGCCCCGATAAGTGCCCGTTCTTTTTCTGCCGAAGAAATGAATCGTTATGCCGGTACACAAAACGACCCGGCACGCATGGCGCAAAGTTTTGCAGGAGTAGTTACCGCTAATGATGAAAACAATCAGATTGTAGTTCGTGGAAATTCTCCGCGCGGTTTGCTCTGGCGAATGGAAGGAGTTGAAATTCCAAACCCGAATCACTTTGCCGGAAGCGAAGGTTCAACAGGTGGTGGTGTCAGTATTCTATCCTCGAACATGTTGACGAATACTGATTTTTATTCCGGTGCTTTTGCAGCGGAATACGGCAATGCGCTGTCGGGAGTGTTTGATGTGAATTTGCGAAAGGGAAATTCTGAAAAATGGGAGTTTGCTTTGAAAGTTGGAGTGTTAGGTGCCGAGACTACGCTCGAAGGACCATTCAGTAAAAAATATAAAGGTTCTTATCTCATCAACTACCGCTATTCAACACTTGAACTGTTTGCGCTCTTGGGTTTTAAGATTGGCGGCAACGTAACTCCGAAGTATCAGGATTTGTGTTTTAATTTTTATTTCCCCACTAAAAAAATTGGAACGTTTACTGTTTTCGGAATTGGCGGAATGAGCAGTTTAGGCGATTTCGCGAAACACGATTCCTCTTCGTGGAAAACACTTTCCGATAAAAGTGAGTTTGCACAAAAACAAATGATGGGTGTTACCGGTTTAACTCATTTGCTATTGCTGAAAGACAACCGAACGTATTTGAAAACCACCCTCAGTTATAGCTACACCAACAACACCAGTACAGACGACACACTCGATTATGATTTCAAAAAGTTCAACATCAACGACCAGAAATTTATTTACAAAACATTTAGTGGGGCAATGATGCTCAATTCGAAACTAGATGTGATGAATACAATTCGTGTTGGTGTTATCTACAGTAATATTGATTACAAGCTTTATAGCGAAGCGTTCTCTTACCTCTCATCAAAAACTGAAACGCAAGTAAAAAACGCTGGCAACACTTCAATGCTCCAAGCATACGCGCAATGGAAACACCGTTTCACCGAACGCTTTCAGCTCAACACAGGAGTGCATTTTCTTTTTTCTTTCCTCAATAATAAATTTTATGTGGAGCCGCGTATGAGTGGTGAGTGGCGAGTAAAAGAAAACAACACGTTAAGTTTTGGTGCGGGTTTACACAGCCGTGTTGATGCAGTAAGTACTTATGTTTCGTATGCCGGCAATGCCACTCAAAATAATTTTCCGAATAAAAATCTTGATTTTTCGCGCGCACTTCATGTTGTAGCAGGTTACAATTTGAATTTCAAAAGAGATTTTCGTTTCAAAACCGAAGCTTATGTGCAATATCTTTTCAGCATTCCAATTGGAACAGATTCTGCTAACAAAACCTTCTCTATTGTAAATTACGATGATGGTTTTGTAAACATTCCATTACAAAACAAAGGTGTTGGCTACAACTACGGAATAGAAATTACGTTGGAAAAATATTTTTCGAAGAATTATTTTTTCATGTTTACGACTTCACTTTTCAATTCTAAATACAAAGGGTTTGATAATATTTGGCGCAACACCACCTACAATGTAAATTACGTGCTCAATGCTTTAGGCGGAAAAGAATTTGTGGTAGGAAAAAAGAAGAATAACAGCATTGGAGTAAACGCCAAAATAATTTGGCGCGGAGGAAACAGAGTAACGCCAATTGATTTAGAAAAATCAATTACGGCTAATGAAACTATTTACAAAACCAACGAAGCTTTCAGTAAAAAACTTCCCGACTATTTCCGCATGGATTTTGGTGTAAGTTTTAGACGCAACAAAAAGAAATATTCTTGGGTGCTTGGCTTTGATGCACAAAACATCATCAACCGCGAAAACGTGGCTTACAAACTTTACGACCCCGAAAAGAAAATAATTATCACCAAAAAGAATCTGGGAATTGTTCCGGTGTTTAGTTGGAAGGTAGAGTTTGGAATTTAAATTTGAGGTATGCTTAAGAAAAACTTCTTTAACCTTTTGTTTATAGGTGCTCTGCTTTTCTTATCACTCGTGTACAGTTACCATCGTGAATTATTTAGGCATCCTCATGCTATTCACACCTGGCGGCAATGTGATGGTGCTCAAATAGCGCTCAACTATTATCAGCAAAGTATGAATTTTTTTGAGCCCCGTTTAAGTCTATACATCGGCAATGAGGGTAAAATGGGTGCTGAATTTCCGATTATATATTATGCGGCTGCCTGCCTCTATAAAATTTTTGGCTTTCATGACTGTTTTATCCGGCTCATTTCATTGTGCTTTTTTTTCACCGGAATATTTTTTCTTTATAAAACGATTTCGCTGTTTACAGAAGACGAATTCTACGGTGCCGTTCTCTCGCTCATGGTATTTACTTCTCCATTAATTATTGATTATGCGTTTAATTTTTTGCCTGATGTGCCTGCGCTCTCGCTCACTTTTATCGGTTATTACTATTGCCTTGTATTTTTCAAATCCGAAAAATCAGGCGCATCGTTGTGGAAGGCAACTTTCTTTTTTGCATTCGCGGGACTTTTAAAACCCACCTCGCTCATGGGGTATTTTGCCATTATAGGCATTATGTTGTTGCAGTCAATTTACTTATGGCGAAAAGAAAATTTTTCTTTTTCAAAATTTCCGCTGAAGGCACTTATTGGTTTTTGTACGTTACCTGTACTCATAACCGGCATCTGGGTTTCTTACATGAAACACTACAACGTGGCAAACGATAACACTTATTTTTTAATGACCACGCGCCCCTATTGGGAAATGGCTCCTGATGCGATTGCAGAAGTATGGGATTGGCTGCATCACCGCTGGATGCACGCATTTACCTATCGCGGTTTTTTGTACGCGCTTCCGTTCGTTTATCTGCTATCATGGATTTTAATAAACCGCAACACTTTTCGTCCTGCTGTTTGGCTGCTTATGGTGATAGCGCAAGGTGTTGCTTACTTCTTTTTATTTTTTGCACAATTTAAATTTCACGATTACTATCTCTTGCCGTTTATCATAATTCCCGTAGTGCTCGGCAGTATTATAGTTGTTCAAATTAAAAACCGAAACGCTTACATGTTCCATTCGCTCTATGTGAAAGGAATGGTTTTTCTATTGTTCTGCTCTATGGTTTATTACGGAAGAAAAGTAAATGCCACACGCGATTTTCACGATGGATGGTCTTACTGTCAGGCATTTTATGATATAGAACCCGAGTTACTCAAACACGGTATAAACAAAGAAGATAAAATAATCAGTATAGGCGATGGCTCATCGGGCATCAGTTTATATTTCATGAACCGAAGAGGTTGGACCTCTATGACCTTATCGCATCCTGCAGCGGTGGAAACAGATATTGAAGATTGCATTGTTAAAGGAGCAAAATATTTAGCCTTAGATACACAGGCAGAAGATCACATAAGTACCCGTGCAAAAGAAAAGTATTTGAAGAATGAAATCATGCTTATAAACGGAATAAAATTCTACAAATTATAAAGCCCCTCATTTTAATTGGTTAATCCTCCATGCAAAGCACAAAAATATCGCCCTATCTTTTTATAGCTATCCTCACTATTCTTTCGTTACTCTACGGCTATACCCAGGAAATTCAAAAACGTCCACATGGTTACCACGGCTGGCGGCAATGCGATGGCGCATCAACGGCCCTCAATTACTACCAAGTTAACATGAATTTTTTCGAACCTCGTTTAAGTATTTGCTCCGGCAATGACGGCAAAATGGTTTCTGAATTTCCCATCGTTTATTTTACCGCTGCCTGTCTCTACAAAATTTTTGGCGTGCACGAATCTTTTATTCGCCTTCTTTCAATAGCCATTTTTTTTGTAGGGCTGTTTTACCTGTTCAAAGCAATTTCGCTTTTACTCAACAACGAATTTTATGGATTACTTCTCTCCCTTATGCCTTTTACTTCGGCCGTCATTATTGATTATGCTTTTGGTTTTTTGCCTGATGTACCGGCTCTTTCCTGCACGTTTATAGGGTACTGCTTTTTTATAAAATTTTGTAAGCAGAATCAATCCAAAAATTTATGGTGGGCCGCTGCTTTTTTTACAGTGGCCGGTTTACTAAAAATCACTTCGCTAATTGGTTATGGCGCCATCAATGCCACAATTGTTTTGGTTCTACTTTTCAAAAATAAATCAGCAACAACTTCAGGATGGTTAAAGCATAAAATATCCTTAGCCGCTTTTGTTTTTGTGCCACTACTTATTTGCGGCTGTTGGATAGCTTTTGTAAAACATTACAATGCCGCCAACCAAAACGGATATTTTACTACCGACATAAGACCCATCTGGGAAGGCGATTGGGGTTTTATAAAATACATTGCAGGTCGTTTTACAGATGAATGGTTGCGTGCTGCTATCTATCGAGATTTTTTAAACGCTATGCCATTTGTTTTTGTAATGTGTTATTTATTTCCAAATCGCAAAAACTGGGCGTTACTTATTTGGCTCTTCTTCGCCTTACTATTTACTGCGACTTACCTAATTTTGTTTTACCTGCAATTTACAGTGCACGATTACTATTTAATTTGTATGCTCTTTTTGCCTGTAGCAATTTGCGTTGTGTTTCTGTATCAGCTAAAAGAGTGGAAAGAAAATATTTTCAATTCGCTTTGGCTAAAAACGGCAGTTACTATTTTGCTAGTAGTAATGATTTATCATGGCCGAAGAATAAGTTTAGAGCGCGATCAAAATCCACGGGCCGATGAGTTCACAGAATATTTCAGTATTGAAAAGGATTTAAACAATCTGGGTATTACAAAAGATAAACGAGTAATTAGTGTAGGCGATTATTCTTCGGGTATGACACTTTACTATATGAACCGCAGAGGCTGGAGCGAGTTAGGTATTTTTACTCCTTTTCATGTTAACGAT
>JAPLES010000067.1 GCA_026391075.1 Bacteroidota bacterium | reverse complement strand
TTTAATAAACCTTTACCGCGTATTTGCTTGATGAGTGGGTGTTTTATTTTTTCTAATTCAGTACGGAAATATTTACCGAGGTAAAAGGCATTGTAAACAAGGTTTTCATCCTTTATAATTTGCAGAGCCGCCATAGCCACTTTGCACGCCAGCGGATTGCCACCATAAGTAGAGCCGTGTTCACCGGGTTTAATGTTCATCATAATAGGGTCATCGCACAACACAGCAGATACGGGCAACATACCACCGCTCAAAGCTTTTCCAAGAATCAAAATATCGGGGCGAACATCTTCCCAGTCGCAGGCAAGCATTTTTCCAGTGCGTGCCAAACCGGTTTGCACTTCATCGGCAATAAATAGCACACCCGCTTTCTCACAGAGAAATTTTGCTTTAGCCAGATAGTTTTCATCTGGCACTACCACGCCCGCTTCGCCCTGAATGGGTTCTACCATAAAAGCGCAAACATCTTTATCTTCCAATGCCGCAGCCAATGCTTTTAAATCGTTATAAGGCACATGAACAAAATTGGGAACAAAAGGACCAAAACCTTTGTAGCTAGATGGGTCGGTAGAAGCCGAAATAGCCATCAGTGTGCGTCCATGAAAATTATTTTCAGGCACAATCACTTTGGCTTTCTTATCCTTTATACCTTTTACTTCATAAGCCCATCTGCGCGCAAGTTTTATAGCAGTTTCCACCGCTTCTACACCTGTGTTCATCGGCAATACTTTATCATAACCAAAGTATTCGGTAATGTATTTTTCGTATTCGCCCAGCACCGAATTATGAAACGCGCGCGAAGTGAGCGTCAATTTTTCGGCTTGTTTTTTCATAACATCAACCAGCAACTGATGGCAATGCCCTTGGTTAACTGCTGAGTAAGCCGAAAGAAAATCGTAATAACGTTTACCTTCTATATCCCAAAGATAAACTCCGCGACCGCGGTCGAGCACAACCGGCATTGGATGATAGTTATGCGCTCCGTAGCGTTCTTCCATTTCAATAAGTTGTTCGGTTTTAGATGTCATTGTTTCGCTTGTCATGGTAAAATGTTTTTCGTTTCAAAAATAGTAAATCTGCTTAGGTGCTTTCTGCAGGTCAGCATTATGTAAAAGACAGCAGTCAAAACCACTTGGTTGCGCCAAAAAAATATTTAGAAAATATAGTTTGCAAAACATACTAACCTTGTTAAAGGAACGTTGCACCGCCTAACCCCCTTCCCGCAAGCTGGATGAAACAAAAGGGGAACATACAACTGCCTACTTAAAGGGTTAATCTTTTATCTGCTTAATTAGCACTATGAAAACTTTGCAATCAAAAATAGTATGGCTCACAGGAGCATCATCGGGCATTGGCGAAGCGCTGGCAGTGGAGTTAGCTAAAGAAGGGGCGAAGCTTGTTCTATCGGCACGCAGAGAAGAAGAACTCGAACGTGTGGCAGCTAAGTGCGGTAGTGACTGTTTTATTCTTCCGCTCGATTTAGAAAAACAAAGTGAATTTGAAGCAAAGAAAAACGAAGTGCTTCAGAAATTCGGAAGGCTCGATGTTTTGATTAACAACGGAGGCGTTTCGCAACGTTCGCTAGCAAAAGATACTACTATAGAAGTTGACCGTAAAATTTTTGAAATCAATTTTTTCGGCACCGTTGCTTTGACTAAAGTTGTTCTTCCCGAATTTTTAAAGCAGAAGAGTGGCCTGTTTGTTACGGTGACAAGTGCAGTTGGTAAATTTGGTTCGCCATGGCGCAGTGGTTATTCTGCCAGCAAACATGCTTTGCATGGTTTCTTCGATTCGTTACGAGCTGAAGTTTATGAAGACAAAGTGAAGGTGTTATTAGTGTGTCCGGGTTTTATTCAAACCAATGTTTCGGTAAATGCATTAACGGGTAGTGGGGCAAAATTGGGAACAATGGATACAGCCACATCAAATGGACTAACCGCGGAACAATGCGCCATTGAAATAGTAGATGCTATTAAAAAAGAGAAAGAAGAACTTGTGGTGTCGAAGTTTAAAGAAGCATTTGCGGTGTGGGCGAAACGTTTCTTTCCAAAGTTGTTTTCAATAATGATTACACGAATGAAGGTTCGATGAACCTTTATAAACTCAACTGAAATCCTGCTTTTTGTAAATCGTTCCAAAAGGTTGGATATGATTTTTCGACTACTTCGGGGTTTTCAATTTTTATTTCACCTATTAAAGCGAGTGGCGCAAAACTCATAGCCATTCGATGGTCGTTATAAGTTTTTATACTGGATGAAGGTAGAACAAAATCTCCTTTCAGTTGATAGAATTCGTATTGCGTTGCAAAATCAAAATTGACATTCATTACACGCAATTCTGTTTGTAAAGCAACTATGCGTTCGGTCTCTTTTATCTTTAAACTATCAATGCCCGAAATGGTGCAGCAAATGTTTTTTGCGGCAAACATGGCAGCAAAGGTTTGTGCTAAATCAGGATTCTCTTTAAAGTTCATTTTCATGAGCTTCGGATAATTCACCTCTTTTTTAGTAAGCAAAGCACCTTCTGTAGTAAATCTTGTTTCCACACCAAAGCGTTTCATCCACGCTTCAATTTCTCTATCGCCTTGATTCCAATCATCCTTTAATCCTTCTAAAAACAATTCAGCTTCATCGGCTAAAAATGCAATCGAGTACCAATACGAAGCTGAAGACCAGTCGGCATTAATAGAAATTTGATCGGTGAGAATAGAAAGATGATGTGGTTCAATTAAAATTGAATTCGCTCCCCATACATGCGGAATGCCTAATTGCTCGAGCATATTCAAGGTCATATCTATATACGGTCGCGAAAAAATTTCTGTCGTGAATTTTATCTTCAACCCATTGGGAAGAAAAGGAGCAATCATTAATAAAGCGCTTATGAACTGACTACTTATGTTTCCTTCTATCCAAACTTCATTTTCTAATTGATCAAGATTAACCGGATGAATTTCAAGCGGAGGAAAACCTTCTTTGCCTTTGTAATGAATATCAAAGCCGATATCAATCAATGCATTTACCAATGGGTGAATAGGTCTTTCACACATGCGCTCAGTTCCGGTAATTATTTTGTGTCGATTGGTAGCACAATACAAAGCAGTAAGAAAACGCATGCTCGTTCCCGAATCAAGAACATCTACTTCTGTAGGATCGTTATCAAGAATTTTTTTGAGCCTTTGTGTGTCGCGTGCGGTGGAAAGATTTTCTATTTGAATTTTATTCCCACTCATGGCATTTAGAATAAGCGCACGGTTGCTTTCGCTTTTCGAACCTGGTATTCGAATGCGTGCATTTACTTTTTTTGTAGGGTGCGAAACGGTGGCTACGCTCATGAAACTAGGCAATTGTAATAATTTAAAGATTCAATTAGCATGCTCTCTTCAACGGAATTATCGATAGAGTAGTTTCCAATTCCTTTAAGCAATGTAAATTGAAATTGATTGTCTTTGTTCTTCTTGTCTTGTTTCATCAGTTTCAAAATCTGGTCAAAAGAAGATTCAGGAACAGAAGGCAATTTGAAATAGTCAAGCAATAATGTTGAAACGGAAACAAGTTCAAGTGCAGTAATTAAATTCATTTTTTCAGAGAGAAAACTCTCGCAAATCATTCCTATTGCAATGGCTTCGCCATGCAAAAGTTTTTCGTTCCCAAGCTTTAAAAAATAAGTTTCAATGGCATGACCAACTGTATGACCAAAGTTCAATGCTTTCCTAATATGTTTTTCTCTTGGGTCGTGTTCAACAAAAAAAGACTTGATATTTACGTTGCGTTTAACAATGGAATTCCAGTCAAAGGTTGTGAGCCTGCCTGCCGAAGAGGCAGGTTGCGGCTTGAGGGTTTCGAGTTGATTAAAGGCAGTCTTATCAGCAATGAGATAATGCTTTATCACTTCTGCAAAACCTGAAAGCAGTTCTCTTTCTTTCAGTGTTTTCAAAAAAGGTGTATGAATGAAAACCGCTTCGGGTTGATGGAATAAACCAATTTGATTTTTGAAACCATTGAAATCAATTCCTGTTTTACCACCAACGCTGGCATCAACCATAGCAAGTAGAGTAGTTGGAATTTGAATGAATGCAATTCCACGTTTGTAACAACCTGCTGCAAAACCACCGAGGTCGCCAATCACTCCGCCACCTAAGTTAATGAGCAAAATATTTCTGTCGGCATTTTCTGCGGTCAGTTTATTCCAAATCAATTCGCAGGTGCTGAGTGTTTTGTTTTCTTCTCCGCTTTTAATTTCAATAAAGTGATGTGATGGCAGGAGAGAAGCAATAAGCGGATAACAATACTTATTCGTGTTTTCGTCAACAAGCACAAAAGTTTGCGTGAAAGAATTGGAGAGAAAAAAATCTTCCAATCTTTTAAACGAAGTAGAATCAGTGAAAATATTTTCCGTCAAAACGTTTTTCATTTTATTTAATCGGAACAATGAAAGTATACTTAGCTCGAACAGGTTTGCCTTGTTGCTTACCTATTGTCAACTCTAATTTTTTAAGTTTTTCTAAACCTTCTGCATCCACTTCTTCGCATACCGTTTTTTCAATTTTATAGTTGGTCAATTTTCCACTGGGCTCCACTATACAAGAAACAACCAAATGATTATTTTTCTTTTCTCCTTCGTTGCAACGAGAACTGATTAAGTTTTCGAAATACTTCATTCTATTTTCATCACTCATGTTCAACTTCAATTTTGGCATTTCCTCGCAAGTAGAATACACTACACCGGTATCGAGTAATTCAAATTTTACTGGAACAACAAAATAGGATGAAACTGGTTTATCCGCCACGGTAAATGCAGGAACGAATACAAGATTTTTCACGAGTCGCAGTGCTTCTCTTTCTAACCCTTTCGAAGTTTGGTTGATTGTTTTTACATCAACAACAGTTCCCATTGAATCAATCAACGCACGAATCATTACGGTACCTGTAAGATGATTATCAAACTCCATTTGCGGGTATTGCATTTGCCTCTTCAACTTCGCCTGCAATTCATTTTCTCCTCCGGGATATTCGGCAAGCTGAGCCACTTCAGTTGAACGATTAAACAAGTTGATAGAATCGGTTTCAACTCTTGAATTGAAAATCTGCGCGCGTTTATAAGCCTGATAATTTTGTGAAAACAAAAACTGCGTAGAGCTAAGCAGTAACAAAAGAAACAGATGCTTCATCTTAAAACTTTCTTTCAAAAATGATAGAACCAATGATGGCATTGCGGGCATCTAATTCAAATCCAGTTTGTTCTTCTTCCTCTTCGCCAATAGGTTTTATCTTATAGATACCTTCATTTTCAATTTGCAATTTACCGCGTTCCACTTTTTCTTCATCGGTTAAAAAGCGTTCATAATTTCCTTCGGCAAAAACTCCTTTTTGTTTTTCGTGAATCAGCAGTTCTTTTTTAGGAATGCTTGAAGTCAGCGGTTTCGGAGAAGGCATGCTTGCTTTTTTCTTTGCATCCGCTTCTGTCTGTTTGCGTTTTATTTCGCGCATAATTTCTTCGAGCGGATTAGCCACAGGAGGAGAAACAGGTTTTGTTTCATCAGGAGTTGATGTTGCACTCTTCTTATTCGCTTCTACTTTCTTACCAATAGAGTAAAGAAAATAGACGACACCAATAATGAGATAGATAATGAGTTTGCCTTCCACGAGAGCAAGTTATGTTTTTTGTTTTAACTAATTTTTTTCCGCTTTCACCATTCTGTCTTTTCCACTCAAATCTTTTCGCAACTCAATATTCACAAAGCCGAAATTATTAAGCAATTCAACCACTTCGATTCCTTTCGCTTGGTTTATTTCGAAGAATATTTTCCCATTTGGTTTCAGCGCCAACGAAGCCTGCTCAGAAATTTTTCTATAAAAAATTAAATCGTCATCACCCGAAAAAAACAAAGCTAAATGTGGTTCGTAATTCAAAACGTTTGAACGCATTGCTTCTTTTTCGCTCACAGAAATATAAGGCGGGTTGCTTACGATGATGTCGTATTTGTTTGCTGAAAGTTTCTCAGTAAGAATATCATGCTTAAAGAACTTAACCCGAGTTTGAAGGCCGCGATTGTTTTCTTCTGCAACTTGCAAAGCATCTTCACTTATATCACAAGCTTCAATATTTGCTTTTGGGAATTTTTTAGAAAGCGAAATTGGAATACAACCACTTCCTGTTCCTATGTCTAGGATTTGCATTTCACTGTCGTCTGCCGTCTGTCGTCTGCCGTCTTCTCTCACCATCCATTCCACTAACTCTTCCGTCTCCGGTCTTGGAATTAAAACGCTCTTGTTGACCTTAAATTTCAATCCGTAAAAATCAGCTTCTTCTAAAACATATTGAAGAGGTTCGTTAGTTAGTAGTCGTTTCAAAATTTCGTTGAGTTGCTTTTGCTGCTCTTGAGTTAGAATTCTAAAACGCTCAAATGCCATTTGATGCGCTTGTAGTTCAAGTTTGTTTTCGAAAACAATTTTGGTGATAGCACGCGCTTCGCGCTCATCGTATAAGGTGGAAAGTTCCTGCCAAAATATTTTCTGCAACTCAGCCAATGTCATGCCCCGAAAATAAACTTATCAGACAGAACGCGTTCTTGCTGCTTTGCTATTTTCGCTTCATGCACATGCACCAACATTATATACAACGTTGTCTCGACCTGGCTATTCAAGGTTTGGGAAATGTTGCGCCTAATCCATTGGTGGGGTCGGTGATTGTGCACGATGACAAGATAATTGGCGAAGGTTATCATCAGCAATTTGGAAAGGCACATGCGGAAGTGAATGCGATTCAATCTGTAAACAATAGAGATTTATTAAAAGAATCAACTCTCTATGTTAATCTGGAACCCTGTTCTCATTTCGGCAAAACTCCACCTTGTGCCGATTTGATTCTTCAAAACAAAATTCCTCGTGTGGTTATTGGAAGTTACGACCCAAATCCAAAAGTTGCAGGCAAAGGAATTCAGAAATTGAGAGAAGCAGGAGTGGAGGTAGTTACTGAAATTCTGATAACAGAATCCGATTTTTTGAATCGAAGATTTATTGCTGCTCATACAAAGCATCGCCCCTACATTATTTTGAAGTTTGCGCAAAGTGCTGATGGCTTTATGGCATTGACCGAACCCAAACAATTTTGGTTTACCAACGAAGTTTCGAAAAAGCTGATGCATAAATGGAGAACTGAAGAGGAAGGAATTTTAGTTGGCAGAAATACCGTGGCTGTTGATGATTGTGAATTAACTGCTCGTTTATGGCCAGGCAAAAATCCTGTTAGAATTGTAATAGACAGAAAACTATCGCTGCCTGCGGACAGAAAAATTTTCAGCGCCACGGCAAAAACGTTTGTATTCAACGAAGTTGAAAATAAAACAGATGCATCAACAGATTTTATTCAAATTGATTTCTCTAAAAATGTTTTGGAAAAAGTGATGAAGCACTTGCAAGCCAACGAAATTCAATCCATAATAATTGAAGGTGGTCCCGATACCTTGCAACATTTCATCTCCCAAAATCTGTGGGATGAAGCGAGAATATTCACCACTCCTCATCAATTGAAAGCTGGGAAACCATCACCAACAATTTCGGGATTTGTTATTGAAGAAGCAGAAATTGAAACCGATAAACTGAAAATAATTATCAATAGCACAATATGATTTATCTCGTTATATCCATTGTTTGTTCAGCATTGCTCGTTTTGCTTTTCAAAGTTTTTGAGCAACGTGGCATTCCGGTTTTTCAAGCAATCGTTTTCAATTATATAGCCGCAACGTTGTGCGGACTTGTGTTTCTTCCCGACAAAACTTCCCTTGTTACAGGTTCTATCTTTACACATACTTGGATTCCTTTTGCATTTTTTCTCGGAACTTTGTTTATCACCGTATTTAATTTTACGAGCATCACAACGGTGCGTTATGGAGTTTCTACAGCTTCAGTAGCTATGAAACTAAGTTTAGTTTTTCCGGTTATGTTGGCGTTTACTGTTTATGGAGAAAGTTTTAATTGGATGAAACTGCTAGGAATTCTGTTTGCCTTTGTAGCGGTTATTCTTTCATCGCTTAAAGACGAAAACCATTCTCCTCAACACAAATCTTCGTTTGCCATTTTGCCGTTGGTTGTTTTTATAGGTAGCGGTGCTTGCGATTCGCTAACGCAGTTTGCCAATAAAAAATATGTAGGTGCAAATGGTATGGAAGAGTTCTCCCTTTTTCTTTTTATGGCTGCGGCTATAGTGGGCATCCTACTTCTAAGTTTTCAGTTTATAAAAGGTAGAGCAAAGTTCAACTTACAAAGTTTAATTGGCGGAATCGTACTTGGCATTGTCAACTACTTTTCATTTCTTTTTATTTTGAAAGCACTTTCCTCTATTTCATGGGGAAGTTCGGTGGTGTTTCCAGTGAGTAATTTAGGAACGGTATTGTTTGCTACGTTGGTTGGCGTTTTGCTTTTCAAAGAACGCATTTCCAAAATCAATTTGTTCGGTTTGGGTTTTGCTATTCTTTCTATTGCGATGATTATTCTATCAAACACCATCTAATTTGAGGTGAATAACAAGGGAACTCTTGTTACTTCTAAAACGTATCTTTAATTTATGAGAAAGCATATTTTCTTTTTTGGTTTTACGCTCATTCACTTTTTGCTTGTGGCACAGAAGGCAGAGGAGAATAATACTGCCACGTACTATCACAACAGCGGATGCAAATCTTCATTTGCTAAAGTGAAGTTTGAAAGAGAAAATACTTCTGCCAATATTCATAAATATTTGATCAGCGGTTTAGAGAATTTGAGAGACCAGCGCGCGACTTTGAAATTGAATTACAGAAATGAAAGCCCGGGAGGTTTTCATTATTCGTTTACTCAGTTGTTTAACGGCGTTGAAGTTTACCAAAGCGAAATAAAAGTAAACATCGATAAGCAGAACACGATTCATTCGTTGTTTGATAATTCTGAAAACACTTCGCAATGGAATTTTTCAACGGCTAACGCAAATGAGAATTCAGTAATTGCCATTCATCCTGTAACGAAACAAGTTCTTGTTGCAGAAAGAAAAATTGAAAATCATTCGACTGAAATTTTGAGTGTAAATGGCGAAACAATTTTCAGCCGCGATATGAATATGTATGCTGCTCCACCCGATTCAATGGTGAGCGGAAAAGTTTTTAATCCCGACCCGTTGACTACTGCCGGTCAGGTATATGGCGGTTCGTATGTTGACAATGGTGACGCAAATGCAAGTTGGCTGGATGCACAGGAACAAACTGTAAATTTTACAGCAAATTTCAACGGTTCACAATTCTCCTTGCAGAGCGCGTATGTACGCGTGGTTGATTTTGATTTACCAACTCTTGCTCCTGTTACATCCTCAATTCCGCAATTTTATTTTGATCGTTCACAAACTGGTTTTGAAGATGTGAATGCATTCTACCACATCAGCACAATGCAAAATCATATCCATGCCTTGGGATTTAATGCAGCGGATGGTTTGGTAGAGATTGACCCTCATGCGTTGAGTGGAGCAGATAATTCTTTTTATTCCGGTTCAAATCCAAAACGAATTTATTACGGTACAGGTGGAGTAGATGATGCCGAAGATGCCGATGTATGTGTGCATGAATACGGCCACTTTGTTTCAGATGGTGCTGCCCCGGGAAGTAACAGTGGATTTGAACGCAATGCTTTAGATGAAGCATTTGGAGATTATTTAGCCGGCTCTTATTCGCGCAGTTTAAACTCGTTCAACGATTTTTGGGTTTTTAATTGGGATGGTCATAACGAATTTTGGAACGGAAGAATTTTGAATTCTACAAAAGTTTATCCGCAAGATCTAGATGGAAGCAGTTACTATAAAAATTCTTCTATTTGGTCAGCTGTGCTTTGGTGTTTGAATGGTTCAATAGGGCGAGATGCTACCGATAGTTTGATTTTGCAAACTCATTATGCTTACGCGCAAAATATTTTGATGGATGAAGCGGCACAACTTTTAATTGATGCAGATACATTACTTACAGGAGGGAAATATTATTGCCCCATTTATAATTGTTTGTTTCAGCATGGTTTAAATCCTGCTAATCCGTTTAGTCCTTGTGATGTTGGTATAAATGAGTTGAGTGAATTCCCGATTAAGTTTTTCAATCACACAAATTCATTCAGCATTATCAATGCAAATTTGTATGAAATGAAAATTGAAGTGTTGAATGTGAACGGGCAAGTCGTTGCGGTTCTTAATGATACTAAAGCTATGTTGAACTACGAAAATGATAATCTTGCTTCAGGAATTTATTTAGTGAATGTGAATATTAACGCAGGTGCTAAGGATAAACTCAACAAAACTTTTAAGTGGAGTAAAGTGAATTAAAATGAAAGAGCGCATTGACGAATCTGAATTAGTGCTTAACGAACGAGGAGCAATTTATCATCTCGATTTATTGCCGCACGAAATTGCAGAAACCATCATCACCGTTGGCGACCCGAATAGGGTAGGAGATGTAAGCAAACACTTCGATACTATTCAACACAAGGCTAGCCATCGCGAGTTTGTAACACATACAGGCATGCTTAATAATAAACGGCTGACGGTAATGTCTACCGGCATGGGAGCAGGTTGCATTGATATTTTCATGAACGAGCTGGATGCTTTAGTCAACATTGATTTCGCTACACGTCAACAAAAAAGCGAATTGAGATCACTTCAAATTATTCGATTGGGAACTTCAGGCTCTGTAAGTGAAGAAGTAGAAATTGATTCCATTCTAATTTCTGAAACAGCAATTGGAATGGATGGCTTGCTTGATTTTTATATGCACGAAAATTCAATTCAAGAGACTGTTTATCTCGAAGCTTTTAGCAGTTATATAAAACCAAAGTTTAGTGAAGTTCGTCCATACATAGCAAGTGCAGCATTGGAGTTGCTTAAAAATTTTGAAGCGCAATATCCCCAAGGAACTACTTTAACTGCCATAGGATTTTATGGACCACAGGGAAGACGACTTCGTTTGCAACCCGAATTTTCAGATTTTATTGAAACTATTCATCAGTTCCGGCATAAACATTTTCGCATCACCAATCTTGAAATGGAAACTGCTTCCATTTATGGTATAGGAAAATTGTTGGGGCATCAATGTCTTTCGGTAAATGCAATTCTTGCCAATAGAATCAATCATACTTTCAGCACTAATCCAAAAAAAATTATTGCTAAGATGATTGAAGAATCGTTGGAAATAATTACAACCTCTCCCTAACCCTCTCCTAAGGAGAGGGAACTAAATCCCAAAAACTATTCGGCTGTTAAAGTCCCTCCTTCGGAGGGATTTAGGGAGGTGCTATACCACCACATTAATAATCTTCCCTTTCACGAAAATGAATTTTTTCGGTTCCGCATCTTGTGTCCACTGCTTTATTTTATCTAAAGCAAGTACTTGCGCTTTTGCATCATCGGCTGAAATATCAATTGGCAGAGTTATTTCTGCGCGCACTTTGCCGTTAATGCTTACCGCATAAGTGTGCGAGTTTTCCACGAGATATTTCTCTTCCACAGTTGGATATGTAGCTGTGTGAATACTTTCTTTATTACCCAATGCACTCCAAAGTTCTTCAGTAATAAACGGAGCAAACGGAGCAAGAGCAATCAAGAGCGGCTCAAGTATTTTCTTCTTCGAACAATTCAAAGCCCCCAATTCATTAGTAGCAATCATAAATGCCGAAACCGAAGTATTGAAGTTCAACCGCTCAATGTCTTCAGCAATTTTCTTGAACGTTTTGTGCAGCACTTTATATTCTGCATCGGTCGGCTCTTCGTCTTTTACCTTCCATCCTTTATCATCATAAAACAAACGCCAGAACTTGCGCAGGAAGTTACTTACACCACTAATGCCTTTATCATCCCACGGCTTGCTCTGCTCAATAGGACCAAGAAACATTTCGAACATTCTAAAGCAATCGGCTCCGTATTTTTCTATAACATCATCGGGGTTTACAACGTTGTATTTCGACTTGGACATTTTTTCGACTTCGGAACCGCATATGAAAGTGCCGTTTTCAGTAAGTAGAAGTAGAAAATCATCATCCTTTCTTCTTCGATTTGTGAAAGCAGGTACGTCCAATTCATCATTATTTACCAAGGAAATATCGACCCTTATGTCAGATACAGACATATCACCAGCTATCGCAGGGGGTCCTTTATAAATGTATTCTCCAACCTCAATTTTTCTTCCTGTTTGTTTTTCAATCAAATCAACAATTTGAAATACGGTGTATTCTCCTAATTTGATTTTATCAGCAATCCCTTTTGAAACAATAATTTCAGAACTAACTAAATCAGTTGTTCTGTTTATGATTTCAACCCTATAAACAAAACTACTTCTTCCCTGTATCATCCCCTGATTCACCAACTTCTTAAACGGCTCTTCAAAAGGAACTAAACCTAAATCATATAAAAACATATTCCAGAATCGGCTGTAAAGCAAATGCCCTACGGCATGTTCTGCCCCGCCAAAGTATATGTCCACGTTCTTCCAGTATTCAATCTTGTCTTTGGTAGCAAACTCGTTGTCGTTCTTCGGGTCCATGTACCGCAAAAAATACCAACTGCTCGCAGCATAACCAGGCATCGTATCAGTTTCATAATTGTTCTTTACCCAATCGGCATTGTTTGCCAATGGCGCACGACCATCTCCTGAAGGTTTATAAGAAGAAACCTCAGGCAAAATCAGCGGCAACTTATCAGGAGTTAAAGGCACTGGTATATCATCTGTTTCTCCACCTTCAAAATGCGGGTCAGGTTGTCCTACTACTTTATACTGAATCGGAAACGGCTCACCCCAATACCGCTGACGGCTGTAACCCGCATCGCGCTGTTTGTAGTTTACTTTCTTCTTGCCTATTCCGCGCTTCTCAATTTCAGCAATCACGGCTTTAATAGCGTCCTTCACTTCCATGCCATTGATAAAGTCCGAGTTAATCATCTTACCCACTTTGTCTTCAATCGTTGCACCCGGATACATACTCTTGTCAACTATATCTACAATCTTCAACCCGAACTTTTCGGCAAACTTCTTATCGCGTTCATCATCGGCAGGAACCGCCATAATAGCTCCCGTGCCGTAACCTCCCAAAACATATTCAGCAATGTAAACAGGAATGTTTTCATTGGTAAAAGGATTCACCGCATACGAACCCGTAAACACACCCGTTACTTTTTTCTCTTGTTGTCTTTCAACATCCGTTCTGCTTTTTACATAAGCAATGTATTTTTCTACTTCTGCTTTTTGTTCAGGCGTAGTCAAGGTATTTACTAATTCATGCTCCGCAGCAATCACCATAAAGGTTGCCCCAAAAATTGTGTCAGGGCGAGTTGTAAAAACTTCAAGCGGCTGTTCGACTTTGAACTTTGAACTTTGAACTTTGAACTTAACCAATGCTCCTTCACTTCTTCCAATCCAGTTGCGCTGCATTTCCTTCATAGCATCGCTCCAGTCCAGGTTATCCAAACCATCAAGCAAGCGGTCGCTGTATTCGGTTATACGCAAAAACCACTGACGCATTTTTCTGCGCTCAATTGGGTGACCGCCACGTTCGCTCTTGCCGTCTTTTATTTCATCATTCGCCAATACAGTTCCTAATGCAGCACACCAGTTCACCTCACTATAACTCTGAAAAGCTAAACGATAGTTCATCAACTCGTGTTGCTTTTCAGCTTCGGTTAACTCACTCCATGCCTTTTCTGTATTCGTTTGTAATTTTGTTTCATCCCGCGATTCTTTGCGGGAGTAATTCGTACTTTGTAATTTCTCAATAAGGGTTGAAATTGGCTCTGCCTTATTCGTCTCTTTGTTATACCAACTGTTATATAACTTCAGAAAAATCCATTGCGTCCATTTATAATAATTCGGTTCGCAGGTTCTTACTTCGCGGCTCCAGTCAAAACTGAAACCGATTTTATCCATCTGCTCGCGGTAACGCTTAATCGCATTCTCGGTGGTAATTGCAGGATGCGTTCCTGTTTCAATCGCGTATTGTTCAGCCTGTAAACCAAAAGCATCCCAACCCATTGGGTGCAATACATTAAATCCTTTCAATCGTTTGTAACGCGCGTAAATATCACTCGCCACATAACCCAGCGGATGCCCCACATGCAAGCCCGCACCACTTGGATATGGAAACATATCCAACACATAATATTTCGGTTTGTTCGGGTCTTCGGTTACTTTGTAAACTTCATTCTCCTCCCAAAACTTCTTCCACTTATTTTCTATTTCACTGAACTTGTATTCCATTTTTATCTCTGTAAAATTGTTTTTGCGAAGAAAGTTTAATTCTGCGTTACTGCAAATGCAATGGTGTAGCACCGAAACTCTAAATTGCTATTTTCACGCCTCGGTTTTGCGATTGAACAATAAAAGTTTTGAATGAAAACAACCCTTCGTATTTTATTTCTCACTGTATTACTCGCTGTTTTCGGCAATTCATTTGCGCAATCAGTTCAGGAAACAAAAAGAAAAGTTGACCAAACCGACAAGTTCACTGAACTCATCAACCTCATAAGAACTTACTATACCGACACGGTAAACGATGAGAAATTAGTAGAAGATGCTATTGGTAAAGTGCTCGAAGACCTCGACCCGCATTCTTCATATGTGGCATCTAAAGATGTAAAGCGGAGCGAAGAAGGACTAGTTGGAAATTTTGAAGGCGTAGGAATTACCTTTCAAATTTTGAAAGATACGCTGATGGTGCTTGAAGTTATTCCCGGTGGACCATCAGAGAAAGTTGGCTTATTCGCAGGCGATAAAATAGTTGCGGTAAACGATACAACCATTGCCGGTGTAAAACTTACGAACGAGTTGGTGGTGAAAAAACTACGCGGACCGAAAGGAACGAAAGTACACGTGAGCATTATGCGTAAGAGCGAACATAACTTGATTGAGTTCACGATTACGCGCGATAAAATTCCCATTTACAGTATCACGGCTTCTTACATGTCTACACCGAGTGTAGGTTATGTGCGCCTCGAAAGATTTTCTGCCACTACTATGACCGAGTTTATTCAAGCAACGGAAAAACTTCGCTCACAGGGAATGAAAGATTTGATTCTCGATTTGCAGGGCAACGTAGGCGGCTATCTCTACACGGCTGTAGATTTATGCAATCAGTTCCTTGGCGATAATCAACTCATTGTTTACACACAAGGATTGCACGCGTCTTACTATCCTTATTATTCCAACAATCACGGCATGTTTAAAGATGGACGACTTGTTGTAATGACTGACGAAGGCTCTGCCTCAGCTGCTGAAATTCTTTCAGGTTGCATTCAGGATAATGACAGAGGTTTGATTGTAGGCAGAAGAACTTTCGGAAAAGGATTGGTGCAAAAACCATTCACTCTTCTTGATGGTTCGCAAGTTAAATTGACAACCGCTCACTACTATATTCCTAGCGGAAGATGTATTCAAAAACCTTACGGGCAAGGCAACAAAGACTATCGTGAAGATTACAAAGACCGTTTAGAATCGGGTGAGTTGTTTGGTAAAGACACTTTCCATTTTGCCGATTCACTTTTGTTCCATACCAAAAACGGAAGAAACGTTTATGGAGGTGGAGGAGTGCTGCCCGATTTTTTTGTACCCATAGATACTTCAATGAACTCACCGCTTTTCAATGTGCTTATTCGTAAAGGAGTAGAAAATAAATTCTGTTTAGAGTATGTTGACAGACACCGCACCGAACTCAATTCAAACTATCCTAACCAGGATGCATTCTTTAATGCGTTTGAAATAGATACTGTTTTAATGGCTGAATATTTTGAAGCAGCAGTAGCCGACAGCGCATTGAAAATTAAAGACGGTTTGAACCCGAAAACTTTCTGGCAATATTTCGGAGCTATTAAAAACGATACGCTCATGAATTTTGAACGCGACCTTGCCAAGAGCGACAAACTGATTAAATCACGATTGAAAGCAACTATCGGTCGCAACTTATTCGATACTGGAATGTTTTACCGCGTTATCAATGCCACCATCAATGATGTTTATGCAAAAGCATTGCAAGTCATTAATACCCCTTCTAAATTCGATGCGCTTAAATCAAAAGAACCGCAAAAAGAAGACGATGGTAAATCTGGTAACAACAAAAAGCAAAAGCACATTAAAAAGATAAAAGTAGTTTCAAACACAAAGTAATTATGGCAACTATAGGATTATTTTACGGCACCGATACCGGCAATACCGAGCGCAGCGCAAAAAAAATTAAAGAACTTCTCGAAGCAAAAGTGCCGGGCATCACCATTGAACTAAACGAGATTTATAAAAAGAAAAAAGAGGACATGGCGAAGTACGATTTGCTAATCCTCGGCATGCCTACCTGGTACGATGGAGAATTACAAGGCGATTGGGAATCTTACATTTCCGAAATGGAACAAATTGATTTCACCAATAAAAAAGTGGCTTTCTTCGGTCTTGGCGACCAATACGGTTACGCTTCTTATTTCTGCGATGCACTTGGCATCTTTGCTGAAATTGTAGAAAAAAAAGGCGGGAAACTTTACGGCTTTATGAGCGTAGCTGGTTTCGAACACGATTTCTCCAAAGCACAACGTGGCGACCAATTCGTAGGCCTTTGCCTCGATGTAGATAATCAGGATACCCTCACCGAAGAACGCACCCAAAAATGGGTTGAGCAGATTGTAGGTGAGTTTGGATTATGAAAATTATAGAAGATAAAACAGAAGAGGCGCAGTAAACAGCGCCTCTTCTGTTTTATTGTATTGGCTGTAAGCCCCCTTTTGTTTCATCCCGCTTGCGGGAAGGGGGTTGGTGGTTCAATTGCGTCACCAAAGTAATTGCTTCTCTCGCTTCCTTTACATCATGCACCCGCAGAATATTTGCACCATTCAGTAATGCAATCGTATTTGCTACGGTTGTTCCGTTCAATGCATCTTCGGTTTTTATACCAAGCGTTTTATAAATCATTCCCTTTCTTGAAACACCGGCAAGTACCGGCAAATTAAACGTGCCGAACAGTTTCAGATTTCTGAGCAGCGTAAAATTATGCTCGGACATTTTACCAAAACCAAAACCAACATCCAGAATCAAATCATTAATTCCTGCACTGCGGCAAACCTTTATTCGCTCTGCAAAAAAATCCAACAACTCAGGGGTTACGTTTTCATAAACAGGATTCTTTTGCATATCACTCGGCATACCTTGCATGTGCATCAGCACATAAGGCACTTTATATTTTGCTACCGTAGGAATCATATCAGCATCAAACCTTCCGGCAGTAATATCATTAATGATATGCGCACCGCGCTGCAAACATTCATCAGCTACTCGAGCATGTATTGTATCAATTGAAATAATTGCTTCAGGAAATTTGTCAAGAATACATTCAACAGGTTTCAATAGCCGCTTCAATTCTTCCTCTACACTTATAACTTCTGCTCCCGGCTTCGAACTCATGCCACCTACATCAATAATCGTTGCGCCATCGCGCAATAATTTTTCCACTTGCTGCAATACCGCTTCTTCATTGGTAAACTTTCCTCCATCAAAAAAAGAATCCGGAGTAAGATTCAGAATACCCATCACCACAGGAGTAGAAAGGTCAATGATTTTTCCGCGGCAATTGAGGGTCATTAAAATTTAATTGTTGTTAATTCGAATGCGGGTGTCAGTAAATTCCTGAACAAATCTATCATTCATTTTTATTTTCGAACCGATGTTAAACACCTCAGCACAATTTGATGAGCAGTTAAAAAACTGCCGCGAAATATTTCAGAAAAAAACCCGGGACTACGGCACTTCATGGCGCGTGCTGCGTCCCGCTTCGCTCACCGACCAGCTTTTCATTAAAGCACAACGCATACAAACCATTGAAGAAGCACAAACCAAAATGGTAGATGAAGATGAGCGTTCAGAATTTATCGGCTTAATCAACTACGCCATCATTGGTTTAATTCAAATGCAATTGAAAGAAGATAAACGTACCGAACTAAAAGAAGAAGAAGCCCTGCAACTTTATGATACGCAGGCAGCCGAAATAAAATCATTGATGCTCGCCAAGAATCACGATTACGGTGAAGCATGGCGCGATATGCGTGTAGGTTCATTTACCGATTTGATATTGATGAAACTGCTGCGCATTAAACAAATAGAAGACAACAAAGGCAAAACCTTAATCAGCGAAGGAATTGATGCGGGCTACAGAGACATTGTGAACTACTCCATCTTCGCTCTAATAAAACTTTCAGAACAATGAAAGACGGCTGCTATCTCATTACTCAATACTAACTACTCAATACTAACAACCAATGACCGTTTACACCATCTTTGCTCTCGTTGCAGCTGCTGCCTTTGCTCTTGCACTCATTCGCTTTTTGGTAAAGCGTCCACCTAATATCATCATTACGTTCCTACAAGATTTCATAGGAGCATTTTTTATTTTCTCTGGTTTTGTAAAAGCCGTTGACCCGCTTGGCACCAGTTATAAAATGCACGAATACTTCGAAGCATTTGCGGGAGAAGGTTTCCGCCCAATGTGGGAATACCTCGCTACCTGGTCAACCTTTATGGCAGTGGTCATGATTGCGCTTGAACTCTTCGTTGGTCTTATGCTTATCATCGGCTGGAAGCCGCGTTTCACTGTAGGCATTATTTGGTTGCTCACGTTGTTCTTTACATTCTTAACAGGCTATACTTTCCTTTCGGGTTTCGGAACTACAAAACTGTTTCTTGTTGCATCGGCTGTTGTACTGTTACTGTTTGCATCAGCTACTTTCCCGAAGAAACAATCGGTGCGCATTAATCTTATTTTCTTTTCGATTGGTTCTGCTGTACTTGTTTTTCTGCTCACGAAATTCTCAGGTGCATTCTTTACTACCGCATTTGCAGAAACCGGAATGAAGGTAACCGACTGCGGTTGCTTTGGTGATTTCATCAAGCTAAAACCGTGGGAGACTTTTTACAAGGATGTAATTCTTGATGTGATTATTCTCGTGCTTTTAATCAATGTAAAAAGTGTTCGTCCGCTGTTTGGCGATATGATTCGTGAGTTTATGGCTTACACCAGCGGAGCCGCTGCATTAATATTCTGCTTATACAATGTTTATGGCAACGAACCGGTAATTGATTTTCGTCCCTATGCTATTGGCAATGACATTATTGATTTACGAAAGGAAAAGAAACCTGCAGATATTGAAATGGTGTTTGTTTATCGAAGTAATAAAACAGGAAAATTCAAAGAATTTCCTTACGATTCCGTAATGCAAGGCAAAATGGATTATGCTGATTACGACAGTATGCTTGAACGCAAAGACAAAGTGCTTGACCCGGGCATTCCTGCAAAGATTACAAACCTGCGTATTGAAAACGAAGAAGGCGGTGATATTACCGACACTCTTTTGCAAAATGCTGATTATTCATTGATGGTCGTTTCACCTAATTTGAAAAAGACGCACGAAGATGCTTTCAAACAACTGAACCAAATTGCGGCAGGTTGCGATAAACTAGGTTTAAAGTTCTATGCTGTAACCGTTAATGACGGACATGTGGATGAGTTCCGCCATCGCAATCAAACTGCTTATCCGTTTTATCATGCCGATGAAACGCCATTGAAAACAATCATTCGCTCTAATCCGGGCTTGTTGTTATTCAAGAATGGAGTTGTCATCAACAAATGGCACTATCGCCACTTACCTACGTTTGAAGAGTTGAATACAACTTATTTTTCGAAAAAGTAGGTGAGGAGAGAACTTAAAACAAAAATGCCTTTACTAATTTCCGTAAAGGCATTTTTGTTTTGAAGAATAAATTCTTCAAAATTACGTCAATGTTCCTTTCTCTACTTCAATCTTTTTTATTTTTTCGGAAAGACAAATTGGACACAAACAATCTGAACTATCAGTAGGTGTAATCTTCGGTAATTCCCTACACCAACATGTTTTTGTAACTGAATCGCTTCCACATTCGAAAGTAGTGCCGCATTGCGTACAATATTTTTGCATCGTAAAATTTGAGAAGCTAAAACTAAACGTTTCCTGGCAACGTACAATGAATGAAAAATTGGAATGCAAACAACTTCATCCTCACAAGTTCCAACTATCCATCATTCCATTCTTCCACTATTCCTTTTGCTTTTATAATTTCGTTGTATGGATCGTGAAATACTCTCAATAAAACGTAAAGCGCTTCGCATTAACCTCGACCAATCTATTTACGGCACTTTTGCTGAGATAGGCGCAGGTCAGGAAGTGGTTCGCAATTTTTTTCAAGTTGGTGGCGCATCAGGCACAGTGGCCAAAGCGATGAGTGCATACGACATGACTTTTTCCGATGCCATTTACGGAAGCGAAGGTTCGGGAAGATATGTTAGCGATTCGCGTTTGAAAAAAATGCTGGATCATGAATTTGATTTATTGCGCGAACGATTACACGATGGAAAGTATGACAAAAAGAAATTTTTTGCTTTCTCCAATACTTGCACCACCCTCAATTTTAAAAAGGATAACGACCCGCACGGTTGGATGGGCGTGCGCTACCAACTAAAGCCGCACACAGAACCTAACGAAGTGATTATTCACGTGCGTTTGAAGGGAACCGATAGTTTATCGCAGCAACGGGTCATAGGTGGCATTGGAACCAATTTGCTTTTTGCCTGCTATTGGTACTACGATCAAATGGATGATTTTATTGAATCGCTACTCGATAATCTTTCAACCGACCAGGCCGAAATTGATATGATACGCTTGAAGGGACCCGATTTTGATGGCGTAGATAATCGCTTGCTTGCTCTTGAACTGGTAAAGAAAAATTTTACTGATGCCACTATTTTTTCAGCCAACAAAGAAGTGTATCAACCTAAAGATATTCTTTACAAAAAAAATATTTTGTGTTTGCGCGGAAGATTCAGACCGGTTACAAAAGTAAATGAGGATATGATGAAATGCGGTCTTGAACATTTCAAAAAAGAAGTTCCTAACGATGATGATTTAGTAGTGCTTTCTGAAATAACGCTGAACAACTTAGCAGGCGATGGTAATTTTGAAAACAAAGATTTTTTAGATCGTGCCGATATTCTTTGTAATCTGGGGCACACGGTAATGATTTCTAATTGTCATAAACATGACAAGCTGATTAACTATCTTGATTTATGTAAACCGCAACGCATTGGAATTATTTTGGGCATCCTAAATATTGTGGAACTGTTCAACGAAAATAATTATGAGAATGCCGAAGGCGAATTACTGCACTACTTCGGTGAAATATTTAAGCGCAACACGCGCATGTTGGTGTATCCCTATCAACCTGATAAAAACCGTCCGGTAATTACCACCGAAAATTTAAAAGTTAGCGAATCGCTTATCCATCTTTACACACATTTAAAAGCAAATAAATTCTTGGTAGACTTGGAAGGATACGACCAAACAGTGCTGCAAATTTTCTCGCCTAAGGTGATACAAATGATTAAGGCAGGCGAACCTGGTTGGGAAGATATGGTGCCCGATACCGTTGCCGATATCATCAAGGAGAAATGTCTGTTCGAATATCCTTGTGAAATTTCGTAGCAAAGCAGAATCTTCGCTTTCCTTTAGGCAAAACAATCGTTTAGTATTTCACCTACTTTACTAAATCATTGTCTATAATTGACCTTGAAATAAATTTGGCGAAGTTTAGTTTTGCGTTACATTTAATCAACCAAAAAATAAAACAATGGAAAACAACCAAGGCGGAGGAAACAAAAAAGTATATGTTGCCATCATTACGCTCTTGCTATTAATTAACGGAGTAGCTCTCTATCTTCTTTATTCTGAAAACAAGGCTAAAAAGGATTTAAGTGAGCAAAAAATTGCTCTCGAAAACGATTTCAAAAACCTAACCGATACGCTTGATGCGAAGAAGATGGAATTGGAATCATACAAAGGAAAGAATAATCGTAGGTCAACAAGCTGAAATCGATAAACAGAAAAAGACTATCTCGGGTTTATTTGCCAAAGGCAAAATGACCAGTAATGAATTAGCTAAAGCTAAAGAAATGATTGCTCAATTCGAAACTTCAATTGCTGAAATGAAGAAACAAATTGACCAATTGGTTCAGGATAAGCAAGTACTAACTTCGCAAAACCAACAGCTCTCGACCGACCTTAGTAGTGAAAAACAAACTACTTCGCAGTTAAGTGAGCAAAACAAAGGGCTTAGCAAAAAAGTTGAACTCGGTTCTTTACTTCAATTGAAAAACATTGCAGTGGAGGCTATTTCAAAAAAGAAAAATGGCAAAGAAGTTACCGAGAAGAGAATCAAGAGAACCGAAAGTTTGCGTGTAACTTTTGAAACAGGTGATAATAAGGTGTTAGAGGCGGGTAACATTAGTTTGTTTGTGCGCATTATCAATCCTAAAGGCGAAACTATTTCTGTTGCTGATCAAGGTTCCGGAACGTTGAAATTAGCTGATAATGGCGAAAACGTTCAATACACCAAAAAAGCTGATTTTGACTGGAGCCAAACCAACAAAAAGGTGGTTGTTTACTGGAGTCAGAATGTAAAAGATGCAGGAATTTACAAAGTTGAAGTTTATCAAAGCGGTTACATTATTGGTCAGGGACAGGTAGAATTGAAATAAGAAAAAGGAAATTGTTATAAAGAAAGGTGCGGAAATATTTTCGCACCTTTTTTATTTGTGAACTTCAAGTTTATGTTTGTTGTTCATTCAAACTAAAACAAAATTATGCGTGACGCTTTTATTTACGATTCTATTCGCACTCCCCGCGGCAGAGGAAAAAAATCAGGTTCACTTTACGAGGTAAAAGCTATTGATTTATTGGCGGTGCTTTTTCGCGCCATGCAAAAACGCAATAAAAATTTCGATACCTCGCTGGTTGACGATGTAGTGTTAGGTTGTGTAACTCCTATTGGAGAACAAGGAGGCGACATTGCGAAAATTGCGAGTATGTATGCCGGTTGGAGTTTATCATCTGGAGGTATGCAAATCAATCGTTTTTGTTCTTCGGGTTTAGAAGCAGTAAACCTTGCAGCTATGAAAATTCGCAGCGGATGGGAAGAACTAGTAGTAGCGGGGGGAGTGGAAAGCATGAGTCGTATTCCAATGGGAAGCGATGGCGGGGCATGGTATCTTGACCCAGCTGTAAATTCTGCTTTGGGTTTTATTCCGCAAGGAATAAGTGCCGATTTAATTGCAACGCTCGAAGGCTTTACCCGCGAAACGGTCGACAATTACGCCCTCGCTTCGCATCGTAAAGCTGCACATGCACGTAAAAACGGTTACTTCAATAAATCGGTTATTCCTGTAACCGACCAAAGCGGAATAAATATTCTTGACTACGATGAAACCATTCGCGAAGATGCATCGATGGAGGCTATGGCAAAACTTTCTCCTTCTTTTTCAATGCCTGGTGAATTTGGTTTTGATGCGGTGGCTATGTTGAAATATTACGAAGTAGAACAAATCAATCACGTACACACTCCGGGTAATTCATCGGGCATTGTAGATGGAGCTGCGCTTACGCTTGTAGGTTCAAATGAAGCAGGAGATAAAATGGGTTTGAAACCGCGTGCTCGAATTATAAGTGCCGCAGTTACTTCCGATGAACCAACCATTATGCTTACTGGTCCAGCACTAAGTGCAAGAAAAGCATTGAAGGTGGCTGGTATGAAAACCAGTGATATTGATTTGTGGGAAATGAATGAAGCCTTTGCAAGTGCCGTTTTAAAATTTCAACGCGAAATGAATATTGCTGATAGCTCATTAAATGTAAACGGAGGCGCTATTGCTATGGGGCATCCACTGGGTGCTACAGGTTCAATTCTTATCAGCACTGTGCTTGATGAATTAGAAAGAACAAATAAATCAACGGGACTAATTACACTTTGTGTAGGAGGAGGAATGGGTGTAGCTACAATTATTGAACGCATCTAAGTCATAACTACTCGTATCTTCTAAAAAGAATATCGCCATTGCTGCGCTTAAAATACGTTAAGCAAATAGCCCACCTTTACGCGCTAAAAATATCTTTGTGGCGTGAATAAACGCCTCGTCAACATTATCATCATTGCAATTTCTATTGCACTTACCGGTCTCATTTACATTCAGTGGAAATGGATTAAACAAAGCTACGCGGTTCGCGAAGAAAAATTTGACCAAGGGGTATACCTTGCTTTAAGCAATACCGCGCATCAGTTAGAGCGCGATGAAGCGGTCAACTATTTTGAAACTTCCGGATTGAATGATTTTGGAAGAAACATGAACAAGATGTACGACACTGTTCAAACTATTAAAACTTACTCTCCTAAATTTACTTTGGTTGATTCCATAGGTCAACATGCCATGAAATTTGGTTTTAGTGACACTAGTGCTGGCTTTGTTTCAAAATTTATGGGAAGCATTACTTACCTGAAAGAGAAGGCAGAAAAAATGCACGAAATAAAAAATGATGGTGATATGGCTCACAATGACTTGAACCGTGAACGCCACATTATTGAAATGCAGTTTTCAAAATACAACCGCTTGTTTCAAGACTTAGCCATGCAGTTTATGCTCGATGACAAATGCCTGAGCAATCGACTTTCGAAAGAAATGATTGAGAAACTGCTCAATGAAGAATTGCATAAAGAAGGCATTAGCACACCCTATCATTATGCCGTTTTTGATAATTGGTCGAGTGGCATGTTGTTAGGAAATATTTCCATTACAAAAGAAGAAGCCCAAACCACTAACTTTTATTCTATCCCACTTTTCCCTAATGACTTGTATGAAAATTCAGGCTTTTTGGTGGTCAATTTTCCGCAGAAACAGAATTACATTTTCCAATCTATGTGGTTGATGCTTTCAGCCACCGGCTCTTTTATCTTTATTATTCTGGCTTCGTTTGGTGGTTCATTCTATGTTATTTATCGGCAGAAAAAATTGGATGATTTAAAAACAGATTTCATCAACAACATGACACATGAGTTCAAAACTCCGGTGGCTACTATTTCAATTGCGAGCCAAATGCTCAAGACAGAGAAAGTGCAAAACAACAAAGAGAAAATTCTGAATTACGCTACCATGATTGAAGAAGAGAATAAACGATTAAGTGGTCACATTGAAAACGTGTTACAGGTAGCTCGTCTTGATAGGGGAGAATTTAAACTGAAACTTGACGATGTAAACCTGCACACACTTCTTACCGATATTTGCGACTCACTTGATTTGCGTATTCAAAATGAAAATGGTGAATTACTTCGAAATTTCACTGCTGCAAATCCAAATGTAAAAGGCGATGTTTTTCATTTGACCAATGCATTTTACAATGTGTTTGATAATGCTATCAAGTACAAAAAAGAAGAAGCTTTAAAAATTATAGTCAGCACAAAAAATAACGCGAGAGGTGTTATTGTTAGTATTCAAGATGATGGTATAGGCATTTCAAAAGAAAACCAAAAGAAAGTTTTCGAAAAATTTTACCGAGTTCCTACGGGAAACATTCACAATGTAAAAGGGTTTGGTCTAGGGTTGAGTTATGTGCAGGTAATAATGGGTGCACACGGTGGCGATATTCGTGTAGAAAGTGAAACAGGAAAAGGCTGTCGCTTCGATTTACTTATTCCTTTTAGTTCTGTTAATAAATGATAAGCCGGCATAAGCCAATTTAAACAAGAATAGTTTTGTAGTGTTAAACTCTTAACCAAAATATTTACGCCATGGCAACCAAAAAGAAAATTCTTTTAGTAGAAGACGATATTAATCTTGGAAGCATTTTGCAAGATGCCCTTGAAGAAAAAAATTACGAAGTAGTTTTAAAGCGAAATGGCGAAGAAGGCTTTCAGGAATTTAAAGCGAACAAATACGATTTGTGTTTGCTTGATGTGATGATGCCAAAGAAAGATGGATTTACTTTAGCCAAAGACATACGTAGAATGAATGCGACCCTTCCACTAATATTTCTTACTGCAAAAGCTATGAAAGAAGATACCATTGAAGGCTTGAAACTAGGTGCCGATGATTATGTCACCAAACCTTTTAGTGTAGATGAGTTGTGCTTGCGCATGGAAAATATTTTTAAGCGCCTACCAAAAACTGAAGACAGTTCACAAAACCAATTTGTAATTGGAAAATTTGATTTTGATAACACCCTTCGCGTTTTAAAAATAGGAACTAAAGAAACTAAACTTACTACCAAAGAATCTGAATTGCTTAAAATGCTGGCTGTTTATAGCGGTCGCATTTTGGAGCGCGAAGTAGCGCTCAATGCGGTTTGGGGTACTGATTCTTACTTTGCCGGACGAAGCATGGATGTTTACATAGCCAAACTTCGTAAATATTTGAAAGACGATACCAATGTTGAGGTGCTCAACATACACGGTACAGGTTTCAAGATGATCTTGAAAAATCAAACCACTTAATTCTTTCCCCAGCCAGTTCAGTTTCATGTAGAAGATGCGCATGAGCATACTTCTACAGAATTAGTTGCGTACTAAATTTAAGATGGATTGCAATTAGTTTTAGCGTTGAAAACCTAATGACTAATAAAGCAAACATTTCTTCCTTATGAGTGGAGCGAATTTGAAATCAGAGTTCTTCATTTTAGAACCGATTCAAAAAAAATAATCATCGCGCACATACATTGCGTTCTGTCGCATTACTCTTGCACTACATTTTATAATTCGTATTTCGTAATTCTTATTTTGCGTTTATGCTTCGTATTTATAAAGCTTCAGCCGGTTCGGGAAAAACATACACCCTTGTAAAAGAATATTTGCGATTGGCGCTTAAATCTCCTTTGCAGTTCAGGCATATTCTAGCTATTACGTTCACGAATAAAGCCGCGGCTGAAATGAAAACGCGAATCATTGAAGCGTTAGAAGGCTTATCGAAAAACGAAATCAAATATAAATCGCTCAATAAAGAATTGGGTGAGTTAACAGGCAAAAGTGAAAATGAATTGAAGAGTGATGCTTCCAATATTCTCAGAAACATGTTGCACAACTATGCCGATATTTCTGTTTGCACCATTGACAGTTTTGTTCATCGCATCGTTCGTTCGTTTGCTTACGATTTGCATTTGCCCATGAATTTTGAAATTGAAATGGATAGCAAAGAGTTACTTAATGAAGCTATTCAGTTATTGCTTGATAGGTTGAATGAAACAGATCAACAGGTAACGCAAGCAGTTTTAGAATTTGCAGAATCAAAAATCGAAGACGGCAAAAGCTGGAACGTAGAAAAAGAAATTTCAAAACTTGGCAAACAATTGTTTGTTGATAAAGCGCAATCCAAAATTCAACAACTCAGTTTTGTTTCCTTCGATGATTTGCGCGAAGTTCACAATTCGCTTTATGCTTTTAAAATTTCGTTTGAACAACAGGTATTTGCTGAAGGCAAAAAAGCGTTTGACTTTATTGTTACAAACGGACTAACAGCAAAGGATTTTCATTATGGCAATACAGGTTTGTTCGGCTTTTTCAAAGCGTATGCAGAAAGTGAATTTCCTCCCAAAATTTTAGGCAACAGTTATGTAAATGCAACTATTAATGAGGATAAATGGAGTAAGACATCTTCCATTACCGAAACGCAAAAAGCACAACTTAATGTTCACTACAACAACATTGCTCAACTTTGGAACAAGCAGGGCAAAGATTATTTTCTGGCTGATTTACTATTGAAAAATTTCTACTCTTTCATTCTGCTTACCGATTTAAAGAAGTTGATGGATGAGGTAAAAACCGAAAACAATATTCTTCACATCAGCGATTTTCAACACAAGGTTTTTGAGATTGTGAAAGAACAAGATGCGCCCATTATCTATGAACGCATTGGCGACCGCTACGACAATATTCTCATTGATGAGTTTCAGGATACTTCGGTTATTCAATGGAGAAATTTGTTGCCGTTGATTGAAAATTCGCAATTCAAAAGCGAAGATAGTTTAGTGGTGGGCGATGGTAAGCAGGCGATTTATCGCTTTCGTGGTGGTGAAGTAGAACAGTTTTCTGTACTCCCGAAAGTTTATGGCAGCGATGGCGATGAGATTTTAAAAGGACGCGAAGTTGCCATTAACAATTACGGAGCCGGAGTTATTACGTTGGAGAATAATTTTAGAAGCAGAAAAGAAATTGTTGACTTCAACAATTTGCTTTATAAAGAATTGCTTGAATTGCCCGAACTCAAAAACAAAAATATTTATGCCGACTATTTTCAAAAGCAAGGAAGAAAAGACGATGGCGGTTTTGTAAGTATCGAATTTTTGAAAGAAGAAGAAGCTGAACTATCACTAAATGATGTTCGCGCATTACGTGTGGAAGAAATTGTAAACGATGTTTTACAACGGGGTTACCATTACAAAGAGGTAGCAGTGCTAACGCGGTCTAACAAGAACGCAAGTTTCATTGCATCGTATCTGGTTTCAAAAGGTATTAAAGTGGTATCGCCCGAAAGTTTGTTGATACATCATTCGCCAAAAGTGCATTTCCTCCTAGCTATTCTTTCCTACTTAAATAGAAAAGACAACCATATTTCACGCGCTGAAATTCTTCATTTTGCTTTTCTCTTGCTGAACAAAGAACTTCATCTGGAAACTATTGATTTAAAAACTTCTGCCCTTGAGTTTGAAGAATATGTGCGCAAACAAACAGGATTAGAATTTAACTCCAATGAATTAGTTACAGGACGATTAAGCGATTTGCTCTATCAACTCATTCAAATTTTCCAATTAGAAAACGATGACCCGTTCGTTCAGTTCTTCTTAGATGAAGTGTTGCTTTTTGCTTCGCGTTACGGAAACAGTATTGATGATTTTTTAAATTGGTGGGAGAAAGTAAAAGACAAAAAGAGCATTATCTATCCTGATAGTATGGATGCAGTACGCATTATGACCATTCACAAATCAAAGGGATTAGAATTTCCAATTGTAATACTTGCCGATGCCAGTGAAAAGCAAAAACCCGGTGAAGATTCTTTTTGGATTGACCTGAACAAAAACTGGTTGCCACAACTGCCAATTGGATTATTGCCAAACACTAAAGATGTTCTTGAAACAGAATTTGCTTTGTTGTATGAAAAAGAGATAGAAAAAACTTTTCTCGATTTGTTGAACCTGCTTTATGTAGCCACTACACGTGCAGAAGACGCACTTTATATTCTTTCGAAAGAAGAAGATAAAGAACCGATATCGAATAATTCTGTAACGGCAATTCTTATTTCATTTCTCAAAAGCACTGGCTTGTGGGAAGGTTACCGCAATTATAATTTTGGTGATGAAGAGTTTGTAAAAATATTTGGGAACGGGAACAATACTTCACTTGCTTCCTTCGAAAAAGGAAAAACCAATTCAAAAAACTTACTCGCATCTAATATTAAAATCAGAATGCGGGCAGATTTGTTGTGGAACGATAAGAGCAAAGAAAAAATAAACGAAGGCAATTTATTGCACGAAGCATTGAAACGAATTCAGAAAACCGGAGATGAAGAAACTGTGTTACGCTCTCTACTTGCTGAAGGAGTAATTGAAGAAAACGAAGTGCAGCACTTAAGCGATCAACTACACTCAGTTCTTCAACATGCTGATTTGAAAAAATATTTTGACGGCACATCAACTGTTTTGAATGAACGTCAGCTATTAAAGAAGAATGAAAAAATCAGAATTCCCGATAGAGTAATATTGTTTGAAGACGGAGCCACGGTGCTCGATTACAAATCAGGAAACGAAAGACCGGAGTATCAACAGCAGTTGCGCGATTACGCTCAATGGCTCGAAGAGGCGGGAATAAAAGTGAAAGAGAAAATTTTGTTTTATACACAAAGTCAAAAAGCGGTTGTCGTAAAATGAAAACATTTATACAACAAGCTGCTGAAAAAATTCTGCTTTCTCATGGTAATAACCTGAGCAATGTGTTAGTGCTTATGCCTAACCAACGTTCGTGTACGTATTTCAAAAACGCATTGCAGCAGTTGGCAGAACGTGCCATTGTCGCTCCCGAAATTTCTACGCTTCAAAACTGGTTGCTTAGTAAGAGTAAACTCGTATTAGCTGACAATATTGAGCTCATCACTTTACTTTACAATTGCCATCAACAAATTGGCGGAAGTTTAACGCTCGATGAATTTATAGGTACAGCAAATATTATGCTAAACGATTTTGACGAACTCGATTTGCAAATGTGTGATTCGAAACTTTTCTTCAAAAATTTAGAGATGCTGCAAAGCATGAACACTTTTGTTCCCGGTGAAGAGTTAACTGAGTATCAAATCAAGTATCGAAAGTTTTGGGAAGACTTTGGCTTGCTGTATCACGCTCTTCGTGAGAAATTAGTGAGTGAAAAGAAAGGTTATCGAGGAATGATTCTTCGTAACATGACTGAAAATATTTCTGAAATAGCCGTCAACCATTCGCAAGTTTATTTTGTTGGCTTTAGCGGTTTAAACAAAACCGATGAAGAGGCCATTGCTTACTTAACACAGAAAACAAAAACTGAAATTTTGTGGGATGCGGATAAGTATTATGTGAACGATGAGTTACAGGAAGCAGGAATGTTTTTTCGCAAACACAAATCGAAATTCAGAATTTCGGAAAGTGATTTAGTGAATGAAATAGCTACGCGCGAAAAGAAAATTCAAATAATTGGCGCTGCAAAAAATATTGGTCAGGTAAAAGCGATGGCAGATATTTTGCAAAATAAACTGCAACTGAATTCCGAATCATCACTAGATACGGTGATCGTGGTTCCCGATGAGAAATTACTTTCTCCGCTCATTGCACATCTTCCTTCAAATATTGACACGGTAAACATTACGATGGGGTTAAGCATTGCTGGGAGTAATACTGCTTCGTGGTTCGAAATAATTTTTCGATTGTATGAGAACACTCAACGTTACCTGGCAAAGGATGGAACGCAGAGATTTTATTACAAAGACGTTTTCGAATTGTTACAACACAATTTCTTCGGCTTAATTTTCAACAAAAGAAAAGTGGAAGGCTTTGTGGAGGAAATGAAATCGCAGAATCGTATTCTGATTAGAAGGGAAGAAATATTAAAAGCATTGGGTAGTGAAGTTGATTCTGTTTTCTTCTACGGAACAGAAGCCAATCAATACGCGCAGTTCCTCTCTTCAAACATCAATACGTTATTGCAACAGTTGATAGCAAAAACAAAAAAAGGAAATGCCTCACTGGCTTCTGAAGTTGAAATTACTTTTCGCATTCTCAACATACTTACTTCTTCTCAAACTATCTTCTCAGAGGGAAATATGGTGAGTGTTAAAACTTTCATAGCCATGTTGCGCGAAAACTTTCGTTCAGAGCGAGTGCCGCTTGAAGGTGACCCCGTTCAGGGTTTACAGATAATGGGTTTGCAGGAAACACGGGGTCTTGATTTCAAAAACGTGATTATTCTTTCTGCAAACGAAGGCATTCTGCCTTCGGGCAAAAACACGAACACGTATATTCCTTATGAATTGCGCAGGGAGTTTTTAACTACTCACAAAGAGCGCGATGCCAATACGGCCTATCTTTTCTATCGCTTGTTTCAAAAGGCAGAAAATGTGTTTCTACTTTACAACACAGAACCCGGAGAATTTGGTGGCGGTGAAAAAAGCCGTTTCATTCTTCAGATGCAACGTGAAATGATTTCAGAAAAAATAAAAATCGAAGATTTGATTTTTGCCGTTGACCCACCAGTTGCAACAGGCGAACCAGCTATTCATATTGAAAAGAATGAAGAGGTGATGAAGAAGTTGATGAAGTTGCTTACCGAATCGGGCATGTCACCTTCTGCGCTGAACACCTATATCAATTGCACCCTACAATATTATTTCCGCTACATAGCGGGCATTCGCGAGCAGGACGACATGGAAGAAAGTCTCGATGCTTCTACCATTGGTTCGGCTGTGCATCATGCGTTGGAAAAGATTTATGAGCAGAAAGAAGGCACAGCAATTGAAGCGAAGTTCATTGACACCTATCTAAAAGATCGTTCGCTGGTTGAAAATTTGGTAAGAGAATATTTGCAAACTCGATTTGATATTGAGTCTCTCAGCAGAGGTAAAAATTTGTTGTTGTTTAAAGTTTGCGTGAAACTAACATCCGAGTTTTTAAAGTTTGAACAAACTCATCTTCTTCAAATGAATGATGTAGGCGTGCAAACAGAAATTGTAATGCTTGAAGAAAAATTGCAAGCACCGATTATTATCCACGGAAATGAAATTTTGATAAGCGGCAAGATTGACAGAATTGAAAAAGTAGGCGGAGTAATTCAAATTACCGATTACAAGACATCAAATCGCGCTAAGAAAATTCCAGTGCTTGACGAAGAGGTGTGGGACGAACTCATGACCGACCCTAAGTATTCAAAACCTGTTCAGTTATTGGTTTATGCCTGGCTGTATTACAAACAAAAAACACAAAGTGATTTTGCAATTCGTTCTGGCATCTATTGGTTAAAGAGTGAAGACAAGAAAATAGAAACACTTCGCATCGATAAAACGAATGATTTACTCGATGAATCCACTATTCTGCTTTTCGAAGAAAAACTGAAAGAGATTTTGAGCCAACTGATTGATACTACAATTCCGTTTTCAAAAACAAAAGATGTAGAGCGATGTAAGTTTTGCGAGTTTGCGGGAATCTGTATGAGGTAATTCTATTTTTAGAATGTATCCTCCTCCGTATCGCACTAAGCAGCGAGACCCCTCCTCAAAGAGGAAGACAAACAGCCTCCTGTATCTTTTTTTTTACACCACACATATTGGAGTAGATAATTGAAGCGGCAGATATTTCTCCCTTACTCGCTCAGTATGCACATTCGTATTGCGAATAAACGCACACACACATTATTCACGTTCGGTTTTTGTTTTCACAAAACAAATCGAAACTAAAGCAAACAACATGGAACCACTTTTTCAATTCGACTTACCAAAAGATCAGGCTTCGATTATTAAAGTATTTGGAGTGGGTGGTGGCGGAAGCAATGCCGTTAATCATATGTATGACCAGGGTATCGTAGGGGTGAACTTCGTAGTGCTGAACACAGATGCACAGGCATTAGACATGAGTTTGATTCCAAACAAAATTCAATTAGGACCTAACTCGACACAAGGACTTGGTGCTGGTGCGCAACCTAAAGTGGGTGAAATTGCTGCCGAAGAATCTATAGATGCTATTAAAGATTTGCTTTCGAAGAATACGAAAATGGTTTTTATAACTGCCGGTATGGGCGGTGGAACTGGAACAGGTGCTGCACCTGTAGTAGCGCGTATTGCTCGCGAAATGGGAGTACTTACAGTGGGTATTGTTACTACACCTTTTTGGTTTGAAGGTAAGAATCGCTATAACCATGCGCTTGAAGGAATTGAAAGATTGCGCGAAAACGTTGATACCCTTCTAATCATTAATAACGATAAAATTCGCGGCATGTATGGCAACTTGAAACGCAGCGAAGCGTTTGGTCATGCAAATAATATTTTGACAACTGCCGCAAAAGCAATTTCTGAAATTATTACAGTGCCGGGAGAAATAAACGTTGACTTTGCCGATGTGCAAACGGTAATGAAGAATGGTGGCTCGGCTATTATGGGTTGTGCCACTGCCGAAGGTGAAGATAGAGCTATGCTTGCAGTTAGAGGAGCGTTGAATTCTCCTTTATTAAATGATACAGAAATTCACGGAGCAAAGAAAGTGCTAGTGAACATTACCACCGGAGCACAACAGGTTACTATGGATGAAATAGGTGCTATCATGGAATTTGTACAAGAAGCAGCCGGTAGTACTGATATTATTTTGGGTGCTTGCGATGATCCCTCTTTGGGAGATAAACTTTCAGTAACAGTTATTGCAACAGGATTTGAAGTAGTAAAGAAACCCGGTGGTTTCATTGAGCAAAAAGTGGTGAAGGTTTATGAGTTGAATGATAAAACTGAAGAAAACTCCAACGCTTCTTTTCCATTAATTACAAATCAACCAGCTGTAAATGTAACGGTAGAAGAACCAAAAGTAGAAGAACCTGTTGCTAATACTTCTATGATTGAAGAAGAGAATTATAGTTTGTTCGCCCCAATGGTTGAAGATACTACTAAACAAGAAGTAAGTGTAGAGTTTGAAGTAAGTCGCGAAGAACAACAACTTAGCGAAGTAACAGCAGAAACTGAAGAGCCAGTTGCACCAAATGACCCAATTGTTATAGTTGAAAAAAAGGAGGAAGACTTTGTGGTGTATACAAAAACTACCTATGAAACTACACCTACTTTAGCAACTGAACAGGATAGAACCCAAGTGCTAGAAGAAAGGAAAAAAGTATTGGCAGGTTTAAGTTTTCGTTTTGGAAACAAGCAAAATGTAAATGAATTAGAAAATGAACCAGCCTATAAAAGAAAGGGTGTTGAAGTAGGAACACAAAATGATTTCTCTTCTCAAAGTGATGCCTCACGTTATAGCTTAAGCACCGATGCATTTGATCGTCCTGAAATAAAAAAGAATAATTCCTATCTACATGATAATGTAGATTGATGATACTCCCGTGAAACTTGAAAAAGTTTAGCGGGAAAAGAGTCTCTCCTTTAGTTAGTGTGTCCAAAAATTCCCGAGTCGCTCGACTCGGGTCTTTTTATTTTAGGTAGATACAAAGGAGTTGAACTTACTCTTCCTTAAGCAAATCAGGTCTGCGTGTTTTAGTTCTTTCAATAGCGTTTTCATAACGCCAATCGTTTATTTTTTTCTCGTGACCCGACAGCAATACTTCAGGCACAATTAAATCTTTGAAATTTTCAGGACGTGTGTACACCGGTGGTGAAAGAAGATTATCCTGAAAAGAATCAGTGAGTGCCGATGTTTCATCGTTCAATACACCCGGCAGTAATCTGCCTATGGCATCAGTAAAAACTGCGGCCGCTAATTCGCCACCGCTTAGTACATAATCGCCTATCGAAATTTCTTTAGTGATGTATAACTGACGAATGCGTTCATCAATGCCTTTGTAATGACCACAAAGAATGATGAAATTATTTTTGAGTGAAAGCGTGTTCATCATTTTCTGATTCATCAATTCGCCATCGGGTGTCATGTAAATAATCTCATCGTAACTTCTTTCCTTTTTCAAATGCTCCATACAATTTGAAATAGGCTCGCACATCATTACCATGCCGGCACCTCCACCATATTGATAATCGTCCACTTGTTTTTGTTTGCTGGTAGAAAAATCGCGCAGGTTAATCACGTTCACTTCTAGCAAACCTCTTTCCTTAGCGCGCTTGAGTATGGAATGACTAAACGGGCTTTGTAATAAATCGGGAACTACACTGATGATATCAATTCTCACACTACGTGTTTTTAAATATCTAACAATCCATCGGGCAGACAGAAATAAATTTCCTTTTTCCGCTTCTCTATTTTCATGATAAACTCTTCCACAAATGGAATAACTATTTCTTGCTCATTCGCAGTTTTAAGCACACAAAGAAGTTGTCCGGGGTTCTCCATTATTTCTGTTACTTCTCCAATTAGTCCAACTGTTTCTTCATAGGCTTTATATCCTATCATAAAATCATAAACACCTGCATCATCTTTAAAGAAAATTTCAGCCTCTTTTTCTGAAACATAAATTTCAGAACCGCTAAACTGTTTTGCTTTTTCAGGTGTGGTAATTTCCTCGAACGAAAGAAACCCTTCGTTAAATCCATTCCACTCTAATTCTTTCACAAACCACGGAAGGAAGTTTCCGTTTTTGTGAAACATAAAATGTGCAGGTATTTTCTTTTTGTTTTTAAGCTCGCGGAAGAATACAAAACGAAAAGCCCCCGTTAATCCGTGGGGCTTTCCAATTTTTCCGACTGAAATAAATGATTCAGCCATACTTGTTATTTTATTCTGCAGGAGTTTCTGTAGTCTCAGCAGAAGCTTCGGTAGTAACTTCCGGTGTTGCTTCTACTGCCGGTGCGTCAGCTACTTTCTTAGCTTCATCTGCCGCTGCTAATGCTTCCTTGCGTTTTGCATCGCGATCAGAAGCTTTCTTCTGTTCGTTTTCTAAAAGCTTAGCGGCAATCTCAGTTTTGTCTTTGTGATGTTTCTTTTCGTGATCAAGCACTTTGTTTTTGTGCTCATCAACCCATTGCAAATATTTTTGTTCAGCTACTTCGGCAGTAAAAGAACCCTTTGCTACTCCACGTAACAAATGTTTTTTGTAAAGAATGCCTTTGTATTTGAAAATTGCTTTTACCGTGTTGGTAATTTCAGCACCTTTCACTAACCAGTCAACAGCTTTATCAACGTTAACGTTGATAGTTGCGGGTTTAGTAAGCGGATTGTAATCGCCAATTCTTTCGATGTATTTACCATCGCGAGGAGCGCGGCTGTCTGATGCTACAATGTGGTAAAAAGGACGTTTGCCTCTACCGTGTCTCTGAAGTCTAAGTTTTACTGCCATGTCTAAAATGAATTTTAGGGTTGGTTAATTAATATTTCCTTTTTAAGGGAGCGCAAATATAACCGAAGAATATTTTTATCCAAATACCTGTGACAAAAAAAATGAATGATTTGATTGACGATAATGCAGAAACATGAATAAAAACACAACGCCCTTCAAGTTTTTGAAGGGCGTTGTGTTTTACAATAAACGTTTAAGCCTCTTATTCAACAATCAATTTTCCATTTGCAACTTTCTTTTCACTGGTTGAAAGTTTATAGAAATAAACTCCCGCAGGTATTGCATCTCGTCTCAATTCAAACTGTTTGGTTTCAATTGAAGTGATTGAATTCAACATCCTTCCGGTTACATCAAACAAACTGAAATCAAATTTTTCTTTCAACCCATCAACAGTAATCGTAGTTGAAGTGCTAAAAGGATTCGGCACCGCAGTCACCGAAACGTTTTCCATACCCCTGATTTGAAAAATATAATTTGGTTCTGAAACGGTATCGGTTACTGTATTCGTTAAAATTGGACTGTTGTAATCAAATACAATAGAGGCACTGTTGCTGATGCGAGTGCCCACTGGTAAATTGCTTTTCTTCTTCACACTGAATTTTACAAAAGCTTTACTCGCTTGTTCGTTCGTAGCACTGTCAACTAAGAAAACAGGATTGAATACCCAAGTTAAAATTCCTTTGCCTGAAATATTAAATTCTGAATAAGTGTGACTTGATGCTAGATTACGAACGGAGGCTACATCAAGATTAGCATCCAAAGTATCTTTCAAAATAACAAACCATGTGGTATCGGTTCCGGTGTTTTGAAAATGAATAGTGTAAGTCAACACCGAATCTTCCTCCAAAATAGCACCCGCTGGTTCCACTTCTTTTTCGTTAGGGTCCATAGAACTGGCTACCAATTCAGCATAATGCTGATGATTGTTTGATGAATCGCAATCGCCTGCAGTTGGTGTAATCCAAAAATCGCTTTGCAAGTGATAGCCTGCCGGTGTAGAAGGAGAAACTGTAAAATGACAATGACCTCTTAAATCCCAACTACTCACACCATTCACCACCCACGAAAGAGTTCTGGTAGCTAAGTTATGAGTGGGCAAGGGAGGGTCGCAAGAGTTGTAAGTAAGATTAGCATCGTATTGAAAACTTACGGTAGCATTTCCTGTGAAAGGAGTATAGGATTGGTTGTAATAAAAAATCCAATAGTCTTTTGAAAAGCCCGGATTAGCAGAAGTCCAGCCGGGATGTAATGCCAAGTCGAAACCTGCAGCACTACTAAATCCAAAATTATTATTCGAAGAAACATTATTGAAACTACCGAAATGAACAGGGTTTACATTTCCGCAAGGCGTTAGGTTTCCGCAACTTCCATAACTGTAATTGTGAAGTGTAACGGTAAATGTTCCGGTATCGTGAACCAAAATAGTATAATGACCACCCGACCAAGCAGAGCCCCACTCTGTAATGTTTCCGTTAGTAGCAGAAACATAATAGCCACTCAGATTAGTATCGGCACTATCGTAAATACAATTGCCGTTAGCATCATTAAAAATATTTCCGCTGATAGTATTGTAGCAAGTGCTGCTTAAATAAGTAGTTCCTGTGCTTGAACATCCACCTGCATCGGTTACAGTTACGGTATAATTTCCAACACCCAAACCGCTGGCAGTTTGTGTAGTTTGATTATTGCTCCATAAATAAGTGTAAGGCGGAGTACCGCCCGATGGATACGCATCAAGTGAACCATTGCTAATGCCACAGTTTGATGGAGCAGTCAAACTAATGTAGGTATAGAAACTGTAACTGGTAAAAGCAATATTTGCGGTATTGGCAACCATGCATCCTACGGCATCGGTTACAGTGAAACCATAATGACCCGGAGCAATATTAGTAGCTACCTGTGTTGTTTGAGGAGGAGCAGTTCCCCACAAATAAGTATAGCCGGGTGTGCCACCATTAACATAAATCATAGCACTCCCCATATTTGAATTGATGCAGGAAGCTGAAGTTCCAATAGCATTTGCAGTTAAACTACTTACATCGTTCAAATAATAACTGGTAGTAGTCATGCATCCTGTGCTGTCAGTAACTGTGAGTGAATAATTTCCACTTGAAAGATTGGAAGTGGAATCTGCCGTTGAACCTGTGCTCCATAAAAAGAAATAGGGTGGTGAACCCTGTGCTGGATAAGCCTTTAACCTTCCAATATTTGTTCCCACACAAGTAGGTTGTTGAATAACCCCAATACTTACTACTAATCCGTTATTGAATATCGTGTCGAGAATATAGCTACCACATCCGCTACCATCGTTATACAGAATGTCATAAACCCCTTCTGTTACGTACACATGATTCAACACGTTACTCAGTTGCGAAGAATCTTGCGTGCCATCGCCCCAACTAATATAATATGGAGCAATTCCATTGTTAATCGTAAGAACTGCGTTACTCACTGGATGGTCGCAATCAATATGGTTCGAAATTTGAGTGGCAGATAAAGTGGTAGGGGCACTAATCGAGGAACTTGCGGATGCGGAGCATCCGTTAGCATCAACCAAAGTGAGTGTATAAGTACCTACACAAAGGCTAGTTAGCGTTTGTGTAGTTGCCCCATTACTCCAAATAAAAGTGTACGGTGATGAACCTCCCGTAGCAACCGAATGAGCAGAACCATCGCATGATGCACAGGTGGTGGAAGCAGAATCAAGCAGCGCAATAGCAATTGGGTTGGGTTGGGCAACTCCAAAAACGTTGGTAGCCGTACAACCATTCATATCGGTTATGGTTACAAAATAATTACCTGCGTTTAAATTAAAACCGAAGGCACCGGTCATTCCATTAGACCAATTATAGCTATAAGGTGGCGTTCCACCGTTGGCGTTTAAAACCACACTGCCGTCAAAGCCGCCAAAGCAACTAACATTTGTCATGGTGAATCCGAAATTAATCATGGAAGGTTCAAGAATAGTTGCAGTTAAAGTATCGAGAGGTAAATAACCGTTGTCTAAAATGGTTACATCATACGTGCCTGCACATAAGTTGATAGGATTTTGTGCGGTATCTCCATTCGACCATTGAAAAAAAGCAGCCGCACCTGTAGGTGTAAGAAATGCGGCACCATCGCATTGGCCAAAGCAAAGCGCGTCAATCGTATTGATTGATTGTGCTTGTGTAGAATGGAGAAAAATAAAACAGGTTGTTAGAAGAAGTAGAAAACGTTTCATAGTAGTGTGGTTAATGTAGAATGGTATAAAGACAAACGAAGGAGTGAAAAGGTTGTATGAAAGAAAAGAGATGCTGTTATTCCTTCGTATAAACGTACGCCCACCAAATCAAAAGCAATTGAATAGGTAGCCGAACATAAAGTGCAATAGCAGAGAAGTTCCATTCAGTTGCATGTAGCGCCATATTTATGTTCGCAGGAAAAATGGCAATGAGCAATGCAATGATGCCGTAAGCAGAAAATTTTCTTGTTGAAGAGAAACAAATTCCTATTGCTAAAATTATTTCTGCCGCTCCACTAATATTGTTTAAAGCAATAGGGTAAGGGAGAAAGCCATTCAACATTTTTAAATAAAAATCGGGATGTACAAAATGATTTACACCAGCCAAAAAATAAAGCAAGGCCATTAAGTAAACGCTGTATTTTTTCATTGGTATTTTTTGTATTCCATTTTCAAATTCCCGAATTTCCGAATTCTCACATTTGTACTAGTGTATTCTATCTCCTCTCACATCCAGTTTCTCCATTACCCCTGCTTCATATTCTAACCATTCGTTCCAGCGCGAAAGAACTTTGCTTTCATCGCCTAAGGCACAAGCCATGTCTAAAAACAAACGATAGTGTCCGGCTTCGCTAATCATTAAATTTTTGTAGAACTGTTTCAGTTCTTTGTCTTCAATGTTTTGGGAAAGCAATTTAAACCGCTCACAACTGCGCGCTTCAATTAAGGCGGAGAACAATAATTTTTCAATCAATCCATTCGTTCTTGAATCACCATGACGAATGTATTTAAGTAACTCGCTCACGTATTTGTCTTTGCGTTGCAAACCCAATTTCAATCCGCGTTTTTTCAAATGTTCAACCACTAATTCAAAATGTCCCCATTCTTCTTTTACAATTGGAGAAAGAGCTACTACAATATTTTCGTAATCGGGATAGTTCTGAATTAAGGAGATAGCTGTTGAAGTTGCTTTCTGTTCGCAGTAAGCGTGGTCGGTTAATATTTCTTCAATTGATTTTCCTGCCAGGTTTGCCCATCGCGGGTCGGAAGGTAATTTTAAGCCAAGCATTTTTGTATAAATGAATTTTGTAAAACAGAAACGGCAAATGTAAAATTGTTTGAAAAGGAAAGACTACTGTCACCCTGAGCTTGTCGAAGGGTCCTTCGACTCCCGATAGCTATCGGGACTAATGACATTGTCTTTTCTATTCGTGTATTCGTGGCATTAACTAAATTCACTCTTATGAAAAACAAATACCTCTTCCTCATCAGCTTTGTTGTGTTTTTGATAACCATGCAAGGCATGCTTTATACCGAGAAACTGGCTACCTGCGGAGCGCAGATAATTATTCCGTTGGAGTTAGCGCCTTCTGCTTTAGCTTTTAAAAACCTGTTGATCGGCAGTTGTAATTTGGATTGGATTGAACGAAACACACAACTCGATTTTCTTTTCATTCTCACTTACACAGCAACCATTTTTTTCGCGTTGAAAGGATTGACGGAATCTTCAACATGGTTAAAGAGAAAGCAGAAATATTTGTGGTTGGTTATTCTTCCCGGAATATTAGATGCTATTGAGAATGTTCATCTTATCAAATTTCTGAGAATGGATATTTCTCAAATCAGCGATGCTTCATACAATACGTACTCGTTGTGCGTGCATACTAAATTTGTTCTGCTAATTGCGTTGCTATTAACTATAGCTGTATTGTCGGCAAAAGAAATTTATCAACGCGTTGTAAAAAAATAAAGAGAAGTAATTAGCTCTTCTTAGCTGTGCGCACCAGCACTTCATCAATCATGCCGTAGTCTTTGGCTTCTTGAGCGCGCATCCAGTAATCGCGGTCGCTGTCCTGAGCTACACGCTCCATTGATTGACCTGAGTGTTCACTGATGATTGTATAAAGTTCGTCTTTCAGTTTACGAATTTCATTTACCGAAATTTCTATTTCACTTGCCTTGCCACCAATTCCTCCAAGCGGTTGATGAATCATTACTCGCGCATGTTTCAAAGCAGTGCGTTTTCCTTTTTCGCCTGCGCATAATAAAACCGCAGCCATTGACGCTGCCATACCAGTACAAATGGTGGCCACATCCATAGATACATATTGCATAGTATCATAAATACCCATTCCCGAATAAACTTCACCACCGGGGCTGTGAATGTAAATTTGAACATCGCTACGCGCATCACTGCTTTCTAAAAAAAGCAATTGCGCCTGAATAATGGCGGCTATATAATCGTCAATAGGAGTTCCGAGAAAAATAATTCTATCCATCATCAAACGCGAAAAAACATCTACCTCACGAAAAGGCATAGCGCGCTCTTCAATTACGGTGCGAGTTAAATTTTGAACTCCATTGATATTACCGCCATGAATTGGCGAAACACCCGAGTAAACTCTTTTTGTATAGTTCTCTAAATGCATACTGCTTATGCCATGGTGCTTCACTGCATAATTTTTAAAATCCTGTGCTTCTTTAATATTCATGTTGTTGTTATTTCTGATTGTAATGATGAATTTGTTTTTTGAGAAATAAAAATGATTACTCACGCTGCAATGTTGACGATTCAACGCACTGTATATTTTTAAGTTCTGTAATAGCAACAGTTGCCAACTTGAAAAATCTTCTACATTTATGGCTCTTAAAAAACAATCAGTTATGAAAATTAAACTTGTTCTTCTTTCATTATTGTTAGGTATGGTTGTTCTTAACTATGCGCAAACAACTCCATCTTCCGACCCGTTTGATGTGCAGATGAGATTTTATAAAAGCGCTTTAAAAAATTACGATTTGCAAGCGGCAACTGTAGCTCTTTATACCATGCAGGCATTGAAACCTGAGCGTACAGATTTAAATGATTCGCTTGCGCTGCTATATTTTGCAGGTGAGCGTTATCCGCAAGCATATTTGATAGGCGAAGAAATTTTAAGAAATAATACTAAGCGCAATGATATTCTCGAACTTGTCGCAGTGTCAAAACAAAATCTTGGTTTGGTAAAAGAGGCATTGGCTGATTACGAAAAATTATATGCCGATGGAAAAACACTTTTCTGTCTCTATCAAATGGCTACGCTCCAATATCAGTTGAAACGTTATGGTGAGTGTGTGGCTTCGTTAGACCAAATTATTGGTAATCCCGAATCCGAAAAACAGAAAGTGAATATTCGTGTGCAAAACGGAAGTCAGGATGTGGCTATGCGTGCTGCTGCTTATAACGTGAAAGGAATTTGTGCACTTGAACTAAATCAGAGTGAAGCAGCAAAAGAAAATTTCACAAAAGCGGTTCAACTTGCTCCTGAATTTGTTTTAGCAAAAGGAAATTTAGAGGCTACCAGCAAAAAGGAAACTGTTCCCGCTAAAACAACAACAACACCTGCTAAAACTTCAACAACGCAGAAACATTAAGCGGCTATCAAATTTTTATAAAAGTAAAACGGCAAGAACTTATTTCTTGCCGTTTTACTTTTATGTCCACGTAGAATCTTTTCCCATTAGCAAACCTCAATAAGTCTTTTAAATTTGCCGCGGGGTGAGCCTCATACGATCAGCTCCTGTTCAATCCTCCAGGGCGGAAACGCAGCAAAGGCAGACGGTTGAAGCGGTGCGATATGATAAGCTTGCCCTATTTTTTTTCCTAAACCTCCCTTTCGGGAGTAACAAATCCAGGTCTTCCACAAACTGTTTATTTCTCTTCGCTAAGTTTTATTTCTGCGCGTTCATATTCGCGCTGATATATCTCAATACTTAATACTCACTACTAAATACTTAATAAAATGAAATTCTTCATTGACACCGCAAATCTCGAACACATTAAAGAAGCAGAATCGCTCGGCATTCTTGACGGAGTAACTACCAATCCATCGTTGATGGCAAAGGAAGGAATCAAAGGTCAGGATAATATTCTGAAACACTACGTAACCATTTGCGAAATGGTAAACGGACCAGTAAGTGCCGAAGTAATTTCAACCGATTTTAAAGGCATGGTTGCTGAGGGAAATAATTTGGCTGCGCTTCATCCAAACATTGTGGTGAAAGTGCCTATGATAAAAGAAGGAATAAAAGCGATTAAACATTTTAGTGATAACGGAATTAAAACCAATTGCACGCTTGTATTCAGTGGAGCGCAGGCATTACTTGCTGCCAAAGCAGGAGCTACAATGGTTTCTCCTTTCATTGGAAGAATTGATGATAGTAACTGGGATGGCGTGCAACTGATTGAGCAAATCGTTCACATCTATAGAGTGTATGGTTATAAAACTGAAGTGCTGGCTGCGAGCATTCGTTCTGCACTTCACATAGTAAAGTGTGCTGAGGCGGGTGCTGATATTGCTACTTGTCCGCTTTCTTCTATTCTAGGTTTGTTCAAACATCCACTTACAGATATTGGCTTGGAGCAATTTCTTGCCGACTACAAAAAAGTGAACGGATAGTTTTCTGCGGAGCGGAATTTCAATTAGTATTTATCGAACAATTCAAACGATTTGGTGCTGAGCATTTCAGTAACATCGTTGTAAATTTTCACTTCATATTTACCGGGTGTGTTGAACGTGTAAGGATACCAGGCAAAGACCCAATCGGGTTTCATTTCTTGGTCGAGAGTTGCCATATACAATTCGTTTCCCTTTGCATCAATGTTGTAAATTTTGTAAACCAACTTTGTAGTGCTGAGCGGAATATCGTTGGCACCCGAAACCATCATGTAAATTTTAGCGGTAGTACTATCGGGGCTTGTAATAAACTTTGTGTTATTGAACTGACATTTGTAATTATCTACTCCCGTGCAAAATTTAAGCGAGGTTTGGCTATGAGTTGCACTTATGCAAATCAACATCGTAAGCAGCGCGAATACTTTTTTCATTTTATTTCTTTGAACGAAACTATTACTTAAAAGAAGAAAGGCGCGAATATTATTCGCGCCTTTCATTGTGTTGTGGTGAAGTCTACGATTTGCGTGGTTCCTTCCATGTATCTTTTACTTTCGGTTTCCACATACGCAGGTTCCATCCTAAGCCAGCCATAAATTTCAATTCATCTAATCGCATGGCAGAAGGCATGGTGCTTACCACTTGTCCTGTAACGCCTTGTACTTTTGCAAAGAAATTGAAAATAGAACCTACGTAATAGTTGAACCCGATTTTAGCCGACAACAAAGGAACAGCAGCGTAAGGTGTTCGTTTTAATACATCACCATCTTTGTACGCAGCCTGCACCAAACCCATGCCCGGAGTGAAACCAATGAAAGGGTCGAAGCGTTGCGGTTTTAAAAAGTGATAGTTGATTCCAAAGAACACCGCATGGTTTGCTTTTAAACCTGTTTGGTTATTGCGGTTAAGTGCAAAGGAATAGAAAGCAGAGCCTGTAACTCCAACACGGTCATCTACAAACACATCAATGTCTCCGTTTAAATATGCCGATGCTGCTTTTTGGCCAAACAAGTATCCTCCTGAAAAATTTCCCTGTGTTCGGATACATCATTTGCGTGTTTCCCATATTTTTTGTGCAAGCACATTCTGAGAACTCAAACACATAAAGATGCATACCTGTAAAATGTATTTTACCCGTAGTCCATCAACACATTGTATCAATGGATTTGATTTTAGCTTTTGCGGTTCCATAAGTTGAAGATTTTATAGTTAACACTAATACTTATCAAAAGATGACCTTCCCATCCTGCGTTTTTATGTTCTTCGATTTCAACGCGCCCGTCTTCCTCTTCATGTGCGTGCAGTTCTTTTCCTAAATGCAACATGTATTGAGTGGTCAACGAAATATCGAAACGGGGAGTGATGTTATAATGACAACCTATGCCCGCATGCACAGCAGAACTCAAACGTTGTTTTGCTTCCGTGTTTTCACCATTCAGTTTTATTCGGGTTAAATCAAAACAGTGTCCGGCAACAACGTAAGGAGTAAACTTTCGTTTGAAACCTTTTGGGTCGATAAGGTAATACATAACACTCCAACCTACATGGTAATCCATTCGGTGCGCTTTGTTGTTGATGTTCGTAGGTAACACATCAGCATAAAACTCTGTGTTCACGCGATTAATCAATTGCACTCTGAAATGACCGCCAACACCGGTCGAAAACTCTTTCAAACTACCATGACTAAAGGCGCTGATGGTGTTGCGGACACCGAGAGAGACCGTTCCTCCCTCTCTCTGTTTTTCAAAAAAGGCTTTGATACGCCCGCTGCTTTGAGCGGAAATTTGAAGGGGCGGCTGAAGCCCTATTA
>JAPLES010000021.1 GCA_026391075.1 Bacteroidota bacterium | reverse complement strand
GTTAGCCGGTGCTTATTCTTCGGGTACCTTCAAGCCAGAATGAATTCCGGTTTTTATTCCCCAAAAAAAGAAGTTTACAACCCAGAGGGCCTTAATCCTTCACGCGGGATGGCTGGATCAGGCTTGCGCCCATTGTCCAATATTCCCTACTGCTGCCTCCCGTAGGAGTCGGGCCCGTGTCTCAGTGCCCGTGTGGCTGATCGTCCTCTCAGACCAGCTACCGATCGTTGACTTGGTGAGCCGTTACCTCACCAACTATCTAATCGGACGCACACTCATCTTATACCACCGGAGTTTTAATAGTAAAGCGATGCCGCTTCAGTATGTTATGGAGTATTAATCCTAGTTTCCCAGGGCTATTCTCCAGTATAAGGCAGATTGTGTACGCGTTACGCACCCGTACGCCACTCGTCAGCAGGTATTGCTACCCCTGTTACCGTTCGACTTGCATGTATTAGGCCTCCCGCTAGCGTTCATCCTGAGCCAGGATCAAACTCTTCGTTGTAAAAGAGTTAAATCCCTTTTCAAATGTATTTCAAAAGAAAAGAAAAATAATAATAATGTGAACTGTTTACCTTTCTAAGTGCTTTCTTGATTTTCATCAAAAACTGATTTTTGAATTTAATATTCTTGAATCAACTATATTTCTACCAATATTTCAAAGAACTTTTTTCGAGACGGTTTACCGAAGTAAACTGTTTTTGAAAGTTGCGATTCTATCTCTTTTTCAGAGTGTAAAATCAAGTTTTAAAGAACGAATTTTTTTAAACGGGGCGCAAATATATCTTTTTCTATTTCAGAGTATCAAATTTGTAAAGAAATTTTTTCGATTTCTTTTTCTCCTTCTGAAAAGGGGCGATAATTTCTACTGTCTTCGTTTAAGAAGGCACTAGTTTTTGCCGTGATGTTTAATATAAATATCGCTGTCGCAGCGATGGTGGAACGGGCGATGAAACTTTATGTTTCATTCTTAATACCTTTTGTGTTCCTTTTGATTTGTTTCGATGGGTCCTGAACGAATCGGGACGCTTTTGTTTCTTCTACTTACCTCATCCGCCCTTCGGGCACCTTCTCCAAAGGAGAAGGCAATCGGATTTGGTTTCTTTCTTTCCCTTTTGCAGTGTAAAGAACGCTTCTTTTTTCGCTAAGGGAGCGCAAATATAAAGGCGGTTTTTGTTTTTGCAAATAATGAGCAAGATATTTTTTGGTGTGTTTGTTTAAATGCAGTGTGGGAGCGGGTTTGGGGTTGTATTTTTTTAGGGGCGAAGGGACGAGGGACGGGTGACGAAGGAGAAATACCAGAGAAAGGACGTAGGGGCGAGGGGCGGGTGGCAAAGGGAAAATACAGAGAAGGGACGAAGGGACAAGGGACGGGTTAATAGACGAATACAATAAAATAGAGAGCCATCTTCAATAAAAATGCCTCCCGGGTACTCGGGGGCGGAAACCAACTCAATCACTATTATTTTTATTTAAGCTACTTCATAAACCTGAACTTGTGCGGCTACTCCATTGGCGGTGAACAGGTTAAGGAAGGAATGGGTAGGGTCGAAGCCGAGTTCAGCAGCGGTGACAATGCGGCTATCGCCAGCGTTTAATGCTATACCTTTTGGCGGGTCGCTTGGTTAGTCTTTATTGCCAAGGGCAAAGTAAGCCAGCACTATAGCACTATCGGTATCGTCTTTTACAATGATGCGGAACTTCTTATTACCTGTTATACGATGTGCGATGTTCGACTATTCCCGAATCCTACTAACGACTTTGTAAATATTGCTGTTGATGAAGCAATGGTTAAAAGCAAACTAACCATTACAGATATAACCGGAAGAAAAATTACAGTGGCTCAAATCGAAAATCGCATATCGAAACATCGGCTTACTCTAGCGGCATTTACTTTGTTATAATAGAAAACGAAAGGGGAAGGTTGACGAGGAAACTTGTCATCCAAAAATAATTCTGCACTGTTCTATCTGTTTGGTTCTACTTCCTTAGCGGTAATGGGTTTTTATATTTGCGAAGAATGAAGAACTGGAAACGATATACGATTACTGCGGCTTTGCCTTATGCTAATGGACCCAAACACATTGGTCACTTAGCAGGAGCTTATTTACCTGCCGATATTTATGTGCGCTATTTGCGCGCGCAAAAACGCGATGTAGTTTTTGTTTGCGGCAGCGATGAACATGGAACGGCTATTACTATTCAGGCAATACAGGAGAACACCACTCCGCGCGCTATCATTGATAAATATCACGGACTCATAAAAGATAGTTTCGATAAACTTGGAATTGCATTCGATATCTACCACCGCACCAGCGAACCTATTCACCACGAAACAGCACAAGAGTTTTTTCTTGATTTCTATAACAAAGGTTTGTTTAAAGAAGTTACCAGCGAACAATATTTTGATGAAGAGAAAAAAGTTTTTTTGGCCGACAGATATATTGTAGGCACTTGTCCGAATTGTGCTTACGAAAATGCGTTTGGTGATCAATGCGAAAAATGTGGTAAGGCACTTTCGCCAAGCGAATTGATAAATCCGCGTTCAACTTTAAGTGGCAATAAACCTGTGTTGCGCGAAACCAAACATTGGTATTTGCCCTTGAATGAATATGAGCCGTGGTTGAAACAATGGCTCATTCGCGACCACGCGAAAGATTGGAAACAGAATGTTTACGGTCAATCGAAAAGTTGGATAGATGCCGGCTTGCAGCCACGCGCCATGACGCGCGATGGAGAATGGGGCGTACGCGTTCCACTTCCAAATGCTGAAGGTAAAGTGCTTTACGTTTGGTTCGATGCGCCTATCGGTTATATCTCTGCTACTAAGCAATGGGCAAAAGAAAACAACAAGAGTTGGGAATTGTATTGGAAGGATAGCGACACTCGATTGATTCATTTTGTAGGAAAAGACAATATTGTTTTTCACTGCATTATTTTCCCTGTGATGCTGCACATGCATGGCGATTACATTGTGCCTGATAATGTTCCTGCCAATGAATTTTTGAATTTGGAAGGCGACAAAATGAGCACTAGCCGCAAGTGGAGTGTTGAGATGCACGAATACATTGAAGACTTTCCGGACAAAGCAGACGAGCTTCGGTATGTGTTGTGTTCCATTGCGCCCGAAACAAAAGATTCTGAATTTACCTGGAAGGATTATCAAACGCGGGTGAATAGCGAACTCGTTGCCATACTCGGAAACCTCGTGAACCGTGTAATGGTGTTGACCGATAAATTTTTCGACAACAAAGTTCCGCAGGCGGGAGAATGTAGTGAACTAAAAACTTTTATCACCGCGCAACGCGAAAAAATTTCTGATTCATTAGAGCATTTTCATTTCCGTGAAGCATTGAGTGAAATGCTGAATGTGGCGCGTCATGGCAATCAAATGCTTTCGGAAAAAGAACCGTGGAAGTTGATTAAAACAGATAAGGAAGCAACCGCAGTGGTGCTTTACGATTGCTTGCAAATTATTGCCAACCTGGGAATTTTATGCGAACCGTTTTTGCCGTTTACTTCTAAGAAAATTTTTGCGATGTTGAATTTAGATGCTTCGCATTTTAGTTGGACAGATGCAGGCAGACAGGATTTATTGAAACCAAATCATATCCTCGGCAAAGCAAGTTTGCTTTATCAGAAGTTGGAAGATGAAGTGATTGAGAAGCAGATGGAGAAGTTGAAGAAGACCATTGACCATAGTCCATTGACCATCGAAAAGGCAAATACAAAAATGCAAGACAAATCAAATATTACTCCCCCTTCGGGGGATGGGGGGCTGATTACTTTCGAAGATTTTACAAAACTCGATTTGCGGATAGGCACAATTCTTACCGCTGAAAAAGTAGAGAAAGCAGATAAGCTTTTGAAACTTTCTGTTGACTTAGGTTTTGAAACGCGCACTATAGTTTCGGGAATTGCAGAACATTTTAAACCAGAAGATTTAATCGGTTTGCAGGTTTCGGTGGTTTCCAATTTAGCTCCTCGTAAAATTCGTGGTATAGAATCGAAAGGAATGATTTTGCTGGCAGAAGATGCGGCAGGCAAACTTCATTTTGTATCGCCCAAAGAATTAACAACGAACGGAAGCGTGATTCGATAAAACATTTTACTTTCGGATACTTTTTCATAACCCAAACTTCATTTCATGAAAACAAAAATTTACTCTTTTCTTCTTTTTTGCGCAGTTGTAGTGATTGCACAAAATGCAAATGCACAATGTGGTGCACGGTACAAGGACATGATTTTTTCGACCGTCACTAAAACTTCCAATGTTACTTACAGTACGGCTAACAGCACTACGTTAAAGTTGGATGTTTACGAGCCGGCCGGAGATACAGCATCTATGCGTCCACTTATTATTTTGGCACATGGAGGAAGTTTTTATGCGGGTGATAAAGCGCAGGACCCAACAGTGGTTTCGCTTTGTACCAATTTTGCAAAACGCGGTTATGTTACGGCTTCTATTAACTATCGTTTAGGTGATGCCATTAGTATGTATTATGATTCTGGCTATGCAGTTACTACTGTTTTGAAAGCCCTTAGCGATGGCAAATCGGCCATTCGTTTTTTTAGAAAAGATGCTGCTACCACAAACACTTACAAAGTAAATCCAAACATCATTTTTGTTGGCGGAAATTCAGCGGGTGCTGTACTTTACATGCACAGTATTTACGTGGACAGTTTGGGAGAGCTTACTCCGTATCTTCAAACTATCATTAATCAAAATGGAGGATTTGAAGGCAATAGCGGAAATGACGGATACTCTTCAGAAGTTCAAGCATTGATTAATTGTGCAGGTGGAATAAATGTTCCTGAGTTTGTGGGACCAAACAGTAAGCCATCGGTAAATTTTCATGGCACAGCTGATAACACAGTTCCCTATCAATGCGACTATCCTTTAAACGCTGCGGTAAAAGTTCGTCTATGCGGATTAGGTGCACTGGAGCCATTGTATCAGCAGTTCGGCACTAATCATGTTAGCGTTTTATTTCCTGGTGATGGTCACGTGCCTTGGGATGGAAGTGCTCCAAAGTTTACAAAGGTGGATACTACCACCAGAGATTTTCTTTACTCTTTAGTGTGCAGTCAAGCTACTTCTATAGCAAATATTACATCCGATGCCAACGTAAGTGTTTATCCTAATCCAGCTACTAACCAAATCAACGTGTTCTTTTCTCAATCGGGAGTTTACACACAAGTTCAGTTATTAGACGAAACCGGAAGATTGGTGGAAGAGAAAAGCATTACCGCTTCTACTATTACATTTAATCGAAACAACCTTTCTTCAGGTTTATACTTAGTACGAATTCTAAAAGCAGATGCTTCGGGAATTACCAAGAAAGTTATGTTGCAATAAATTTAGGTTGATAAATAAGAAACAAAAAAGCCTTCCCGATAATATCGGAAAGGCTTTTTTGTTTTCACCTTCTTTGCAAAAACAGAATCATTTTTTCTGTTCTCCCTTTTTCTTTTTAGCTAAAATTTCTTTGCTAAGCAAAATGGTAACTCCTACATTAAAACCAATATTGCTGAATGGTCCGGTAGGTCTCAAATCATCCTTGGGTTTATTTTTATCATAGTTAGGATTGTAATCAGCATTGTTTGAATTCTTGTCCAGTTTGTCAACAAAATTAAATTCAGTTCTATAAACACCACGGTCGGCAATTCGGTCTTTGCCATCGGTATCCCATTGCGTAACTCTCGAAGATTTGGCTCTTGTTACCAAGTACTGTCCGTTCATTTCTGCACTTATCATTAAACAAGGCAATGGACGATATGCAATACCAAGCGCACCGTTTACACCAATGGAAACCGTGCCTTCGGTTTTGAGGGTTACATCCACATGTTTGCCTAAAAAATAAGGCTCGTTTTTTATTAAATCTAAAACAATGGTGTCTACATCAATAGAAATTTTGTGTTCTAATTCGCCAAATACAGGAAGTGAAATTCCCAAGCGACCGTAGGGGTAAACTTTCCATCCCGGCTTTGCCGCTTGAATAATAATGGAAGGCATTAGTGAAAGTCCCAAAGCATGGGTGGAGATATTTGCTTGCATAAAATAATAACCCAAAGCCTGATACACCGGAGGAGGTCCTTCAATAACTCGTTGTGTTAATCCTCTGGTTTGCGAACTTCTAAAAGTTTGACTCTTTAAAACGGAGACACCCATTTCAACACCTATGTAGGGATTAATCATGTAACCAAAACCAAAAGTAAAATTACCTCCGTTGCCATACGAGCCGTGAACAGGTTCGTAAAGCGGGAGTGTATCGCTGATATTTGTCATAGGCAGTAAGCCATCTTTCTCCGGTGAGAAAGGGTCAATTTTGGGTCCCATTATTTGTTCATTATTTTGAATGCCGGGCCATGCATATCCTCCCGCAAATTTTAATGTAAAATATTGCGCGTGCATTAAAAATGAAAACGCCACCTGCAACGTGACGGTGAAAAGTATTTTTCTAATCATGGTAAAGTTTTTTGTGTAAACGATACTACAAAAAGAATTTGTCTTCATAACTAAAACACTAGGGCATTTCTCATTTTGCAATTTCTGTTTTTGGTTTACATTCGCCCTCGAAAATTTTACAACTATGAGCAAAGTAATAGCAGGAATATTTACTATCGTAGGCGGTCTGCTTACATTCTATTTCAGTTTTGTAATGCAGAACTCCTCATACAACAATGAGTACAACGACCCGAAGTTGCATATGAGTTTATTTCAAACCGGAAATTTTATTCCGTTGGTGGTTGGCATATTGTTACTCACTATTGGTTTGGCTTTCTTTTTCCTAGCCAAAGAACCGAATCCGAATATTAAGTAAAGCACCTCTCCTAAATCCTCTCCGAAGGAGAGGACTTAAATACAAACAGCCCACATTTTTGTGGGCTGTTTGTATTTTGTCTTTCAAGCCCCCTTCGGGGGTTTGGGGGCCGTTGTTTTAAAACTGATATCTAAACCCACCGCTCAATCCTAAATTATATTTCCGTTTTTCCTGCACGCCAATTTTTTGCAAGCCCATGTAGAATGTTGGTTCGGCAAAAAGCACGAAATGCTTTTTAGCAATGAATTCAAATCCTGCTGATGCGTAGAAGGAAGTGTAATAACGCTTAGCATTATTGATAGAGAAATCCTGAGTGCTGTTTGAATTTCCTGACGTGGTTCTATTAATGCTTGCAGCTTCGGGTGCAAAATTGGTTTGTGATGGGAACGTTGAGTTATCTGCAATACTGGCAACAAAAGAAGTTGAAGTATCAGCATCAAAGGCATAGTCGAAAGTTTCTTTCAGTTTGATGTGGTTGACAATTCCTGCGTTGATGTAGAAGCGGAAATTATTTTTTACTACTGCGTAAATTTTTATACCGATGGGAATAGCAAGCTCTGTTATATGCGAAGTGTAACTAACTGGAGTTCGAGAAATATCAATTGTCCTTGGATAATAAACCTTGAAAGATGTTTGCGAAAACAGAATTGAATTGGTGATGGCAATGCGATTCACAAAAAGAAAATCGTGGGTAAAGCCAACCATGTAAGATGGGGTGCTGTAAAACAAAGGCGGGCGTTTAGGTTGATTACCAGGCTGATTTCCTAATGTTGTTCCTGTAACATTTGCCAAAACACCTAGAGAATAATGGAAGATTTGTTTCTTCTTTTTAGGAAGAGCATCTTCTTCTTTTTTATCGAATCCTGTTTCTGCTTTATCTGAAATAGATTGAAGAAATTCTGCTTCTCGTCTTGCAAGCAAAATATTTTCAGCGGTTGAATTATTTCTTAAAGCAGGTGCATTGAGCATCTCTATTTCGTTTTGAATAGGAGTTACTGGTTGTTGGTTGCGGGTTGCGAGTTGCGAGTTACGAGTTGTCTGTGTTTTGTTTTTATGCTTGGAGGTGCTTACTACTTGCTTCGAAAATACATTGCCACGAGCATGATGTGGATTAGCATTGATTAATACTGTAGAATGATTGTCTTCTTCGCTTTTGAATCTACTACTTGTAACTGCTTTTGAATTTGCTTCGGCTTTCTGTTTTTTATTTTTTGACTTTGCTTCAATGTTCTGTTCTTGTTTTTTTGAATTTGCATTTTTATTACTTTCCAATGTCACTGGTGTATTTGTATTTTCCTGCTTAGTGCTGCTTGTTTCATCCCGCGTTTCATCGCGGGAGCTTAGTGTTGCTAATTTATTTTCATCGCTATCGTTTTCAGCCGCTGTCTGTGGTCTGCCGTCTGCTATCTCTACTACTTGTTTATCATCTGCCTCCATTAAATACACGCCCCATCCGAGAATGCCGATGCTCAACAAAAGCACCGCAGCAATTCCTCCGGTCCACCACCAGAAAAACCCTCTGCGCTTTTTCTTTTCATCAAGCATGGCTTCCATTTGTTCCCAAGCCTGCGGGTCGAAAGGAAATTCAGTGCTGCTGAGTTTCTCTCGTATTTGTTTGTAGGAACTATTTTCCATATGCACTAACGTTAACTTTATTCAACTCCATAATTTTCTGTTGCATCTTTGCTTTTGCTTTTGCCAGATTCGATTTCGAAGTGCCTTCACTTATGCCGAGCAGTTTTCCTATTTCGCTATGGTTGTAACCTTCCACCACATACAGATTAAAAACTGTCCTGTAAGCGGGCGTTAGTTCGTTCACCATTTCTAAAATCTGTTCGGCAGCTAAATCAGCAAGCACATCGCTGGTGTCCTCCACATAAACAGTGCGCTCCATGTCCAAATGCTGATGGCGTATTTCGCTTCGCAAATAATCAATAGCGGTGTTCACCATAATGCGGTAAATCCATCCTTCGAGGTTGCCACCTTTTTTGCCAAAGCTTTCAATCGTTTTAAAAACTTTTAAAAAACCCATGTTCAGCATTTCGGTTGCCTGTTCACGATGCGAGGCATACCGCATGCACACACTCATCATCTTGCTGAAATGGCGTTCGTATAAACGCTTTTGAGCAAGCCGTTCGTTTTCAATACAACCTCTTATAAGTTCTTCTTCGCTCACGCTAAAAATTATTCGCATCGAAGTTACAATTACAAGTTCAAAGGTTGCGCGTTAAATTTCAAAGACCAAAACGTTTAAACACATCAACAGTGAACACTATTAATTTTCTACCGGAATTCTGCTCAGCAATGAAATATTTTGCACGTTGCTGTAATCGTATTGATACAAACCGTCATTGCCAATCATCAATAATATGTTGTTGAACGGAATAACATCATGCGAATTGATGTTGCTGAAATGCGCGATTTGATGATTCGCAATATCCAATACATCTGTAGCATCATACACTTTCAATCCATCGTTGCTATCGCAAATGAAAAGTGTTTTGTTGTCAATGCCGAGTCCTTTCGGGTTGGTCATTGGCACCGTAGTTTTCATTGTAGGATTTGCTAGGTCAGTAATGTCAACTACTTCTAATTGATTTACGCCCATATGACAAGGTGCATCGTTGCTGAGTGTGAAATACATGTAGTTGCCTTCTACTGTAACCGGGTCGCAAGCAGTAATGTGATTGTAAACAGAAATATAATTTGGAGAAAGCGGATTGGAGTTGTCGTAAATATAAACACCCGAACTTGAACCGATGAACAAATGATTTTGATAAGGGAAAATAGTTTCGATACTCCAGCCAATATTTTTGTCAGAAACTTTTTGCGGGTCGCTGCTGTTCGAAATATCATAAACATGCAAGTTACTGTTGTCAACTATGTATAAAGCATTGCTTGCAATAGTGAAGCGCGCGGTAGAACCACCAATGCCAGGCGTTTGAACTGACGTAGTCGGACTAACAGTGCCCGCTGTTCCCGCAAACATCACATCGCCTTCCATTCCTCTGTTATAATAAACCTGCCCTGTGTTGCAATCGGCACTCAGTTTTTCAGTTACCATTTTCTCAGCCCATTCAAGCACAACTCCTTTTGTTGCATCGGCTGTGTAGCCATAAGTGTAAACGCGTTGCGGCAGTGCATCCTGAATTCTTTTCTGCACGGTCACACTCAAAGGATTTGAAATATCAAGCGCGACTAAATCCATATAGCTATCGGCATATAAGGTATTGCCGGTGGCAGCTATATCCATGTTGCCCGGTATATTGATAAACGCAATGTTTTGTGGTGAAGAAGGATTGGTATTGTCAATGATGTGAATGCCTTTATCTATTTCATTCACAAAAATGTAATTGCCTTTGATGTAAATCTTGCCCGGCTTTTTGAGTGCTTGCGCAGGTTCCGATTTTACCGAAGCGCGTAATTCTTCAAAACTCATGTAGACCGGTTCATACTTTTTGTAAGTAATAGTTTGCTCGCACTTGTCTTTTTTGCAAGAAGACATAACAAGTACAAAGAACACAGGAAGAAGAAAGAGGAATTTAGATTTCATAGTGAAAGGTTTTTGTTTTTTAATAAGCAAGGCAACGGTTTCCTGTTTCAAAACGTTTTGATTTGGCAAACCGTTGCCTGACCCTAAAATTATTTTCTATGAACAAATTTCTTACCCTGCTAATAATGCTTGCTTCAACGTGTGCATTCGCTCAATCTAATTCAGAAGATGTGGTTTATCTCAAGAGTGGAAGCGTGTTAAGAGGGAAAATACAGCCCAACAATACTAATACATCAACACAAATTGAGCTCTTGGGCGGAAGTGTTTTTGTTTTTAAACAAGAAGAGATTGACAGCGTTAAGAAAGAGTGTTCTCTGAAAAATAAATTGAGAGGCATCAGAAATAATTATTTCAGACGCGAGCGCGGTTTCAGAAACATGACGGAGTTTGGAATTATTTACGGGGTTGATTTGAAAAAGGAAAATCCTCAGCCCTATTATTATTACTACAATAACAACATCGGTGAAGATGATTTTGGTTTGTCGCTGCATACGGTAAACGGCTACCAGGTTTGGCCGTACTTATATTTAGGCGCAGGTGTAGGCATTGACCGATTGATTTCTTACAAGCAAACTTTTTCTCCCTTCTATCTGCGCTTGGCGAGTGAGTTTTTGAAAAAGAAAGTGACTCCGTATGTATTTTGTGATGTTGGCTACTCGGTAATGTGGAAGAAAAAAAGTGATGAATACTATTCGTATCAGAACAAAGGCGGCTTGTATGTATCGTGCGGGGGCGGTTTAAGAATTTATACGCAAAGCCGCGCTTCGATAGTTTTATCGGTGGCGTATAAACGCAACAACAGCGAAACAAAATGGTGGTACACGCAATACAATGACGGCACTACTTACGACATCAAACGAACTTATCAGCGATTGGTGGTGAATGTGGGCGTTACGTTCTAGTAAATCAAATCACCCATCAATCTTACTTCACCTTTTGTTTTCTTCTCTGTTTGTTTTGTCTTTTCAACCTTCTTTATTTCCTCATCAGTTTTTTGTGGTCTTGTGCAAGCCACTTTCCCCATCATCATTGGATAAGAAACTACAGTGTCTTTAGTGACTGCTGGATTTATTATGGTATCTCCTGTAAGCATTTCATAAACCGGTTTTACTTCTGTAACCGAAACAGCACCGCCCATCATAATTTGTTGTGGTTCTATTGAATCTTTTTTCTCAATGCTTGTAGTATCTGTTTTCAGAATTAACGATGCTGTATCCATTACATCCGTAGCAACTATATGTAGTTGCATCGGATCTCCTGTATCGCTTTTGCAAATAAACATGGACGAGAAGATGATGAAGAACGCGGCAGCAAAAATTTTAGGGAAGCTGCGGTGCGCGGCAACTTCACGCAAATTTATTTTCAATTCGTAAGGTGATAGTTGCGATAAGCGAAACCGCCCGCAGGTTTTTTCCTGTTTCTTGTTTTCGAAATAGCGAATCACTTCTTCATCGCTCATGTTCGAAAAATCTACAACAGCTTTTGAGCAAACTTTACAAAATGCTCCACGATTTTCGGGAGTCATATCGCTCCAGTTTTCGTGGCAGGGTTTGGGAATGGATATTTTCATAGAATGTTGTTTCTATGAAGATGCAGTAGAAGAAAAATTCCATAACAGCCAATTCAAACATTGCGCTGAAATGAATTGAATTATTTTTTCACCTTTAGCTTTTGACCAACTTCAATATTCGTGTTGGGCAGGTTGTTTATTTTTTGAAGTTCTTCAACGGTTAAACCGTAAATCAAAGCAACACGATAAAACGTTTGCCCTCTTTGCACGGTGTGGTAACCATCGGTTGCTACGCTATACTTTGTTCCACCCGGACCAACTTCTACTGCTTTTGTTGATGGCGGTGGTGGTGTTACTGATTTTTGAACAGGTTCTGCAAAAGTTTCTTTTACGGGCTGCTTTGCTGTTTTAGTTTGTACAGGTGCTTCAGATTTTACAGCAGCTTTTGCGGGCTGACTTACTTCTTCCGTTTGTTTGGCCACCTGCTTTTTTGGTTGCGCATACATTGCTTTGTCTGCTTCGTTTGCTTCTTTTTCGGTAAGTGTTTTTATCAAAACAACTTCTCCTGCCTTTACTTTTTTGTTGTCTGGAAAATCGTTGAGCAAAAGAATATCGCGCTTGTTTATTTTATATTTCACAGCGATATCGCCAAGTGTTTCACCACTTCTTACGGTGTGTTTTAAAAACTGTGGAATGGCTTCTTGAGCATTTGCCAATTGTAAAGCAAGGCTTAAAAACAGAAGAGCAAATATTCGTTTCATGAGAATTATTTATTCGGCAATTTAGAAAATTCTGTTTTCAAAAACATTTTTAAAACAAAAAACCCACTGCACTGCAATGGGTTTTGTAATTATTTTCCTTAAAGAAATATCAATCCAAAATTTTTCCTGTCTTAGTTGATACTCTAACAGTTTTGCCTTTCTCTTCTTTTCTGCCTATGCGGGTAGCCTTTCCATCGCTCAACAACTGAACGTTTGAAATATGAATTGAACCCGGTGTTTTAATAATTCCTCCATTAGGATTCTTTGCACTTGGCTTCGTATGCTTGCTGTTCAGGTTTACGCCATCAACAAACACGCGGCTTTTTTCGCGGTCCACATCAATCACTCTGCCTTTTTTGCCTTTATCGTCACCGGCAATAATGATTACTTCGTCATTCTTCTTTACATGAAACTTCATAAAATATCTTTTTTGTTTTCCTGTTAACTATTACAATACCTCCGGTGCCAATGATACAATCTTCATAAACTGCTTGTCGCGAAGTTCGCGAGCAACCGGTCCAAAAATACGAGTGCCTCTCGGCTCATCCTGTGCATTCAACAACACTACAGCGTTGTCGTCAAAACGGATATATGAACCGTCTTTTCTTCTTACCGCTTTTGCGGTTCTTACTACTACAGCAGTAGAAACAGTTCCTTTCTTAACGCCTCCTGTAGGAATAGCTTTCTTGATAGAAACCACTACACGGTCGCCAATACTTGCGTATCTTCTTTTCGACCCTCCCAGAACACGGATTACGAGAACTTCTTTCGCTCCGCTGTTGTCAGCCACATTGGCTCTTGATTCTTGCTGTAACATATCTTAATTCGGATTTTTGAATTCGGAATTCGGAATTTTAATTCATACTTAATATACGGCTGCAGTTCATTCCAAATTCTGCATTCCGCATTCAAAATTTATTTAGCTCTTTCCACTACTTCAACTAATCTCCAACGCTTTGTTTTGCTCATTGGGCGTGTTTCACTGATTTTTACAGTATCACCCACCTTAGCATCATTCGTTTCATCATGCGCTTTAAATTTCTTAGTGGTCTTTACGAACTTTCCGTAAATAGGGTGCTTAACTTTTCTTTCAATAGAAACAGTAATGGTTTTATCCATTTTATCGCTGGTCACTAAACCAAATCTCTCTTTTCTTAAATTTCTTTCCATCCTGATTATGCTTTATTACGTTTAGTCAATTCGGTTAACAGGCGCGCCACATCTCTTCTCTTAGCACGAATGCTCATCGGATTATCAATTGGCGTTACCGCGTGGTTGAATTCCAATCTCTTTACTTCGGCTTTGTCCGATGTAATTTTCGACACTAAATCGGCAGCCACAAACTGCTTAACGTCTTCCTGATTTAATTTTTTATTAGCTCCCATTGTTCTTGATTAAATAGTTACGATTAACCTTCTACTGCATCTCTGCGGGTAATGAATTTTGTTTTTACACCCATTTTGTGAGCCGCTAACAACATAGCTTCAGCAGCTACTGCGCGTGAAACACCGTCCACTTCAAATATGATACGACCTGCCTGGATTGGCGCTTCCCATCCTTCCGGATTTCCTTTTCCTTTACCCATACGAACCTCCAAAGGTTTCTTGGTTATTGGCTTGTCAGGAAAAATACGAATCCAAACCTTTCCTTCACGTTTCATGAAACGGGTGAAAGCTACACGGGCTGCTTCAATTTGCTTGTTGCTTATTTTGCCGTGCTCTAAAGATTTAAGCGCGTAAGTTCCAAAGGCAATTTCATGACCACGGGTAGTGGTTTCTGCCACTCTGCCCTTTTGGGTTTTTCTCCACTTGGTTCTTTTAGGTAATAACATGACGACTAATTTTTTGCTTTCTTAATGAATGATTACTCCTGATTAGTTTTCTCTTCTTGGTGCTCTTCCTCTGCTCTTTGGTTGACGTTTTTCTTCTTTTTGTTCAGCTACAAAAGCTCCGGTCAAATCTTTTTTACCGTAAACTTCTCCGCGGCAAACCCATACTTTAATACCAATTTTTCCATACACGGTTTGTGCTTCAGAAATAGCGTAGTCAATATCTGCTCTCCAAGTATGCAATGGAGTTCTTCCTTGTTTGTACTCTTCTGTTCTTGCCATATCTGCACCACCAATACGACCACCTACACGAATCTTAATTCCTTCTGCACCCATACGCATTGCCGAAGCAATTGCCATTTTAAGTGCTCTGCGGTAATTGATACGCGCCTCTAATTGCTTAGCAATAGTTTCGCCTACAATAGCAGCTTCCAATTCTGGTCTGCGGATTTCTGCAATATTTATTTGAACTTCCTTTCCGGTAAGTTTTTTCAATTCTTCTTTCAAACGGTCAACTTCTGTACCTCCTCTTCCTATAATAATACCCGGACGGCTCGTGTGAATAGTAACCGTTACGCGTTTCATAGTGCGCTCGATAATAATGCGCGAAATGCCTCCTTTGTTGATACGGGCGTTTAGATACTTGCGTATCTTTTCGTCTTCTACCAGTTTCATGGCAGAATCTTTACCCGAAAACCAATTGCTATCCCATCCTCTTACTATACCGAGGCGATTTGATATTGGACTTGTTTTTTGACCCATGTGGATTATTTGTTTTTATCTCCCTTTTAATTTAAGGGGACGCAAAAATATATTTTATCAACACACAAGCAAATGTTTGCTCCATTATTTTTTGGAACCTGTGTCGCACTATAATTTCAAGGGTGCAAACGGCAAAATTTTCCGACTGACTTTACCCTGTTAGTAATTTCCACACTTGAACATGTATTCCTTATCTCCTCAAAAGTATTTTAGCGCGCGTTCTGAAATGGATTCGGAATGAAACAAAACATTTTTGCATGACAAGCGATACTGCCGTTTTTAATTTAATAGATAAAGAGTTACACCGCCAACGCGAAGGAATAGAACTGATTGCTTCTGAAAATTTCACTTCGCAACAAGTGATTGATGCCATGGGAAGTTGCCTGACTAATAAATATGCAGAGGGCTTGCCCGGCAAAAGATACTATGGTGGTTGCGAGTTTGTTGACCAAATTGAAACGCTTGCCATTGAGCGATTGAAGAAATTGTTTGGTGCCGTGTGGGCAAATGTGCAGCCGCATAGTGGTGCGCAGGCAAATGCAGCTGTAATGCTCGGCTGTATAAAACCCGGAGACAAAATTCTTGGTTTTAATCTTTCGCATGGCGGGCATTTAACGCATGGCTCACCTGTGAATTTTTCAGGCAAGCTATATGTGCCAAGTTTTTACGGAGTAGAAAAGGAAACAGGGCGTATTGATATGAATAAGGTGCGCGAAACGGCTTTGGTTGAAAAGCCGAAGCTGATTATTTGCGGAGCGAGTGCTTACAGTCGTGAATGGGATTACAAAACCTTTCGCGCCATTGCCGATGAAGTAGGTGCGATTTTGCTGGCTGACATTTCGCATCCTGCGGGATTGATTGCTGCGGGACTGTTAGATAATCCGCTTCCCCATTGTCATATAGTAACTACTACTACACACAAAACATTACGCGGTCCCCGTGGTGGAGTAATTATGATTGGAAACGATTTTGAAAATCCGTTTGGCGATAAAACACTGAAAGGCGAATTGAAAATGTTGAGTGCTGTTTTAGATGGCGCTGTTTTTCCGGGCACACAAGGTGGTCCGTTAGAGCATGTAATTGCTGCTAAGGCAATTGCTTTTGCCGAAGCATTGACCGATGATTTTAAAAATTATCAAAAACAGGTGAAGAGCAATGCGAATGCACTTGCCAATGCTATGGTTGAAAAGGGTTATGGAATTATTTCGGGTGGAACGGATAATCACTTAATGCTGATTGACCTTCGAAATAAGAATGTGAGTGGCAAACAAGCAGAAAATGCTTTAGTAAAAGCTGATATCACCTGCAACAAGAACATGGTTCCGTTCGATGATAAATCTCCTTTTGTTACGAGTGGAATTCGTTTAGGAACTCCCGCAGCTACTTCGCGCGGCATGAAGGAGAATGACATGAAACAAATAGCCACCTGGATTGAACGAATTGTAACGGACATTGAAAACGAAGCTGGTATTTTGAAAGTGAAGGCAGAAGTGAATGAGTATATGAAGCAATTTCCCCTCTATGAATAAATTCGGAAATTCGGAAATTCGGAAATTCGGAAATTGGGGAAATACAAAATTCCTCAAACGAATCTTCGACTTTTCGATTCTGATTTTCCTAATGTCCCAATGTCCCAATGCGCTAATTGCCCAATCGCAACACCCCCTCTCTGCAGAAGGTGACCGACAGTTTAACCAAGAACATTTCGACAGTGCATTGATTTTCTACAACCAATTGATTCAGGAATTTCCCGATAGAAAGGAAGGATATTTCAATCGCGGCTTGTGTCTTTATAAAACCGAAAAGTTTTCGGAAGCAATTTTTGATTTAGATGAGGCGTTCAGAATGGATTCTTCTTTAACCGATGCGCAGTTACTCAAAGGTTTTTCATTGGAGAAACGAGGTGATTTGAATGAAGCCATGATGCTATTTGGAAACATCGACCTTCAAAACACAATGCACGCTTTGTTAGATAGACGTATCAAAAACTACCAGCTTGCCGTAATGATAAGTAGTAAATGGTACTATATGCTCATGATGGCTCTCCTACTTATTATCGTTGTTGCTGTAGTGTCTAAATCGCTGAAAAAAATTTAGATTCTTTCGATAGCAACTGAATCAAATATCTTCCTCCAAAACCGGTTCTTATTTTTTTGTGCCATCACCTTTTTACATCTGATTACATATATGCTGATGAGTTTCTGTAACCTGTTGAAATATTCTTCATTTGCAGCATAAATAGAATTCATGAACAAGTTATTTTCGATAACCATTTCTCTTTTTCTCTTTCTGAATATTAACGCGCAGAACCGATGCAGCACAATGAATCATTTGCACACTCTTTTGCAAAATGATACAGCACTTGCTTCACGTATGCAAGCTATAGAACAACAGACTTCGCAGTTTGTAGCAAACCCGGCTAACTATTCACAGGGCAGTCGTGCTATTATTACTATTCCGGTGGTGGTGCATGTAGTTTATAATACTGCCACTCAAAACATTTCGACCGCTCAAGTGCAAACGCAAATTGATGTGTTGAATAAAGATTTTCATAAACTTAATACCGACTGGACTAATACACCAGCGGTTTGGCAAAGTTTAGTGGCCGATTATCAAATTCAGTTTTGTTTAGCCAGTCGCGACCCTAATGGAAATACTACGACCGGAATAGTGAGAACGCAAACGAGCACCACTTCTTTTATTGATGACGATAAGGTTAAATATACAGCTCAAGGCGGTGACAATGCCTGGCCAGCTGGTTCTTATTTAAACCTTTGGGTTTGTAATTTAGGCGGTGGCTTACTAGGCTATGCTCAATTTCCCGGTGGTTCGGCAGCTACCGATGGGGTGGTGATTAACTATAAATATTTTGGAACTATAGGAACCGCTACTTCCCCTTATGCTTTAGGAAGAACCGCCACACATGAAATTGGTCATTGGATGAACTTGTATCATATCTGGGGTGATGACGGTGGGGGATGTGGTGGTTCAGACAATGTAAACGATACGCCTAATCAAGGAGGTGAACATTATGGTTGCCCAAATTTTCCAACGGTGAGTTGCACGAATGGACCTAACGGTGATATGTTCATGAACTATATGGATTATACCGATGATGCCTGTATGTATATGTTTACGAATGGACAATATGCTCGTACCAGTGCCATCTTTGTATCAGGTGGTTCGCGTTTTTCAATCACCACGTCAAACGGATGTCAAGCTTTAACTTCACCACCGGTTGCAAATTTTTCGGCCAACGTAACGCAAAGCTGTACAAGCACAATCAATTTTACTGATGCCTCGACAGGAGGTGTTACTTCCTGGGCTTGGACTTTTGGTGACGGAGGAACTTCTACTACACAAAGCCCAACACATACTTATGCAGCAAATGGAACTTATACCGTTTCTGTAGCCGCCCGAGCGGTGCCGCCCGGGTGGTCGTCGAGCCCTCGAGCGCCGTGCGGTACGGGAACGCTTACTTTAACTTCTTCGGCAAGTGATTCTATAAAATGGTTTGCTACTGCAAGTAGCACTACACCTGTTGCTACGGGAGGAACATATACTACTCCGAGTATTTCAACTACTACAACTTATTATGTAGAAAATGATGTGGCAGGTCCTACTTACCATGTTGGCTTAGTAAATAATTCTGCAGGTGGCGGATACTTAACTTCTTCGCAATCTTTAATTTTTAATGTGCTTAAAGCCGGAACTTTGCAATCGGTGTATGTGTATGCAAACGGTGCAGGCAACCGAATTTTTCAGTTGAAAAATTCTGGCGGTACAGTTCTATCTACTTTAACCGTGAACGTGCCTACTGGTGGAAGTCGTGTTACACTTAATTTTCCTCTAACAGTTGGAACTGGGTATCAATTAGGTATTCCAACTGGTGGCACCATTAATTTATATCGCAATACTTCGGGCGTTACCTATCCCTATACCGATGCAGGAGGTTATGTAAGCATAACCAGCAATACCGCAAACGACAATACGCGTTATTACTTCAGCTACGATTGGATTGTGAAAGGTGCCGATTGTTCATCAAGCAGAACGGCAGTAGTGGCAACTATAAACCCCGCGGTGGCTGCAACAATAAGTTCTACCAATGCAGGCTGCGGCTCAAATACCGGAACAGCTGCCTTAAATATAACCAGCGGAACTCCTTCGTATACTTATGTATGGAGTAATGGTGGAACGGCTTCTACTATTTCAAATCTTGGTGCAGGAACTTATACTGTTACGGTAAATGATTCACATAGCTGTTCAACTACTGCATCGGTGACTGTTATAAGCTCAGGAACATTAAGTATAACTCCTTCTTCGAACAACATCAATTGCTTTGGTGCTTTAACGGGCAGCGCATCGGTTGCGGTTTCAAATGGTGCACAGCCGTATTCTTATGCCTGGAGTAACGGAGCAAACACTCCTGCGCTTGCAAATGTAGCTGCTGGAACATACACCGTTACCATTACTGATAACACAGGATGTTCAGCTACTACATCGCAAACATTAACTCAACCAACGGCACTAAATGTTTCTGTCACCAGCAATAATGCAAGTTGCGGTTTATTGAATGGAAACGCATCTGCTATTGCAAGCGGAGGAACTTCTTCTTACAATTATTTATGGAGCAGCGGAAGCACAACGCCTTCTATATCGAATGTGGCAGCGGCCATTTATTCTTTGACAGTAACTGACGCGCAAAATTGTGTTACGGTTTCTTCGGTAAATATCGGAAGCACTTCGCCTTTCAATACCATCAAATCATCAGCTGATATCAACTGCTTTGGAAACAATAATGGAACAGCAAGTGTAACGGTGAGCAACGGCACCTTGCCTTATGTTTATTTGTGGAGTAATGGTGGCACTTCTTCTTCGGTTTCAAATCTTACAGCGGGAAATTATTTCGTAACAGTAACGGATGGTAGTACCTGCCAACACGTTGATTCATTTACTATAACTGCACCAACTGCATTAAACGCACAGGTAAATCCTACCAGCGTTTTGTGCAACGGAAACAATTCCGGCTCGGCAAGTGCAAGCGTGAGCGGAGGAACAGCAAACTACACGTTACATTGGTTTGATAACACAAACGGAAATTCTGTATCTAATTTAGTTGCCGGAAATTATTCGTTGACCGTGACTGATGCCAATAACTGCAGTACGGTTTCTAACTTTACTATTATGGAACCGGCAGCACTTTCTGCATCATCAGTCTCTACCAATGCACTTTGCTTTGGTGCGCAGAATGGCACTGGAACTGTAACGGCCGAAGGCGGAACTTCTACTTATTCTTATTTGTGGTGTAACGGAGCTACTACTCCTTCGGCTACAAATCTTTCATCGGGCTCCTGCACCGTTACGGTGACGGATGCTAACGGATGCAGCACGTCTTCGATTGCAAATATTTCTCAGCCAAGCCAAATTCAGGTGGTTACTTCTTCGGCAAATTCTACCAATACACAAAGCAACGGCAATGCTTCTATTGATAATATTACCGGTGGAACTTCGCCTTATACTTACAACTGGAGTAATGGCGGAACTACACAAACTATTTTCAATCTCACCGCAGGAACTTACGGTGTTACCATTACCGATGCAAGCGGTTGCACGCTCGCAACAAATGTGGTTGTACAAAATGTTACGGGAATAAATTCGTTGAATGCCGATAATTCCATCAGCGTTTATCCAAATCCTGCTAAAGAAATTTTGAAGATAGAAAGCAAACAATCTTTCATCAGCGAAATAAAACTGACCGATGTTTTGGGTAAGATCGTTTCGCAACAGATTTCACTTCGTGTAAATCATGCTGAGTTGAATGTTTCAACTTTACCTGCGGGTGTTTACATACTTGAGGTGAAACAAGAGGATATGAAATTGCAGAAGCAGATTGTGATAAGCACGAGATAGACAATAGACTTGAGATATTAGACGATAGATAATACAAACAAAAAAGGCGCGATTGATTCGCGCCTTTTTTATGATCTCCTTGTATTACTGCTTCAAAAAAGTATAATCACTTACCAGATTTCCCTGCTCGCCACAGGTATATTGAGTAATAAGAAAATACCCTTTGGCTTTCATACCATTGATGGTTTGGTTCACTTTTTTCAAATTATCTAATTCATTTTTATCGCTGTATGGCAAAAGCGGAAGTTCTTCGGTGTTGCCATCTTCATAAATGATAAAAATTTTTGCAGAAATGTAACCTGTGCCCATGCCCACTGCTTTGTTACAGTCAAAAACGCGCATAGTAGCGTAACCGCCTACGCCCGCGTGAGAAAATACAGGAGCTGCAAACAAGAGAGCCACTAAAGTAACTTGGAAATAATTTTTCATCAATTAGTAATTAGTAATTTTAAAAATAGTAATTCCTCATGCCGCTTTTTGCGCTCTTTCATAACTCACTTTGCCATCTTTTATTCTTTCTACGCGCGAGAATAAACTGTAGCGTTCATCAAATAAAAAAGTGAACAACAACTTTCCATAGCTATTATGCGATTTTAAATTGTTGTAAAATTCGGGAGCCATGGCAGTTAGCTTCGGCAGATTGTTCCAGGGTATAGAAGGAAAATCGTGATGCTCGTTATGGTAGCCCACGTTGAGCGATAAAATATTTACAGGTCCGTAGTAACTTGCCGTTTCTTGTTCAATATCGTAGGTGTAATGTTCCTGAATCCAGCGTGCCCCGCAAGGATGCAAACCAATAGAAAAGAAAAAAGAGAAAACCAGATAGACCAAACCCGCCCATCCACAGAAATAAATAATGGCCGAGTCGTATGCAATGGCAAAAAATAAATTGAGGAATGTCCAGCCGTTAAAAAGCTTAATGGCTTTTAATCGCGGTGGTCGCGTAACCTGAAACACAGGAAAGAACAACAACCAAAATGCTTTGCCATACCATTTGTTACCTATGAATTTTGCTTCCCAATCGCTGGCAATGTCAGCATCAAATTCATAATCGCCCTGATGCGCGTGATGTTTTAAATGATACGTATTGAAGCCTATAGCACCCGGAACCAAATTCGGCAGGTCTGCAAATATAGCGACCATACGGTTCCACGTTTTGCTGGTGAAAACAAGGTTGTGTGTAGCATCGTGAATAATTACATAACCGCAGTGATTGGCAAAAGCACCAACGCAGTAAGCCACAATTAAACTTAGCCACCAATAATTGAAACCGAGTTTGCCCATGCCAAAAGCAATGGAAGTTTGAAGCGTAAGCACAAACAAAAGTATAAGTGCTGTGTAAGGATTCTTACCCATCAGTTTACGTACTTCTGGATGCGCTTTTAAAATGGCGCGTGTACGCTCTGGATGCGGCTGGTCAAATTCTGCTTGATGAAAATTTACTGGCATAGGGCGCGAAGATAAAATTAGAAGTTAGAAGACGGAAGTCCGAAGTCGAAGAGAAAACTTGTTTTATTTTCTTTCAATAACCACTTGTGCAGGATAAGCGAATTCAATTCCCACTTGCTTAAATTTACGAAGGACTTCTTTGTTCACATCAGTTTGCGTAGTATGTATATCGCTTCCCTTCTTTATAAAATAAGTGAAGTTGATGTCCACCGATGAAGCAGAAAATTTTTCAAGAAAGATGATGCAGTCGTAATGATTTACATCGGGCGATTGCAACACAATATCTTTCAGAATAGAAATGGCTTCATCAATTTTTTCTGTTGGGGTTTCGTAAAGCAACGAAAGATAAGTGACAATTCTTTTTGACGGCTCAAGTGTAATGTTTTCAATCGCATTATCGGTAAAGTGCGCGTTAGGAATGGTGATTAATCTTCCCGCTCCGGTGCGTATACGGGTACTGCGAATACCTGTATACACCACCGTACCTTCTGTTTCTTTTACTTTGATTATATCGCCTACATAAAACGGTTTGTCAAGAAAAATTATCAAGCCACCGATAATATTTTTTACCGTGTCCTGTGCGGCAAGTGCAAGTGCTAATCCTCCTATTCCTAAACCGGCAATCAACGCGCCCACATCAAAGCCTGCATTATTTAAACCTAACACCGCACCTATTGACCACAACAAAATAACTGAAGCGCGTTTGGCAACAAGCATTACCTGCTGACCTGTTTTGTTGTCTTCCGTTGGCGTGTGCTGACGGAAATAAAATTCAATCAGAGCTCGAACAATACGTGTAAGCAACCAAGTGAATGTAAGTGTTGCCATCAACACAAATCCACGATGCACATAACTATTTATCAGGTGCGGAAATTCGAGAAGTTTTAAGGCGTAACGCATTCCAATCAGCACAATCCCGAGTGCAATGGGAGTGTCAATTCGCTTGATAATTAAATCGTCAAGTTCTGTGTTGGTGTGCTTAGAGTATTGGCGGAGAACTTTGCTAATGAGCCAATAAATAACTCTTGCAGCAACTACGGAAACGATGATGATACCAAGCGAAAACAACCAATCGTAAATGGGATTGTTGTAAATTTTGAGGTCGAAGAAATTCAGAATCATAATGCAATTATAGGAAGAAGAAGCAAAGGCAAAGGCGAAAGCCTTGTAGCATTAACACAAGTCAACAAAGGTTTGCAGTTTTATTAAGCGCGAAGTTTATGGCGGTAACTCATTCCGTAAACGTTTTCCATCCACAAGGTAATTTCAGGAACAACTTCGTCTAAGGCTTCCATCAATAAGCCGTGGCTTTTACCATGATACATAACTAATTTTTTATCGCTCTGAATGCGATCATATATACTCCGTGTGTATGGACCCGTAAAAATAGAGTCATCAGTTCCCAATAAAATCAAAACAGGAACTTTTATTTCTTCAATAGGTTTTGACAACTCTTCAAATGCCAGTGACTTAAGCGCGCGCATGGAAACCGTTTGCAAACTCAACGGGTCTTGCTGAATAAATTTTCGGATGCTACCGAAATGCCGAAGAGGAATTTCACTTAGATCAATGTATGATTCAATGGGCATTTGTATATTCGGAATTAAGTTACCTACACGAGAAGCAACAGCCTTAAAAGATTTTATAAGCCAAGGAAAGCGAGCCAGTGTTTCAGTTTCCGGCATTGACATATCAGCAAGGCACTGACAAATAACAGAATCAATTCGCTTATCTTTTGCTGCCAAATAAAACGCCACAATACCTCCTTGCGAACTTCCCATAACACTCACTTTGTCATTGAAGCGTTCAATGGCGTAAGTAATTACATTTTGAGTATCCGTCATTAATTCAGGAATAGTATAATCACCTCGTGTGCCTTCACTTCTACCGTGACCACGCGGGTCAAAACCAACCACATTAAAACCCTGCTGACCCAATGCATAAAGCAATTCAGCATAGCACATGGCATAAATGGCAGTGCCTGGAATAAAAACAATCGTAGGCGCATCAGCCGAATACTCCAATACATCTAAGTGCAGTTTCAGTCCATCAGACAAAACTGAATCTGACTCAAAATGCTGATGCACTCTTGGCGTACCAACCGAATCGGCCACATGATTGAAATACTCATGCAGTGTCGGGAACATTTTTCCGTTACTCTTATACATAGTATTCATTTTAATTTTTGGGTGATGGAGATTGCGCTAACATTCCTTTGGCAATAAAATATTGCCCGGCTGTGTACAGAACCATAATGAAGATGCTTGCCGTTTCAAACGGATGCAGAAATTTATTTGTCGCAATAATGGAATCGGAAAACATAAACAACAGTGCCCCACCAAAAACCAAAGCAAAAGAAGCATCGTTCACGCGCTTGTAACGGTTAATTGAAAACATAGTCATGGTCGCAATAGCAGTTGAATACACAAGCACCGGAATTAAAAACGGTTGTGTCTTCTCATTGCCCGTGATTCCGGGAACCAACATGGAAAGCAACGCTATCATATATATGACCAACGGAATAATTACCCAAAACTTTTTTGGAAGAAGTGCTTCGGCTTTCTTATTGGTTACATCGGCAAATGAAACAGCGTAAAGAATATGTGTGATAAGGAATCCTACCAAACCAACTAAGAAGAAGTTCTCGTTCTTAAACACAAACATCAGTGCCACATCTCCAATCCACGAAAAGAAAAATGCCGCTACCATTAACTTGTGCAACTTACTCCAGTTACCGTTTATTGATTGCACATAAAAAGCAATCAACGCTACCATCAGCAATGGTTTCGAAATAAACCGAACCATTTCGTTACCGGTAATTTCAGCAAAAATTTCAATAGCGGCAATAACAATGTAAAGGTATTCTAGTGGCTTAAGCATGGGTTAAGGTTTAGGAATACGAATGTAAAATTTAGTGCCGTGCCGAAAATGTGTAAGCGACAATATTTTGGTTGTGAGTTACGCGAAGCCTTAAGTTAGCCGCACAAAAAGCTTTATGACGCTGAGCTTGTCTACGCCTTATCCTTCGACAAACTCAGGATGACGCGCTTCTTTTCCTGCCAAATAATCTTGCATCTGACAATTCGTTCTGCCACAATTGCGCTTCGTCATTTGCTTGAAAAAGTTTGATAAAAATTATTTTGTGCAATGACTTTAGTCATGCAAACCCTTGCTGGCATTGGGTTTTATTTGCATCATCAAAATAAATTTGATGGCGTTTCGTTTCAATTCAAATTATTTTTTGAAGGAAAAAAATGAATGGCATTGAATCTGTTTACAACGCAACCATTATTAACTTAAACAAAAAAACCATTACAATGGCAACCAACAATCTCCAAGAAAACCTGAAGAAATATTTCTACTCAGGAGTAGGACTTGCAGCACACACAGCTGAAGTAGTTCAAAAAGGCGTAAACGAATTAGTAAAGAAAGGCAAAGTTAGCGAAGCTGACGGCAAGAAACTAGTAGGCGATGCGATTAAGAAAGTAGAAGCCCGCAGACCTGAAATTGAAGCTAAATACAACGAAGCCGTTCACAAATTTGTGAAACTGGGTGCTTCTGAAGTATCTAAACTTCAAAAGAGAATTGAAAAACTCGAAGGTCAGTTAAAGGTGAAAGGCGCTTCAGCTCCTAAAGCTGCTGCAAAGCCAGCTGCTAAAAAAAAAGCTAAGAAGAGAGTAAGACCTGCGGCAAAACACGTAGCGCCTACTACTCATTCTGCTCCTACAGCGTAATTTGCTTAGAACATCTATATATAAGCCGTTTCCGATTTTTCGGAAACGGTTTTTTTATTTCCTCAATTTTAAAACAGTGTTGGATTATTACCCGAGATGTTTCCTTCGTGCTCCAGCAGCCATTGTTTGCGCCACAAACCGCCTGCATAACCTGTTAGTTTTCCATCGGAACCAATTACCCGATGGCAAGGAATAATAATGGCAATCGGATTTTTTCCATTGGCAGTGCCTACCGCTCTTATTGCTTTTACATCTCCTAAATCTTTGGATACACTAAGGTAAGAAGTGGTATCGCCAAATTTTATTTTGAGCAATTGTTTCCAAACCTTTTTTTGAAATACCGTTCCTTCAACTTTTATTTTTACCGAGAACGTTTTTCGTTTGCCGGCAAAATATTCTTCGAGTTCTTTCTTGCATTCAAGAATATTTTCGGGCAAATCTGCCGATGATTCATACTCCTCCTGCACAAAATTCACTTCGCAAATAAAAGCATCACCGCCTTTTATTTCCATAATGCCCAAAGGCGAGTTATAATAAGTAACAAATTGCTTCTTCATGATTTCAATAATGGCTTGCAAGTTAAACCTCCGCTCCGCAACTCAAAAACGAGCTGTGTAAACGGTTTTGATTTTTGAGTGATTCGGCTATATTTGCCGTCCTTTTCGCGAAAGCTGATTAAAGTTGTTTGAAAAAATTGTAGCAAATCAGTCGTAGCATCATCATAAATTATTGAATTGTGAAAGGGTTACGGGAGTTTGAAATTGCTTATGTGGGGTTGAAGTTAGGAGTTCACAAATTCAACTATGACATTGACAAACAGTTTTTCGCTCATTTTGAGGAAAGTCTGATACACGATTGCAAAGTAAATTTGCGGTTAGAGTTCGAGAAAAAGGAAACGTTCTTTATTTTAAATTTCTTCGTTGACGGTGCAGTTAAAGTGGAATGCGACAGATGTCTCGTTCCGTTTGACAAGGAGATTTTTGGCGATTATACATGCTATGTAAAATATGCCGAAGACCCGAATGCCATGCAGGATGAACCGGATGTGATATATATAGGTCGCGAAGAATCGGTAATTGATGTTTCGCAACTGGCTTATGAATACATCAATTTGTGTTTGCCAATGCAACTTATAGGTTGCGACAAACCTGGCGAAGAGCCGCAATGCAACAAGGAAGTTTTAAAATTTCTGAGTGAAGAAACCAAGAAAGAAGAAGCCGACCCTAGATGGGAAGCGTTGAAGAACTTAAAGAACTAAGACATTAATCAATAATAAATCAGAATTAAAAATTACAGACCATGCCAAATCCAAAACATAGAATCTCGAAACAGAGAAGAGATAAAAGAAGAACTCACTACAAGGCAGAAGCCCCTACTACAGGTGTTGACCAAACTACAGGCGAAGCGCATTTATTGCACCGCGCACACTGGAGCGAAGACAAACTTATCTATCGCGGAAAAGTAGTGTTGGAAAAAACCAAGAAGTAAACAGCAAATCAATTAGAGGAAGATATTTTTTTTCCCCATTGGCTTCGGCTGGTGGGGTTTTTTATTTTAACGCAGAATGCAGATTTCGGCCCCGCTGAAACAGACGGGATGAAACAAATGCGGAATTGAAATACAGATAAGGAGAAATAAGTAAAATGATTTTATCAGCCATATATAAACAGAAAATTAAAGAAGCGCTTACGCTGGCCCTGCCCATTATTGCAGGGCAGTTGGGACAAGTGTTGATGGGCTTTTTTGACACCGTTCAAATTGGCGGGCTGGGTCATGAGTATATAGCTGCTTCGGGTTTTGCGAATGGTATTTACTGGATGACGATTCTTGCGGGCATGGGAATTCTGTTTGCCGTTTCGCCATTAGTAAGTGAAGCATTTGGTGAAGGCAAAGGACATAAAAGTATTGGCGTGCTCATTTCAAGCTTGGTAGTTTCGGCTGTGCTGACTGTTTTGTTCACAGGAATTATTTGGGTGATTGCCGGTAATCTTGCTGTGTTTAAACACAGCGAAACTGATACAGTACTCGGAGGAAAGTTTCTGCATTTAGTCAATTACTCTACGGGTTTCATTTTCTTTTTCATGGCGGCTAAACAATTTTTAGACGGCATGGGCAGAACAAAAATAGGCATGCTCATTACCCTTGGTGGTTTAGTTCTTAATTTTTTTCTGAACTGGGTTTTGATTTACGGCAGATTCGGTTTGCCGCAAATGGGTATTGAAGGTGCAGCGATTGCGAATGGAATTTCGCGCGTGGTGATGACCACTTCTATCCTTATTTACATCTGGCGCGATGAACAAGTGCGTGAGTTGCGTAGAGAGTTTATAAAATATGCTGATGCCAGTTTGAGTTATGTGAAACCTATTTTGATTATCGGTATTCCTGCGGGCTTGCAGTTTTTTTGGGAAGTAGCAGCGTTTAATGCTGGACAAATTATGAGTGGGTGGATAAGCACTTCTGCCGAAGCAGCGCACATGATTTCTATTGGTTTGGCGAGTATCACTTTTATGGTGGCTACGGGAATTTCAGCATCGGGAACTATTATGATTGGCTATGCATACGGAGCAAAAGATAAAGAAGGCATTCGCGTGGCAGGTAACACCGCTTTTATTTTGACGGTCGCAATTGAATTAATTTTTGCTGCTTTCTTTTTTGCTTGCCATGCTGTTCTTCCAAAACTTTATACAGACAATGCCGAAGTAATTTCCATTGCTTCTTCGATGTTATTTTTTGCAGCAGTGTTTCAAATTAGTGACGGATTACAAGCTACTGCCGCAGGTGCATTGCGCGGAATGCAGGATGTAAAATTTCCTGCGGTAATTGCTTTTGTTTCGTATTGGTTGATTATGATTCCAGCTTGCTACTTGCTTGCTTTCAATTTTGGTTTTGGATTGAAAGGAATATGGATTGGATTTATAATTGGATTAACGGTAGCGGCCGTGTTGCAGATGGTGAGGTTCAGAATGGTGTTGAAGAAAATTGAATTGTAAAATTCATTTACACAAAGGCGCGAAGTCGCAAAGAAAAATGATTTGCTATTCGCTTTGTGTCTTTGCGTCTTCGTGTAAGTTTTGCATTTCGTATTTTGATTCATCACATCCATTTCTGCTGTTGTTGCTTTATTTCATTTTTCTATTTTCACCGCTCTTAAACAAAATAACATGCCATATCTTTTTACTTCCGAATCAGTTTCTGAAGGACATCCAGACAAAGTAGCCGACCAAATTTCGGACGCGCTTATTGACCATTTTCTTGCTTACGACCCGCAGAGTAAAGTGGCGTGTGAAACGCTTGTTACTACCGGACAGGTGGTGTTGGCAGGTGAAGTAAAATCAGAAGCGTATCTCGAAGTGCAGGAAATTGCACGCGAGGTAATTCGCAAGATTGGTTATACCAAAGCAGAATACATGTTCGAGGCAAACAGTTGCGGAATTCTTTCGGCTATTCACGAGCAGAGTGCTGATATTAACCGTGGTGTTGACCGCAAAACGAAAACTGATTTTGAATCGAAGGCAAATGCACAAGGTGCGGGCGACCAGGGAATGATGTTTGGTTACGCTACGCGCGAGACAGATAACTATATGCCGCTTCCATTGGAGCTTGCACATACATTATTACGTGAGTTGTCGGCTATTCGCAGAGAAGAAAAGACGATGAAGTATTTGCGCCCTGATGCCAAGAGCCAGGTGACAATTGAATATGATGACAACAACAAACCAGTGCGCATTGATGCCATTGTGATTTCTACACAGCATGATGATTTTGCTGCCGATGCCATTATGTTGAAGAAGATTAAAGATGATGTGATTAAAATTTTGATTCCGCGCGTGAAAGCAAAATTGCCAAAACGAGTGCAGGCTTTGTTTAACGACAAAATAAAATATCACGTTAACCCTACCGGCAAGTTTGTAATTGGCGGACCGCACGGTGATACCGGTTTAACAGGAAGAAAAATTATTGTTGACACTTATGGTGGCAAAGGTGCACACGGTGGTGGTGCATTCAGCGGAAAAGACCCGAGCAAGGTTGACCGATCGGCTGCGTATGCAGCGCGCCATGCAGCAAAAAATTTAGTTGCAGCAGGTGTTTGCGATGAAGTGTTGGTGCAGGTAGCTTATGCTATTGGTGTAGCCGCACCCGTTGGTATTTTTGTAAGCACTTACGGCACATCGAAAGTAAACCTGAGCGATGGTGAAATTTCGAAACGCGTAGCCAAGATTTTTGACATGCGCCCTTATGCTATCGAACAACGTTTCAAATTGCGCACACCTATTTACAGCGAAACTGCTTCTTACGGACACGTGGGTCGCAAGACAGAAATAGTGAAGAAGACTTTCAACAAAGGAAAGAAGAACGAAAAAACAGTTACGGTGAAGTTGTTCCCTTGGGAAGAATTGAACTACCTGAAACAAGTGAAGACTGCATTTGGATTGAAGTAGTATTACTTTACAAGCATAAAAAAAGCGTCCCGCAATTCTGCGGGACGCTTTTTGTTTTATGCTTTTACATCTTCACCCATCTCTTTCTCACGCTGCCTTCTTTGGTTTTAGCATGGAAGCCTACTTGCAAGTTTGCTTTATTCCATTCATTGCATCTATATCGCCAAGCAGATATGCTCTTCTTAAATCATCGCAGGCTTCTGTTTTCTTATTGCTTTTTATTTCAATTACTGCTCGGTTATGAAATGCATCTGCATTAAGTGAGTAAATGTTAATAGCTGAATTGAACCGTTCCAACGCTTTATCGAAGTTTCCATCTTTGAAAAATTCTACTCCTTCTTTTACCAATAAATAGTACAGACTTATCCCAATCAAGGCTACCCAAGTTATGTTGTCGTTTATCTAAGGTAAAAATGATTCCGATGATATACGTTTGCTTAAAAAACGAACTGTAAACTTTAGCTTCACTATCCAAAGCCGGCAAAGCATTGATAACACGAAATGCCTCAGGACCAAACAACGAGTCACTATTTTTTATTGAATCAGGATGGAGTTTTAAGTCGGCTCCCAAAGTACACATAACCCACATAATTGCTTCTGTTTTGTCAGCAAGAGCTGATGGTGGATAAATTAGGTGTTTATTAACGAACCGTTCCATACCAACGCGGCCATCTGGCATGTAATCATAGATTGTTTTGGGCAAGGCAGTCTGACTGTTGTAACCACCGGTCAGTTTGAAAACTACAGGAAGCAAGTACTTAACTCTCACCGGTTTTCCATCCTGAGAACCCGGTTTCCATTTAGGTGACATACTTACAACTCTGATTGCCTCTTCGTCTAAACCCGCACTTACACTTTTTGCCAAACTAATGTCTTGCACAGTCCCATCCTCCATCACTACCAACTTGACTATTACCTTACCCTGTATTCCATTATCTCTTTCAAACTTAGGATACTGAATATTCTCTTGCAAAAATTTAATTAGTGCTGCATCGCCACCGGGAAATTCCGGCATTATATCAACATGCTTGTTTTGTTTTGTGGTGTCTTCTATTCTAAAACCTACGGGTATACTATAGTACACTTTTATCGGTTTGCCGTTTTGTTTACCGGGATTAAACTTTTTGATTTTACGTAAAGCATCAATAGCTGATTCGTTCAAGAACTTATGAGGGCTTTTCATAACCTCAATCTTTGAAATGGTTCCATCTTCATTTACCACAAATCGAAGGAATACCTTTCCCTGAATATTAGAATCAAGGCATTGCTTAGGATAAACAATATTTGCAGTAACCTCGCGCATTAATGAATCCTCACCGCCAGGATATTCCGGCATCTGCTCAGCGATGCTCAAAACATCATCAGTGACTTGTGCATTTATATTAAAGGAGATTGCAGTTAAAAGGCAAGCAGCCAGTAGTGCAATGTTTTTTCTCAACATGTTAGTTTATTGGTTCTAAAAATAACCATCTCCTCTACAAAACAACAATGCCATCTTTTTGAAAGATGGCATTGTTGTTTTAAAAAATTTCTTGCTCCATAATTAAAAGCCCAATCATTTATTCCTTCACCACCTTTGTAATCAACAAAGCGCCTTTATCATTCTTCACTTCTAAAAAGTAAAGCCCTGTTGCGAGGGAAGAAACATCAACTCTCAGTTCTGCATTTTCAGTAGAAATAAATTCCTGCTGGTTTTTAATAACCTGACCAAGCGCGTTGTAAATTTTAACTGCATACCTGCCGCCCGCTCCGCTCAATCCTATTTCCAATTGGTCTTTCACAGGGTTAGGTCGCACATACCGCCAATCCATTCGGTTCATTTCATCTACACCCGTGCAGGACGTAACTGTAATTTTTGCAGTGCCTATACTCATGCAGCCATTCGGAGTTAAAGCAGTCAGCGTATAAATAATTGTGGTGCCCGGCTTGGCATAAGTATTCTGACAAGTGCTGCAACCTAAATAGTTCGAAGGAGTCCATTGATACGAAGTAAAACCCGAAGGCGATGTAAGCAACACACTGTCCTTAGCGCAAATGGTAGTGTCGCGCAGCGCAATTTGCGTAGTGCTGTCTACCATCACTTCCATCGAATCAACAAACGTTTGTCCGCAATAATTAGTAACCGTTACGCTGTAAATACCGGGAGCAAAAGCCGTGTAAACCGAATCGGCAAAACCATCCTGCCAATGATACGAAGCAAAACCCGGTCCTGCATGAAGCGACACTGCCGACTCATAACAGTTCATCGTATCGGGTCCTAAGTTTAAAACATTGTTGTTTACCGCACTCACATTTACTTCTTCGCAGTACGAAGATTCGGTAGGCAAGCCCTGGTCAACAATCAGGCGCACATAACGCGATCCGGGTGTAGTAAATGAAACCGGTGGCGGAAATTTATCGAAGCTGTAAGCATTGGTAGAATTACAGGTGCCGTAATTAAACCGAAGCAGTTTTTGCGAATAAGCCATAGTAGCCATACAGGTAACACCTATATCGCTCACTAAGAAATTCGACAAGCCCGCAATGCGCGCCACCGAAGTGGGGAAAGTTCCTCTGATAACCGGAGTGGCAGTAATAGAGTCCAGATGAATCAGTTTGTGGTCAACACTGTTTTCTTTTACAATGTAGCCATCAAAGCTACCGTTGCAGTTTTGAAATAAATTCAAGTCCAATACCAAGCCGCTGCCATAAGCACCGAGGTTATGTATGGTTGTATGGTTGGTGTATTCGATAACGATGTGCCAAAGTCGAAACGGATAAGCGCATTATTAATCAGGTCGGGTGCAAAAATATAGCTCTTGCCTTTCATTCTTACATACTGAAAATCGAAGTACTGGTCGTTAGGCAATCCATCGTTATGATAAACAGTTTGAATGGGGTCGTTTTCAATATTGCTTCCTAAGTACGATACAATAACTCTTCCCTGCGCACGGTCGCACATCATCACCCAAAAATTATTCGTTTCTCTAACCACTACTACTTTATGTCCCCAGTTAACTAAACCGGTCAGGTTGCCCACTGCTGTGGCGGTAAAAGTATTGTTGGTTATATCGGTGCCCAGCTTGGCGCGGTAGAGCGTAACATCGTTCATAAAGAACGCATAGTAATCGCCATTTACTTCAATAATTGAAACGCTGTGGTTACGAATATCGGTTATGCCGCTGATGTGCAATTTTGAAATAACAGGATTGTTCGCCATGCTGCTGCCAAAGTCGGCACGGTAATAACGCATCGAGTCAATCGTGTTATTATAGTCGGCAAAAAAGCAATGGTAGTTATCGTTTCTATCGCGGTAAAGCGTAGCACCTGATGGAGAACCTGAACCATAAGGTGTAGTCGACCACGAAGTAATAGCGGGAAGACCCACCGAATCGAAATCGCAGAACGACCAGTGGTAATTCGAATAGTTACAAGTGGTATCAGGAATAAAAGTTACGGGATTGCAGGTAGAAGGATTGGCAGGATTGTAAGTAAAATAAGCATTGCAGCCGTTGCCTACGTGTATGAAATTAAAAATGGAAGAAGTATCTGAACATCCGCCATTGGTTGCAATTAAATACACCGAGTAATCTCCGCTGAGATTGAAGGTGTAAGAATAATTTGTACTCGTAGCCACTGCCACACCATCCATTACCCAGGTATAAGAAGTTGCTCCCGTGCTGTTATTGGTAAACGTAACCGACTGACCGGGACTAATCTGAAAAGCACTTTGTGTAAACCCTGCATTCACAGGGCAGGTAACGGTAATGGTATCCAAAAACTCATCAAAGCAATTCGGGTCGCTGTTATTAGCCCGAAGTTTTATTACAAAGACACCTGCTGAATTAAATACGCGTGTAGGAGAACTAGCCGTAGAAAATTGAATCCCATTTTCAAACCAGATATAAGAAGTAGCATTCGAAGAACCGTTAGTAAACGTAACCGAACCGCCTAAGTTTATCGTTTGAGCACTTGAACTGAACGAAGCCACCGCAGGATTTACACAGGGATTCAAACACGATTGACAACCCAACAAACTCGAACGGATATTCGCTATGCTCCAAAGCATACGGTCTACTTGCCCTTGTGTAAACACGCTCATACAATTGAAATTGCCGTAATCCATATAGGCAGGATACAAATCATTTTGGTCTGTCAGAAAACCCGAAAGCGCATCGGTAGTGCAGGTGTTGACTACCGCACCGCAAGTGTAATATCCTGTAGCGTTATCGGGTGGTGTGTCACAAACTTTATCGCCATCACTCAGACAATTATTATTCGTGCATCCTCCCTGAAACGTATGATACAGCCCGAGGTAATGCCCCATTTCATGAATCTGCACACTTGACTTTGCCTGAGTAGAACCAAAGTAAGCTGCCAAACAAACAAGGCCGTCAACGCTTGTGCCATGCGATGAAGGGAAGTAAGCGTAACCCGCAATAGAGCCACAACTTCCACCCGAACAGATAGCTTTCACCAACCAGATATTGATGTAGCAAAGAGGATTCCAGCGATTGATATTTTTCATCGTCACATCGCTGTTGTTAATGTCAACGTTTGTCAGTGTTGAAACATTGCGGGTAATGCCTGTGGTCAGTTGCCCCGCTGGGTCGCGTTTTGCCAGGCAAAACTGAACCTGTGTATTTACTCCGCTGGTAGAATCGTAATAACCTATGTTGGCATAAGCATCATTCAAATCCTGAATTCCTTGTATAACCTGCGCATCGCTTATGTTCTCTGTTCCATTGTTGTGAATGATGTGCACCACCACAGGCAAAGTATAAAGCACACCACCGCTCCGCGAACCCGAAACAGTTATTCCGTTCTGCATATCGTTGTAAATGCGATTATCTATAGCGAGATGTCTTGCGAATGCCTGCGGGTTGCTGTTGAGTAAACGAGCTAAAACTTCTTCCTGCCCGCAATGATGAAAATTATCATCAGCAATTATGTTTTGACTGTTTGAAAAAAGAAAAGAAAACAAAAAGGCATGAAGAAGTGGGTAGATTTTTTTCATGAGGTGTTGGTTAAGAAATCTGCAAATGAATATAGAAGAAGAATTCAATCCTTCTGTTGCATCTCGCAAACCTTATAGGTTTCAAAAATCCGTAAGGTATCCGGCATATTCTGAATTCTTCTTTGTATTTTACGCCACATTTCTACACGCAACTATTTAGCTATGATTGCAAACCTACTCCACACGAAGTGTTTTTTAACACTAAGAAAACTTCTTCCACTTTTATTTTTGCTCTTTGCTTTTAAAGCAAATGCATTAATCGTAACCGGTCCCGATTCTGTTTGTGCGCATCAGTCAGTTGTTTTCTCTGTACCTAGCGGAGCGGCAACTTATAATTGGAGTGTAACAGGTGGTAATGTAACTGCAGGTGGAACAACAAACTCTGCAACCATTTCATGGGGCAATGCAGGAGTGGGAACTATTATCGTTACTACTACTGTTCCGGCAAATGTGTACACGCTAACTGTTGCTATACAACCTAACCCTACTCCTGCCATTACGCATCCGCCTTATCCTACATGCGCATCGGGCAACAATCCAAACGGCAGTTTACCGCAACATGAAGGCGGAAACAACTGTCAAAAAGTTTGTAAAGGAAATACTGTTGTCTATAGCACACAGCTCAATGCAGGCAGCACCTATCAATGGGTAGTAAGTGGCCATTCAAATGTTATCATCAATAATAATTCTGCTACCGTTACTTGGGATACTACAACTTACGGTTCGCTTATGGTTATTGAAACCAATCAATGGGGTTGTGTTGACTCCAACAAAATTTGCATTGAGAAAGTTAATTTACCTGTGGCGTTCTTTACTTCCCAGTCGAGCGCGTGTAAGTTTACTTCAGTTCCTTTTAATAATTTTTCAACCAACGCTACTGCTTACCAATGGTATTTTGGAGATGGAGGTTCTTCCACTAATGCAAGTCCTGTTCATTCATACAGCAATGCAGGAAATTACACCATCACTTTAATTGCAACTAACGCTTGCCATTGCGTTGATACTTTTCAGCGTACTATCAATATTGATTCATTGCCGGGTCCCGATATCACTTGTCCATCTACACTTTGCGCTTTCGATACAGCTACCTATAGCACTGCAGCAAGTGGTGGATGTATTTACAATTGGTTTGCCATTGGCGGAACTATTATTGCGGGACAAGGAACGCCAACGGTTACAGTTGCTTGGGGTGCAGGGCAGTTGGGCACTCTTGGTTTATACATCACAGGGTGCAGTACACTTTGTGGCGACACTACTTTAATTTCTATTCCTATAGTTCCCGCTAACGCTGTCATCAGCGGACCGAGCAGAATTTGTGCAGGTGAATGTGCTGAATTTACGCTGCCTCGTTTTAGTGGTGCAGGTTATACCTGGACATTGAATAGTAATTGCGGAGGAACACAAAGCGATACGGTTTGCTGCGAAAAAGTAGAAATCTGTTATCCTCCTTTTGCTAATTGCAACGACACACTTTTTGTTTCTTACTACGATACCTTCCTCGGTTGTGGTGGTAGCGGCATGAAAGTAATTCGTGTTCGTCCGCATCTAACTGTTTTAGGTAACACCATTGTTTGCGCTAACTCAAGCACGAACTATAATGTGTTTGGAGGCTATACTTGTTTATGGTCAGTATCGCCTTCGGGTCCTACCATTACGCCCGGTGGTCCGCAAGCGAGCGTGTTCATCAACTGGAATAATTTACCCGGCACTTATGTGCTAACCGTAAAACCAGTTCCACTTAATCAAGTTTGTGACGATTCTATTCAAATGATTATTACCGTGGTTGCTCCGCCAATAAAACCTGTTATTGTAGGTGACACTATCATTTGCGTGAACAGCACCGTGCAATATTGCGCTACTTCTACCAACACTATTAGCTGGGTAATTACAGGAGGAACGCCAACTACTGGTAGCGGAAGTTGCATTACAGTCAATTGGGGAAACACTCCACCGTTTATTGTAAAAGCATATCAAACCGATAACACTTCACCATTTTGTTCGAGCGATACAGCCGTGCAAAATGTACATCCTGCTGTATTAGGAATACCGACTGTAATAGCTCCACTAACTGGTTGTGCCAATAGCAACAGCAATTTTATTTGCACTACACTTTATCCAAGCGGAACCACTTATACCTGGAGTATTATTCCTACAAACGCAGGAGCAGTTATTACAGGTCAGGGAACTCCATCGTGCACGGTGCAATGGGGCAACAACGCTCCGCAAATTGTTTCGGTTAAGTTAACGGTGAATGCGTGTAACACCTTGCTCTCAAAAACAGTTACGCTTACACTTAATCCGGTGCCCGTGTTTACTGTGTCTCAAATAGGAAGTTTATGTCCGGGCGGAAGCGCACAATTACAAGGAAGTGTGGCGGGTTATACTTATTCATGGAGTGGTCCTAGCGGTTATACATCGGGTGCTAATCCTGCAACAATTTTATTAGCCGGATTATATTCGGTAACAGCTATGGATATAAATGGTTGCACTGCACTCTCGCAAATATTAGTGCAGAATGTGAGCGGCCCAACAGCAAGCATCAGCACAGTAAGTAGCCTGCATTTCTGTATTGGTGGTGGACCGTTTACGGTTACGCTTTGTGCGCTGGGTAATGTAAATTACAGTTATGCTTGGAGCGGAGGCGGTCCGAGTACGCAGTGCAAAAATTACAGTGCTGCCGGAACTTATAATGTTACGGTTACCGATGTAACAAATAACTGCACCGCAGTTTCTAATGGTATTACAGTTACCGTTGACAGTTGCAATGGTGGCGGTCCTGGAACTTGTACTTCTAACGGCTTTGTTGATTTCACGCACACGAACTGCAATCCAATTTCATTCACTAACACTTCGGTGAACACCAACGGAAATTATTCATGGGATTTTGGCGACCTCAGTTTTTCTAATCTCGTTAATCCATCGCATTCGTATGCACAGGCTGGTTATTACGTAGTTACACTTTCGGCATTCGTTTACAATACTGCGCATACCGATTCTTGCTTGTTGCGCGATACCGCACAAATTGAAATTCCTATTGTAGCCAATTTCGATTTTACGTATGGTTGTTACAACGACCCTGTTTGTTTTAAAGATAAGAGCACGCACACAATAGGTAACAACATTATCTCTTGGTATTGGGATTTTGGTGATGGCAATAATTCACCGGCACAAAATCCTTGTCACATCTACGGTATAGGTGGAACTTATTTCGTATCGCTTGTTATCACTAACGGAATTTGTTTCGATACGATTATTGACACCGTTGTTATTCGCCCTAGACCAAACGCAGCGTTTAGTTTCAGCAATCCGAGTTGTGTAAATATTCCGGTGGTATACACCGACCTTTCAAGTTCATTCATCACCTATTGGAGTTGGCATTTTGGCGATGGTGGAACTTCGCTCAACCAAAATCCGCAACATACATACGGCTTGCCTGGCACTTATCTTGATACATTAATAGTGCATGACGACCGCGGCTGTTATGATACAGCAGTAAAAGCAATTACTATTAATGCACCCGTCAATTACGGAAATATTATGGCGTATCCAGACACCATAGTTTGCGCAGGAACTCCTGTATTGTTAGTAGCACCTACCTGCGGAACATGTACCTACTTATGGAGCTTTAATAGTTTGACGAATGATTCCATTACAGTAAACACCACAGGAATTTATTCCGTAACCCTGAATGACGGAAGCGGTTGTCCATATTCTACTTTCATTCGTATTATTGTCAACAGCGGTCCACCTGCTATTATTCTAAACACCGGAAAAGATGAATTGTGTTTAGGCGAATACACCACCTTGTTTGTTCCGTTTAATATGAACTGGACTTATGCTTGGAGCAGTAACGACCCTAATGCAAACGGACAAACCGGAAATGCGGTTTATCCTGGAAGCACACCACCGGGCACTTATACTTACTCAGTAATTATTACCGATACCACAACTGGTTGTGCCGATACTTCGTTGCCTTATATCATTATTGTTCATCCACTTCCAGTACCACCAACTATTACGGCACTTGGACCAACCACCATTTGTTTTGGTGACACCGTTACGTTGATAGGAACACATCCAGATTCTACCGTTACTATGCTGTGGAGCACAGGAGATATCAATGATACCATTTTCGTAACTAAAAATGATTGCTACAATTTAACTGTGAAGGATACCAATGGCTGTAAGAACAGCGCGCAGCTTTGCGTAACAGTAAATCCGCTACCAGATATTTGCACATTCTACGAAGGATGTTTCGATACCTGTTCACCTTATTTAATTCGTGGACCTTATGGGGTGGGCTATACTTACCTCTGGCTCATGAACGGATTAAGCACAGGTGTAACCACCCAAAATTATCTGGCTACCATCAGTGGAATTTATGCGGTGATTGTCACCAACGGTTTTGGTTGTGTTGATACTACAGGCGATTTGAATCTTACACTTTATGCTTGTCCTGACAGCTTATGTGCTGATTTAATTATTGATTCTGTAGCGTGCGATTCCGGTCAATACATTTTGCATTACCATGTTTTGAATCAATCGCAAATTGCGGTTACCCAAGTCAACTTAGAAATACTTCCTCCACATTTAAATGTGGCGTATGCACCTAATTTGATTTTCGTAAATATTCCAAGTGGTGGCGGAAGTTCAGGACCGTTGACTGCAACTATTTACAATGCAAATATGGGCGACACACTTTGTTTCCGCTCTCATATTTTGGCTTATGATAGTATGGGTCACGAATTAATTTGTTGTTATAGCGATACGCAATGTGTTACACTGCCACCTTGCGATAGTATTCCGACCGACACCAATTGCTGTTACTTTAATTACTTGGGCGATTCGAGTTGGTGTGTTCAAGGTCCATTAGGAAATGTTTTCAATTTCCAAATGCGCATCAATGGCTGTGGTACTTTGCAAATGCAAATCGGACCTAACACCACTATCTTTGGTAGCAACCCTTTAATTATGACCGGCAACACGGTTATTGTTAGTGGTTCTTACACACCTTCTTCGCCTAGCGATACAATTGTTTGCATCACTTTTGTAATGGGCAACGCAGGTGTTTATTGTAAAGACACCATGATTTGTATTAACCTTCATTGTGCTCGCCCTTCGCAGCCGCAATGCTTAATGCATTTTGAAGATTCCATTTGTGTGGGTCAAACTACTTCATTTAACTATGGCGGAAATCCTGCAGGCTTAACATTCAACTGGCAGTTTACCAATGGAATTCCTAGTTCTGCGGTTGGTCCAGGTCCTCATTATATTACCTACAACACGGTGGGTTGTTTCCCGGTTATTTGCATTATCAATAACAATCTACCCGGAACGATAGATTGTATAGATACCATGTGTGTATTGCCTCCGCCAGTAGCTTCGATAACGCAAAATGGAAACACCCTTTTTGCTTTCCCTTCAGGTTATTCTTATCAGTGGTATTCGGGTGGTTTCCCTGGAGCTGTATTGCTAGCCGGTCAAACCAATCAGTTCTATAATGCAACTGCCAGCGGTTTGTATTGTGTGGTAGTTTATCGTAACGCTTATTGCAGCGATACTGCTTGCGTGGATATGACTTACAACGGCATTGCTGAATTAACGGAGAGCAGTTGGAACATTTATCCAAATCCAAATGAAGGCGCGTTCTCCCTAAAAATTAATTCTGCTGTTGGTGAAACGGTAGAACTAAAAGTAACCAACACCATTGGTGAGGTGGTAGATAGAAGAACTTACGAAACGCATACAGGCGAACAATACTTCTACATCGCCAACCATTCATTTGCTACCGGCATTTATTTCGTACAGCTCAAAACCGAACGAGGTGTGGGCTTGCGAAGAATGGTAGTGAAATAAAATGTAGCTGAAGATTTCAAAATAAAAGCCTCTTGCAATTTTAGCAAGAGGCTTTTTTATTAGCGTCCCACAGGCTAAAATTGGCTGAATCACTTTTGCGTATACCAAAATGAAACTGAATTTAGAAATTTAGGTTCAAAAAAATCGCAAGTCAACTCTTATGGTTTCCGAAATAACTTAATCCAGCTTTATTTCTTCATCGTTATCATCAAAAAATTTGTAGTCGGTAATGCCCAGGTTTTCATTGGCATTGATGGCAATCCATTTCTTGTGTTTTATCAACCACTTCATGCGCAGCGATGGAAACCCTTTGCGCAGATAAGCACCTACAATAGGGTGGCAATAAAGTGTGAGCTTGGTATGTGTGGTGAGCAGATGAGTTAAATCAGTTTCAATTTCATCTAACAACAACAGCGAAGAAGTTATTTCACCCGAGCCGCCACAGGTAGGGCAACTTTCTGCCGTGGCAATATTTATTTCGGGGCGCACACGCTCGCGCGTAATCTGCATTAAATTAAATTTTGAAAGCGGAAGGATGGTGTGCGTAGCTCTGTCGCTATCCATTATCTGTTTCATTTTATCCTGCAAAATCTTTTTGTTCTCCTGACTTTTCATGTCAATAAAATCAATCACAATAATTCCACCCAGGTCGCGCAGGCGCAGTTGTCTGCCTATTTCTTCTGCCGCTTCCATATTTACTTTCAGTGCATTGCCTTCCTGGTTGCCATCCATAGTAGAACGGTGACCGCTGTTTACATCAATAACATGACAAGCCTCTGTCTTCTCTATAATAATGTAACTGCCGTTTGGCATATTCACCGTTTTTCCAAACGATGCTTTTATTTGTTTGGTAATACCGTAGTGGTCGTAAATGGGAACGCTGCCTGTATACCGCTGCACTATATCTTTTTTCTCAGGCGCGTTGCGCGTAATGTAGTCTTCAATCTCCTTCGCCAGCTTTACATCATTGGTTACAATTTTGTTGAACTCAGGCGAAAGCAAATCGCGAAGAATGCCCGTGGTTTTATTCATTTCGCTCAAAACCTTTTTTACAGGAACCGCGCCTTTTAAATTGCGCATCATCTCCTGCCATTTGTTTTGCAGGGTAAGCAAATCCTGATGAAGTTCTGCGGCATTTTTACCCGCAGCCACGGTTCTTACAATCACTCCAAAGTTTTTGGGCTTCAAACTTTCTACCAAAACCTTCAACCGTTTTCTTTCTTCTGCAGAATCAATTTTTTTAGAAACGCCTACAGAATCATTGAAAGGCGTAAGCACTAAAAATCTTCCTGCTAATGAAATTTCGCAGGTAAGGCGAGGACCTTTAGTAGAAATCGGTTCTTTTAAAATCTGCACCAACAAATGATTTTTGTTTTGCAGCACTTCTTTTACGTTTCCGGTTTTTACAATCTCTTTTTGCATTTCGAAATTGTTGAGCATTTGCTCAGGGCTTACATTTCCTGCCACGCATTGTCCTGTAAATTTCATTACCGAACGAATATCGGGGCTAAGGTCGGTGTAATGTAGAAACGCATCCTTTTCGTGTCCTACTTCAATAAATGCCGCATTCAAACCGGGCATTACTTTTTTAATTTTTCCGAGATAAATATCGCCTACTGTAAATTGGTTGGTGTGCCTGTCTTGATGAAGTTCCGTAAGGTATTTGTCTTCAAGCAGGGCAATATCAATGCCCTCAGCACTTGAGTTAATGATTAGTTCTTTGTTCAAAATAAAATGTTTTTACCCCGACTTTTTTTCGGGGGGTTAATAATTGCAGAGTAGCCGGTAAAGGAAAGCGAAGGGCAAGGCGTTAAATGAAGAGCGGGTGAGTGAAAGCACCCGCTCTTCAACGCGAAGAATTATTTCTTCTTATGACGATTTTTTCTAAGTCTCTTTTTGCGTTTGTGAGTAGCAATCTTATGACGTTTTCTTTTTTTTCCGCAAGGCATGTCTCTTGTTTTTGTTGTTTCTTAAATATCAGCCATTCGGCTTTCTTATACTCTTTATATAATTCTCAATTTCCTTTTTCGCCTCCGGGTTGCTGAGCGTTTTTTTACAACGTTCCAGCAATTCTATTGCCTTTGTTTTATTCCCTTGTGCATTATATGCTTCTGCAAGTAATAAAAGCGCGTCCGAATTTTGAGGGCGCAAATATAAAATTTTTTCTAAGCGCGCAATGGCTTTCTCATATTGCCCGGAAATTATTCCGAATCGGCCGAGCATTAAGAGCGCATCTATATTGGCAGAATCCTTTCGAACAATGTCTAGAAGAATTGCCACCCCCTGCATTGGCGGACCGCCACTTTCCATGTAAGCACCCGCTAAACGGATTTTGTTTTCGGTATTCGAAGAATCTAAATCAACCGCCTTTTGATAGCAGGAAAGTGCATTGCCACTCAAAAAGCTCTTCGCCTTTTCATCGGGAGCGGTTTGCATAAGCATAGAGTTGAAATCTCCTGCCGCTACAAACGACTCAGCTTTGTTTTCAGCTTCTGCCATTTTCACAGCGTAATAAGCCATAGCCAATGGTTTATCTGCCTTCTTATATTCCTGAATTAAATCCTTGTATGATTTTGATTGCTGAAGTTGGGCTATTTTGTCCTTAGTCGCTTTGTCGGTAACCTTCGAATTTACATCGATAATGTATTCTTCAATATTGAGCGATTCAGGTTTTTGTTCCTGCTGTTGAGGCATGGTGGTGTGCCCGCTATCCGCTACTTTTTCATCCTTCGGTTTTTTTGTATCGGCAAAGAGATAAATACCTACACCCAGCGTAACGCAGGCGGCAATAACAATGATTTGATTTCTGTTCATGGACTATCTGAAGTAGGAGAGGTCTTTTTTCGGTTTGTTATTTGGAGATGATGGCGGAGGAGTAAAATCATCTTCGTTGCCATTGAAAACTTTTGCGCGCTGTATTTTTTTGCGGAAATAAATGAACAGGAATATTTCGAACATAATGGCAAACGGTTCAAACATCATAGCGGCTTTAATGCCTTCAGGAGTTTGCAAAACATTTTTGCCCATGTATGAAATTAGAAGCGATACAAAAGCAATCATGGCTAAGAAGAAAATAGCTAGATAGTTTAAAACAAAAGGCATAGAAGCCAAACCGCGCTCATGCGCCATGCGGTTTATTTGGTAGCAAAAAAGCGCGACAAGAATTAAGTCAATCATATTATCTGTTTTAGTTCCTGTTGAATTTTTTTAGTCAACCCGCTTACTACTTCATCGTAACTGTGGTCAATCATCCAAAGCAGTTCTTTGCGGGGAATATTTCCGGTGTCAAAGTAAACACTATTCCACATCTTTTTGTTCATGTGGTTACCTGGCTGTATGTCGAAGTACTTTTCAAGATACTCTTCTACCAGTTCTATGTTCATTTTTAAGTTGCAACGAAAAGGAGTTTCGTTCAAACTCGTGAGCAAAAACATTTTCTCCATTACCTTGAACACCAATACGCCTTCACCAAAAGGAAAACCTTCAGTTACTCCTTTTTTAGCAATGCAATAGTCCCTTACTTCGATGTTCATTTCCCTTTACTCATAATCTTATCGGAAAATGTGCCGAAGTCTTTGAGCGAACGCTCTAAGTACTTCTTTCTATCGGCAGGTAAATTCAATTCTTCGAGTGGATTGAAGTTTTTGTCTACAAATTCGAATGTCGGTTCGCTTCCGTTTTTGGTAACGGGTGCATACATCCAGTTGCCTGCGCGCTGCACAAACCGTTTGTCGCCTTCTATAAACGCTACCTGATTGTATTTATACTTCTGCATAGTCTGGTCTTCGTTGTTATACCAAAAGCTTTGCAAGACAGGTAAATTGTTTTCTGCTTCGCGAAGCAGCGTGCCGCCTTCGTTATCTAAACCACAGCTATTCAAAATTTCATGATGCATGAAACGAGAGCTTACGTTGTAATCTTTTGTTTCGGCTTTTTTGTTTTCGTGGTCGAGCCAGAAAAGAGGAACTTTATTTCCTCCATCGGTTACATTACTGAAATGATATTGCCAGCCCTGGTCGCCAAAGTTATCGCCATGGTCGCTGCAAAAAACAATCAGGTTGTCTTTGTCCTCGTGCATTTCTCGACAGAAATTATTTACATCATCGCGAATCAGTTTCCAGGCAAGCTGCTGTTTGGTGCGCAGCAAATCCAAATCGGCTTGCTTTACTACTCCTTTATCGTTCTTCAAAAAACTTTGCGACAGAAAATGAAACAGAATTTTCCATTCATGAATTTTGCCGAGCAAAGTTTTGTTCATCAGCGTAAACGTATCGGCAATGTGATACGGATAATGCGTTTCCATTAAATTGATAAACATGAAAACACCCTGACCTTTCGCGTTGTTTTCTTCAATCAATTGCTTCGCCTTAAAAAAGGAATCGTGTGAAGTTTTTTGCGCATAAATAATTCCCTGACGTAAATCTTCACTTGCTTTATCGAAGAACTGGTCTTTGGGTTTCAGAATTAATTTACGAACGCGCGGGCGGTTAAGCGCCAACACGGTTTGCAAAAGCCAACGATGTTTTGTTGGTGTGAACTGCCAGGTTTTGTGCACCTCATCAAAATCTTTGCTCACGTTAAATATATCGGTGGTTACGCTATTGGCAGTAACCATGATGGGTTTGTAGTTCGCGGTTTTGAGTTTACCAGCCAGTGAAGGCACATCATCTTTAAACCAGCGGCTTTGCGAAGTAGTGCCATGCTCGTGCGGCATCATGCCCGTGAACATACTAGTAGTAGCCGGCAAAGTCCAACAAGCTGCAGAGCGCGCGTTCGAAAACTGAATACCGTTGTTCTCTAAATACGGAACTCCAGGACCACCATCGCGGTAGACAGCATCGTAGCGTAAGCTGTCGGCTACTATTAAAATTACATTGCGGGGTTTTGCCACTTACTGAAGTTTGGGGTGGCGAATGTAGGCGTATAAACTGAAAAGCGAAATCAGAAATAGCAAATTTGCATAGCGAAAAAAACGTGAAGTTCGGTAATTCGAGCATCTGAAAATTCGATTTCTAATTTTTCGTATTTTTATGCATAAACTTATTTCTATGAAAAATTTAAAACTTTCTATAGCTGTTTGGCAAGAAGGTAAATATTTCGTGGCGCAATGCCTTAACGTAAATGTTTCAAGTTTTGGAGATACCAAAAGCGAAGCATTGAAAATGTTGCAAGAAGCACTCGAACTTTATTTTGAAGATTCTACTATGTCAAAAGTAAATGAGTTCTCAAATCCTGAAATTGTTACCCAAGACTTTCATTATGCCTAAACTTTATTCGTCAAGGGAAATTGAGAAAGTACTTTTAAAAAACGGATTTGATTTCATTTCACAAAAAGGGAGTCATCAGAAATATCGAAAAGCGGGAAATCCAACACTCACGGTAATTTTACCTGCTAACAAAAAGGAAATACCCTATGGCACTTTCAAATCTATTGTTGGACAATCGCAATTAAAAGAAACCGATTTTACGAAATAGGACTTTAGGACTTTACAGATATGCCTGTTGTTTCGCTTTATTTGCCTTCGTGAATTTTTTCCGCCATCATTCTTTCCTTTCGTTTTTAAAAGCATTGGTTTTTATTCTGCTCTGCTGGTTTATTGGCGACCGCTTGTTTTTACGAAACGATTTTAAAACACAGTGGTGTTTTTTCCTTCAAAATATAAAGCCGCAAAATTTTTATTTGCTGCTGCTTGCGGTGTTGCTTATGCCTTTGAACTGGACTTTAGAAACGCTTAAATGGAAAATCCTGATTCAATCAAAATCGAGTTTCGGAAATTTATTGAAAGGAATTATTGCGGGCGTTACACTCGGCTTTGTAACCCCTGCACGGAGCGGAGAGTTTATAGGAAGAGTAATGTATTTAGATGAAGATGATAAAGCGAAAGTTTTTTACCTCAGCTCCATTGGCGGTATAGCGCAGAGTGTGGCAACGTTGATGGCAGGCGTTTTTTTTGTAACTCTTTGGCGCACTGACCCGCTGCTAATTGGTTTGACGATTGGAGTGGGTGTTTCTTTCATGCTCGTTTACTTCCGCTTCGATTTTTTCAATCGTTTTATTTCATCCATTCCGTTTCTTCAAAAATATAATCTGGTTATTGATAATGATGCCTTGCCCGAAATCAGCGTGCAGCTCAAGGTGTTGCTGTTCTCGTTCGTTCGCCTCGCAGTTTATCTGTTGCAGTATGTTTTGTTGCTGATGTTCTTTTGCGTGAGCGATAATTTTTTTGCGCTGGTGGTTCACACTGGAGTTTTTTTAGTGGCACTTACTTTTTCGCCTTTGTTGCCTTTTCTCGATTTCAGTTATAGAGGAAGTCTGGCGCTTTTTATTTTCAATAACTTTTCAAACAACATCATTGGTATATTGAGTGGAGTAACTTTTGTTTGGCTACTCAATTTGGTTTTGCCGGCAGTGATTGGTTATTTCTTTATTTTGAAAAAGAAAACGTTTCATACGGCAGACACGGATTTCACTAATTGACACGAATTGTTTTTTGCTTTTTTCCGTGTAATCCGTGCAATTAGTGTCTGTTTTAAAAATCATAATAGTTCAACATGAATTTCAGTGACGAATATTTTATGAAGCTGGCTTTGAAGGAAGCTACTTACGCTTTTGAAGAAGACGAAATACCTGTGGGTGCAATAGTGGTGGCGGGCAACCGAATTATAGGCAAGGGTTATAACCAAACCGAAAAGCTGAAAGATGTAACGGCTCATGCCGAAATGATTGCCATTACCGCTGCCGCCAATTACCTAGGCAGTAAATTTTTAGAAGACTGCACCATCTACGTTACGCTCGAACCCTGTCTTATGTGCGCCAGCGCTATTATGTGGGCGCGTGTTAGCCGTTTGGTTTTTGGTGCTTACGATGCTAAAGCAGGTTATACTCTTACGCAGGGTAGAGTGCTTCATCCTAAAACAGAAGTAACTCACGGCATATTAAAAGACGAATGCGGGCTTTTGCTAACGGAGTTTTTTAAGGAGAAAAGAGAGAAGTAAGAGTTTGTTTTCGATAACGCGGAAATGTAAATACAAGTTTTACTTTCGCACCCGCAACAATCATTTTCTAAAAACTAAAAACAAAATACAATGGCTTTTACACTACCGGCTTTGCCTTATTCGTTCGATGCACTTGAACCGCATGTAGATGCGCGCACTATGGAAATTCACCATGGCAAACACCACAATGCTTATGTAACTAATTTAAATGCTGCACTTGCTGGCACTGAATGGGAAAACAAATCGCTCGAAGAAATTCTCGCGAATATTTCCAAACTGGCTCCGGCTGTTCGCAACAACGGTGGCGGGCATTGGAACCATTCTTTCTTCTGGCAAATTATGGCGCCAAATGCTGGCGGTGCTCCAACTGGCGCGTTGGCAGAAGCCATCAATAACTCATTTGTATCGTTCGATAATTTTAAAGCAGAATTTACCAAAGCCGCTACTACGCGTTTCGGTTCGGGCTGGGCTTGGCTATGTGTAAGCGGTGGCAAGCTCGCGGTTTGCTCTACACCAAATCAGGACAATCCGTTAATGGATATTGCAGAATGCAAAGGCACTCCGATTCTTGGGTTGGATGTTTGGGAACACGCTTACTATCTCAACTACCAAAACCGCAGACCAGATTATATCACCGCTTTCTTCAACGTAGTTAACTGGGCTGAAGTAGCAAAACGTTTTGCTGAAGCGAAATAATAGTTACGTGTTGCGAGTTACTGGTTACAGGTTGTTGCTCCTCACGGGAAAGCAACTTTGTATTTTTATTAACCCGCAACCTTCAACCCGCAACTTATAACCATGTCGAAGCATACTTCTTACCCTAAAGATAAAATCAATATTCTTCTGCTCGAAAACATCAGCGATGTTTCGGTAGAAGAATTTAAAGAAGCGGGCTATGTAACGGTACGCAAACTCAGCGGTGCTTTGAGCGAAGCTGATTTAATGCGCGAAATAAAAGATGTGCATCTGCTCGGCATTCGAAGCAAAACATTGGTGACTGAAAAAGTTTTGACCAAAGCCAACAAGTTGCTTGCCATAGGTTGTTACTGCATTGGAGTAAATCAGGTAAACATGAAAGCCGCTACCGAAAAAGGAATTGCAGTTTTCAATGCGCCACATGCAAACACCCGTAGCGTTGCCGAATTAGTAATCGGACTTTCAGTAATGCTCATACGCAGAATTACCGATAAAAACAAAGCGGCTCATGAAGGCATTTGGCAAAAAGATGCCAAAGGAAGTTTTGAGCTTCGCGGAAAAACGCTGGGCATTGTTGGCTACGGAAACATTGGCTCACAGGTAAGTGTAATGGCAGAAGCCCTCGGTATGGACGTAGTTTATTTTGATGTGGAATCGAAACTTCCTCACGGAAACGCCAAGCAGGTTCGCTCACTCAAAGATTTATTGAAGCGCGCGAATATTGTAACGCTGCACATTCCAAGCGAAGTATCTACCCGCAATTTGCTCAATGCAGAAACGCTTGCTTTCATGAAACGCGGAAGCATACTCATTAATTATAGTCGTGGCGATGTGGTGGATTTGGAAGCGTTGAAGAATGCTTTGCAAAGCGGACAAGTTTCAGGAGCTGCTATTGATGTTTTTCCGGAAGAGCCAGAAAAGAACGGAGCAAAGTTTTCTACCGTGTTGCAAAATCTTCCGAATGTAATTCTCACACCACACATTGGCGGCTCTACCGAAGAAGCGCAGTTGAATATTGGTTTGGATGTTACTTCCAAACTGCTGAACTATTTAGAAAGAGGAAGCACAACAGGTTCGCATTCGGTGCCGCAGTTGAATTTGCAGTTACAGGCAAAAACACATCGCATCCTGCACATTCACAAAAACGTGCCGGGGGTGTTGGGTGAAATCAACTCCAAACTTTCTTCGCACAACATCAACATCCTCGGTCAGTATTTAAAAACCAACGATGAAATAGGTTACGTGGTTCTTGATGTCGATACTGCCTTATCAAAAGAAGCATTCGGTTTGCTCAAGGAAGTAAAGAGCACCATCAAGGTAAGAATGCTGTATTGAAACTATACCGAAGACTATTTTAATTTCGGCACACTAAAAGCAAACGACACTTCGTTATTATAGCAAACCTGTTTTATGGAAATCGCAAACGCCCTTCTCGAAATTTTGAAATACACTTTGCCGGCACTCATTGTGTTTGTGACCGCTTATTTTTTATTGACGCGGTATATGCAGCGCGAAATAACTGCCAAAGCCATTGAGTTGAAATTAAACCGCGATAAAGATATTGTGCAACTGCGCTTACAGGCGTATGAACGTCTATCTTTTTTTTTAGAGCGCATCAATTTCCTTTCTGTTATTTCAAGAGTGCGCACACCCGATATGCTGGCGAGCGAACTGCAATATGCCATCGTAAAAAATATTCGCGAAGAATTTGAACACAATCTTTCGCAGCAGATTTATGTTTCGAGCGATGCATGGAATTTAATTGTGCAGGCTAAAGAAGAAATGGCGAAGACGGCAAATCTTTTCGGTACACAATTGCCTTCCGAAGCAAGTGCGGGTCAATTTATCAATGCGCTCTTCACCGGAATACAAAGTGCCAACATGCCTTTACCTACCGAACATGCCCTTGAATTTTTAAAAGCAGAATGCAGACAATTGTTTTAAGATTTCAAAAGCATGAAAAAATTTACCACCGATAGCGGAATAGAAATTCAAAGAGTTTACTCTCTATATAAAGGCGAAGCAGGCGAGCCCGGCAAATTCCCTTTCACGCGCGGAGTCCATTCAGAAATGTATCGCAGCAAGTTGTGGACCATGCGCCAGTATGCAGGGTTTTCTACTGCAGAAGAAAGCAACAAGCGTTATCATTATTTGCTTTCTCAAGGTGTTAGCGGTTTAAGTGTTGCCTTTGATTTACCTACACAAATAGGTTACGACAGCGACCATGCACTTGCCGAAGGCGAAGTAGGAAAAGTAGGAGTTGCCATTGATTCGCTGGAGGATATGGAAGTGCTCTTTCAGGGAATTACACTGGAAGATGTTTCCACTTCAATGACGATTAACTCTACTGCTTACATTTTACTGTCCTTATATATAGCTCTCGCAAAAAAACAGGGAGCCGATTTGAAAAAAATATCAGGCACTATTCAAAACGATATTCTGAAAGAGTATGCGGCACGCGGCACTTATATCTATCCACCAAAGCCGAGCATGAAAATCATTACCGATATTTTTGAATACTGCAATACCGAAGTGACGAAGTGGAACACGATTTCAATTTCGGGCTATCATATTCGCGAAGCAGGTTCAACGGCTGTGCAGGAAATTGCATTTACACTCAGCAACGGAAAAGCTTATTGTCTAGCAGCGCAAAAAAAAGGGTTGGACATTAATCAGTTTGGTCAGCGGCTTTCTTTCTTCTTCAATGCACACAATAATTTTTTTGAAGAAGTAGCTAAGTTTCGTGCGGCACGCAGAATGTGGGCGAAGATTACAACAGACTTAGGTGCTACTGATGCAAAAGCGCAAATGTTGCGCTTTCATACACAAACCGGTGGAAGCACGCTTACTGCACAACAACCAAAAAATAATATTTCGCGCGTTACACTTCAGGCATTGGCTGCAGTTTTAGGCGGAACACAATCACTGCATACGAATGGATATGATGAAGCACTTTCATTACCTACAGAAGAAGCAGCGAAAGTTGCACTTCGCACCCAACAAATTATCGGTTACGAAAGTGGTGTAACAGAAACCGTTGACCCACTGGCGGGTTCTTACTTTATTGAAACACTCACCGACCAAATTGAAGAAGCCGCATGGAAATATATTCAGCGCATTGATGAAATGGGTGGAAGTGTTTCGGCAATTGAACAAGGATTTATGCAAAACGAAATTGCGCGCGCATCCTATACATATCAGCAGGCAGTTGAATCGAAAGAAAAAATAATTGTAGGCGTAAATCAATTTGCTGAAAAAGAAGCCACTCCAACAGGACTGCTCCGCATTGATGATTCCATCCGTAAAATTCAGTCAGATAAATTGGCGAAACTTCGGGCGAAAAGAGATAATGAAAAAGTGAAAGCGAGTTTGATAAATATTCAAGAGGCAAGTCGCGAAGAGAAAAATATAATGCCGTTTGTAATTGAGGCGGTAGAGAATTATGCCACGCTTGGAGAAATTGCCGATTCGCTCAGAGAGATTTACGGAGAGTATCAAGGATAACCACCTGGGTCTGCACCGAAGGTCAGACCATTTTATACAGACCATGAAAAATATTTTCTTCTTTCTTTTTCTCATCACTTCGTCCTCATGCACCAAGCACTACGTTGCTACAGAATATAAATTCAAAGAAGAGAGGCTCAATCCGAATTCTCCTAGCGATGAAAAAATTGCAGCCATCATTCGTCCTTACAAAGACTCGCTCGATATGGAGATGAATGTGTTGCTCGCAGTTTCAGATACCATTCTTACAAAATCAATTCCTGAAAGCGATTTAGGAAATTTGATGTGCGATTTAGTTTTGAAAAAAAGTAAAGACTACTGCAAATGCAATGTTGATTTTACTTTTCTGAACAACGGAGGAATTCGTTTGCCGAATTTGCATAAGGGAAACATTACACTCGGAAACATAATAGAGCTGATGCCGTTTGAAAATCTGATTGATATAATGACCGTAAGCGGGAAAACACTCGACACGCTTTTTAATTACATGGCATTTAAAGGCGGTTGGCAGATTAGCGGAGCACGATACAAATTCAAAAAAGAAAAAGCATTTGATGTTTTTATACAAGGTGAGCCACTTGACGTAAATAAAAATTACACCATCGCTGTCTCAGATTACTTGGCGCAGGGTGGCGATAACTGCTCTATGCTTTCGTATCTTCCGAAAACAATTTTAAAGAAGAGTTTGCGCGATGCCATTATTGACGGATTGAAAGAAATGAATGCAAAAGGCGAACACATCAAAAGTGTAATTGACGGAAGAGTTCAGAAACTTGATTAAGAAATGAAACGAAAAACATTCATACAAAAATCTTTTACCGCAGGAGCATTGCTAGCTGCAAGTTCATTTCCTTATGAAGTCTTTGCAAAAGGTGTTGCACGAAAGATTACGATTCTCCATACCAACGACCAGCACAGCCGTATTGAACCCTTTCCGATGGATGGCGGAAAGTTTCAGGGGCTTGGCGGTTTTGCTCAACGCGCAGTTTTGCTCAATGAAATTCGTAAGCAGGAAAAAAATGTTTTGCTTTTAGATGTGGGCGATATTTGGCAGGGCACTCCTTACTTCAACAAATACGGTGGCGAATTAGAATTTAAATTGATGAGCGAAATGAAGTATGATGCTTCAACACTCGGCAATCACGATTTTGATGCGGGCTTGGATGGATTTGTAAAACAATTGCCGCATGCATCATTTCCGTTTTTGAATTGCAACTACGATTTTGCCGATACACCTATGGAAGGAAAAATTCAGACGCACAAAATTTTCAAGTACGAGGATATTAAAGTTGGTGTGTTTGGAATTGGAATTGAATTGCAGGGATTAGTGCCGAAAGAATCTTTTGGAGGAGTTCGTTATAATGACCCGATTGCGAACGCAAATCAAATGGCTAAACATTTAAAGTATGAACAAGATTGCGATTTGGTAATTTGTCTCTCGCATATCGGTTACAAATACGATGAAAAAAAAGTGAGCGATATGGATCTGGCGTATCGGTCAAAAAATATTGATTTGATTTTAGGCGGACACACGCACACATTTTTTACAAAGCCCGATGAGTTTGCAAACGCAGACGGAGCAAAGGTTCTGGTGAATCAGGTGGGCTGGGCAGGAATTTATCTCGGACGTTTGGATTTTTATTTCGAGAAAAAACGAAAGGGAATTTTGATGCCGAGAACACCGCAATTGATTTCGAAGTGAGTGCCTAACTAAAATATTTTACTGAAAAAAGAAGGATAACAAAATCTTTTTTCCGAAAAAATATTTTTTCTCACACCTGAAAAAAAAATTACAAAAACAAACGCAAAAACTTTTTTGTAAACTTTCTTTTCTACATTTTCACGTTGCCTTACGACACACACAATTATTTATTACACATTTTAAAGACCCAGTGAGCATGAAAGAAAAATCGGCTAGCAGCGTTTGGAACAGCTGTCTCGAAATTATCAAAGACAACGTAAGTCAACAAAGTTTTAAAACCTGGTTCGAACCGATAAGACCAGTAGAATTAAAAGGAACCGTTCTCACTATTCAAGTACCGTCACAATTTTTTTACGAGTGGCTGGAAGAGCATTATGTTTCGTTGTTGCGCAAAACAGTTAAACGCGAGTTGGGCAGCAACGCACAGCTTGAATACCGAATAGTGGTAGAAAATTCTTCGAACGCGAACACGCCTTCTACTGTGGATTATCCGAACCAGAATTCAGGAAACAATCAGAACCCTGAAGTTGGGTTTCCTTATTTCCTCAATGGAAATCAAATTAAAAACCCATTCATTATTCCGGGTTTGAAAAAAATTAATGTAGATCCGCAGTTGAATGCGAACTACAATTTCGATTCGTATGTGGAAGGTGATTGCAATCGCTTAGCGCGCAGCGCGGGTTATGCGGTGGCACAAAAACCGGGAGGCACTGCCTTCAATCCTTTGGTTATTTACGGAGGAGTTGGTTTGGGTAAAACGCACTTAGCACAAGCTATAGGTAACGAAGTGAAAGCAAACTTTCCGAACAAGACAGTCTTATATGTATCGAGTGAAAAATTTACCAATCAGTTTTTTGATGCGGTAAAAAATAATTCGGTGAATGACTTTGTTCACTTCTATCAACTGATTGATGTGTTGTTGATGGACGATATTCAGTTCTTCGGTAACAAAGAAAAAACGCAGGATATTTTCTTCCACATTTTTAATCACTTACATCAAAACGGAAAACAGTTGGTGTTGACTACTGACCGTCCTCCAAGAGATTTAGAAGGAATGGAAGAAAGATTGCTGAGCCGTTTTAAATGGGGATTGAGTGCAGATTTGCAGATTCCTGATTTTGAAACACGTATTGCGATTCTTGAAAAGAAAATGTATGCCGATGGAATTGAGTTGCCGCGTGAGGTAGTTGAGTTTGTTGCTTACAACATCAACACCAACGTTCGTGAACTGGAAGCAGCATTGATTTCTCTTCTTGCACAAGCATCATTAAATAAGAAAGAAGTTGATTTGGATTTAGCCAAAAAGATTATCAAGAACTTTGTGAAGAGCATTTCGCGCGAGGTTTCTATTGACTACATTCAGAAAACGGTTTGCGATTACTTTAGTGTAAACGTGGATATGCTCCGCGAGAAAACCAGAAAGCGTATGATTGTTCAGGCGCGTCAGTTGTCTATGTTCTTAGCTAAAAACTATACAAAAAATTCTTTGAAGGTTATTGGAAAACATTTTGGGGGAAGAGATCACTCTACTGTTATTCACTCTTGTCAGGCGGTTCAGAATTTAATCGATACTGACCAGGAGTTCAGAGAAGCAGTAGCCGATATTCAGAAGAAAATTCAAATGAGTATTTCTTAAAAATAGTATTGAGTAATTAGTATTGAGTATTGAGACAATACAAATACAGAATCCTTCCCGAAAAAACGGGAAGGATTTTTTGTTTGCAAAAGCTGTATGATTTCATTGTGCAAAAAAGGTTCGTTCTTATTTGAACACAAAGATTTGGTGAGTCGGAAACTTTGCCTAACATTGCATTGTTATCTGAAATAATTCTCGCAGCGTTTAGTTCATTCCAACTAAAGTTTCGTTCTAAATAAAAAATCTCGGAAAGTATTTTAACCACGTGATTTGCTGCGAATGTTTTTCGTAATGTTTACCCTGCTTTTATCAATCCAATAAAAATTTTACCATCAAACCAAATAGTATGTACGATATTCTTCAGTTGAACGACATGATTCTGCCCGAGTTAAAAGAAATTGCAGACAAGTTGAAAATCAAAGGAACTGACAAGCTCGAAAAGCAAGAGCTTATTTTAAAGGTGCTCGATGCACAGGCGCTTGCTCCGGCAGCCACAACAGAAACTGTTGAGCCCGCAAAGGACAAAACCAAACGTCCGCCAAGAGCGCGCAAGCCGATAGACCCCGATTTAAAGGATAAGGCAGAAAAAGACGAAGACAATTTGTTTCGCCCGGCAAGTGAGCAGAAACCAATTGAAGACACCGTTGAAAAAGCGGTGGACGGAAACACCACTACTTCTACACAGAACAGCAATACCAACAACAGCAACAACGCTAACAACCAACACGAAGAGCATACTACGTACGAAAACACTTCGAACTACGAGCGCAGCAGTGGTGGTGAGCAGCATAAGAAAGGTGCCGATATTTTCAGCGTGGAAGCCGATGCTATTATTGAAGGAGAAGGAGTTTTGGAAATGATGCCCGATGGTTATGGTTTCCTTCGCTCTTCGGACTACAGTTATCTTTCTTCGCCCGATGATATTTATGTATCGCCTTCGCAAATAAAATTGTTTGGTTTAAAAACCGGTGATACCGTGCGCGGGTACATTCGCCCTCCAAAGAGTGGTGAAAAATATTTTGCCTTATTGAAAGTTGATTTGCTCAATGGTCGTTCACCGGAAGCCGTGCGTGACCGCGTGTCGTTCGATTATTTGACACCTCTTTTCCCTCAGGAAAAACTGAATCTGTTTACCAAGCCAAGTGAATTAACCACGCGTATTGTTGACCTGTTTACTCCAATTGGAAAAGGACAGCGCGGAATGATTGTGAGTCAACCGAAAACCGGTAAGACCACTATCTTAAAAGAAATAGCCAACGCTATTGCCAAGAATCACCCCGAGGTTTATTTGATTGTGTTGTTGATTGACGAACGCCCCGAGGAAGTAACGGATATGGAGCGCAACGTAAATGCCGAAGTAATTGCTTCTACGTTTGACGAGCCCGCTGAAAAGCACGTGAAGATTTCGAGCATTGTGTTGCAAAAAGCAAAACGACTGGTAGAGTGCGGACACGATGTGGTGATATTACTCGATTCAATTACCCGTTTGGCGCGTGCGTATAACACGGTGGCTCCTTCATCGGGTAAAGTTTTATCGGGCGGTGTTGAGGCTAACGCCATGCAAAAACCAAAACAGTTTTTTGGTGCGGCACGCAAAATTGAAAACGGTGGCTCACTGACTATTCTGGCTACCGCTTTGATTGATACCGGCTCTAAAATGGATGAGGTAATTTTTGAAGAGTTTAAAGGAACGGGTAATATGGAGTTGCAGCTCGACCGCAAACTTTCGAACCGCAGAATTTACCCTGCTATTGATATTGTTTCTTCTTCAACCCGCAGAGATGATTTGCTGCTCGATAAAGATGTGTTGCAGCGCATGTGGATTTTGAGAAACCACATTGCCGAAATGAATTCGCAGGAAGCCATGAACTTTTTAATGCAGCAAATGAAAGGCACTAAAACCAATGAAGAGTTTTTGATTGCTATGAATTCGTAAGCAAACATAACTACTATAATTAAAAAAGGCGCGAGGGTTTCGCGCCTTTTTTGTTTTTGTACCTTTATGAGTTACGTCAGCAGAAGATGCGGGACTAAACACCAAACGGCAAAAGGATTATTTTTTTCTTTGAGTAGCGGTTTTTCTTTTTTCTGATTTCTCTTTTCGGTCGAGTAGTTTATTTATCTTTTGTAAGAGTTCATTTTTCTCTTTCAGAGCTCGAAGCTCCGATTTTAGTTTTTCGTTTTCTCTCCGAAGCGTTTCTAATTCTTTATTGATCTTGCTCTCGAATTTTGCGAGTTCAGGAGAATCATAGAACTGAAAAAAGTTGAACCGAAGTGCTTTAGACACTTCGAGGAGAAGTTGAGTGTCTATTGAGGCCCGCTTAAAGATTCCATACACATTTTGTTTTGAAGTATTGATTATCCTGCCCAATTCCGTAGTGCCTGTTTTTAATTCTTCTGCTCGCTTCCTTATTTTTTCTCCGATATGAACTTTCATGTTTCAAAGTTCGACAAGGCAGAGTAAAGAACATACGCCAAAAGGTCTTTATAAATTTACTATGGTCAATTTAAAATTTACTTTTTAAAAAATATTTTATGTTTGAGGGATTAAATCATTTAAAAACTATCCTTATGAAAACAAATTTCTTACTCACTACAATCATTGCATCAGCACTACTTATTTCTTCGTGTACTAAAACGGAAACGAAAGATCTAACAACTGATATCGTTGGAACATTCCTTGGCACTGCAACAGACACAACAGCTGGAACCGTAGGACAGAATCCCCACACTGGTGTTACCATTATTGTTACCAAAGTAGATAATACGCATGTACAAATTTCAGAAACAACTGGAGGTTATTTTACATCCATGAATGCAACTGTTTACGAAAGCAATGGAGTCTTTTCTATAACTTCCTTTATAGACCAAGGAAGTACATGGGAAGGGGTTACAGGTTACCAGGCATATAATACCTCTTCTAAGCAATTAGCTTTTTTAATTCATGTAACTGCAGGAACAGGAGTAGGTGATGCGATTGGTTATATCGGAACTAAACAATAGTCAAAACCCAATAAACAAAAAAGTTCTTCACAAAGGGGAAGAGCTTTTTTGTTCCCTCTATTTTCCCCCTCTCCCTCTCACCTATTCTCTCCATCTCCTTTGATAAGTTGAAAGAGTTTTTATTTTTGCCGTCCTTTTGTAGAAAAGGGATAATTTTAAATACCAATAAAATATGAAACGGACATTCCAGCCAAGCCGCAGAAAGAGAGCAAACAAACACGGCTTTAGAGAAAGAATGAGCACAAAAAATGGAAGAAAAGTTCTTGCACGCAGAAGAGCCAGAGGCAGAAAGAAACTTACGGTTTCAGACGAGAAGCGACTTAAATAGTACTTCCGCTGCTAAATCGTTTGCCGGTTTTGACAGTGCTCAACTGCAGGGTAAATTCACTTTTACCGCAGAAGAAAAACTCAAAAGCAAAAAACTGATTGAACAACTTTTTAAAGAGGGTAAATCTGTTTCCATAAACGGATTTACCCTTGTTTATTTGGTGCAGCCCCTGCGCACCTTCTATCCCGCGCAGGCGGGTTTCTCGGTACCTAAGCGAAACTTTAAACATGCCGTTGACCGCAACCGCATCAAGCGCCTCATGCGCGAAGCCTATCGTTTAAACAAACTTCTTTTCTACGAAAAATTAGCCGGGCAGCAAAAACAACTCGCGCTTATGTTCGTCTACAAAGGGAAGGCACTGCCCAAGTATGAAGCTGTTACCAAAGCCATATTGGCTTGTTTGAATAAACTGAATGCTTGAATTATATTTGAGGTATGAGTATTGAAATAAACATTGACGATGCTACCCTTCAGAAATTGAAATCGGCAGCAGCCCGAAAGAAACTTTCTAAGCAGGAGTATGTGTTGCAAATAGTAAAAAGAACACTTGCTCTTGAAGACTTAAACCGCATACGGGTAAAATTAAAAGGCGTGGCGGCAAAAGCCGGATACAAATCAGAAGAAGATATTTTCAGAGATATATCGTGAAAATAATTCTGGATACAAATATTTTAATCTCTTCCTTCATCTTTAAAGGTAAAGCGCAGTCGGTTCATAGCTATTGCGTGTTATATACCGACCTCTACATTTCAAAATTCCTTTATGATGAATTATTTGAAAAGCTGGAAGGAAAATTTTCGTTAGACGAAACAAGTCTTGAGGATATAAAGACACGAACAGATTCCGATTTTGAAATGGTTGTCCCCAGCGGAACAATACCCGAAATTTGCAGAGATAAAGATGACAACAACATTCTCCATCTCGCAAAATTTATTCATGCCGATTTTATCATTACCGGTGACCATGATTTGCTCGACCTTAAGTTTTTCAAGAAAACAGAAATTATTTCACCTGCCGTTTTTTTTCAAAACGCTTTATAGAAGAGCAATGATTTCAAAATTCTTTTCCTTCGTTTTCATTCTGCTCATTAAGGGATACAAGTTTTTCATTTCGCCATTGCTCGCTCCAAGTTGCCGCTACTCGCCCACTTGTTCCGACTATGGCGTGCAGGCAATAAAAAAAAACGGTCCGTTCAAAGGCGGTTGGTTAACCATTAAAAGAATTTCGAGTTGCCACCCCTGGGGCGGTCACGGCTACGACCCCTTGCCGTGAATTTGTATTGGCTGTTTCATTTTCAAATTCTCGAATTTCCGAATTCTCAAATTTTTCCACTGTCTTAAAAGTTTATAAATCACAATTCAACGTCAGCAACAATTCAAATGTGTTGGCGTTTAAATTTATGTTTACAACGGAAGAGAACTGAAACGAAACATCGGGATGAATTTACTCGCCCCTCGTCCCTCGCTCTCGTCCCTTTATATTATGCCGATGAAATCAATCAGAAAATATTTTGTTATCGCAATGATTGCGTTTGTTGCATTCGCAGGAATTGCTTTAACCAATACCCCGAGTTACTTCGAAATAACCAAGAACCTCGACATCTTCACCACGCTCTACAAAGAGTTGAACACGTATTATGTGGACACACTCAATCCCGAAAAGCTGATGCACGCGGGCATTAATCAAATGCTCGATGGCTTAGACCCTTACACCGATTATATTCCTGAAGAAGATATGGACGACTACCGCATGCAAACCACCGGCAAGTATGGCGGCATTGGCGCGGTGATAGGCACGCGTGGCGAATGGGTAATGGTAACTGAACCGTATGAAGGTTTCCCTGCAGCAAAAGCAGGTTTGCGGGCTGGTGATAAAATTATTGAAGTAGATGGTAAGAGCGCCAAGAATTATAAAACCGACCAGGTAAGCGCCATGCTTAAAGGTAAACCGGGCACCGATGTAAACGTAAAGTTCAAACGCCTGCAAGCCGATGGCAGCGAAAGCGATATGACGGTGAAGATGACGCGCGAAGAAATTAAAGTGAAGAACGTTCCGTACTTCGGAATGGTGGATGATAAAATTGGTTTCATACGCCTCAGCAGTTTTACCGAACGCGCAGGTGCCGAAGTAAAAAATGCTTTGCAAACTCTCGAAGCAAAAGGAAAACTGAAAGGTTTGATTTTTGATTTGCGCGGTAACCCCGGGGGTTTACTCAACGAAGCTATTAACGTAGCCAACGTTTTTGTAGAAAAGAATCTGGAAATTGTTTCCACCAAAGGAAAAATGGATGAGTGGAATAAATCGTTCCCTACCATTAACGACCCCGTTGATTTAAAAATTCCTGTAGTGGTTTTAGCCGATGGCGGCTCGGCTTCTGCGGCTGAAATTGTTTCGGGCTCGTTGCAGGATTTAGACCGCGCAGTTATTGTAGGTCAAAAAACTTTTGGTAAAGGATTAGTGCAAAGCACACGCTCGCTGCCTTTCAACGCCAAACTGAAAGTGACTACTGCAAAATATTATATCCCTTCGGGCAGATGTATTCAGGCAATTAATTATGCAGAGCGCAACGAAGACGGAAGTGTGAAGCGTGTTCCTGATTCCTTAAAAGTGGCGTTCAAAACAAAATACAGCGCACGCACCGTGTATGATGGCGGAGGTATTGACCCCGATGTGCCTGCAGAGCCCGAGAAGTTATCGAACATTACTATCAGCCTGCTTACCAAAAATCATTTGTTTGATTATGCTAATGAGTATCGCGCCAAGCATGAAAAAATTGGTGATGCCCGCACGTTTACATTAACCGATGCTGACTATACCGACTTTGTAAACTGGGTTACGAAGAAAGATTACGACTACTCAACCAAAAGCGAAAAGATTCTTGACGAATTAAAAGCCGCTACCGAAAAAGATAAATACTACGATGCTATCAAAGATGATTTTGAGGCAATGAAAAAAACCATGATGCACGATAAGCAACTCGATTTGCAAAAAGAAAAATCGCAAATCAAAAGTATGCTCGAAGAAGAAATAACCGACCGCTATTATCTGAACACCGGCCGCACCGAAGCTTCTTTCAAAAGCGATAACGAATTGAAAAAAGCTATTGAGGTGATTAAGGATGAAAAGAAGATGAAAGAAATTTTAGCTAAGAAGTAAAAAGATAAAAGACGTTAGACAATAGATATTAGATGAAAAGCAAACTCATAAAAGCATCCGTCCTCATACTCCTTGCCTTCGGCACTATGTCGTTTGCCGATGAGTATTTCGAAATATCGAAAAACATTGACGTGTTCTCGGCTTTGTATAAAGAGGTGAATACTTACTACGTAGATGATGTGGAGCCATCGAAGCTCATGCGCAGTTGTATTGATGGTATGCTCAAAACCCTTGACCCGTTTACTAATTATTTTTCTGGTTCACAGGTAGAAACAGCAAAGATTCAACAGGGCGGAAAGTTCGGAGGCTTGGGAATTGAAATTGAAATGATGAACGGCTATCCGGTTATTATTTCGGTTACACAAAATCAACCTGCCGATGTAAGTGGTTTGAAAGTTGGTGACATCATCAAAACCATCAGCGGGGTTTCTACCAAAGACAAAAAGAAAGATGACGTGGACAAAATTTTAGTAGGCGAACCCAAATCAAGAATTGCATTGACTGTTGAGCGCAGAACTTCGTTACTTGATTCAAAACCGCTTTCATTCAATATTGCCCGCGAAGAAATTCAGGAGAACAGTGTTCCGTTTTACGGAATGATTACTCCTGAAATTGGCTGTATTAAACTGAAAATATTTAATGAGAATGCGGGCAAGGATGTAAAAGAAGCATTCGATAGTTTGAAGCGCATTAACCCGAATATGAAAGGTATAGTTCTTGATTTACGCGGCAACCCAGGGGGTTTGCTCAACGAAGCGGTGAACATTGTGAATGTGTTCGTAGAAAAAAATCAATTGGTAGTTACGAAAAAAGGAAAAGTAGATGAGTGGAACAACACTTTCAAAACACTCAACGACCCGAGCGATACAAAAATTCCGTTAGTGATAATCACCAACTCTTCCAGCGCTTCAGCTTCTGAAATTGTTTCAGGAACCATGCAAGATTACGACCGTGCTGTGATAGTTGGTCAGCGCACGTATGGAAAAGGATTGGTGCAGGTAACTAAACCACTTTCGTATAACACCGTGTTGAAAGTAACTACCGCTAAATATTATATCCCCACGGGAAGATGTATTCAGGCATTGAATTATGCTGAGAAAAACGCAGATGGAAGCGTGAAGCGTATTCCTGATTCATTAAAAGTTGCTTTCAAAACAAAAGGCGGCAGAGAAGTTTGGGATGGCGGTGGAGTTGACCCCGATGTGAAACTTACGAAAGTAGAACACACTAAACTGGCGGAAACACTTTTCTTGCGACACTACATGTTCAATTTTTGTTCCGATTATAAACTTACACACGACACTATTCCCGATGCGGCTGTTTTCAAATTAACCGATGATGACTTCAACAATTTTGTAGCTTATGTAAAAACAAAAGATTGCAGCTACAAAACAGAAAGCGAAGACAAACTTGCTGCATTGAAAGAGGCTGCTGCCGAGGAAAAATATTTTGATGCGGTGAAAGTTCACTACGATGCCATTGCCAAAAAATTAGAGCACGATAAAGAGCAGGACATTATCAAGAACAAAAAAGAAATTGTTACCGTTCTTGAAAACGAAATTGCAGGAAGATATTACTACGCTTATGGCAAAGTGAAGAAGAGCTATCAGAACGATGCAGAAGTAGCCAAGGCAATTGAAATAATTGGAAACCCCACCGAATATTCAGATTTGCTTACAGCTCACAAGTAAAAGCTTACTTGAAATAAAAAATTAGATTTTAAAACTCATTTCAACAGTTGCACCCTTGTCGCTGAACACAATCATGTCGGCAAGTTGCATCATCAGAAATACTCCGCGACCGTGCGTCTTCTCCAAATTTTCAGGAGCAGTAGGATCCGGCAAATGGCTATAATCAAAACCGGGACCCTGGTCTTTAATAATAAACGTCAAATTTTTTCCGCGATCATCAACACTCCAAGAAATTTCTACATCCTTCTTTTCATCGCATTTATTTCCGTGAATCATGGCGTTGTTAGCACCTTCGGTAAGCGAGATAAGAATATTGCCAAACACTTCGTCACCTATATTGACTTCGCTTTTAAGTTCATCAATAAATTTTTCAACAATAGAAATGTTCTCGGGCTTGGAAGCGAATTTGATTGATTTCACGATGGTAGTTATTGCGGCTAAAGTAAAAGAATTGAATTGATTAACAAATCTCACATTTGAAGAATTCACACCTCTACTATTTTTATTTGAGGCGAGTCTTATCATGGATAGATTTTACAAAAAATAAGCAGCCCACGGGGCTGCCTTTTTTGTCCGGGTAAAAAAATAGTTTATCATTTTGTAGCAGAAAGCAGTATGGCCGGGTAAGCGCGCGTTACGCCATCCTTGCTAATTGTTTTTACACGATAGTAAATGTCTTTTGCAGTAGCATATTTATCTACTTGAATGTTATCACCTTTTATTTGCGAAGCCGAAAGCTGTTTGCAGCTTGCAAAATAATTCAGCGCATCAGTACTCCTTTCAATAATTAATTGGTCATACTGAGCGGCTTCGTTAAGTTGAATATGCAATTGCACATCACCCTTGCTTCGTTGAATATCCATTGCCACTTTATCATCTGGCGACCGGTAAGTGCTGTTCGTTGTTACAAAGGGAGTATGGGCAAAGCTGAAACCTGCTGTAAGTAATGTAGCGACAGTTGTAATAATGTTTTTCATGTTGTGCGTTTTCATTCTTTTACGCCATATGTAAAAATGCTGTTACTCATAATCTGTCTTTACTTACAACGCCCGCGTTGTGATTGTAATGATGTGAGTTTAAATTACACATGAATTAGTTATTCGCAGATTTAGAAACAAGTCATTATCAAATTGGTTTCTGCTTCTGGCTTGCAAATTTCTATCCTCTATTTTTTAGCTCGACAAAACAACTTTTTCTAAACCCAAGTTGCATAACGCTGAAAACCAAAACCTTGAACAAGATTGGTTTATTGAACTCCCAAAGACTTACGCAAACTTGTAGCGCCATAGTCAAACCTGTAACAAGCAAGTTGCATTTCGTTGATTTTGAAATCATTGATTCCACCTTTCGATTTATCTCCCTAATCGAAATTTGAATTCGACAACACAGCGGCTGTTCCAGCCATTACATTAGCACAACTAAGTACAAAAAGCAGCGTAAAAAAAATTTCTAAAACACAAAAAATTTTTATGGCCAAACAAAAACACTTCCCTATGAAAACAAATCTATGGTACTGGACATTTGCACTTTCCCTATTCATTGTTCCGTTTTTTGGATCAGCACAAAATCTCCTCATTCTAAAACAACATGAACCGCAAAAAACTTCTGCAACTCATGCGCAGCGAATTAACAACATTGATGAAAACAATTTTGCGGTACAGCCGATTGCTGAAAACAACTCAAACTACAATGCCTATCTACTGGGTGATAGAAAAACGCTAGCCCTTGAGTTGATGATGACAGATGCGACCGATAAAATGCTTTGGCGTAAAAAAATGGCTTCTTATGCCATCAGTGTTTCAGAAGATAACAGCGGAATAGCTGTGTTGGGCAAAGAATTTAATGAAGGATATGTTGACCCCGATGTTCCCGCTCCTTTTGAAAACGTAACAGTTTACGATTTCAGCGGAAATGAAAAAGCAAAAATCCTTGCTCCGGATATTAAGGAAACCCGATATCTTCAAAACGGAAATTTATGTTTGGTGAATGCCGATAAAATAGAAGTATACAATACGGCTCTTGAGAAATTATACTCTTTACCTGTTTCTTTTGACGGATATAAATTCTTGAATGGTTTTATTTCAGGTTATTCCTGGAACAACCAAAAAGACGAGTACACTTTTACACTTCTTGATTTATACAACGGAAAAATTATTCAAACTCTGAAAGACAGAAGCGCAGATTATGTCAATGTAATAGCAGCTTCCTCTAAACAATCCATATTTATAACCACTCACGGGTTCCCGAGCGGTGAAACTTACAAATGGGATTTAACCGTTCGCAACTTGACTAATCTCTCTACTTGGTATGAAATAAAAAGTATAGACGGCAATCCATTTAGTGCAGCGTTCAATGGTTCTTCATCAGTTTGTTTTCTTATGAACGTTCCAGAAATTAAAGGAGATGAAATGAACAAAGTGGTGCTCGGAAACTGGAATGTTATCACCGGAAAAGTTGATTACAAAGAGATAGGCAGGCTGCAGGTAGACTACAACACAGATGGGGTGATGTACGATGAATCCCATTCGCGGTTCATGATTACGATTAATCATACCGATTACGAAATGCCTACTAACAAATAATTCACCCCTTTAAAAATATTGCCATGAACAAAATATATACACTCCCGGTTTTCTTTATCCTGCTTCTTTCCTGTTTTTATTTACAAGCACAAACCCGCTGGCCTATTGTGCCGCAGGATAGTTTCAGTTACATTTTTGGTGGCTATGGTATGCATGAAAAAGTGGGTGCCGGTAACGAATATTTTCACGAAGGCATCGATTTGTTAGGGCGTTCTAATAGTGCTGTCTTGAGTGTAAGAACAGGGCGCGTGTTGAGAAAACAAATAGACGTATTGGCATGGAGTAACGGTTACTACGGACAGTTAATTGTTAGTCCTTCGCTGGCTGCTGCTGATACCAATAGTGGCTTTGGTTATTTGCATCTTAATCATTCAAATAATATAAGAAGAGGGAGAGCATGGATGGTGGGGGACACCGCATTTCTTGCCGATAGATTAGGAACCGTGGCTCCGTATTTTTTCCCTACTTTAATAAACCCTGGCGACAGCAATTCATCGCATTTGCATTTTGAATACCTGAGCCATGGACCTTTCGCATCGTGGGTAGCACCGGGGGTGATTTTTGACGAAGATTCTAATCCTGCCATGTTGATGACACGCCATGCCGATACGACTAAACCGGTGATAAGAAAATTTTTCTACCGCTATGGGCAGGACGAGGGTGTGCAAGCCGCCAGATATTATACCGACAGTACCGCATCGCGAAGAAAAGTAGTGAAAGACGGAGTTGATAAAATAGTGGAGGGTGGCGATTACTTTGGAAATTTCCCCCGCAGATACCTTCTTAATTATCTGAAATTACGACACCAGTTATTAACCATTAACAATTTGGCTGCGCATCCTTATGTAACCGCCATTGATTTTTCGGGAAGGTATTTAGATGCAGAAACTTCATTGGATGCTAACAGAACTTCTTTCAATAAATTGAGAAATACTTTTGCGTTAGTGCAGCCGGTTTACGAAAACGATAATACATGCGCAGCTTCTTTCCGGGTTTTAACACCAAATTCGGGCGATACCGCACGAAGGTTTTATACCATACTTACAAACGTAGATACGGTATACACCAAAACAACCAACATTAACCGGGTGAAGATTAACAACGTAAATTTCTACTGGGATACAAAAGCAAAAATTGGTGCCAATGTACTTTGGAACAATACCTATGCTGATCAACAGGCAGACAGCAATGCGATAGCTAAATTTCCCGATGGGCTTTACATTAATGAAGTGGAAGCCACCGGTTATGGTAACAGCGCTGCTGACCGAGTTACTAAACGCGATACTATTTTCGTCAATAACTTCAATGAATTTATTTTCTCGTGCGATTCGGGAGGAAAACTGAAAGATACTTTTTGTGTAGGCAAACCGGTTTACATAAAAGGCAATGGTTATCCGGCCGGGCAATCGTATTGGGTTTATCTTTTTAAAGATACTGCGTTGAACGATGGCATGTCGCTGCGCGCGCAACCTTCGCGCATTTCTGCTACACGCGTAACGGCCGATCCTAGCGGAAGAATTCTTCCGATAAAAATTTGGAATGCTTATGAACCGAATAGTTTTCCTGATAAAGGATACGACATAGTGCTCGACTTTGACCGCGATAGTTTGTGGACTGACCCAAGAGTAGATAATACTGTAGATACAAAAGATTCAACTGTTCCCGGTGGTAACAGAGGCAGAAGTATAATTGGTTTCGATTCGCTGAAAGTTAGCCTCAAGGTAACCAACGCTACTTGCTCTACCGATTCAAACGGTTGCATTCGCGATACAGTAACTGGGGCTAAAGCACCTTTTACACTTCGCATAAAAGGAATTGGAAACAGCTATAACAAAACATTTATTCATGCCGGTCGCGACACTACCATTTGCGGATTGAAACCCGGTCGTTATCAAATTTATTTGATTGGTGCTGATAGTTGTCAATCGAAATTAGATACTGTAAAGATTGGACCTGACTCCATAAAGGTACTGAAAACAATTGTCAACGCTACTTGTAACGGCACTTGTAATGGAAGTTTACGAATCAGTATTTCTGGAGGGAACAAACCTTACAATGTGTATTGGTCTGACACGGCTGCCGTTGATACAATAAGAACAGGACTTTGCGCCCGAACCTATTATGTTACCATTACCGATAGCAACGGATGTGTGAAATATGACAGCGTAAAAATTACACAACCAACAGCATTGCACACCACAGCAGTTATTACTAAGCCAAATTGTTTTGGTGGTTGTAATGGTGCAATAACCATTACCGCCACAGGTGGAACCGCTCCATATACGTATGCATGGGCAGGCTCAACTGATGTGGGAAGAACGCGGACTAATCTATGTGCGGGTTGGTATCGGGTAACTATTACTGATAATAATCTTTGCACAAGAGTGGATTCGTTCCAGGTAACTCAACCCACTCAGTTAAATGTTTCACTTGCGGTTACTGCTGTTATTTGTCCGAATACTTGTACCGGAAAAATTACGGCTACTGCAACCGGAGGCACCGCACCATATACTTACGCTTGGAGCGATACTGCGTTGAATTCTAAGAACAGAATTAATCTCTGTATCGGCACTTATGTAGTAACGGTAACAGATAGCAAAGGATGTACGGCTACAGCGGCAGATACAGTTAAGCTTTCTGCTACTGCACTTGCAGTTACAGGAGTTACTACTGCTAACAAACTTTGCGGAGCAACTGCAAACGGCTCTGTTACTTTAACCGTAACTGGAGGAACCACGCCTTATACTTATTTATGGAGCGGACCAAACAGTTATACTTCAACCGTAAAAAATATTACCGCGTTAAAAACGGGAACATACAATGTAACGGTAAGAGATAACAGCGGTTGTTCGGTAACCCGAATATTTAATGTAGCACAGGATACACTGCGTGCGAGTTACACTTCTGTTTCTAATACAGTTTGTATCGGAAACTGCAATGGCTCTATTAATGTAACTGCTGTTGGCGGAACTCCGGGGTATACTTACAATTGGAGTGCATCGGGTGGTTATTCTGCTAACACTGCAAACATTACAGGTTTGTGTTGGGGAAGATATTTTGTAACCATCACCGACCAGGGAACCTGCACAGCTTCGTACTATGTTGATTTAGTCAACAACGCGGGCAATGCGATGGCATTAACTACATCAAGCACTCCTAACTCCTCGTGCAATAACAGTTGTAATGGTTCTGCTTCGGTAGCGGTTACAGGAGGCAACTCACCTTACTCTTATCATTGGTATAAAGCGGTGAGTACCTATCATGCTTACACGGCAACTGCTTCTAATTTATGTTCAGGTGCAATCAATGTGACTGTTACCGATGCATCAACTTGCACTGCTACTGCAACGGTGAATGTGATAAATGCAAACACACTTACTGCAACAGTTGCTATAACTAACAACACCAACTGCAATGCAAATAATTGCAACGGAAGTTTAACGGCATCGGCAAGCGGAGGTACTTCGCCTTACACTTATGCGTGGAGTAATGGTGCAACAGGTGCAACTGCTTCATCTCTTTGTCCGGGAAATTATTCTGTAACTATTACTGATGCTACAGGATGTACTTTTGCAATGACAAGAACTGTTGGCGGAATTAAAACAGATTTATCAGCTACTACTATCGGATTCAATAATCAGAATTGTCAATTGCCTTGCAATGGTTCGGCAACAGTAAACACAGCAGGAGGAAACGGATACATTCAAACATATGCATGGAGTAGCGGTTCTACTTCAATGAATCCATTTGGTTTGTGTTCGGTTATTATAGGCGGTGCAAATCCTGGTATTGCAGCTTCTGCTGATGCAACAGATAATAGTAGTTGTGCTGCGCCATGCAATGGTTCTGCAATCGTAACTACTACCGGAGCAAACTTACCGATACAATCTTATGCATGGAGCAATGGTGCGAATGGAGAAACTGCTTCAGAACTTTGTATAGGAACGTACACAGTAACCGTAACCGATAACACCGGTTGCACAGCTGAAGCTTCGACAACAGTGGGGGGAATACTTGCAACACTTTCTGCTTCGGCACAAGCGTCCGACAATTCATCTGCTTGCGGAAATACTTGTGATGGCTCTGCTACCGTAAATGTAACAGGCGGCAATGAACCAATACAAACATACGCGTGGAGCAGTGGTTCTACCTCTATGAATCCATTTGGTTTGTGTCCGGGAGTTTACACAGTTACTATTACTGATAATTCAGGATGCACAGCAACTTCATCAGCGACAGTTGGTGGAACTGCTTTGTCAAATCTTTCTGTCACTGTTGGTCTTGGTGGAAACAATACAAATTGTTCCGAGCCATGTAACGGTGCAGTTGCCGCAAATGTAAGTGGAGGAGTTGCACCGTTTACTTATGCATGGAGCAATGGCGGAAACACTTATTACCAAACAGGTTTGTGTCCGGCAACTTACAGTGTAACCGTAACTGATGCGAACGGATGTTCAGCAAATGCAAGTGGTGATGTTGGAGGAAATCTTCCTTCTAATCTTTCTGTAACTGTTGGTCTTGGTGGAAACAACACGAATTGCTCTGAACCATGTAACGGTGCAGTTGCCGCAAATGTAAGTGGTGGAGTTGCACCGTTTACTTATGCATGGAGCAATGGCGGAAACACTTATTACCAAACAGGTTTATGTCCCGCAACATATTCAGTTACTGTAACTGATGCAAACGGATGTTCAGCAATTGCAAGTGGAGATGTTGGAGGAAATCCTCCATCTAATCTTTCAGTCTCTGTTGGTCTTGGAGGAAACAATACAAATTGTTCTGAGCCTTGTAACGGTGCAGTTGGTGCGAATGTGAGTGGAGGAGTTGCACCGTTTACTTATTCATGGAGCAATGGAGGGAACACTTACTATCAATCAGGATTGTGTCCGGCAACTTACAGCGTTACTGTAACTGATGCAAACGGATGTTCAGCAATTGCAAGTGGTGATGTAGGAGGAATTATACCTGGAGTTGCCGCAACCATTACAGGTTTTAGCACAGCGAATACAGGTTGCACAATTTGCAATGGTGCAGTAAGCACTTCAGTGACGGGAAGCGGTTCGTATACTTATAACTGGTATGGTAGTAATGGTTACACCGCAACAGACGATCCGCAGATAAGTGGTTTGTGTGACGGCAGTTATACGATTGTGGTTACAGAGGTAAATGGCTGTTCTACGCTTGCAACATTTGTTGTGGCAGACAATTCTGTTTCTCCAATTATTTCGCTCACCGCACTTCATAACGATTCATGCAATACAAGTTCAGGTAGCATTAATATTTCTGTTACCGGAGGAAATGAACCATACTCTTATTCGTGGAGCGATGCCTCTTCTTCCCAAAATGCTACAGCACTTTTATCAGGAAATTATTCGGTAACGGTTTATGATGCCTATGGTTGTTTGAACTCAGCATACTATTTCGTTTCAGAAACCTGCGACACAACTGTGATAATTGATACTACGCATATCAGTTTCAAAAATGATTTCAGTGGTTTAGCGCCAAACACTAGTGAGCCGTGGAAAGTGAAAAAGATTTTCCCTAATCCGTTCAGCGACCGTCTGTGGATTTTAATTCAATCACCTGCCGATGATAAAATGGATGTGCGAATGTTTGATGTAGCAGGAAAACTTGTTGCCATTCAAAAATTCGGAATCAGCAACGGAGACAATACGATTGAAATGAACATGCGCGATTTAGCTGCGGGAGTTTATGTTCTTGAATTGAAGACACAGGCAGGAACTATTTATACGCGTGTAACGCGCGAGTAAATATTCTTGCCACTATCAAAAAAGCAGCAGTAACAAATTGTTATTGCTGCTTTTTTTTGAGCCGTTGGCTCTCCACTTCTTTGATTAACGCATTTGCAATAGAAGCATAATCATCATTTTCAAAAACTATTCGTTTCACATCCTTTGTTTCTTTCATGGCAATTCCTTTCTCGTAGGCTTTGTCGTAATAGTAGAGTGCAATACTTGCAGCCGTTTCAAAATCTTTTTGCTCCAAAGCAGCCAACGCATTTTTGTATTGTTCGTTTCCCAACCTTCGAACGATTTGCTCGAAAGATTTTTTCAAATCATCAGGCGAAAAAACTCCGTAATCGGCAACCAATTTTTTAATACGAAAAGCAAGCGGTAAATCAATTACTAACAAAGGAGCTTGAATAAGGTTGTTCCAAAAATTTAAATCCAGAAAAACTTTTCCAACGCTACGGCTTTCATCTTCCAGCCAAACTCTTTTCTGCAAGTCAAATATTTTCAGTTCTTCTACAAGCAAATTTTCAAAGTGTTCTGTTGAAGGTTGTGCCTCTTGCCCTAATGCACCAAAGGCAGAACCCTTATGATTGGCTAGTCCTTCTAGGTCAATCACCTGTTCGCCATTTTTTTTGAGTTCGTGCAATACAGAAGTTTTTCCGCTTCCTGTTTTGCCTCCAATAATGATGTAAGAAAATTTTGTGCTGATAACATCCAATACATAATGACGGTAAGCTTTGTAACCGCCATTCAACACAAAAACTTCGTAACCAAAAAGATTTAGCAGCCAAGCCATGCTACCGCTTCGCATACCACCACGCCAACAATGCACAAATACTTTATTCTCTTTTACCAGCGGTTGAACAAACCGAATAAACTCAGCCATCTTTTTACCAACCAAGTCAAGTCCTATCAAGATAGCTTCGTTTCTGTTTTGTTGTTTGTAAGCTGTGCCCACAATTTTTCGTTCCTCATTATTGAACAAAGGCAAATTAGTGGCGTGCAGGATGTGTCCGTATTGAAATTCGCCTTCGCTGCGAACATCGAGAGTGAGGTGTTCTTTGGATTGAGTGAGAAATTCGTCTATAGATAATTGGTGAATCATTTTCGTGATTAGGGGGGGGTCAAAAAATATGTCAATGACCTTTCGACAAGCTCAAGGTGACAAACTGTTTTCTTATGCTGAGCCTGTCGAACCATCAGGATGACAAACTGCTAAAGAAATTTTTTCACGAAGCGATAGAGATTAAAATTGTCTTTCTGTTCATTCAGTTCAGCTTTCATTTTCTCTACGTCAAAATTTTTCATTCTGTTTTTCGAAATTACTCGCAGTGCTTTTTCGGCAAGCAGTATTTTTCTGCGCTTCGCATTCTCTTCTGTTTTTTCTGTCGAAGAAATTTTATCGAGCAGTTCTTTCACTCCTTTCGATTCTACTGCCACTGTTTTCAGAACCGGAATATTTTCTCTTCCGTTAATCTGTAGCTGATGCAAAAGCGAATTGGCTAATGCTTCGGCATCGGCACGGTCAGCTTTATTAATCACAAACACATCGGCAATTTCCATCAGTCCCGCTTTCATCGCTTGTACGCTATCGCCTGCTTCGGGAACCAAAACTACCACCGTAGTATCTGCAAGCCCCGCAATTTCCACTTCGCTTTGACCTACGCCAACTGTTTCAATAAAAATATAATCGAACGCAAATGCGCGCATCACTTCAATCACTTCCATTATTTTATCGCTCAATCCACCAAGCGATCCTCGCGTGGCAAGCGAACGGATAAACAAATTTTCGTTGGTAAAATGAGCACTCATGCGCAGGCGGTCACCCAGTAACGCTCCGAGATTAAATGGTGAGGAAGGGTCAATCAATACCAAGCCGATTTTTTTTCCTTCCCCCAATAAAATTCCTATCACTGCGTTTAAGAGTGTGCTTTTGCCTGCACCTGGTGGACCGGTAAAACCAATCACAGGAATATTATTCGGCTGTAGTTGCTCTAAGATTAACTCAAAACCGTCCGCTTCATTTTCTACCAACGAAATGGTTCGGGCTAAAGTTTTAAAATCAGTAATGGATTTTTTGTTAGGCAAGAGTTTTATGTTTACGATTTAAAATTAAAATCCTTTTTCAAAGCCCTGTTGTGAGCAAAGAAATTTCGTGGAGAAAAATTTTTACTGGTGAAAATTTGCAATGGCTCATAGTTATTTGCTGTCTCCTTCTTTTTACCGGCTTTGTTTGTTCCCGCGCACTCGCCAGCATAGGTATGATAAGTATGTTGATTGCCGCATTGCTTTTTTCAAATCCATGGAGCACTCTCAAAAATTATTTTCAAAGAAAAGACTTGCTTGCCATTTCACTTTTCTTTTGGCTCGTTTTCGTTTCGGGTTTTTATAGCGAAGATAAAGCCGGCTGGACAAATTGGGTGCGCATAAAACTTCCTTACCTCGCCTTACCCATGGCATTTGCAGCACTCAAAAAACTAGAAGAGAAAAAATTTCTGCTCCTTCTTTATGGCTACATCGTCATTCTGTTTATAGCCACTACAACAGTACTTGCGCGGTATTTCCTGAATTACGAAACTATTACAGAATCATTCAGCCTGGGTGGTGGAATACCTATGCCTTACAGCCGTATTCGCTTCACACTCATGTTGGCGTTTTCGTTTTTCTGCACGGCATATCTATATGAGAATGGAAAACAATTATTCTCCAACAACGAAAAATGGTTTCAGGTTTTTCTTCTTGTGTTTTCATTTGTTGCGCTACATATTCTTTCTGTTCGAAGCAGTCTACTTGCACTTTATATTGGTTTGTTTTTTCTGTTATGCCGTTACATTTTCCAAAAAAGAAATTTTGCAAAGGGCATTTTGTTTTTGATTTTGCTTTTTGCTATTCCCTATACAGCACAGCAAACTATTCCGAGTTTGAAAAACAAACTCAGCTACATGCGCTATGACAACGGTGAGTTTAGCAGTGGCAATATCAATAATCTTTCTGACGGCATGCGACTTACTTCCATAAAAGCTGGATTAGAAATAGCGAAGAAAAATCTTTGGTTCGGTGTAGGTGCTGGTGACATAAGAAATGAAATGGAAAGTTTTTACAAAGAACAATATCCAACACTCGAAGCGAACGACTTCAAACTTCCGCATAGTCAATTAGTTTGGGTTTTGGCTTCGTTTGGTGTAATTGGTTTAGCAGTTTTTCTCTTCGCATTTTTCTTTCCGTTTTTCAAGAGCGGTATTTTCAGAAACTCTTTAGCAGTAATTCTGTACCTCATTATTTTTTCTTCCTTCTTAACTGAAGCAACTCTCGAAGAACAAATGGGCACAGGATTTTATCTCACTTTTCTTTTGCTTTTCATTAACCAGTCGCAAAAAGAATGAATCAGCTATCGGTAGTTATAATTACTTACAACGAAGAAGACACCATTGCAAGGTGCATTGATTCTGTTCGTGCAATTGCCGATGAAATTATTGTGCTCGATTCTTTTTCGACTGATAAAACGGTTGCCATAGCAAAAGAGAAAGGCGCAAAAATTATTAAAGAAAAATTTCAGGGATTCACTGCGCAAAAAAATTTAGTGATTAGCTACAGTAGCAGCCAATACGTTTTTTCGATAGATGCTGATGAAGTGGTGAGCGAAGAATTGTTGCGTAGCATTCAAATAGAAAAGCAAAAAGATTTTCCGGCAGATGCTTATGAAATGAATCGATTGAATTTTTTCGGAACACGCGCAATAAAAACATGTGGCTGTTATCCTGATACTAAAGTAAGGCTGTGGAATAAAGATTTAGCTGGATGGAAAGGCGGACTAGTTCATGAAGCATGGAGTTTTCTGGATTCAAAAAAAGATGGAGTAATTGAGAAGCTAAACGGAGATTTGTTGCATTACACCTACCAAACAAATGAAGATTTGGTTTGTCAATCCGATAGATTTGCTGCGCTTGCCGCCAAAACATTGAAAGAGAAAAATATTTTTTACTTATTGGCAAAAATGCTTTTCAGCGCGCTGTTTAAATTCATTCGCAATTATTTTTTCAAACTTGGCTTTACAGAAGGAGCTTTAGGTTTCACTATTTGTTACTACCAAAGCAGCGAAGTCTTTTTGAAATATTATTACGCCCTAAAACTTAAATACGCTTAATATTCCTTCTGTTTGTAAGGAACCTTCTTCAACGATTCAAAAAATGCTTTGCATTTTTCTTTTCCATCAATAGGATTGATAGCGAAGTACCAATAATTTTCAAGGTCACCACCATTCATAGCTAATTGCATAGTGCCTTGCGATTTGTGTTCAGCAATTTCCCAGTTCACAATAATCTTATAGGTCAATTTGTTTTTGTAGCCAAACGGAACTGTCTTATTAAAAAAGTAAGAAGCAGATTTTGTTTCCACTTTAGTTTCCGAATAATTTTTCAACTGCTCAAATGAAATACTCATTGTGTCTTTCAAATTTGACCCCGTGCAGCCAAGTATAATCGGTCGTTGATTTTGAGGAAGAGACTGAACCGTTCTCAACGCGAGCATCGTAGCTGCTTTGTGGTGCGCGTGAGTTTCTGATACAGGCAAGAGACAAAACACAAAATCGTATTTCGTGTTCGTCATAATTTCTTTCAAACGTGTGGTCACCCAATTTACATTCCAAGTTGTGTCGAGTGGTTCGTGTTCATCTAAACCGTAATGCGCATCTTTTTGGTCGAGAAAAAAAATATTGTTCGTACCAATAATTTTTCCTGCATTGATGAGTTCCTGTTTGCGAATGCGTGGCAAATTTTCTCTTCCAATTTTTTCATCGGTCAGTTCAAGATTGTAATATGCTTCAGACAAGGTCGAATATTTGTAACCACCTTCGCCATTGGTAATAACGCACTGGTCAACCACACCATTCAACTCGTGCGTTACTTTGTAAATTGTTGCAGCCATTGCTGTTTCATCATCTGGATGCGCTGTAACTACTAAAATTTTAGGACCCGTTTTTTGCGCTAGTGTTTGAAAGCAAACAGCCACACACAAGAGGAGAAAAAAGTTTTTCATGCGGTAAACTTAGCAATCATAAATTTACTTCATGAACAAGCTCACGCGCGCTTTAAGTCTGCCTCAGGCGGTCGCTATCAACACCATCGACATGGTGGGCATCGGTCCTTTCATTACTATTCCATTCATCATAGGAGCTATGAATGGTCCCTCGTGCATCTTCGCTTGGGTGCTTGGTGCAGTGTTGTCTTTTGCCGATGGATGTGTGTGGTCGGAACTTGGTGCAAAGTGGAGTGAGGCAGGTGGCAGCTATCAGTTTCTACAAAAACTTTATGGCAAAAAATATGGACGACTCATGTCGTTTCTGTATGTGTGGCAAACTATGATTCAGGCGCCTTTGGTAGTGGCATCAGGCGCGATTGGTTTTTCGCTATATCTCACTTATTTAATTCCGCTTTCAACCATTGAACAAAAAATTGTTTCGGGAAGTTTAGTGGTGTTCATCACCTTTTTGTTGTATCGAAAGATTGGCGACATTGGAAAAATTTCGGTAGTGATGGGAATGATAGTTGGCGGAACTATTCTCTGGCTCATTGCCAGTGCTGTTCCTAAATTTGATTCATCGCTGGCATTTAATTTCGGTGAACACGATTTCAATCTCACTTCCATTTTCTTTTTTGGTTTGGGGCAGGCGAGCATTAAAACTGTTTATTCTTTTCTTGGCTATTACAACGTTTGTCATTTGGGTGGTGAAATTACTTCGCCCGAAAAAAATATTCCGCGCAGCATTTTTATTTCTATCGCCATAATTGCAGTGTTGTATCTGCTGATGCAGATTTCTGTTCTCGGAATTATTCCGTGGCAGGAAGCAAAAGACTCTCCATTTATTGTGAGTTTATACTTTGAAAGAATTTACGGAAGTGTTGCCGCGCAAGTGGCTACGGCTTTGGTTTTGTTCATTGCTATTACTTCTCTCTTTGCGGTGTTGCTTGGTTATTCGCGTGTGCCTTACGCTGCAGCGGTTGACGGTAATTTCTTTTCTGTATTTGCAAAACTCCATCCCACCAAAAATTTCCCCCATGCTTCGTTGCTGATTCTCGCTTCGCTTGCTTTTGTTTTCAGTTTGCTGTTTAAGATGAAAGAAGTAATCACAGCCATTATCGTTATGCGAATTATCATTCAGTTTATCGGGCAAAGTGTTGGTCTTCTTCTTTACCATCAAAAAAATAAAGCTGAAATATTTCCTTTTCGGATGAAGTTGTACCCGCTGCCTGTGATAATTGGAATTTCAGTCTGGCTATTTATTTTCTTTAGTGCAGAACCAATTTATATAGCAGGAGCTTTGGGTGTAATTGCAACAGGATGTATTGCCTACGGAGTGAAAATTTTTCTGAGCAGAGAGAAGATTTAATCCCTTAACAGATTTGCAAATTTCCACACTTCTTCAAATATGTTGTAAAGCGGTACAGGTGCCACTCGAATTACATCGGGTTCGCGCCAGTCGGCAATTACTCCGGCTTTCGTAATTTTTTCAAATAATTTTTTGCCGTTCTTTTTTGTTTGAATAGAAAGCTGGCAACCGCGATGCTTAGAATTTTCAGGAGTAATTATCTTGAAATTTTCTTCGGACCTCGGACTTCGGACTTCGGACTTTAATAGAAACTCCAAATATCCTGTAAGCAATTCACTCTTTTTTCTCAACGCTCTCATTCCTGCTTTATCGAAAATTTCGAGCGATGCTTTATGTGCTGCCATTGATAAAACAGGCGCATTAGAAATTTGCCAACCAGCTGCGCCCGCTTGCGGAACAAAATGCTTAAGCATTTTGAATCTTGTTTTTTCATCGTTACCCCACCATCCTGCTAAACGCGGAAGAGAAAAGTTTTTAGCGTGATAATTATTTACAAAAACTCCACTCACTCCGCCAGGACCGCTATTCAAATATTTGTAAGAACACCATGTAGCGAAATCAATATTCCATTCGTGCAGTTTCAATTCAACATTGCCGATAGCGTGTGCAAGGTCAACACCAAAAATGATTTTGTGTTTGCAACAGGCATCGGCAATTTTTTTGATTTCGAAAAATTGCCCTGTGTAATAGTTCACTGCACTGAACATTACAAGTGCGAGTTCATCTCTATGTTCTTCAATTTTTGCAACGATATCTTCGGTTCTGAGTGTTACTTCTCCTTTGCGCGGCAGTACTTCCACTATGCAATCTTTCGGATTTAAGCCATGCAGTTTTACTTGTTGCTCAAAAGCATAATAGTCGCTCGGAAATTCATTAGCCTGAATCAGAATTTTATTTCGCTTTCCTATAGGGCGATAAAATGAAATCAACATTAGATTTAAATTCACCGTGAGTTGGTTCATCACTACTACTTCATTTTCCTTCGCCCCAACTAATTTTGAAATTGATTTAGAGAAAAAATGATGGTAGTAAAGCCAGGGATTCTTTCCATGCAAATGTCCCTCCACTCCAAGATTTTTCCAGTCTTCTAATTCTACTTTTAAATGTTGCCCAACCGATTTTGGCTGAAGACCCAGTGAGTTTCCGCAGAGATAAATCGCTTCCTTACCGTTTGCTTTTGGAATGTGAAAGAGCTTCCGATAATCTTTTAGAGAATCTTGCTTATCAAGCGAACGCGCAAATGCGAGGGAGTTTTCAAATTTCATAGTGAACGTTTAAGAGCGATGATGGCATGACTAAGCAAAGGTTTCGGTTGGCAAGTCATGCTATCATTAATGACTATCAGGCAAATATTCTTTTAATTTTTTCATCATCAATATCTTTATCACAAGCCTCAATGAAATTATACTCATCATCTATCAAAGCAAGATTGTAAAGCAAAGGGTTGTTACAAAAATTTATTCCCGAAAGTTTCAAATATTCTCCGATGGATGAATACTCCCAAGCATTTGCTTTTTGCACCAAACTCGCCTTCACAGGATTTTGATGGATATAGTTGAAACAAGTCAACACATCGTTTTCTGTTGTCAAAATTTTTGATTTCGAATTTTGCTGAAACAACGAACCGGTAAATCCTTGCTGTCTTTGCATGGCTCGAGCGTAGGAACGAAGTAAAATCGCCATTGCTTTAGAGAAATTTGCAGCATAGATATTTGAGCCCTCACTATCCGATTTGATTTGAACTAACCAATGAAAATGATTCGGCATTAAACAGTACGCCAATAAATCTGCGTGAGGCAAAAGCGCATTCGCCATTTTTTGAAGAAAGTATTGGTAATTGGCTTCTGTAAAAAATATTTGTTGCCGTTGGTTTCCTCTGTTGTAGATATGAAAAACGTTGCCGTCTGTTAGCTCCATTTGGTCTGCAGCTTTAAAGTTTTTTAAACGCCTTTTTTAAAATTTAGGTTAGCCTATTAATGATCGCATGACTTGCTTGGCTCTACCCGTGCTTAGTCATGCCATCATCTTCATGCAAATTTTTTCTTATCGAGGTTCAACCAATTCAACGCATTCTTAAAAAGCAATTTGTCTTTTATTTTTTTCGAAACATCAAGTGCTTCAATTTCTTCACCGGGAATTGCTTCGCCTAATGGAAAAGGATAATCGCTGCCACAGCAAATTTTGTCTTCGCCTATTAAATCAATTACGTACTGCAAAAATTTGGTGTCGTGAATAAGCGAGTCCACGTAAAAATGCCCGAGGTAATCGCGCGGGTTTACGTTGTTGTCGAGAGCAGTTAAATCTGGTCGCACTTTAAATCCTTGTTCAATTCTACCAATGGTGCTTGGGAAAGAACCACCACCATGCGCAAACGCAATTCGCAGTTTTGGAAATTTTTCAAACACACCGCCAAAAATCATAGAACAAATAGCGCGAGAAGTTTCAGCAGGCATTCCTACTAACCACGGCAACCAATATTTGCTCATTTGTTTAGTTCCCATCATATTCCATGGATGAACAAACATCGCTAAATCTAATTCCTGTGCCGCCTCATAAATGGGAAAGAACTGCGGCTCATTTAAGTTTACATCGTTGATATTGCTGCCAATTTCAATTCCTACCAATCCTATTTTTTTGCAACGCTCCAACTCTTTAATCGCGATGTCAGCATTCTGCATAGGGATTGTTCCTAGGCCGATAAATTTTTTTGGATAGCGTTCCACCACTTCAGCAATATGATCGTTTAAGAAGCGTGAAATTTCATAGCAGTGTTCCGGCTTGGCCCAATAATTAAACAGGATAGGAATAGTAGAAAGCACCTGCACATCTACATGCGTGTGTTTGCAATCTTTCAATCGCGCCTCGGCATCCCAGCAGTTGTTTTCTATTTCGCGGAAGAACTCATCGTCCTTCATCATGCGCGCGCAGCAGGGTTTGTGGTGGTCGAGATGAATGAAGCCGCCATAGCCAAATTTTTCGCTCCAACGCGGAAGATGTTCGGGAATAATGTGGGTGTGGATGTCAATCTTCATCTTCGCCAAATATAGAATTGAAAAGAGAATAACAGACAAGAGACGATAGATTTTAGACAACAGACTGAAATGTATCTGTTGAATTTGTATTCTTGGGTTTCAGTCTAACATCCCTAGTCTATCATCTAAAAATCTAATCATGCTCGAACAACTCATCAACCTCGTAAAAGAAAACGCACAAGACACAATTGTAAACAACAACAGTATTCCAAACCAACACAACGATGCGGCCATTGGCGAAGCAACAAATGCTATCCATGATCAACTTTCGCAAGCAGTAAGCAATGGAAATTTGCAAGATGTGTTAGGCCTTTTTGGTAATGCGCAAAATCTAACGAGCAACCCGTTAGTAGGAAATATTATTTCGCAGTTAGCCGGAAGTTTAGGGAGTAAATTTGGAGTAGGCGGTGGCGATGCACAAAATATTGCTTCGCAACTTATTCCTCAAGTGCTTGGAAAACTATCCAGCAAAACGAATGACCCTAACGATTCAAGTTTTAATGTGAACGATATTATGAGTCATCTTTCGGGAGGAGGAGGAACTAAAGGTGTTGACTTTGGTCATGTAGTTCAACAAATGCAAAATGGTGGTGGAGTAGATTTAGCCGGATTAGCGGGCCAGTTTCTTGGAGGAAACAAAGGCGGAATTGGCGATTTGCTGGGAGGATTTTTAGGAAAATAATTTTCTTAAACTATTGTTAGAAAAGTTGCACCGTTTTTAATTTCAATAAAAAGTGTGCGTACAGTTATAGCTAGCACCAAACAAAGTGTAGTTGAGTTGAAAAGTAATTCGACTATTCGTTACATCGTAAGTTCCCTGCCCGCTCACGGTAACTCCTCCGCAATCCTGCGTGTTTATTTCTACGATATTGCCTTGATTACTTTGGTCGGTTCTAATGTTTGCATAGACCGTTCCTCTTCCAAAAAAATTATTGATTTCTATTTCGCTAGGATTCGAAGAATTATGCGTGATGGTAGAGTTATAACCCGGAAAATTAGATGATGAGCTATTACACGTTTCATAAACCTGCCAATCTTTATATCCCGAACCGCCCAAGTACCCTGTTACATATTTGGTATTACTCTCTACATCACAATTTGTTCCTTCGTACCCATCGGCACAAAAACATTTACCGCTGTTGCAAGCCTGACCTACCGGGCAACTTACATTTTTACAACTTTGTCTTTCGCAAGCCGAAATAGTTACCAGCAATGCCGCAACTAAAAATATTTTTGCCATCTCTTTTTTCATTTTTAAATCATTTTCAAAAACGAAAATAAAACAAGCATTCAAACCGTATGAAAAACTTACTGCTGTTTTTTCTTTTTTCTTTCTCACTTTTTGCAACCGCGCAACTTCCTGCAGTGTTCAATGCTAACGACCAACCTGCAGCGCCTGATTATTCATTGGAGAAAAACTGGAGTGCGCTTCCTTTTCGCGAAGATGCGGCTGATAAAATTCCGAATGATGAAAAGTGGGTGAACGATTCATTGAAACCGGTAGACGTATTTTATATCTATCCAACCATTTATGAAAGCGGTGAAACATGGAATGCCGATTTGAATAACAAAGCACTCAACAAAAAAATTGATGAGAAGCCCGTGCAGTATCAGGCAAGTGTGTTTAATGCAAGTTGTCAGGTGTATGCGCCACGTTATCGCCAAAGTATTATTAAAGCGTTTTACGATAAGGAGAACGGACCAAAATCATTGGCCTTTGCTTACGAGGATGTGAAGAATGCTTTTCAATATTATCTCGACAATTACAATCATGGAAGACCATTCATCATTGCTTCGCACAGCCAAGGCACTTATCATGCAAGAAGATTATTGAAAGAAATGATCGACTCCACCAATCTTCAAAGCAGAATGGTAGCCGCTTATGTAATTGGATACGCCATTGACACCGCTATGTATAAAGTGCTACAGCCATGCCGCAATGAAACAGGAACAGGTTGTTATATCACTTGGGCATCTTTCAAGAAAGGGTATATACCAGAGGGCATTGCTTTATATGGAAACGTTTGCGTGAATCCGCTTACATGGACTTGCTCTCTTGATCCAGCAGCCAAAGTTTGCAGCAAAGGAGCCATTTTGCTGAGTTTTAATAAAAAATATTTGAACAACGTTTGTACCGAAATTCACGACAATTATTTATGGGTAGAAAACAGTTTGCCGGTAATAAGCGGATGGGGAAACCTGCACATTGCCGACTATAATTTATTCTGGTACGATATAAGACAAAATGTAGCGAAGCGGATAGAAGCGTTTATGAAAAAATAAAAGCCAATTCGAGAATTCGGAAATTCGAAAATGCTAATACTTGTTTTACATTTCCGAATTTCCAAATTTGCACATTCACTAATTTAAATACTATGGGCGATTATAACTTAGGCATTGGTTCACGCATTGAACATCCGAAATACGGAAGGGGAGTGGTAGTAGATATGGACACAGAATTTTATTCTGTTTGGTTTAAAGATGGTGGCGACACGCGCGGCATTGCCCGCGATTATAATGGCATAACCGTGTTGGAAAAATCTACTGCCGATGTAGTGCCTATTACCATTGACGATATCAAACGCGCCATTCGCGAAGTGGTAGATGAGAAAAGCGATTTGCAGGAAATTATTCCGCTGGCAAATAGATGGAACAGCGGAACGTTGATTATAAAATCGGGCGATGCAAGTATTCAGCCGAAGGAAATTCCTATTGAAACGTTCTTTCACAAAATTGTAATGCTACGCGACCGGCTTCGTGTGCTGGAGCAAAATATCAATTCGCACAAAGTGTTGACCGATGAAGATAAAGTTGACCTACAGCAATACATCACGCGTATTTATGGCTCACTCACTACTTTCAATATTCTTTTCAAGAACACCATTGACCAGTTTAAAGGTGCGGGAGGTGAGAAGTGATGGCATGACTAAGCCGGGGTTGAGCGAGGCAAGTCATGCCATCACTCCATGAGCAACAAACAAGTAAGTCAAATAACTATTTTCACCGCCTAAATTTTGAATTATGTACAGAACGCACACCTGTGGTGAATTGAATTTGAAAAACGTTGGTAATGAAGTAACGCTTAGTGGCTGGGTGCAAAAATCTCGCGCTATGGGTGGAATGACTTTTGTTGATTTGCGCGACCGTTATGGATTAACCCAATTGGTTTTCAATAATGATTTAGATGTTGCGCTTTGCGACCGTGCGAATAAATTGGGTCGTGAATTTGTGATTCAGGTGAAAGGAAAAGTTACTGAACGTAGCAGCAAGAATCTGAACATACCTACCGGTGAAATTGAAATTGCCGTGAGCGAAATGAATGTGCTCAGCGAAAGCGAAACTCCACCATTCATTATAGAAAACGATACAGACGGCAACGAAGAGTTGCGTTTGAAATATCGCTACTTAGATATACGCAGACCGAAGATGCGCGATACGCTGATGACGCGCGCGCTCATCAACAAAGCGGTGCGCGAATATTTAGATGAGAAAGAATTTGTGGAGATAGAAACACCATGCCTCATTAAATCAACTCCCGAAGGTGCGCGCGATTTCTTAGTGCCTTCTCGTTTGCAGCATGGAAGCTTTTATGCGCTTCCGCAATCGCCACAAATTTTAAAACAGCTTTTAATGGTAGCCGGTATGGACCGGTACTATCAAATTGTTCGTTGTTTTCGTGATGAAGATTTTCGTGGTGATAGACAACCGGAGTTTACGCAGGTGGACTGCGAAATGAGCTTTGTGCATCAGGAAGATATTTTTGAAACCTTTGGTGGTTTGATTCAGCATGTGTTTAAAAAAGTGTTGAGTTATGATTTGCCTGCGCTTACACGTTTGCGTTATGATGATGCATTGAAAATCTACGGCAGCGATAAACCCGATTTGCGTTTCGATTGCAAGATTGTTGAACTCAATTCGGTTCTGCCAACAAATGAATTTGCGGTTTTCAATAATGCTATTGCAGCTGGTGGAATTGTTGCGGGCTTAAATGCAAAAGGCTGTGCGGCATATTCGCGCAAGCAAACGGATGAGTACACTGAGTTTGTAAAAGCATCGCATAGAGGATTGAACGGTTTAGTTACAGTAAAATTCAACGAAGACGGCACCGTAAAATCTTCGATAGATAAATTTTTTTCCGAAGAACAACTGCGTGAAATAGGACGCGCCTTCGATGCGCAGAAAGGCGATTTGCTTTTGATTGCCGCTGATAAAACTTCGAAGGTTCGTAAATCGTTAGGCGATTTGCGTTTGGAACTTGCCAAAAAGAATAACTGGATTAAGGAAGGCGATTGGAGTGTGTTGTGGATTGTTGATTTTCCTCTTTTCGAAAAAGATGAGGAGAGTGGCGATATCACTTTTGCGCATCATCCGTTTTGCTCACCGCATCCTGAGGATATGCAATACTTCGACACCGACCCTACACGTGTTCGCGCGCAAACGTATGACATGGTGATGAACGGCAACGAAATTCTTTCCGGCTCTATCCGTATTCACCAAAAAGATATTCAAGAGAAGGTGTTCAACAACCTCGGCTTCGACCCCGTAGAGCGCGATAATCGTTTCGGCTTTATGCTTAACGCTTTTAAATACGGTGCGCCTCCTCACGGTGGTTGCGCTTTTGGTTTGGACAGAATTGTGATGCTGATGACAGGAGGTGAAACCATTCGCGATGTAATTGCTTATCCTAAAACCAGTGGCGGTAGAGATTTAATGATGGATGCTCCAACTCCTGTAGATGAAAAGGCGCTGAAGGAAGTTGGAATAAAAATTCTGTCTTAATTCTTTTAGCCTTTCTCACTACTGAATAATTTTACTTTACACTTTCAAAACGAAAGTTTTATTTCGGTTTCGAAAATGTCAACGCTACTTCAATCCCCTATCGAATATTTAAAAGGAGTTGGCCCACCTCGTGGCGAGCTCATGCGCAAAGAGTTGCAAGTGCACACCTTCGGTGAGTTGTTGCATTACTATCCATTTCGTTACGTTGACCGCAGTATCATTCATAAAATAAAAGAACTCAACCCGCTTACTCAATACATTCAACTCAAAGGAAAAATCACCAACTTTCGTCAGTTGAATAGCGGCAAACAAAAACGATTGCTCGCCACTTTTAAAGACGATAGCGGCACTGTAGAACTAATTTGGTTTCAGAGCGTTGACTTTATTTTAAAAACTATTCAACCAAATGTGGAGTTGCTCGTGTTTGGCAAGCCCAACATTTTCAATGGCGAATTCAATATTGCGCACCCCGAAGTAGAAATTTTTACCGATGAATTAAAAGTGAGCGGCAAAGGTTTGCAACCCGTTTATTCTTCTTCAGAAAAAGCAAAGAAAAAATATCTCGACTCTAAAGGCATTGCCCGACTCACGCATGTGCTCGTAGGTCAATTGAAAGAAAATGATGTTCCCGAGTTTTTACCCAAAGCCATTGTGCAGCAATACCGTTTGTGTTCGCGCTATGAGGCAATGGTGCAAATTCATTTCCCAAAAAGCGAAGCCCTGTTGCACGAAGCACAGCGCAGATTAAAATTTGAAGAACTGTTTCTTATTCAGTTGCAAGTCCTCAAAGTAAAAAGTAATCGCAACGAAATTTCGAAAGGTTTTGTTTTTGAAAAGATTGATAACCTCTTCGACCGCTTCTATCACCAGCAATTAATATTTGAATTAACAGGCGCGCAAAAAAGAGTGCTCAAAGAAATAAGACGCGATACGCTCACGGGCAAACAAATGAATCGTCTTTTGCAGGGCGATGTAGGCAGCGGAAAAACAGTGGTTGCATTGCTCGCCATGCTCATGGCTATTGACAATGGATTCCAAGCGTGCTTAATGGCACCTACCGAAATTCTTGCCAATCAACATTACGAAAGCATTACCGAAGCGCTACGCGGAATGAATGTAGAAGTAGCGTTGCTAACGGGAAGCATAAAAGGCAAAGCTCGAAAGTTCATTCTTGAAAACTTAGCCGAAGGAAAAATCCATATCCTCATAGGCACTCATGCGCTCATTGAAGATAGTGTTGTTTTTAAAAACATAGGCATGGTGGTCATAGATGAGCAACATCGTTTTGGTGTGGCACAGCGTGCGGCTCTCTGGACCAAGAACGAAAAGCCGCCACATATTTTAGTGATGACCGCTACACCTATTCCGAGAACTCTCGCCATGACTATTTATGGCGACCTCGATGTGAGTGTGATTGACGAATTACCTCCGGGTCGCAAACCTATACGCACCGTTCACCGCAGTGATGCCGAGCGCTTGCGCGTGTTTGGTTTTATGCAGGAAGAAATAAATAAGGGAAGGCAAATCTATATCGTGTATCCGCTGATTGAAGAAAGCGAAGCGATGGATTTAAAACATTTGATGGATGGCTATGAAAGTATTTCGCGGGCATTTCCTAAACCGCAATTTCAAATCAGTATTGTGCACGGCAGAATGCGCGGTGCCGATAAAGATTATGAAATGCAGCGTTTCGTAAAAGGCGAAACACAAATTATGGTTGCCACAACGGTTATTGAAGTAGGCGTGAACGTGCCCAACGCGAGTGTGATGATTATTGAAAATGCCGAGCGCTTTGGTTTATCGCAACTGCATCAGTTGCGCGGAAGAGTTGGTCGCGGTGCCGAACAATCATTCTGCATTTTAATGACCGGAAAAAAATTATCGAACGATAGTAAGCAACGCATCTCCATCATGTGTAAAACCAATGACGGTTTCCTTATTGCCGAAGAAGATTTAAAACTGCGCGGACCCGGAGATATTCAGGGCACACAACAAAGTGGTGTGGTCAATCTTCGCTTAGCCGATTTAGTTCACGATGCTAATGTGTTAGAAGCTGCGCGTACCACTGCACAAAATTTATTAGAGAGCGACCCTTCGCTGTCAAAACCTGAACATGAACAACTACTTCAATTTTTAAAAGAAGAAACGAAAGAAAAAGTTTGGGGAAAAATTAGCTAACTCTTCTATTTCCCTTTATAACCCGGAGGCAAAACTCCGCTCCTGGGTTTAGATGCTTTAGGCATACTGGGTTTTTGTTTCCCACCTTTGGCTTTTTTATCGGGGAAACTATCGGCATAAGTAGGGCAAGCAATTTTATTTGAATTGCACGATGGCGCCACTACAATTACCAAAGCAACAAACGCAAGCACTAAAATATTTTTAAGCATAGCCAAGATTTTATTTTCTGTTTTACGGAAATTGCTCTCGTTTGTTGAGTAGTATTGAGCTATTACACCGCAAAACTTTCACCACAGGCGCAAGTGCGCGTAGCGTTCGGATTTATAAACTCAAATCCTTTTCCGTTTAAGCCGTCAGAAAAATCGAGCGTTGTATTGCACACGTAAAGAAACGAGCGAAGGTCGGTTACTAATTTCACCCCTTTGTCTTCAAACTCCTGGTCATCGGCATTTAGTTTATTGTCGAAATCCATTTTGTAAGAAAGTCCTGAGCATCCGCCCCCGTTAACCGTAACGCGAACGAAATATCCCTCTTTGTTTTCGGTTGAAATTATTTCTGCAATTTTCTTTTTGGCTGTTTCAGATACAAATAGCATAGCTGTATATTTTGATGATGCGAATTTAGTCAATAATCATTCCTTTGCCGCGAATCAGAAATTTTGGCACATGAATAAAATAGACCACATAGGAATTGCCGTTAAGGATTTAGAAAAATCGAATGAACTTTTTGCTAAACTTCTGGGCACACCGCATTATAAAATTGAAGAAGTTGAAAGCGAAAAGGTGAAAACCTCTTTCTTCAAAACAGGCGCAAGCAAAATTGAATTAGTAGAAGCCAGGAATCCTGAAAGTGCAATAGCCATGTTTATTGAAAAGCGAGGCGAAGGTATGCACCACATTGCGTTTGAGGTAGACGATATTGAAAAAGAAATCGAGCGCCTGAAAGCAGAAGGTTTTGTTCCTACCGGTTCAGGCAAACCTTTTTGCGGAGCCGATAATAAACTCGTCATTTTTTTTCACCCCAAAACAACGAACGGAGTTTTGATTGAGCTTTGTCAGGAAATAAAATGAGCAAATACAAACACATCTTCTTCGACCTCGACCATACCCTCTGGGATTTTGAAACCAATTCCAAACTAGCCTTACAACAAATTTTTATCGAACAGAAACTGAGTGAAAAAGGAATTCCTGTGTTCGACAATTTCTTAGCGCGTTACAAAACCATCAACGACCGTTACTGGGCGCGCTATCACAATAACTTGGTGACCAAAGAAAAATTGCGCCACGGAAGGTTTTACGATGCGTTGAAAGAATTCGGAATAGATGATACCGTATTAGCAGAAACCATGGCGCAAAATTATCTTGACATCAGTCCGAGAAAAACAGCTTTGTTTCCCGATGCAATGGAAGTGCTTGGTTATTTGCAAAAAAAATATGCGCTCCATTTAATCACCAATGGTTTTGCCGAAGTACAGTGGATTAAACTAGAACACAGCGGGCTGAAACCTTTTTTCGAACACATTATCATAAGCGAAGAAGTAGGCACACAAAAACCCGACAAAGCCATTTTTGAAATTGCTATGGAGCGTGCAAAAACAACTGCAACAGAATGTGTAATGATTGGCGACAACTACAACACCGACATAGTAGGCGCAAAAAGTGCCGGCATGAATCAAATATTTTTCAATCCGAAAAAGAACCGCAGCCGCAGGAATGAAGTTACGCACGAGATAAATTCTCTGGTTGAATTGAAGGAGATTCTCTAACTAATATTCATGCTATTCCAAGCCAAACCTATTTCATCATAATCTTCGTCACCTAATTCCACCACTTCGTTTATTTCAAAATCGGGTTTAAACTTTCTATAGAAATGCACGGTTGGATTTTGACTAAGCACAAAAACAGAAAAAGATTGAAAGCCGAGTTTGCGCATTTCATTTACTCCATATAGAAACAGTTTTTTGCCTAAACCCAAGCTGTGATATTTCTTCAATAGATAAAGTGCATAAATTTCTCCTTCGGTTTTGGTTTCGTTATCGCGCGTTCTTCCGCCCGAAACAAATCCAACTACCTCTTCCCTTTCATTGGTAACAACTACATTAAACTTATTTGGGCTTGGTTGCGAAAGAATAGACTTCCATCGCTCCTCTCCTTCTACCAAACTCATTTTATCTAAATACGAATCACCGACAATGCCCCGATAGGTTTCCTGCCAGCTTTGGTACCGAACCGATGCAATAGCCATTGCATCGACAATTGTTGCAGCGCGTATGTTGAAGTTTGACATAACGGAAAAATTTTAATCTTCCAAAGCAGCAGCAATAGCGTTGGCAATTTCTGCCAGCTCCTCTTTTGGCAAAGTCAATTTCGGGCTACTGAAATTAATAGTATCTGAACGTAGAGGAATCAAATGAATGTGTGCATGAGGAACTTCCAAACCAATAACCGCAACACCAACGCGCTTGCATGCAACCGCTTTATCAATAGCGCACGCCACTCTTTTTGCAAACAACATCATACCCGACAGCGTTTCGTTGTCGAGGTCGAAAATGTAATCAGTTTCCTGTTTTGGAACTACGAGTGTATGCCCTTTTGCCAGCGGAGAAATATCCAGAAAGGCAAAATAGTTTTCATCCTCCGCTATTTTATAACAGGGAATTTCGCCATTGATAATTCGTGTAAAAATGGAAGCCATCTGAAATTTGATGGAGGGTTATAAACTAATCTTTAAAATCTCAAACTCAATTTCTCCTCCCGGAGCATGAGCCTTTACTTTATCTCCAACTGCTTTTCCTAGCAATGCTTTTCCTATAGGGGAAGAAACAGATAATTTGCTCTCTTTCAAATTTGCTTCGGCTTCATTCACCAAAATGAATTTCATTTTCTTATTCATTTTTTTGTTGAGCACTTCTACCGTGCAAAGAATATTTGCTTTCGAAATATCCTGTTGACTTTCATCCAGCAATCTTGCATTGGCAAGTTTAGTTTCCATTTCAGAAAGTTTCGCCTCTAAATGGCCCTGCTCTTCTTTAGCCGCGTGATACTCTGCATTTTCACTCAAGTCGCCTTTTTCGCGCGCCTCTGCAATAGCCTTAGCCACTTCGGGTCTTCTAACCGTTCTTAAATGTTTTATTTCTTCTTGAAGTTTTTCTAAACCTTCTTTGCTCATGTAAAATATGTTCGACATAATGTTTTATTGATGGTGAATTTCCTTTGTGCAAGGATTAAAAATGAAAGACGCCCCTCGGTGAGAAGCGTCTTAATAATTTAGAAACAAAAGTATGAATTACAGACTAAAGTGCAAACCTATGCTGTGTGTACCGGCAAATGGTTGTGTAGCGCGAAACGAATAATCAATTCCCAAGCGCGGTCCATCCTTTTTTAATGGCGCATCGAAAGTAAGTCCTGCTGATAATCCGGTAAAGGCATTCAAGCGGCTGTCCTTTTTAAATTGTCCTGTTTCGAAGCGGTAAGCTGCGCGTAACATCAACATTTCTTTCCAGCTAAATTCTAAACCAACACCGTAATGGTCGTAACCAAATGCATTAGAACTAAAATTGGCCAAAGCAGTTACCCGATAATCCTGTTTGAAAACTTTAGGTTGAACTTCTTTTTTCTTGCCCGCCCAAAAATCATAAGCTATACCAATGTTTAACTGTGTGGGCAATTCAAATTTGTTGGAACGGTTTGAAGTAGTTAACTGGTATGTGCTGGTTGATATTACTTCTACTGAATTAGATAATGCATCGCCTTTAAATTTCATCGGTGTGCCTACATTGCGTAGTGACACTCCAAAGTGAACATTGTCTTTTGGTCCCGTTACATATTGCAAACCTGCGTCAATGGCAAATCCAAATGCATTTAGGTTTCCTAAACTTTCATTTACCATTCTAAAAGTTACTCCGCCAGCAATACTGTTTGAAAATAATTTCGAATAAGAAAGTCCAATATTCAAAAACGTAGGTCGGTAAGTTCCAATTCCCCCTTCCGGATTTTGAGTAGTAGTTCTTTCTACCGTTCCAAGGTTAAGTGCTTGAATGGTTAAAGCGATCACATTTGTTTTCTTAAAACTTTGCGCTACTCCAGCATGAGCAATGCCCACCCCCGAGCCTTGCATCCACAAGGTATAAGCAGCAGCAATTTCAGTTTTCTTAGTAAAAGCCAAACCTGCCACGTTAATGCGTTCGCTTTCCAATCCTTTAATGCTAGCCGAGTTCATGCTCCAAAAACCCGATGAGCGTGCCCATCCGTTCATGAGTAATTCATAAGCTCCCGCTTCGCCTCTTCTATCGGGGTTACCCGCAAAAGTAGAATTGCTAAAGGTAAGCACTGCTAAAATTATTGTTAGAATTTTCTTCATATCGTTTGCTTTATACTTAAAAAAACCGTTTCTAATTTTTTCTTCAATCAATTTTCGTTGAGTGAATGAAGAGCAGTTTCCTGCTCTTCATTTCTCAAATTTGTTTTTTAGAAATTCGATGCATCTGCCGGACGAATAGCACCAAACCATTTCAATGTTCTTTGCCCAATGCCGGGTGCCTCAATATGGAACAGATAAACACCGCTCGCAATAATGATACCTTTGTCGTTTTTCAAATCCCAGTCAATCGAGTTTTCAATATTTACATTGCTCACCGTTTCGCCATCGCTAATCTCAACTTTGCGATTGGTTGCCGGATCAATATCTATAGCTCTGCTCAACTTGCGAATAATAGTTCCATCCAAAGCAAAAATGGTGATGTTGCATTTGTTTGGCAAGTTAGTCACCTTAACGCGATTACTGTTTTGATCCACTTCATAAGCAGAATAAGCCAGGTATGGATTTGGAACAATGCGAATTAAATCGAGCGCACTCTTCGCCACCTCAGCGTTCTTTTCTGTAGCGCCCAATCCCTTTGTGCTAAATCTATATCGCGGCAATGAATCAACTCCATTGCTGGCGTTTGTAGCTAAACGATCAATTGGTTTTTCAACACGCAAGCGAACTTTAGCTTCCGATGGTGGTACAATTTTGTTTCCACCTCCATCATCCTGAAAGCTGTAGCCCGGAGTTAAGTAAGGCATTGCGCACCACATCAATTGACGATACAAAGGTGGCAAAGCAGCGGGAATATTGAAGAGTGGCAAACCACCAAGGTTAGTATAGTTGGCCAACAAAGTTTTTTGTGCTGCCTCTCCTTCATCGTAATGCGTTTCCATTACATAAACGAAATGCTTACCACCAAAATATGGCGGGTTCTCAACCATTAAACCCGGGAAATACTGAGGGCTGAAAACCTTATCGGTCGGGTTCCAAAGCATATCATTTCCGTTTTGACTATTCATATCGTTCGGGCTGCTGAAATCTGTAGCCTCACCAAAAGCAATATTTAAACGTTCTCCGGTTTCTACATTAATAGCATACCCCGGGAACCATGAACGACCGGTATCTGAACGGCTTGGGTCAGTTACCAGGTAATCTCTTACACTTGGGTTGTTCCAAACTTTTGAAATAGCCATTCTGATTTGTCCCTTGCGTGGTTTCTTGTGGTTAGGCGAAATATCCTCACCATAGTTGATGGTTTCATCTTCACCGGTTTCAAAAACTACCGCACGTGTCCATTTACTTTTATCTGGAGTAAGAATAATATCTACACTTTGCAATCTGTCCAACGTGTTTTGAGGTGGAATAGAAGTAGCATAATTTCTCCACTTAAATCCGGGTTGGAAAATAAATGGTGGCTTTCCGTTATTCAAATCGGTAGTGGTTAAAGCTCTTTTAGCATAGTTACATGTCAAGCAATAAGGAGCCCAGGTGCCATTACACATTTTTTCAAAATACTCGGCTTGGTCGGTCCACGGTCCATGCGCAAATGTAGTTGGCGTTGATCCGGTATACCACCAGTTATCATCAAATACATCTGCCGCAGCTTTAACTGATACACTTTGGCTGGCTGGATCATTATCATTTGTTCCTGAACGAATCCAGTTGGTAACTGAATTTACCCCCTCATCTTTTACAAAACTAAGCCATTGCTCTGTAGGATTTTGGAATTCAATTGCTGAAACCTGGCTATTCGTATTATTTGTTGCATCGTATGTACTAACTACGTCATACACATATCTGGTAGGCGAATCTACCGATGTAGGCAAATACGTTTTATCAATGCTGTAGATAGGTGTAGGCAAGCCTATCTTTATAGAAAAACCATAATTGATCAACTCACTACCTCTGGTCAAAACCATGTTTTGTTCAAAAGGGCGGTCAATATTTCTTTCGCCCCAAATGGTATCATTATTGGTTAGGTCATGTAAAAACCAACGGGTTGTTTTGCCTATTCGGTTCGTAACAGTATCAACAAATTGAACTTCAAAATCGCCTTCCTTTAAACTAACCGGATCGGTTACTTTAAAACCAATAGGGTCATATCCTTTTTCATATTGCAGGGTATCGGCAAACCAACTGGATGACGCAAGAATTTTTTCAATAGTTTCAGGTGTAAGGCGAAGGTTGTTTCCCGCATTTCCTTTTCCTTCTATTCTAAACACATCCGTTCCTTCTCCAAATTTAGCGTTGAGAATAGTACCTTCGTTGCGTGGATCCGGATTATGCGGTATAGCCGAGTAAACCGCAAAGTTTCCTCTGCCTTGAATATAAGGCGTCAACTGCGCTCCTCCACTTGGGTTAGAAGGGTCGTAAGGTAAATAGTTATTATAAGCATACGCTATCGCTGTGAAGTAGTATGTCTTATGATTGATTAAATCAGTGGAATTTCCAGTAGCAAAAAGGTCTTTGGTAACTACGAACGAGTTCGTGATACCGGCATCTTGCGATTCTACGGCCACATAAGGTACAAGCAAACCTCCTAAAGCACCATCTTTCTTAAAGTTGATAATTTGCTTGATGCCATTTTTCAAATCAACTATGGCAATTGGTTGTGCTTTTTCTAAATTGGTTAGGTCAGTAGCCGAAACGGTTGGGCTCGCCACCTGATACAATCTATATCCTTCAAAAGTAAAAGTTGAGTCCCCATTTGTTCCAGGTAAATGCTCAACGGCATCTTTCGCATTACCATCTAATTGGTCGTATCCTTCTCCAAAATTATTAGAGCCTTTGAGGTTGACCAAATTGATAATGATTTGATTGTTCATCTCGCGAAGCGAAAGCGTAGGAGCATCAGGACCATCCAAAATTTTGAAACAAGTATTGAATAAGCTTTGCGCTTTATCATCTGCCGGTCCAATGGTGGTAGAGAAACAAGGATTAACTGCTACTCCGCCTTGTGGTTGAACAAACACTACCCCTATGGTTACATACTGAGGCTGTCCAGATCTAAGATTAAACGGACCAGATGTTTGCACCGTTCTTCTATCGCCTTCCGGCTGACCGCTATTGTAATCGCTCCAAGCATTTGGGTCACACGGTTCACCCGGAAAACAAAATTTTGTTGGCGTACTACCACCATGTCCTGTTCCTCCTTCGGTAATATCTTCACCACAAGCCCATTTACCTTCTTGATAATTTCTGTATTCTCTGGCAGAACCGGGGTCGCTATAACATTGAGCCGCACCAATACCTGTAAAATAAGCAAAGGATGATAGACCGAGTTGCTTGCCGCTATCGCTAAGCGGTCCTTCAAAAAAGTCAATACCAATCAATGGAAGTTCAGAGCCATAGCCATACTCACCATTACAATTTGAAAGTGGGTCAGGGGTAGTTCCGTTATAACAAACCACTAATGAACGCGAAGTATCGCAACCTACACGGTCATTTTTATAACAACCCAAATCAGGATCAATCCACTGCGATATATAAGCTTCTTTGTAATCGCTCGCAGATTTATTCGTGATTTCATATTTGTAGAAAGTCATGTTGTTGATGTCATCGGTAGTTTGAAAAGCAAACGCCAATGCATTAACCTGAATTCCTAAAGCCGTTCCTGTGGTTTGTGTATGTAAATTTCCTTGGTCATTAAATACCCAAAAAGTCATTTGGTCAGCATAAGCTTTTGTATCGCCATTGATACAAGGAATAATGGGATAGTCACCGTTCACAGGGTCGTAACTTCCATCGCCATCGGCATCGTAAAATGGCGCAAGATTTTCTGTTACATTAAATGTTTCACCTAGTAAAGAAGCATCGGCAGCTAAATACTGATTGCCCTTTGCAGGCCATGAAAGCAAGCCTTTTGGAATATCTAAAACGGTTGTTCCCGCACCTTTAGTAATAAATGCAGTTTGAGCTTTACTAATATCGGCACCTAGTACATTAAAGAATCGGTCGTATTTATTACAAGTAGATTTATCTACTGTTCCCCCGGTGAGAGGACCTGGCCAAAAATCGTCTCCCTGTTCGCGATAAAGCTGGCCTGCAAGTTTCAAATTACCTCCGGCATCTTTTCCCGAAATCCAAATAGCTCCTGCAAAAATTGCACAAACCGGTGGGGCAGTTCCATCACCTTTTGGCACTTCATACTTAGGGTCGTTAAAATTCCACCACATATCACCTCCCGTCAAGAGCTTAGCTCTAACGTTATTGATATCCAAATCAAATTGAGCGGTTGGAGAAACACAATCACCGGCTTCGGTTTTGTGTGCTCCTGTAGTACTGCGGTGCTCGTGATGCACCAATTCTTTTGCGTTTGCCAAAACACCCGACAGCATCATGAATGCACAGAGAGTGAAGCTTAAAAAAATCCTTTTCATGGTTTTAAGTTTTGGTTATTTAATGTTTGTCGGTTAGGTTCTTTTATAAGTTAATAGGTTCAATTAAAATCCAACTACTAGTCCTAAATAAATTCTGCGCGGTACGCTGTAATTATTTGGTGAATTGATATAAGCCGAGTATTGATCGCGGAAAGCCTGCGGATTAAGATATGATTCAATAGCCACTGTATTAGCAGGGTCAGATAGGTAACCATTATCATTCGCAGTTCCTGTATAGCGGTAAACACCTATCACGTTCTTCGTGTTCAACAAGTTTTGAATTTGCAGGTAGATTTCAACTGACATGGCATGTTTGTCATCGTTCTTCTTATCCTTTTTACCAACTAAGAAGTTGAAGTTTTTCCAAACGCGCATGTTCATTCTAAAATACCAAGGCTTACGCGAACCGTTCAAATCTCCGGTGGTAATAGCACGTGTGCTTCCGGTAATTAAACCTTCGGCCGATGAAAATGCTGCTGCCGTATAAGGTGTTCCTGAGCGCGCTTTAAACTCTAAGGAAATACCCGCATCAGCTAATATCTGACTGTTCTTAACCGTTGGTCCATTGTAGTCTTTTCCAACGCCATAGCTATACGAAACATTCACATTGATGGCATGGCGAGAGTCATAATTCAATGGACTAATGGTTCTGAAATTCGGCTGGTTAGCATTCACAATATTTAATTGCGAACGATCATCAGAACCGGTTCCTTCGGCAAAAGTCATGGTGTAGTTTGCTTTCAAAGTAAAGTTTGCTGTTCTACGCATATCAAAGTCAAGCGCAAATCCTTTGGTAGTTCCAAAGTCAACATTGCCGTAGGTCGTGTATGTTCTTGGATAAGCGTTGTAATACTTTTTCAACTGAATTTGATCACGAAACTCTCTGTAGAATGCAGAGATAGTAACCGCTGCTGTGTTACTTACTCTTTGTTTAAATCCTAATTCAAAGTCAATGGTGCGCTCCGGTTTAAGGTTCGGATTGTTCATACGATTAGCTCCGAAATATAAATATTGTGTAGGGTCCATAATAACACGAGAGTTCGGGCGCTGCGAAAGGATATCGTAGTGCGCAAAGAACAAAGCACGGTCAGTTAAATTGAAAGAAAACTGAAGACGCGGCATCACAATTATCTTGGCTTTGTAATCGGTAAAGCTTCCATTAGGGTCAAACTTCTCCGGCAACTTTACATTCGCCTCCGGGTCTTTTAAATAAGGTTGAATTCCCGCTGCAGTTGCCACCGTGTTTCCACTAGATAACTCATTGCCATAACGGTCGTACCAAGTATCGCCATGTCTATAACCTGTAATAGCGGTTGGACTTTTTACATCATCTACATAAACTGCATAGTCTCCCCCCATATTAGTAGGGTGCGAAATAGGAATTCCATTTATTTCGGTTACTTCAGCAGTTGTTTTGATTGGGTAAAGCGAGTACTCATCCTTCAATACTTTTTGGTTAGCATCAAAACGATCAATACGAACACCAACGTTAAATGTCAGATCTTTAAAGTAGAATCTATCTGAAATATACGCAGCCGTATAAATTGGTCGGAAAGCAGGTATGGCTCTTTCTAATTCACCATCTTCTCGTTTTTTAGTAAAGAAATCGTTGAATGAAGGTTGCTTAGAAAGCACATTGCCATAAGGGTCGTAGCCACGGTAACTAACATAAGATGCTCCGTTATTCAAAAGCTCTTCCGGAGAAAACATGTTTAAGTTAAGTTGGTCTGGGCTGAGCGCATCAATGTTTATTTTTTCGATCCCATTTTCTGCAATTCCTAGAGATTTACGTAATTGTTTATCAAAGAAAGATTGTTCTGAGCCTTTGTAATATCTTTCGAATCTTACTGTGTCGTAAGTATGAAAAGTCAAATGTTGCGATTGAAATTCCGCATAGGTATAATCCTGGCCTCCAATTCTTATGATTGGGTTAAAAGTATCAAGTTCTGCCAGTTGCATATTAGCCAAGTTACGTGCTCCTTCCCATAAGCCTACAGGAAACGCTAAATATTCTCTCTGTATGCGTTGTTCAAATTCAATTCCGAATTCAATTGAGTGTTTATTGCGACTTGGCGCACCAGGCTTCAAAATATCAAATGCTCCTTCTAATCTAACGTGGTATTGGTCGTTATTACCTCCACCATTTTGCGGGTTGCTGGCGTCATTAATATCGAAATAACTATAACCAAAGCGTGGATACTGGCGACCTGTGGTATACCAAATATTATTGGCAAAGTCTGAGCTGCGTTGGCCGTTAATCAATCCTTTGTTTCCATCAATATCGCGAAGGGTTCTTGTAAAGTTCGCGTTGTTATCGCCAAATAACTGATATCTTCCATTTCCATCAACGGTAGCATCCAATAGCTCATAATATTGGCGGGTATAACTTGTTGCGTATGGATTCAGGTTTCCTGGAGTAAATAATACCGCTGTATCCTGATATGCTTTTTGTAACCATCCAACCAGAATAGGGTCACTTCCTTTTTGGAAATTACTTCCCGGAACAAATGAAGGCGCTTCTAACACATCAAACTTACCTATGTAGCCATAATTAAAAAGGTTTGCTCCGTGTGAATCATCCTGTGTTTTTGCAACTAGTTTTTCATAGTCAAACTGAACCGAATAGAATGCATTTTGGAAAGCCGAAGACTTTTTCTTTTTGCCTGCTTTTTCATCTTCTTCTGCTTGTTTCGATTGTATACTGTGTGTAAAACGACCAAATACTCGCCAGTTCAAAACACTGCGCTCAGGAAAATTATCGAAGTTTAATAAAGTGTACTGGTCAATAGCGTTATGTGCTTTTTCGTATGAAACAGAACCTCCGAAAGACAAAGTAAAATTATCGGCCGGACGAAGATCGAAGCGTCCATTACCTCGGAAATTATTTTCCACCACGTTTGGACGAGTCTTGGTGTTATACATATCCTGATATGTAAGGTTATCGGCACGTAGTGCAAATGCGTTGTTTACCGGATTTTTAATCAATGGGTATTGACGAATAGAATCCAACACATTTTGTTTCACCTGCCAAATTCCTACAGCAGATGGATCAGGTTCTTGCTGACGTAAGTATTCAAAGGCGAGAAAAAATCCAAGAATGGTTTTGTGTGTGCTCTTTTGTTTCCAAATAGGACCAGTCATGTTTGCATTTACCAAATTATAGCCGTATGCATCTAGTCCCTGTGTGGTTTGAAACTCCAAGCCTCCTCTAAATTCGCCTGAAGGTCCTTTGGTAGTAATATTGACAATACCACCGGTCAAGTCACCATACTTTGCGGGAACGCCACCTGTAATTACCTGCAACTGCTCAATAGATGAAGCCGGAAGCGTAGGCACACCGGTAACTTTTACTCCATCTATATAGTACTGCGTGCCGTCTTCACGACCTCCTTTTATATTAATTCCTCCACCTTGGTCATTTTGAAATGCTCCGGCAGTTGTAGCAGCAATGTCACTTATGTTTTTGGTGGACATGTTTGCAATTTCATCGGCAGTTACCGTGTTTTGCGAAGACGTTTTGCCCGGGTCAATCAAAGGCACTTTGTATGAAATGATTTCCACTGCATTCAATTCCTTAGAAGAAGGTCTCAGTTTTACATCAATAAAGGTTGCTTTATCTGAACTTACTACAACACCCTGCTGAATTTGCGCAGCATAGCCCAGGTACGAAACCTGCACGTTGTATTTGCCGGGCGTAAGTGGCTTTATAGAATAATTTCCATCAAAGTCGGTATTGGTACCACGACCGGTAGATACTCCTTTGTTGTCTACCAAGACAACGTTGGCCACGGGAACACCCTCCCCGTTCTCATCTACGACCTTTCCTGAAATTTCACCGTTTTGAGCGTGAGCTACAAATAGACCTGCTACTAAACTGAAGAGAGTAAGTATTTTTTTCATACGCTAAATGTGTTGCGTTTATCAAAAGCGGTCAAAAGTAATTTTTTTTGTGAAACAAAGTTAAGAGCGGAATGCAGTGTTGTAATACTGAAACAAAAAAATGACACAATTATGACAATTGAACAATTGAGATGCGATTTCTCCTATGTAAATTGACCTTTGCTAGCGTACAAAACCAACTTATTGATGTCATAGAATTGTCACTTTTTCGAAAAATGAAACGAGAAAGTTGAGTTGGGTTTGTGGTGAATTCGAAATCCTAAATTCTTTTGCGTATTGCAGAATTAAGTTCTAGGATGTGTAGCGAACCTTTTGTAATTCATAAACTATCCAGCCATTTCAAAAAAATAATTTTGCATCATATTAAATGAAACAGTTGTTGCAATTTTTTAGAACAAAGGATTACATAAAAAACGTTCTCCTTTTTTTTCCTGCATTTTTTGGCGGGAGCATAATCGCGAGTAATTATTTGTATCTATTAACCGCTTCATTTTTTGTTTTTTGTCTTCTTGCTAGTGCAGTTTATATCATCAACGATTTATTCGACATCAAGTTTGACACCCGGCACCCGCAAAAAAAACACAAACTTTTAGCTTCTCAAAAAATTTCAACCGGCACTTGTGCTTTCATCGTAATAGCACTACTATTTGTTGCTTTTATTGGAGCGTATTTCACTTCCATTTCACTCTTATGCTACTGCTTGCTTTATCTGGCTATCAATTTAATTTACTCAGCTTTTGGCAAACACATTCCACTCCTTGATTTATTGCTAATCACTATTGGTTTTCTTCTTCGCTTACAGTCAGGCGCAGTGGTGAGCCATACACCAATTTCATGGTGGTTATATGCCATGATTATATTGCTGGCTCTTGGGTTTGGCTTAGCTAAGAGGCTGGAAGAAATCAATTTGTTGGTGTTGCGCGGCATTCCATTTTCTGAAGTTCGCCCTTCCTTAAAATTTTATTCTAAAGTGAGTGTGCAGCAAGGTATAGTGCTCATCATCTTAATAGCCGTTAGTTGTTATTCCTGTTACACGTTAAACCCCGATACTATTGCTCGATTGGGTTCTTCCTTTGTGTTTATTACCTGCCTACCGGTGTGGTTGGGAGCGTATAGTTACATTCGCTTAATAACAGAAGGTAAAAAAAGTATAGCCCCACAAACGGTACTAAAGGAAAACACATCCATCCAATTATCGTTGCTGTGTTGGTTAACCTTAATGGCTTATTTTATTTACCGTTAATGTTTATGGAGAAACGTACACCTGCTCAACTTGCCATTTTTGATTTTGACGGCACGCTCACCCTGCGCGATACCACCTTTGGGTTTGTATTTTATTTCGCAGGTACAGCCAAAGCCATTGTATCGCTATTGGCTATTCTTCCTTATTGGATTTTGGCCGGCTTAGGACAATTGAAAATGCAGACAGTGAAAGAGAAACTCTTTAAAATAATTTTTGGTGGCTGCTCAATTTTCAAAGTGCAAAAATGCGGAAATAGTTATGGAGCAAATGAGATTCCCAAAATACTGCACCCTACGGTTTATTCCGAAATGAAAAAACTGCAATCGCAAGGTTTTGAAATTTTAATTCTCTCGGCATCTTGCAGTGTTTGGCTAAAAAGCTGGTGCGAAAAAGAATGCCTGCAATTGATATGCAGCGAACTGGAAATTTCCAATAATTGTTTCACGGGTAAACTGAAAGGACAAAATTGTTACGGCAAAGAGAAGTTGAAACGCTTGTATGAAGTTTATGAAATTGACAAAATCAATGAAGTAGTAGCTTATGGCAATCATGCATCAGATTTGCATTACATGAAACTGGCACGAGAAGCGTATCTGGTAAATGGCAAAAAAATTACAGCGCTGTGAAACGCTTTCTCCAAACTCTTGTGCTTTTCACAGCAGCGCTGGCATTGCTTTATTTGCCCATTCATCCCATTGATTATTTTTCTTCGCGACCTCATGGTGACCATACCTGGGCACAATGCGACCGCGCTTCATTGGCCTTAAACTATTTTCAATTTCACTATTCGCTTTTGGCTCCTAACACGCACAACCTGGCTTACAACCCTACAGGTATAGCCGCTGGCGAGTTTCCGTTAATACCGTTTCTGGTTTCGAAAATGTATCTGTGTTTCGGGTTTCATGAATATCTATTTAGGATTTTCACATTGGCGTTTTCATTAGTAGGTTTTGTGGTAGCGTTTATGATTGCAAAAAGACAATTGAAATCTTTGAGTAGTCAACTCATAGCTTCCTTCATTTGGCTGCTTTCACCCAATCTTATTTTTTACTCCACAGGTTTTTTGCCCGATACCGTGGCACTTACCTTTTTTATTCTTGCCTTTTATTTTTTGCTGCAACAAGAAAATAGGAGTAGCAAAAATTTATTTGCATTTAGCGTTTTGTCGAGCGTAGCGGTTTTGCTTAAATCATCGGTGTTGTTTTTAGTAGCAGCTGTTTTCGTTTCACTTTTAATAACAGCTTATAAAAAGAAGCAACTGAAAATTGCACTGGTTCAGGTGCTGTGGCTTTTGCTTCCCTTTTTCAGTTGTATACTCTGGATATTATTTGCCCGGCATAGCCAGCAAGTTTATCATTCCAATATTTTCAAACTCAGTGCTACTTATCCGCAAAGCTTTGCTATGGCTGTTAGTTACTGTTACACAATGTTGCACAACCTGCCAAAGGTTTATCCCTTGCCTATTTTGATTCTGATTTTGTGTTCACTGATACTACTTCTCCGAAATTTTAAAGCAGGGGAATTCTTCCACGTGTTTGCGCTTACTGCTTTTTTTATGTGGTTAACCTTCTTCAGCTTGATGATGCGCAATGCCTGCTACCACGGTTACTATCATATTCCTTTTCAATTTTCGGTTTTTGCCATTTTTGTTGCTGCCTTAAAAATTGCTGAAGAAAAAAGATGGCAAATAAAAGCGGCTCCGGTTTATGCAGGACTTACATCTTTGTTTGCCTTTATTTTATATACAAATACACTTGGCAAAATTTCTTCGGCAACCGATTTTGTAAATAAAGATTGGTACACTTTGGAAAACACTTTGCGAACTGCCGGAATAAAAAAAAGCGACCGTGTTTTTTCAGCCAACGATGCCAGCTATAATATTTCACTCTATTGCATGAACCAACGTGGATGGAACTGTCCTTCTAAAGTTTGGGATTCGTACAAAATAGAAGCCCTCAAGAATTGTGATTATGCGGTGCTTACCGATACTTCCTACCTTCATCAATCTGCTATCGAAAAATATTTTGGTAAAGAAATTACGCAGTACGGTTCATTACATATTTACCGTGTTACACCCAGCTCTATTCCATTGCAGAACTAAGCTGTCACCTGCAAAAAAAATGCCTCTCGGTAAACCGAAAGGCATTTTTGCATTAAAACTTGTTTGGCTTTTATTGAATCGAAATCTTTTTCGAAGCAACACCTTCAGCAGTTCTTAACTGAACGGTATAAAGTCCTTTTGAATATTTAGTAAGATCAAGACTTGTATTGTATAAACCAACTACATCTAATTTTTGTGAGTAAACAATTCTGCCAGTCATATCCACTACAACCATTTCGCCATTAACACGGTTACCTGCGTTTACATTTACAGCAAATTGACCGTTGTTAGGATTTGGAAGAACTGAAAGAGCAGCATTTAAATCAGCATTAAACTCATTGATACCTGCTGGGTGTGTGCAAGGCGCACCTTGATTAACCACCACCACATAGTAACCACCAAAGGGTGAATATTGATTCAAGTTTCCGTTCATAGCAATCATAGTATCAAAGGCTATTGGTGTAGTAACTGAACCGTGAAGCCAAGCCGTTCCCCATGCAGTGAGCGGGTAAGTTCCTGCAGGATCGTTCGTGGTTCCAGAAATAGTTCCGCAACCGTTTCCTCCTCCAAGTAATACGTTCGGGTTCTTGCTAAAGGTAAGTCCGTTAGGTAAACCGCTAACTGAGTCAATTCTTACAGAGTCAACAATAATATGAACCGCGATAGGAACAATAATTGTAAGGGTTGTATCGCCAGCGTCCTGAATCTTCACTTGCAAGTCTTGGCTGTAAGCTACAGTTCTTTCAACACATGGTAAGTTTGCTGCTGTAGGGCTAACTCCCGGAGTTGGTTGTGCGCCCGGGTTAATAGTGCATTGTGCATTGGTAAATCCTATTGAAGTTACTAAGGCGAAAACTAGAGAGTAAATTTTTTTCATTTTAGGTTTTATGTTTTGGTTTAAATAATAATGGGGTAAAAATAATAAGATGTTCTATTCAATAGAAATATTTTTTGAAGCAACTCCTTCGGTAGTTCGAATTTGCAAAACGTAAAGACCTTTTGGTTGTTGGCTCAAATTAATTGTAGTGCTGTACGCGCCCATAGCATCGAGTGGCCGCCCAACAATTTTTCTTCCTGTCACGTCCACTACAACAAGTTCTCCATTCACTCTTCCACCTGTATTCAATTTCAATTCAAAAACTCCGTTGCTCGGGTTTGGATAAATCTGCAACATTGAATTAAGTTGGCTGCTGAAATCATTAATAGAAGTTTGTGGACGGCAAGGATCGCCCTGATTGATTACATCCACTGCCAATTGAAACATGCCCGATTGCGCCTGCACCGTTGCTAAATCAAAAGTAGTATCAGGAGGAAATCCGAAACCTCCCGGTATGCCGCTTAGTGAAATAGTACCGTTAGTGGTAAGTGGATAATGACCTATAGGGTCGCTTGTTGTACCATTAACTGTAGCGCAACCATTGTCACCCCCTACAAAAAAACCGTTAGCAGGAGTGAGGTCATACACTAAACCTGTAGGCAAACCGCTTAATGAATTAATACGCATGGAATCAACAGTAAGAATGATCAAGCCTGCAGGCAGACCAATGAAGGGGCCAACATCAAATGTTTGAGGCACGTGAATTTGCACTACTTGTTGAAACGCCACACTACGCTCAATGCAGGGTAAGCTATCGGGTGCCGGTGAAAAAAATAAAGTATTGGATAAGTCAATTGTGCAACCTACGCCCGAACAGGTAATAGTAACGCTAAGTGCAAGCAAGGTAAACAGGGAGTAAATTTTGTTCATGTACTTTTTTTGTTTTAAAGGCGGTGAAGATATTGAAAAGGTTAACAGTTAATGGTTCGCGGTTAACCGTAAATACAAAAGAAACGTTTTTAAATTTTGCCTACCATAGTTTTAGGGTCAACCCACTCGTCAAATTGTTCGGCTGTTACATAATTCAAATCAATAGCTGTTTGTTTTAGAGTTTTGCCGGTTTTGTGCGCGGTCTGTGCAATTTCTGCAGCTTTGTAATAACCAATTTTTGTATTGAGCGCAGTCACCAGCATGAGTGAATTGTTCAAATTGTTTTTGATGTTTTCTTCAATAGGTTTTATACCCACCGCACATTTATCGTTGAACGAAACACATACATCACCAATTAAACGTGCACTGTGAAGGAAGTTGTAAATCATCATAGGTTTGAAAACATTCAATTCAAAATGCCCGCTTGCGCCACCAATGTTAATGGCTACATCGTTACCGAAAACCTGCGCTGCTACCATAGTCATAGCTTCGCACTGCGTAGGATTAACTTTGCCGGGCATAATAGATGAACCGGGTTCATTATCAGGTATAAAAAGTTCGCCAATGCCGCAACGAGGACCCGATGAAAGCAAGCGAATATCATTTGCAATTTTCATTAATGAACACGCTACTGTTTTGAGCGCACCATGTGTTTCTACAATGGCATCGTGTGCAGCAAGCGCTTCAAATTTATTGGCGGCTGTAACAAAACGAAGACCTGTAAGTTTTGCAATATGCTCCGCTACGTTTGCATCGTAACCGGGTGGTGTGTTGATTCCTGTACCTACAGCTGTGCCACCAAGCGCCAGCTCGCTCAAATGCGACAGCGTGTGTTCAATCGCTTTAATTCCATGACTGAGTTGCGAAACATAACCTGAAATTTCCTGACCGAGTGTAAGTGGAGTTGCATCCATTAAATGGGTGCGACCAATTTTCACAATGCCCATAAACTCTTTCGATTTTTCGTTAAGCGTGTCGCGCAGTTTTTTAATGCCGGGCAAGGTAACTTCTACCAATATTTTTAAAGCGGCAATGTGCATGGCAGTAGGAAAAGTATCGTTACTGCTTTGCGATTTATTTACATCATCATTCGGATTCAATAGTTTTTTTCCATCGAGCAAAGAACCACCGAGCAACACATGTGCGCGGTAAGCTATTACTTCGTTCACGTTCATATTGCTTTGAGTGCCGCTGCCGGTTTGCCAAACTACAAGAGGAAACTGGTCATCTAATTTGCCCTCCAAAATTTCATCGCATACTTTGCCTATGATTTCGGCTTTGTCTTTATCTAAAATGTCCGCATCGAGATTGGTAAGAGCTGCGGCTTTTTTCAAATAGGCAAATGCGCGAATAATTTCTTTCGGCATTTTGTTGATGTCTTCTGCTATTTTGAAATTATCAATAGAGCGTTGTGTTTGCGCGCCCCAATAAACATTGGCGGGAACTTCTACAATTCCCATGGTATCTTTTTCTTTTCTGTATGCCGACATATGTTTTATTTTTTTGCGAGGGCGAATGTAATGGTTGGCGGCAATTTGAGAAATGAGAAAAGTAAGTTGACATCTTCATTAGACCTCATAGGTTTTAAAAACCTATGAGGTCTGTTCGCACCACATAAAAATATTTCGACACCTTGGGTTAACTAAAAACATAACCCATAGCTTCCTGCTTTTAATTCCTACATTTAGAACATGAAATTCTTTTACCGGAAATTTCTTACTGTGTTTTTGATTTTACTTTTTGCTTTTTATGCAAAGGCAGTGAATGATACGCTTACAATTAGACAGGCGTTTGATTTGAAAGTTGGTGATACGCTCGTTTATACAGGATGGGAAAACGGACAGTTTTTTGGCAACCAAAATGTTTACCAGCAACCATGGGGTATGACAATTATAAATAGGTTAGAATTTTCTGACACAATCGATTTTACATATCAAATTTTGGGTGTGGGGTTTGTGGCACACTTAATACTTACACATCTTGATTCTACTACAGATGTGCATGCTGATTTTGGTTCCTATAATCGAAATAGTTTTTTTTGGATTTCACGGGGGGTGCTTCTTAAATACTTTCGCTTCTACTATGCAAGGTTGTGATACAAATGCAACTTATTGCCAGACTTATAATGGGACAGAGCCTTCATTTTTTAATCGCATTACAGCTGTTAACCAAATTAGCTTTTTCGAAGGTGGCCTCTCAATAAAATTCCTGCAAGGCGTAGGAATCTTTAGCGGTTCTAGTGGTGGCGATGGCTATATTGTGATATGGCCAAATTACTTTTCGGGTAGTTGTAATATGCAACTTATTTACTACCATTCAGATTCTCTTACATGGGGAAGTTTACCTACCGGATTTGATGAGGTTATCAGTACAAATCCAACTTTCCGCCTCTTCCCCAACCCCACCAGCGATTGTTTATGATGTAATGGGAAATTGTGTAAGCACCCCTAAAAACTTTTCTAATAACTTGTTTCACATAAAAGTGAAACATCTTCCCGTTGGTTACTACTACCTTAAAGTTACGGATGAACATTTCAACTCTACAACAAAGAGTTTTGTTATAGTGCGCTGATTTTTACTTGCTGTATTCTTTTAAAAAATCTTCCATCGAAATGCCTGCCTGTTTCAGAATTCCACGCATGGTTCCTTCTGCTAATTCTTTATGGTCGGGCACTACAGTCCCAATTTCTCCGGTCGGTGTTTTCTTCTTCAAAACAATGTGACTTCCCTTTTGCCTGATAACCACAAAGCCGAATACCTCTAAAATTTTAATAAGTTCCCTTCCCGAAAGGCGCGGTAGCTTTGGCATTATGCCGCTGTGGTAAAGGTAGTGAGAAATGCTTGCGAACTTTCTTGTGTTGGAAATTCTTCGAGATATAATTCGGTAGCTTCTTTCAAGTTTTTCAAAGCATCTTCTACTGAATTTCCTTGACTAACCGTTCCAATCTCTACACATTCAGCCACATAAATATCTTCCTCCCTGTGAATAGTAGCAGTAAAAGTTCTTGTTTTCATTTTACAAAAGTAAAATTTTTGGGGTTCTAATCTTCCAACACAATATCGAACTGCACTAAATCAATAAAATCTTTCACGCGCTCTTCAATATCGTGGTGAGTAAGGTTGCGAATTCTTTCTGCACCAAATTTTTCTACACAGAAAGAAGCCATAGCACTGCCGTAAATAATTGCACGCTTCATATTCTCGAAACTAATGTCGCGGCTCTTATCAATGTAACCACAGAAACCTCCTGCAAACGTATCGCCTGCACCGGTAGGGTCAAACACTTCTTCGAGCGGCAGCGCGGGAGCAAAAAACACTTCATTCTCATGAAACAACAAAGCCCCGTGTTCACCTTTTTTAATGATGAGATATTTTGGTCCCCACTTCAAAATTTTCTTGGCTGCTTTCACTAAAGAATATTCGCCCGAAAGTTCACGCGCTTCGGCATCGTTAATTGCCAGCACATCAATCTTCAACATTACTTCGCGCAGTTTACCAATGAAAGCTGGAGTCATCCAAAAATTCATGGTATCCAACACTACTAATTTGGGTCGCTTAGGCAATTGCTCAATCACCTTCATTTGCAAATTAGGGTCAATGTTGCCCAGCAAAAGAATATCGCTGTCGTAATAACTTTCAGGAATAACCGGATTGAATTCTAACAGCACATTCAAATCAGTAACGAGAGTATCGCGGCTGTTCATATCCAAATGATATTTGCCGCTCCAGAAAAAACTTTTCTTGCCTTCTTTAATTTCGATACCTGTGGTATCTACTCCGCGTTTGCGCAAATTTTCGAGTTCGTTCATGTCAAAATCATCACCAATCACCGAAACAATATTTACCTTCTTGCTGAAGTACGAAGCACTCCAGGCAATGTAGGTAGCTGCACCACCTACAATTTTATCGGTTTTACCAAAAGGGGTTTCAATAGCATCAAAGGCAACGGTTCCTACAGTGAGAAGAGACATATTTTAAAAGTTATGGTGAATAGTTAATAGTGAATCGGACGCGAATTTAATTCTGAATTCTAAAATCGATAATCGTTGTTCTTAAATCAAAAATAAAGGAGCCGAAGTAAATTACTTCGGCTCCTGCTCCCCCTCCTGGGCTCGAACCAGGGACCCCAAGATTAACAGTCTTGTGCTCTAACCAGCTGAGCTAAGGAGGAATGTTTTCCATCTGTTTGTTTTCGGCAACCAGCCGGAAAACTTCCTTTCTTCTCACTCATTCTGACTATAACAACTGCGTTTGGAGTTGTAACCTTACTTTAAGGGACGGCAAATGTAAATTTCTTTCGAAATTTTGCCAATATCACCCAAAGTTTTTTCGATGAATTTTAATGAACTAAAAATTTTGTATGAAGATAAACAGCTTATTGCCGTCAATAAACCGCACGGAATTGTAACGGAGCACGAGCCACATTTAAAATATTCGGTAGAATCGTTGGCTCTGCAATTCATACGTGCTAAAGAAAAATATCCGCAGAAATGTTTTATCGGAGTGCCGCACCGGTTGGATAGACCAGTGAGCGGAGTTGTTCTGTTTGCAAAAAAGAAAAGTGTTTTAAAAATGCTGGTCGAAACATTTTCGAAACGCCAATTGGATAAAACCTATTTAGCCATTGTAGAAAACCGTCCGCCAAAAGATGAAGATGAGTTGATGAACTGGTTAGTGAAAGACACTATTCTGCGAAAAGCAATTTTGCATCCAACACAAGTAAGAGATTCGGTGCGCGCAGTGCTGCAGTATAAATTTATAGCGCAAAATGAATTGGGTTCGTTGCTTCAGGTAAAACTCATCACCGGAAAATTTCATCAGATACGGGCGCAACTTTCACATATCGGTTGCCCGATTATTGGCGATGCACATTATGGTTCAACAAAAGCGTATGCAGAGAATGCAGTTTGCTTGCACGCAAGAAGTTTGGAGTTAAATCATCCGCTTACAAATGAAGCATTGAAAATTATTGCTGAAGTTCCCGATGGTGTAGTGTGGAATTCGTTTAGAGACTACTTAAGCTAAAAAGAGAAAACTGTCATCCTAATGCTTCGACATGCTCAGCATGACAAAGTAGTCTGTCACCTAGAGCCTGTCGAAAGGTCGACAGGCTCAGCGTGACATAATTTTTATTCCTTAAAGAACTTCACAATTGCCTGTTCAGTTTCGAGCGGCATTTCCATCATAGGGCAATGTCCGCAGCTATCGAGCAAAACAAGTTCACTTCCTTTTATATCGCGCTGAAAGCGATAAGCATGTTCCAAAGGAATTATTTCATCCTGCTTTCCCCAAACAATTAAAGTAGGACAATGCACGTTTTGAATCCATGCGCTATCGGCAAACTGTTGTGAGCGTGCAAGGTTGAGCATGTGAGTGATGTTTCCTTCGCGGTTGGTGAAATGATTATTCAATTGCACAACAGCAGGTTCAATTTTTTCCTTCATGCAATAACTTTTTTCTGCTCCGCTTTTACTCATAAACATGGGCATACCACGGTCAAATACTTTTGCTACTGACTTGTATTTGAACATTGCCAATTTAGCCGCCACATCTTTGGTGTCGTAACCGGCTGCATCAAGCAACACAATTTTTTTCACCTTTTCCGGATGGTCGGCAGCCATGAGCCATGTCATTCCTCCGCCCATTGAATTTCCAATTACATAAACCGAATCGAGATGAAGTGTATCGAGAATGTAACCGAGATATTCTTTGTAATCAGCTATGTAATTTTCATCTTCTTTCACTGTAGGAAAATCGGAAAGACCAAAGCCCGGCAAGTCAACACGAATAACGCGGTAATCGTTCTTCATTAAATCTGCGAGCTTCTGAAAATTAGCATAAGAGCCACCAAAGCCGTGAATCATCAGCACCGGGAAACCACTTCCCTCATCGGTGTAGTGAATCTCGGCATCGCGCCAGTGAATAAAATGCGAATAAGGTTTCGACAGTTCTGCTTTCGCTTTATCCTTAGCTAGAATTCTGTTTGGACGTAAAAAAATAATCGCCACAGGAATAAGAAACAGAATAAGAAGGAGAACTAGAAGGACGCGAAAAACGTTTTTCATTTTTATGTTTTTTTGAAGTGGAAATTATTTATCGAACCAAACTTCCCTAAAGCTGCGATACTCCATTCCGTTGTTGTTGAAATTTTTTACGTAAGGCTGAATCAATCTTCGGTTCATGGAATAATAAATGAGCAACACGGGCGCATCGTCCACAATCATCTGGTCGAGTTGCGCATAAATTTTATTTCGCTCTTCCGAATTAATAGTCACTAATGCTTTTTCGTAGAGCGCATCAAAATTTTTGTTGACGTAGCGCGTAGGATTAGTGTAAGCCGCTTCTTCCATCGTCTTTGGAACATTCTTTCCGTAAAAAAGATTGAGAAAATTATTCGGGTCAGGATAATCAGCTACCCAACCAAAACGCCAGAAATATGTTTTTCCTGTTTCTACATTGTTGGTGTGTTGCGCCCAAACCACTTGTGTAAGTTCTACTTCAATATTCAAGTTTTCGGTAAGCATTTTCTTGATAGCTTCTGCCACATCTAAATTTCTTCCACCACCACTGTTGGTTTCCAAGGTAATTTTCGGAAATCCTTTTCCGTTTGGATAGCCTGCCTTAGCTAAATATTCTTTTGCCTTTGTCACATCAAATTTGTAACCCTTTACCAATGCGTTATCATAACCCGGCATTCCCAACGGAACAAAACCATTTAATGCAGGAACACCTTCTCCTTTCGCTGTATAGTCAGCAATTTTTTGGCGGTCAATAGCATAGTTAAAAGCCAATCGAACATTTTTATTTCCAGTCACTTTATCAGGAATCAGGAAACCATAAAACTGATTACTGAATTCTGGAATGCTTTGCAAAACAAATTTTTTGTAATCGCCTTTCAGCTGTTTGTTATTGTCCAAAATTTCATCAATCATAGAAAACGGCAAACGATATTTCATTTCTAAATTTCCTTTTACCAGTTCCAGCATTTCAGTTTTATCTTCTTTAATAAAACTCACCTTCACTCCATCGAGGTAAGGCAACTGATTTCCGAATTCATCTTTGCCCCAGTATTTTTCGTTGCGGGTAAGAATCACCGCCTCATCCTGCTTTAATGCTTTCAGCAAAAACGGTCCCGTGCCCACTGTATGAAAAAGAATATCGCCTTTGTATTTCTCCACCGCCTCTTTCGGAAATACCGAAACAAACGGAAGCGCTAAACGACTTAGCAAATCGGTAGTTGGTTTGGTCAAGGTAATTTGAAGCGTTGAGTCGTCCAACGCTTTTACACCAAGTTCAACAGATTTATCTCCTTTATTTTTTTCGCGTGCAGTATAAACTTCGTTCGCTCCTTTAATTACATCACGAAAAAAACTGAAGCCCTGATTTTTCGGGTCGGGTGTGCAGAGTAAATCAAAGCAGTAAACAAAGTCCTGCGCATTCACACCTCTACCTTTGCCATCGGCAAAACATGGGTCGTCATGAAAAGCAACTCCGCGTTCTAAATGAAAAGTGTAAACCGTAGCATCGCTGTTTACCTCCCAGCTTTTCGCCAGCAAAGGTTCTATGCTTAAATCTTTTGGATTGAAGCGAACGAGCCCTTCGTAAATCTGTGTAATGATTCGGTGACCTGTTACTTCAGTAACCGAAAGTGGATAAATGCTTTTGAGATATTCTACTTCGTTGTAACGAAATGTGCCGCCATACTTTACACCGCCTTTTGCATCGCGGTGTTGTGTATCAATTTTTTTATTGTTGCTGCCGCACGAAAGGAAGATGAACGAACAAAAAATTGCGAGAGAAAGTAGCTGCCTCATAAAATAGATGTTGAGGCGCGAATTTATAGATGTTGACCGCGTTTACTAATGTTTCAAAAAATAAACCCGCTGTCATGCTGAGCTTGTCGAAGAGTGCTTCGACAAGCTCAGCATGACAAAGTAGTTATTACTAAAAGTGGTCGGCAAAATGCTTGTGCAAAATTTCCATCAGCATTTCATGCGATAGCGGTTTGTGGCAGAATCCGCTAACATCTGCAATTGTTTTAGCACGTTCCAAATCGATGGGATCAATGGAAGCACTGAGCATAACGATTGTATATTTTTTTCGGTTCACTTCAGGCAATAACAAATAGTCTTTTAAAAATGCCCAACTCGCGGGAGGAGGCATGTGCAAGTCAAGTAGGATTAAACTATTTTTTTCAAAGCCTTTTTCGCGTCCTTCATAAATTATTGACTGCGAAACAAAATCTAATGCCTTAACACCGGTTTGAAAAACGTGAATATGCTCAGAGCATTCGGCATCGCGAATGATGGTTTCATTCAAAAAATTGGTAATGGAGTCATCGTCAATAAGAATTATACTGCTCAATTTCTTCATCGCTAAAAAGTTAATTCAAGTTTAAACTTGCTCCGTTAAAAAAATTGCTTTTAAACTGCTAGTGTAGTGTTCAAAATAATTCAACGGATTAAACCTCAGAATGTTCACTTGCATAAAAACGAAATAGAAAATAAGCCGCTACAGCATCGAGCAAATGCCACATGGCGTGCCCTTGTATGAGTGAGCCCGGGTCACAAAGCGGGCTGGTGTCTTTCCAAATGTTCCAGATAAAAAAAGCGAGAAGCAGAAAGCCTAAACTGTAATAACCGTATTTTTTCTCCAGCGAAATGTTTCTGTAATGCGCGTTCAGCATTTCAAAAACACAAGTGACCGTAAGAAAAAAAGCAAAGATGGCGTTCCCCGCATAATCAATAATAGGCAGAGGTTCATGATACAACCCTACCACTTCGCAAATGATAACCATGAGCACAAACGAAATAGTGAAAGTGCTATTCTTCCATTGATAGAAACGCTGTAGAGAATATGACGCGGCAAACGAAGCTACCAGATACATGCTGAGCATATCGAGTTCACCTCCTATTTGAGTTTCGGTGGCGTGCATAGCCATGCTGCCGGGTCCCAAAAAAATTACGAGCGATGAAAAAAATACCGCTGTAAAAAAACTTTGAGTAAAACGGTTTTTGTTTTGACCAAAAGTTCCTTGTGCAATTTGCCAAGCCATTAATAAACCGGCAAACACAAAACCAAAATTGCTCCAGGTGTTAGCGGGTTGTTTGATTAAACCGGTTCGCGCCTCTTCACAAAATTGTCCGCCCACATCGGTCGATGGTCCAAACCAACCATTGATTACAGCAAGAAAAAAAAGTGAGAGCAACGAAATAGCTACACCAACAGCAATAGGGAAAACTGATTTTTGATTTTTCATTTGGGTGAATTAGAATTTCAATTTACAATAGACTGGGCAGTGGTCGCTATGCACAGCATCCTGAAACATGCGCGCTTCCACTAAATTTTTTTCCAGGTTTTTTGTCACAGCAATGTAGTCAATGCGCCATCCTTTGTTTTGCGCGCGGGAGTTAAATCGCTGGCTCCACCACGAATATTGATGCGGTTCCTGATTAAAATAACGAAACGTGTCAATGAATCCCGAATTGAAATATTGCTCCATCCATTCGCGCTCTTCGGGTTTAAATCCTGAAGTATCCTTATTCGAAACAGGATTGTGAATGTCAATGGGTTTATGACAAATATTGTAATCGCCACAAACAATCAGTTTGGTTCTCTTCTTTTGTAAATCAGTTATGGATTTGACAAAATCTGCGAGGTAATTCATCTTCACCCCTTGCCGCTCATCACCAGTTGTGCCACTGGGGAAATAAGCACTCATAATACTGAGGTCGCCTAAATCTATGCGCAGATTTCTTCCTTCATCATCATACTTTTGTATGCCGCAACCCTCAACAACGTTATCAGGTTTTTGTTTTGAAAACACCGCTACACCACTGTATCCTTTCTTTACCGCAGGAAAAATATACGTGTGATAACCGAGTGCTTCAAATGCAGAAGGATCAAAATCTTCGCGTGCTACTTTTATCTCCTGCACACATACTACATCGGCATTTATTTGCTTGAGCCAATCGGCTAATCCTTTTTTTGAGGCGGCACGAATTCCGTTTACGTTATAAGAGATAATTTTTAATTCGCCCATAAAGTTCTATTTTGGTAATGTTCGAAAATACATTTTCAACTCACATTTATATTTTGAAATTAACACGTTGGCATCCTACTTTTTTTACGATTACCTGTTTATTGTTTAGCTTAATTGCCAACGCGCAAACAGTAATTTTATCAGGCAAAGTAACGGACAAACAAACTGAAGAAGCCATTTCATTTGCCAATGTTTTCATTAGCGGAACGAGCATTGGAACACAAACCGATTTTGATGGCAAATACAAATTTGAAATAAAACTTCCTGCGGATTTATTATGTGCTTCTTCTATCGGTTATAACAAAATGGTTCGAAAATTTTCTTCAGCAAAAGAGCAAACTATCAACTTTCAATTAGAGCGAGCCGATTACAATTTACAGGAAGTAATCATAGTGCCCGGTGTGAATCCTGCCATTCGAATTGTAAAAGAAACCGTTGCGCGAAAACATTCGCACAATAAACAAAAACTCGATTCATATGGTTATGAAGCCTACAACAAAATTGAAATTGACCTAGATGATTTGAGCGATAAATTTCAAAGTCGCAAAATTTTTAAACCGTTCAAATTTGTTTTCAAAAACATTGATTCTACCAGCGAAGAAAAACCGTTTCTGCCTTTTTTTCTGAGCGAAACCGTTTCTGATTTTCATTACCGCAAAACGCCCATTGACCGAAGAGAAATTATAAAAGCATCGAAAGTTTCGGGTATTAACGACATGAGCATCACACAGTTCTTAGGCAACATGTACATAGAAAGCGATGTGTATGCCGACTGGATTGAGCTGATGAAGCGGCAGTTTGTTTCACCTGTGTCGCAAGTGGGCATGGTGAGTTACTATTATTATTTAATCGATAGCCAGATGATTGATAATTTCTGGTGTTACAAAATTCAGTTTTTGCCAAAAAGCAAAGGCGGTTTAACTTTTGAAGACGATATGTGGATTGCCGATTCTGTTTTTGCGCTCAAGCAAATAAGCATGAAAGTAACCAGCGATGCCGATGTGAATTTTGTGAAGAAGATTAGTTTATACAATGAGTTTGTGCCCGTGAAAGATTCGGTGTGGATGCTGAAAAAAGAAAAACTAATTATCAATTTTATTAAGCCGCAGAAAGCTCCGGGATTTATTGGTCGCAAAACAGCGAGCTATAAAAATTTTTTAGTGAACGAAACCGCGCAAACGCTCGACTCACTTTTCAAAAAAGAAAAGAGCGACATCACCATCAACGATTCTGCTAATCTTCGAAGTACGGCTTACTGGAATTCAATTCGGCACGATACGCTTTCGTTTACCGAGCAAAAGATTTATACCATGATTGATACGCTGCGCAATCTGCCCATCATGAAAACGTATTTGGATTTGATTCAAACAATTTATCTCGGTTACAAAGACCTTGGGCCTGTTTCTATCGGAAATATTTTTTCGTTTGTGAGCAATAATAAAGTAGAAGGCTGGCGTTTAAAATTCGGAATAACCACCAGTAATAAATTCAGCAAAACCGTGATGTTTGGCGGCTATGCAGCTTTTGGTTTTCGCGACTTAAAAGTGAAATACGGTGCCGAGTTTTTATGGCTGCTAAAAAAATCGCCACGCATAAGTATTGCAGCTACTTACCGCAGCGACCTTTCTTCCATTTCCAACTACAACAATTATTTCGGCAATGGCGGATTGCTCACCAACTTTGGTGTGCGCAGGGTGGAAGAAGGGAAATATATTCCTATGAAACTCGTAGCGGTTCGCGAACTGAAAGCAGATTTTTACAAAGAGTGGAAGCTTGGTTACTCTATGAAATTCGCATTCGTCAATCGCTATCTGCAACCCGTTGGCGATTTTAAATTCAGCTATCACACCACCGAAAAAGATTTGCGAAAGAACACCGACATTAGTTCTGCTACCATCAGTGAATTTGTTTTTACACAACGCTTTGCCTGGCAAGAAAAATTTGTAAGCGGAGAATTTAAACGCTTGAGCTTGGGAAGTAAATATCCGATTGTGTATCTGCAATATGGCGTGGGTGCCAAGCGCATTATGAAAGGCGAATTCAATTATCAGCGCATTGCCTGCGGCATTAGCGATAACGAGCCGCTGGGACCTATAGGAAGAATTTATTTTCAGGTAGAAGTGGGAAAAACATGGGGCACGCTGCCGTTTTTATTTTTGAGTATGCCCGATGCATCGGAAACCTACATTTACAATTGGAACGGTTTCAACACCATTCGCGATTACCAGTTTATTGCCGACCGTTATGTGAGTGTTATTATCAATCATCATCTCGGTGGCGTTTTGCTTAACCGCATTCCGGGAATTCGAAAATTAAAATGGCGCGAAGTGTGGAGCATGCGCATGTGGTGGGGCGATGTATCGCGCGCCAACTACGCAGCGAATTATGCAAATATGAAAGACAATACGGCTAACAACGGCATCATACAATTGCAGGTGGCTGATAAAATACCGTTAATGGAATTCAGTTTCGGAATTGAAAATATTCTCAAAATTTTCCGCGTAGATATGTTTTGGCGCGCCACGCATTTGGATAAACGCGGCTCGGCATTTAGTTTCCGCTATGGAAATTTTGGAGTGCGCGCAGGTTTGCAAATACAATTCTAATGCTTGTTGTAATGCCACGAATGCACGAATAAATACAGGGATTGACAAAAAAATATTCGTGCATTCGTGGCATTATTTTTTTTCAACCAACGCAATGAGCAATGTATTTAGTTATTAATCTTGTGCGGAAATGAAAATAGGATTTGACGCCAAGCGCGCTTTGAATAACTCTACCGGTCTCGGCAATCATGCAAGAATTTTGCTGAATGCCCTCATGCGCGATTTTCCCGAACATGAGTATTTGTTGTTTTCTCCGAAGGCAAAAGAGGAATACTTAGAGCAACTCCACGGTAAGTTCAACATCTTTTTTCCTGAAACTAAATTCCAAAAAACACTTCATCCGCTGTGGCGTTCATTTGGAATTAAAACTGATTTGAAGCGCGAGCGCATCAATCTCTATCACGGACTCAGTAATGAAATTCCCTTCGTCACTCGTCACTCGTCACCCGTCCCTTTTGTCGTCACCATTCACGATTTAATTTTCCTGAAACACACCGAACAATATCCTTTTGTTGACCGAAAAATTTACGAACTTAAAACGCGCTACGCAGCAAAACATGCCGATAAAATTATTGCTGTAAGCAACGAAACGAAGAATGATTTGATGGAGCGATATGGAGTTGAGGAAAAGAAGATAGTGGTGATTTATCCAAGCGTTGATACAGAGTTTCAGTCCGAAGTCAGTCCGAAGTCCGAAGTAATTCAGAAATACAAGTTGCCTGCCAAATACATCCTGAACGTTGGTTCGTTTTTTCCGCGTAAGAATCAGCGCACGCTGATTGAAGGATTTGATTTGATTAAAAATAAAGTAGAAGAAGATTTAGTGCTCGTAGGCGGTGTGGGAACCACACGAAATGAAATAGAAGCATTGATTGCACAAAAGAAGCTGACACAACGCGTGAAAATTATTTCGGGCATTACTAACAATGAACTGCCTGCGGTTTACACCGAAGCGAGTGCATTTGTGTTCCCGAGTTTGTTCGAAGGTTTTGGCGCGCCAGTGCTTGAAGCCCTGTTTAGTAAAGTGCCTGTGATAGCCACCAAAGGCGGAGCTATTGAAGAAGCAGGCGGAAAAAATTCTTTGTATGTAAACCCAACCAATGCCGAAGAAATTGCCGATGCCCTTTTAAGAGTATTGACCAACGAAACCCTGCGCACACAAATGCAGGCAAGAGGTTACGCTCACGCACAAACCATGAGCGATAAAGTTTTTGCAGAAAAGACGATGAGGGTTTATAAGGAAGTTTGCAAGTAAAGATTTTGAAAGCCGTTGTTGGTGTTTAGTCACGCAGTTTCTGCGGACGTCACCAACAACAGAGAAGCAGATAACTCAATTGTTGGTGGCGTGTCGCAAAGCCGACACTAAAACACCAACAACGGCTTGGCTTGTTTTAGTTGGGAAGACCAACAATGGCTATTATAATTCCAACCGTCTCCGAAATTTTATCTGCGGCAAAATTCATTGTGCATTTTCCTGCAATAGTTTTTGTTTGATGGTAGCCACCAGCATATCAATAGCCACTTTGTTTTCTCCGCCCTGCGGAATAATAATATCTACAAACCGTTTGGTGGGCTCTATAAACTGCACGTGCATTTCTTTTACCAGCGCGTAACGTTCAATTACCTGCTGCGCGGTTCTGGCGCGCTCGCGCATATCGCGCTCAATGATTCTGATGAGGCGGTCATCGGGCTCAGCATCTACAAACACTTTTATATCGCAAAGGTCGCGCACGCGCTTATCGGTAAAAAGTAAAATTCCTTCTACAATAATCACATGGTTCGGTTCTACGCGATTGGTTTCTTTCATTCGGGTAGAAGTGATGTAATCATACACGGGTTCTTCAATGCCTTTGCCCGCGCGCAATAGTTTCATGTGCTCCACCAGTAAATCAAACTCAATGCTTTCGGGATGGTCGAAGTTGATATTAGCGCGTTCCGCCAGTGAAATATGGCTGTTGTCTTTGTAGTAACTATCCTGCGAAACAATGGTTACCTGCTGAACTGAAAACGAGCTCATCACTTTTTTTACCACCGTAGTTTTACCCGAGCCCGAGCCGCCCGCTATTCCTATAATCAGCATGAAATATTTTTTTGCGCAAGATAATAAATGAGGTGTATGATGCGTTAGTACTCTGAAAGGCATCTTTACACAAAGACACGAAGACACGAAGAGCTACGGGCTTTTGACTTTTCAAACTTTTGTGTCTTTGCGCCTTTGTGTAAGTATCTTAAACCGAAACTGTATGAAAGCTACATACCTTCTCTTTACCTTGTTTTGCATTCTCAAAACATCTGCTGAAACTTCCTACAAACTTTCAGAAGCCGTTCAGAAAAAATTAGTGCATATAAACATGAGTGGAGCAAAGCCCGACACTTCGTTTCACGGGGCATCGTCTTCGCATCACGGTCCCTGTATGGCTATGGAATTAAGCAATGCTTCAAATGAAAATCTGAATCTGAATTTAGAATACGGTTACAGATTAGTGCCCGATGATTCTTCGTTACAAACTATGATTGTTACGCAAACGCTAATCGTAAAACTTACATCCAAACAGAAAAAGAACTACCACATTTACGCCATGTGTACCGAAGCGCATGATGGCGCACCGTCTGCTGATGCTAAATTTGTTTTGCGCAATCGCGCCACCGGAAACTTACTCGGACTTACCGAACTCTTGAACCGAAAAAAATATCAAACCGATGCCGCGCAAAATGCAGTCTGGTGTTTTACGAATGATTATGCGCTCTCTTCCATTTACAGCGAAGACACCGTAATGATGTACGACCTGCGAAGGTTTGTAGCTAAAGCAAAAGGCATTTTGGAAACACAGATTTATGAAGCAGCATCGGGTGAATCTTATTCACCACCACAACGCACCATTACCACGCGCACCGTTTACTCGGGAAGTTTGAGTTATAGTTTTTCAAGAACTTCAAAAATACTTGTCGCTTTGTTTGACGAAGACAACCACATGAAAAAGGTATATGTAAACGAAACACAACACGAAGGCGAATACGCTTACAACTATCAAATAGGCAGCGATGAAATGGATAGCAAGAAACATTATCTCAGAATGTTCAGAGATGGAAAATTACAAGAAGAGATTTCAATTATTCCCAATCCGTAAGAGATTGATTCCGCATACTCACCTTGTTGTTTTCAGTTTTACCAAAAAAAATCATAGACAATGATTACAATGGCTCAGTAAACTATGTAATGGCAAGGAAGATCAATTAAAGCAGTTACAGTTGTATATCTTCCAAAGCCATAACCCACGCGAATAATCCTTTGCCATTGCACGAACTGGAATCGGATTACCTTCGTATTTATTAAAGCAGAGAATATTGTTTGGTTTATTTCGTTATAGGCAATCAATATTTTTCTGCTCTACACAATTCTTTTCTTTTTATTCACCATTTCCAAGAAAATTACAATCACCGCTACTATGCTTATAAAAATTGCTCTTGTTATTCTATTTCTAATCGTAACTGCATTTGGCGTTTTGTATTTACAAATTTTTGTGCTTGGTAAAAAGAGACACAAACTGGCGTTTGACGAGGAATATGAAAAAGAACGCGCAAAATCTTATCCGCCACCGTTCCCTAACGGCTGGTTTAGTTTGGGTGCATCGGACATGGTAAAAAAAGGGCAAGTAGTTGAAACCACAGTGCTGGGTCAAAAGCTTGCGGTGTTTAGAGGCGAAGATGGAAAGGTAGGTGTGCTGGATGTTTATTGTCCGCACTTGAATGCAAATTTAGCGTACGGAAAAGTGAAAGGAAATAATCTCGTTTGTCCGTTTCATGCATGGGAATTTAATACCGATGGAACATGCGAGCATATTCCTTACTGCGATAAAGTGCCGCAAGGTGCCGCAGTAAAAAAATGGATAGTGGACGAAAACTGGGGCATCATCATGGTGTGGTATCATGCCAACAACGAATTGCCTACCTGGAATACAGAAGGGCATTACACCGAAATACCGCAATTAAAATTTCATTGCAGAACTTCGGAAGTGTTGCGAATTCACTTGCAGGATTTTAATGAGAACGGTGCCGACCACGCACACTTTGCGTATGTGCACGACTTACTTACTATTCCATTTGCTAACCGGTGGGTTACTGTGAAACACCAACTTGATTTGCAATATGGCGAAGGCGACAAAAAAAATTTAGCTTGGTTTACCGACCAAGCCGATTTGCATTGGCGAAAGAGCGGAAAAAAGATTGAGCGTGCCGGTGGCAAAGCAGAAGTTACCTTTTTTGGCCCCGGTTTTTTAGTATTTAAATTTTACACCGAAATTGGTGATATGACACTGGTAAAAACCTTCACCCCCATTGCACAATTAAAAGTGCGTATGGATGATTATGTATATGCACCAAAAGGAACTTTCGGACTTTCGATTAAATATTTATTGGGAGAAGCCACCACACAATTTCATGATGACATAGCCATTTGGGAGCGCAAAAAATTTGCGCAAAAACCATTGCTGGTAAAAGGCGATGGACCGATTATGAAAATGCGAAATTGGTATAGTCAGTTTTACAGCGAGCCAACTTCAATGGGGGTAGAAAATAAAATGGTAGCTATTACCGAAAATGAGACTTCCGAAGTTCTAAAAACCTCAGAAGTGTTTGCTTAAAGTTGCCCGCTTAATTTTTCCCAATTCGTCATTTCGTTTCCCAATTGCTTTTTCAAGGTTTCGTAATTGGAAAAAAAATTAGGGTCCTTAGTAAGCTCATGAAATTGCGATTGGTCGGCAAGCATTTTATCTGTTTCAGCAATCTTTGTTTCTAAGTCTGAAATTTTCTGTTCACTTTTTTCTATTTCGCCTTTCAGTTTTTTTATTTCTTTCTCGCGCTCCTTGCTTACATCTTGCGTTTTCACTTCCTGCTTTTGCACTTTCACTTCGGGCTTCTTCACTTCATCTTTTTTGGCGAGCATGCGCATATCTTCCAGCTGCTTCTTCTCCAAAAATTCATTGATATCACCAATGTGCTCTTTAATTCCCTGTTTAGTAAATTCAAAAGTTTTGGTAGTTAGCCCGTGTAAAAAATCTCTATCGTGCGAAACAATAACAACTGTTCCTTCAAACTGATTGATAGCATTTTTCAAAATTTCTTTACTCATCATGTCCAAGTGATTCGTTGGCTCATCCATCACCAAAAAATTTCTTGGCTCCAGAATCATTTTACAAAGTGCCAAACGACCCTTCTCTCCTCCACTCAATACTTTTACTTTTTTGAAAACATCATCGCCTTTAAACAAGAAACAGCCGAGCATATCGCGCAGCTTCGTGCGTATATCTCCAGTAGCTACACGGTCAACTACATCCAACACTTGATCACTTCCATCCATAGAATCGGCAGCGTGCTGTGCGTAGTAACCTACTGTTACGTTATGACCAAGCGTGAAAGTACCTTCATGCTCCAATCCATCCACCAAAATTCTCGTGAGCGTGGTTTTGCCCATTCCATTTTTTCCAACAAAAGCAATTTTTTCACCGCGGTTGATGTGAAAACTTTGTTTGTCTATTACCAATTTCTCACCAAAACTTTTTGAAATATTTTTTGCTTCCACCACCACTTTACCACTTGCTTGCGAATGAGGAAAACGAAGATTCATAGCTGATGCATCTTCTTCTTCCACCTCTACGCGTTCCATCTTGTCGAGTTTCTTAATCAACGATTGGGCAAAGGTTGCCTTGCTTGCCTTCGCTCGAAAGCGGTCGATGTTCCGTTCTATTTGTGCAATTTCCCTATCCTGATTTTTCTTAGCACCCATCAATTGCTCGCGCCTTTCTTTTCTAAGTTCAACATACTTCGTATAAGGTGCATTATAATCGTCAATGTCGCCATTCCCAACTTCTACAGTGCGAGTGGTAATGTTATCCAGAAAACTTCTATCGTGACTTACCATAATGATGGCTCCAGGGTAATCTTTCAAAAATTTTTCGAGCCACAAAACCGATTCAATGTCCAAGTGATTCGTAGGCTCATCCAACAAAACTAAATCGGGTTTTGCTAAAAGTATTTTTGCCAATTCCACTCGCATCTGCCAGCCTCCGCTCAATGTTTTCATTTCCTTGTCAAAATCGACCGGGTCAAAGCCAAGTCCTTTCAACACTCGCTCCGTTTGTTCTTCCACTCCATAACCACCATGAATTTCTATTTGATGTTCTACTTCTCCCAATCGCTCTATTAGCTGCATGTAACTATCACTTTCATAATCAGTGCGCGTTTCCATATCGTGCATGATTTGCTCCTTCTCAGTATTGTATTGCATCACCAGTTCAAACGCCTTCTTGGTTTCTTCCATTACTGTAAGATTCGATTGCGAGTGCAATTCCTGTGGCAAATAACCAATTACCGTTCCTTTTGGATACATGATATCGCCTCCGTCAATTGGTTGAATCCCTTTCAACACTTTTAGCAAAGTAGATTTGCCCGCGCCATTGCGACCGGTTAAACCAATTTTGTCATTGTCATTAATCAAAAAAGAAATTCCACCGAACATTACCCGTCCGCTGAAATGAAGTTCAATATTGGATACAGCTATCATAAGAGGGCGCGAATATAAAAAACCGACAGGCAAAAGCTAAGCGTTGTGGTAGATGAAATCACTATTTCGGTAAAACAAAAAAGCGCCCCCAATAAATCAGGGACGCTTTTGTTTTTTTCTACTTCAAAAAATTATTGAACTATAAATTTCTTAGTGGCTTTATTTCCGGTATTCCGAATGTCAGTTACAGAAGCAAAGTAAATTCCTTTGCCTAAAGTTTCGGTGCTCAGAATAATGTTGTCATCAAAAGTGGTAGTGAAAACCTTTCTTCCCGTAATATCAGTAATAACCAGTTCATGTTCGCCCTGCATGTTTGCAAAAACCTGAATCTTATCCGATGCCGGATTAGGGAACACAGTTATATCAAATTTAGAAGTAGCACTCAATGGCTTTATGGCGTTGTAGTGATGATTTTGGTCATAAACAGGGAAGTTTATACTTGTAGGATGTTCCGGTGAAAAGTGAACCCGCTGAACAGCTACACGAGGGTACAACAAATTACCATTATACACATAGCCTTGACCATCTCCTGGTTTTCTGCGGAAAAATTCTCCATCATTTAATGGGAGATTAGCGTTTGCCTGATAACGTGTGTAGTTAGAAGAGTTGATCAATACTCTGATACGATGACCTGTTGCGAATGTATACGCTATAGGCATCATTTTAAATACATACTCGTAAATTTGACCAATGTTGATGTTGCTATATGGCAAATCCTTATCACCAACATCTTCTACTCCATTTACGTAAGTCGCTGCGCCTTCGGTGCCCATTTGGTCAACTAGAGCACGAGCCCAGTCTCTTCCACGTGCACCTACAACTCCTTCCTGCACAAAATAAACTCTACCATCTGGCCATACATCGCAAATACGGAAATTCCAATCACAGTCGGTTGGGCCGCTGGTAACACCACCAGGATTTGATTTTGCATATAAGGTGCAAACAGGTAATCCGGCAATAGTAAACGAATCGGTAAATGGTTCTGTGTTGAACTGAATAACACCTTCTCTATCCATACTGTATGGTGCGTTTGTAGGGTCAGTCAATTCCATTTGACTTTGAGAATTTCTAGTTCCATCAGGCGAGCGAACAATCATATTGCTTCCACCCACAGTAAGAATTGGATCATCCGGGTCAGTAATATATGTTCTGTAACCTTCGTCACCTGTTGGTACGTTATCATTGAATGAACCATCTTGGTGCAAAAATTTCTTCTCCCATTTTATATGTTCACTTGGAGGAAACACATCGCTCGAAAACCAATAGTTACCCATTTGATAATTGTTCGGGAATCCTGCTATGGCATCAGCCGCAGAATCGGGACCAGGAACATAGAAACGGTAGTTAGCGCATTCGTTTAAGAAATCTCTACCGGGAATACTATCTAATGGGTGACCTGCAAACTGGCTGAGTCCTCCGCTAAGTGCAGGAACATCTTGTGTAGTAGGAATTACAATACCTGCTACTTTCAGTTCTACCTGCAAGCCCGATAAAGTTCCGTTGCCTCCTAAGAAGTTCAACATTTTTGTAAACGGAACAACAAAATCTTTTGCTGGAACGCGAATGAAGGCATCGCCTAAGACAGTAGTTCCGAGTTTTTGCCAAACCTGACTTTCCTTGATAATGAATTTAGGCTCGCCAACTTTGAACTCACTGTTGTTATTCAAATTGTAACGAAACCAAGTAATCAAATCCGACTTCACGATGTCGTTAATAGGCACATCGTTGATGTTGAAGTTAGAAAGGTCAATCTTCGTAAGGTCAGTTACATTTTTAGGATAGTAACGGTCGCCCGAAATACGACTAGCAATAGTTTGGTGAGCCCATGGTCCAATCACAGTTTTTTGCAAAAGTTTTGAAGGGCCTGTGAGGTTATCGCGGCTAAAATTTGAGTTATTGATTTGTCCTTCGGTGAAAATATCCCACCAGCCGGTGATGTGTAACACCGGAACATCAATGTTTCTATAACGACTGTAATTTAAATCGGGTAATCGTTGCTGTGTAACAGGGTCAACTGATTCGCCATTGATATTTACTGGAGCTGAACTTCCGTCCATATCTGGACGACCGGTGGAGTTTGGATAAAAACCTGCGTTACCTAATGTGCCATCTAACTTAAGATAGCGCATGGCTGTAAAGTGGTCGATAGAAAGATTTGCCGCTTCAAATTTATTTTGCTCGTAGGTTCTTGTTAAACCATTAAGCGTAATCGTTTGTGGCAGTTTGTAATCGTACGAAGTATGAATAGTATTTTGACGGTCGTTATCTTGTGGAATTTGATCGTCTTCTGTACCACTAAAAATTTGACCTTTCAACCAACCTGTTACAATTCTATCGCGAAAAACTCCGTTGTTATAACCTGTAGAAATGTAATGCTCGGTAGTAGCTACAATTGGCATTAAACATTTTAAGTGCGGTAACGAATCTGAACAGTGGTGTGCCAAACCTAATTGCAATTGGGTGTTACCCAAAGCCGATGCGCCAAACATACCTATCGAACCGTTGTTGATTCTTTCGTTGGTATGCGGCAGGCCGTCATACAAACCCGGAATTGTAATATCCTGAATAATTTTTACAGAGTTATAACCGTCTTCGTGTTTGTTTGAATATTTAGGATCAGAAGGATCTAAATAATCTAAGACGTGACCAAAAGGATGGTACGCATTTTTGTTCCAGCTATCTGAATACATAGGGAAATAAACCCCTTCTGATGAATAACGGCCTCGCATATCTTGCAACATATAGTTGTATCCAAGAATTGGAAGTATTCCGCCTAACTCATCAAAGTCACCTTTGTCGTAAGGCGTACGAGTAAAAATAGTGGGCAACTGATATGGGTCTGGATTAGGTTGACCGTTGATAGAATCGTAAATAAGCAATTGAGAACCTAGCGGAATAAAAGTAATAGGATTTGTTACGAGCGGTGTACCCAACAAATCAATAGTTCCCAAATTTACCACGAGTGAATCGCGCACGCGTGGCAGATACACATCGGTAAAAAGTTTTACGCCATCGGGCATTACGAAAGGCACAGTAACTTTTGTGCTGAACTCTTTAATGTCATCTAATTGACCGTTCATGACTTGCGCCTGCGAAGTAAAAACGAACAGGAACATTGCGAGGAAAAGAATGTAAATGTTTTTCATGTTACAATTTTGGGGTTTAGTGTAAAGACGAATTCCGAAAAATTCGTTGAGTAATGATAGTGATTTTTTTTAGTATCCAAAAAAAGATTAACGAAAGAATATTAGAGAGTTAATGCACTTGTTTTTTGGTGTGCTGGAAATTATTTTTTAGCACGCACATCCATTGCGTTCTGTATATTCATATTTGCCGTATGGAATACGCTATTGTAGATATCGAAACCACGGGCGGTCATGCTTCGGGAAATGGCACTACCGAAGTTTGCATTCACCTACACGATGGCGAAAAAGTTTTTAAGCAATACGAAACGCTTATCAATCCGCAGGCGCATATTCCTTATTATATAACGGGGTTAACGGGCATTACCAACGAGATGGTGAAGAACGCTCCGCCTTTTTCGGATGTGGCAAAAGAAATTTTTGAACTGCTCAACAACCGTGTGTTTGTGGCACACTCCGTCAACTTCGATTATTCGTTTCTTAAAAATGCTTTGAAGCAACACGAGTATGAATTGAACTGCAAGAAGCTTTGCACCGTTCGACTGAGCCGAAAAATATTTCCGGGTTTTTCTTCTTATAGTTTGGGAAATCTTTGCGGCTCTTTGGAAATTCCTTTGAACAACCGCCACCGTGCGGGTGGCGATGCAGCCGCTACAGTTATTCTGTTTGAAAAATTATTGCAGGCCGACAGCGAAAGCATTTTTAAGTTTTTGAAACGAGGTTCGAAAGAACAGGCACTGCCGCCTAATTTACCCAAAGCAGAATTTGAAAAGCTGCCCGATACCCCCGGTGTTTATTATTTCCTGAATAAAAAAGGCAAGGTGGTTTATGTGGGCAAAGCGGTTAATTTGAAAAAGCGCGTGAGCATTCACTTTACCAATAACTCGCCCGCCAAACAAAAGCAGGATTTTATGCGCGAGATTTTTCACCTGCGGTTTACCGTGTGCGAAAACGAGCAGGAAGCCCTTGCCCTCGAAACGGAAGAAATAAAAAAACTTTGGCCCCAGTTCAACAAAGCGCAAAAAGGTTATGTGCCGCTCTTTGGCATAGTGCATTATGAAGACCAAAACGGTTTCAGCCGCCTGGGTTTAAAGAAGCTGAAGAGCAAACGCGAAGCGCCTGTTTTAGTAAGAAGTATTTTAGAAGGGCACGAATTGCTGCGCAGTTTAGTGGCGGAACATGAATTGTGTTTGCGCCTGGCGGGCATTTCTAAAAGCCGCGAGCATTGTATAGAAACTAATTGTGTGTGTGGCAAAACAAATAAGCGAAGTGTGAGCGCTTATAATCGTAAGGTAAAAAAGGCGCTGGATGATTTGGTGTTGGTGAGTGAAAAGTAGTTTCACCCCTTCCTCAAATACTTCGTTAAGATAACAATCGTTTGCCCTTCAATTTTGCCTTCAATCTGCTCCACATTATCGGGCACTAATTTTATTCCTTTTACCACCGTGCCCAATTTGGCGTTGAGCGAAGAGCCTTTTACATCAAGCGTTTTAGTGAGCACCACATTATCACCATCGTTCAAAATATTTCCGTTGCAGTCGCGGTGCAGTTCAACCGCACTGCTGTTTTCGTGGTCCCCCGTGGCTTTAGCCCAGGCTAAAGTTGGTTCATCCAAAAACATTTGGTCAATGGCATCAGCCGCCCAGCTTTCATCGCGCAGTCGGCTGAGCATGCGCCAGGTTACCACCTGCACAGGCACCACTTCGCTCCACATGGTTTCGCTCAGGCAAGCCCAGTGCGCGCTGTCGAGCTCTTCTTTTTTTGTGAGTTGCAAATTGCATTTTTCGCAAACGAGCAAACTGTCTTCTTCGCGTTGCTCGGCATGTGGCGGCAAATCGTAAACCGAAAGTTTATTTTCACTCTTACACAATTCGCATTGGTTATTGCTGCGCGCACGCAAAGCATTTTCTACACTCATAATTAAATTTTTAGGGAAGATGAAAAAGACTATTCGTCTTCAGGCAAAGTTCCTATAACGGTAATGCCGCCTTTTACTTTCTGTTTCAGGTTAACGTCAATTTTTGTTCCTATAGGTAAAAACAAATCAACGCGCGAGCCGAATTTGATAAACCCGAGTTCACCGTTCTGCTCCACTTCATCGCCTTCATTTAAATACCAGCGAATTTTGCGGGCAAGTTTTCCGGCAATCTGACGCACCAAAATTTCCACGTCTAATTCATCGTGCTCAATCACCACCGTGTTGCGTTCGTTCTTCTCACTCGATTTCGGATGCCACGCCACTAAGTATTTTCCCGGGTGATACTTCTGATATTTCACGAGGCCGCTGATAGGATTGCGGTTCACATGCACATTGGCAGGGCTCATAAAAATAGAAACCTGAATGCGCTTATCTTTAAAGTATTCGCCTTCGTGCACTTCTTCAATCACCACCACGCGGCCATCGGCAGGGGCAATAATCTGATTATCGCTTTCAAAAAATATACGGCTTGGAATGCGGAAGAAAGAAGCAAACGCTGCGAGCACCACCAGCGACACCGCGCCTGTGATATAGTAAACCAATATGCTGCGGAAAACCAGTGCTATGGTAAGATTAACCAACAGCAAAACGATAACTGTTGCCAGAAGAATCTTATGTCCTTCTTTATGAATCTTGAATTTCTTCTTCATAGTTTGTTTTAAAAAACAAGGGCGCAAACCTACTTAAACAGTTCACAGTTGCAAGCCATAGTCCGCTTTCGTATGGGGCTTTCAGTAAGACAAGCATCAACCATTCAGATATTCATAAACCAGCAACAGGTTCTTCACCTGCGCAAACATCCACAAGGTCATAGCCACAAAAGGAATTACTAAATAGAACGAATCGAGACGATCTAAAAAACCTCCATGCCCCGGCATTAAGTTTCCTGAATCTTTTATTCCCAAATTTCTTTTGAGCATAGACTCCACCAGGTCGCCATAAGTGGCAGCGATAATTGTAACGAAAGCAAGTATCACCCACTCTACCGAACTCAACATTTGCAAAGCTGGAATTTTATTGGCGAAATAAAACACAACGAGTGTAACTACTCCCCCTCCAATTGCTCCTTCCCATGTTTTCTTTGGCGAAATTCTTTCAAACAGTTTTCGCTTCCCAAGCAGTGAACCAAAAATGTAACAGAACGAATCGTAAACCCAAATGATGAAGAACATAGCAAGGATAAACGCGCTGCCTTGCTCAAAATAAATTTTAGTAGTCAACACCATAGGCACCAGAATCCAAAAAATGGCAACGGTTTTCCATCCTAAATTCTCAAACGAATTTTCCGATTTGGAATAAAGTTCAGTAATGAACAAAATGAAAACCAGAATAGGAATGGCGGTACTCAACGTCAACGATGAATCGCGGAAACGGGTAAGCACATCAAACAAAAGTTTAACGTAGTTGCCAAAATCAGGAATACCCTGTGCCGGTGGCGATGAAAAAATAAACGACTTTACAAATGCACTGTAACACAATAAAATCACAAACCACTTGCTCTGGAAAAACCCGGTAGTGGTTTCGCGTCTTGGCTGTGTAACGTTGAAATACTCATTCAAACTGCCCACAAGCATAATACTCATCAGCACAAAAAAAGTATACTGATTGTAGAGCATGGCTGTAATAGCAAGAGCCGCTACGACTAATCCTGACGAAAGGCGAATGAAGAATGTTTTCATATAGAGGGGTTTTCGTTGAGTGGTTCGGTTTCTTCTACTTCAACAAATGTCGCAGGATTCTTCCATTTATTAAACAGCGATATAAACACCGCAAAAATCAGCAACGAAACAATAGTGGCATACAAAGGAGTTTTTGCGTTGGCCACATCTTCACTTATCATTCCTAAATTGAAAAAGTATTTCATCAGTACCGCCAAAAAATTATTGGTAAAGTGTGCTGCAATAGGCAACCACAAACTTCCGCTTACATAATAGAGGTAACCCAAAAAACTTCCGAGTGCCCAAATGGCAATCGTGTTGTCATACTCCATGTGCGACACTGCGAATATTAAACCCGTAACCGGAATAGCAATGGCCGGACGAATTTTACCTTTCAGTAAATCGCCCAATAAAATTCCGCGAAAAAAAAACTCTTCGCCAATAGCCGGAATCAGCGCAACAACAATGGAAACAAAAATCAAATGCCCGATGTCTTTGAAATTCATCATCGCATTAATAATTTCTTCGGCTTTCTTTTGATAGTCGTTTAGAAAACTCAAAGCGGAAGGCAGAGGAATTTTCTGATTCAGCTCCACTAAATATTCAATAAAGAATTGCGCAACCAAAATAGAAGCTACTGCCAGCACAATCATTTTTACCGAAGGCAAATTTTTTATGCGCAAATAATGTTTGAACTCACCCGATTCTAAAACTGCAAACATCATAGCTGTCAACACAAATCCACCTAATGAACTTAAGCCCTGAATAAAAAGAAAGGCGTTTATTTCATTGCTGTTGGTGAGTGTTCCTTCCAGAACCTGTTGCGCATTTTCGAGGTTGAAAATCTTTTGTGCAAAGAAGAGCGCAATGAACGACACCACGCCCATGTTGAACAAAAACATGCTGAACAATAAAAGAATGCGAATGGCTAATGGGTAATGTTTAAACGGTGGAGTCATCGTGAACCAAACATAGAATTATTTGTGAAAGCGCAGTTTGGCTATAAGCTCATCCGAAACCGAATCGGAGTATGCACCATACGCATTCACTAAAGTTCCTTTCAATCCGGTTTTCGATTCAATAGCATAAAGCACCACTTCATCATCTACATCGGTGCTGCCGTCAAAGTGATAGGTTTCAGTTATTTCAAAATCAGCAGCTGAAAGTTGCGTGCGTGATTGCGAACATTCAATACAGGTTTCGCGCAAATTAAAATCGCGGTCGTAGCCACGTGCCTTTAAATCGTTGATAGCTTCGGTGAGTGTTTCGAAAGTTTTCACAGTAATTTTTGGCTAAGGTATTAAACTAATACCGTAATGATAAGCGATACAATCGCTATCAGTCCAATGGCAATGATGAAATTTCTCATGGCGTTTCGTTTTAAGTTCCCTTTTATAACGAACAGAGATTTTGAAAATTATGGACTACCAAAACTTTATTCCGCCTATACGATTCAAATCTAGTTTCGATAAAAGCAGATTGTATTCCAATTGAATTTTTCCGAATTGCGCATCCTGCAAATTTGTTTGTGCGGTAAGCAATTCGAGATTAGTTATTACTCCGCCTTTGTAGCGCGTGTTTGCTAAAGATACTGCTTCGTTCGCCTGGTCAATTTGCAATTCATAATTTTTGAGTTTGCGCTGTGTAGCATCCACATCATTCTTCGCCTGAGCAATGTCTTTGTTCAGCGAAAGTTTCTGCGCCTCAAGAGCGTAAGTACTTGCCTGTAAATTAATTTTCGCAATCTTGGTTTGATAGTTAGGTCGAGCAGAAGAAAAAATTGGAACACTTAAACCCACACCTACATTATAATTGAAAAGTAATTTGTTGATGTCGGGCACAAAGCCGTTTTTATAACCGGCACTTGCACTCGCAACTAATTGAGGCAACCATCCGCGCTTCGCAATTTTTACATCCCAGTTAGACGTAGCGAGTTTGTCATTCAATACTTTTATGTCGAAGTTGTTGTCCGCAGAAACAGCATCGGCACTAAACAAATTTCCATCAGCATCTTTTGCGGTGATGTAATCGTAAGTTGAATTAGCCGTTACCATATTCAGCATATCGTATTGTTTGCGTACCTGAGTTTGCAAATCAATCAACCGGTTTTGTGCGCTGTTCTTTTTTACCTGTGTAGAAAGCAAATCGAATTTCAGCGCATCGCCATTCTTGATTTTATCGCTGATTAATTTTTCGTTGGCTTCCAGCAATTTGATTTGTTCGTTCTGAACATCTACACTCTTATTCAAAAACACAATTCCGAAATAAACCTGCGCTACCTGATAAGCCAATGTATTCTTCGCGCTTTCTAAATTGTCTTTCGAAGTAACAATGTCACTTTTCGATTTCTGTATGTTTGCTCCGGTTCTTCCAAAATCCCAAATAGGTTGCTGCAGTTTCAAACCCATATCGAAATTATTCGCAGGTAGAAAACTCACTTCCTGAAAAACTCCACCGCCAACAGGAAACTTAATGCTAGGTGTTGGTTTGCCATAACGATAACTTGCATCGCCACTTATTACGGGCATATAAGCACCATAGGCCAAATCTTTTTTCGCTTCGCTCAGGCTCACATATTCACTTGCTTCTTTCAGCTTTGGATAATTATCAATGGCCTTATTAATTAACTCTGTGAGTTGAGCAGGAGCAGTTGTTTGAGCACTGACCATTTGCACTGTCAACATCATAAGGAAGAAAAATCTTGTCTTCATAATTCTAAATTTTCGTTTTGTATTTCATTCGCTAATACGCTAATTCTCACACTTGCCTTTTAGTGCGCTGATTCATTCGCAATTTTCATTTCATCTGCACTCAGCTTTTTATTTCTCAATCCCGCTATCAATGGAAAGACAGCCAACACAGCAACAGTCGCAAACAAAAATCCGTCCATGTAGGTAAGCAGATATGCTTGTTTGGTAATAGTTAAATCCATCAATTGATATGCCTGCTGTTGTGCATTTGCAGTAACCGCAAGTTTGGAACCCACGCCTTGCATCAGCGCAGTATTTCGCTCAATAAAAAGTTGCGAACCGGCAGTGATGTTTGTAATCAAATCATTTTTGTGAATCGCAAATCGCTGCGCGATGTAGGTATTCATAATCGCAATGCCGAAGGCACCACCGAGTTGACGCATCATATTGTTCAACGCAACACCTTGAGGTATATCTTTCGGAGAAAGACCAACCACTGCTTGGTTGGTAAGTGTAACTGCCATCATCGAAATTCCCATTGTACGCACCATCAAAGGCAAAAAGAAATCTCCCATGCCTGCATTTAAATCGCAACGTCTATAAAGCATCCATCCGTAAACCATCACAATCATAAAACCTGCAGTGATAAAAATTTTGGGCGAATCACCGGCTTGCAATCTTTTTCCAACTATAGGCATTACTACAATAGAGGCAAGCGCGCTCGGCAGCAACGACATGCCAACCATTGTTGGCGTGTAACCCAACACACGCTGCAATAAAAGTGGATACACAAATACCGAGGTAAAAAGTGCAAAGCCCGAAACAAATGTGAGTAGTGTGGTAATTGTGAGATTCGGATCTTTGAACAAGCGAATGTTCACCACCGGTTCTTCGGTATTCAACTCCCACCAAATAAAACCAACAACAGAAAATATGGCGGCAATAGTTGCAATGCGAATACTTTCATCAGCAAACCAATCGTGTGCTTCACCTCTTTCTAAAACAAATTGCAGCGAACCAACACCGACCATCAGCAGTAAAATTCCTGTCCAGTCAATGCTCGGCTTGGAAGTGTGATGTACGGAATCTTCCACAAAGAAATAAGTGAGAGTTGTCGCGAGAATTCCGAAAGGAATATTGATGTTGAAGATGAGTGGCCATGCATAATGGTCGATGATTAAACCGCCCACTGTTGGTCCGAGAGTTGGTCCCATTACAATACCTACACCAAACATGGCTGAAGCAATTCCTCTTTGCTCAATAGAAAAAGTATCGAACAAAATTGCTTGTGAAGTAGAGAGCAAAGCTCCACCGCCAATACCTTGAATAAATCTCCAGAACACTAATTCCCATAGCGAAGTGGAGTTGCCGCACATAATAGATGCGAGCGTGAATAGCACAATAGAATACAAGTAATAATTTTTTCTGCCGAAGTATTGCGCCAGGAAACCGGTCATTGGAATGATAATAACATTCGCGATTGCATAGGCTGTGATAACCCAACTAACATCTTCAATCGTTGCACCGAGGTTTCCGGCAACGTTTGACAGCGCCACATTCACTATCGAAGCATCTATCAATTCCATGATAGCTGCCGAGATGGTGGTGAAAACAATAATTATTTTGGCGAAACTTTTCATTACTGTTCTGCTCTTTTAATATGCTATAGAAACTTCTACACTCATACCCGCACGAAGAATGTCTTTATACTTCTCTGCATTTTCAATTTCAATTTTTACCGGAACGCGCTGAGTTACTTTCACAAAATTGCCGGTTGCATTATCCGGTGGAAGAAGCGAGAACTTTGCACCGGTAGCATCGCTGATGGAAACTATCTTTCCTTTTATCGGTTCGTTTTTATAAGCGTCCATTTTTACTTCTACTTCACCACCAAGCTTCACATGCTGCAATTGTGTCTCTTTAAAATTCGCTACTACCCAAAAATCTTTATCATTTATAATAGTAAAGAGTGGAGTTCCTGCCTGAACAAATTGTCCTGCATCAATATTGCGTTTACCAATTTTGCCATCACTGGTAGAATAAATTTTTGTGTAGCTCAATTTTAATTTCTGCTGTTCAATGCGAGCTTTCTTCACAGCAATTTGCGCTTCAGCTTTTTTAAGTGTAGCATTACTTACGCCTGTTTTTGATTGCGCAACCGCTACATCATTCTTCGTTACTTCATATTGTTTGTTAGCAATATCAAGGTTTGCTTTGCTGTCGTCAAATTGTTTTTGAGTGATGGCTCCATCTTTAAATAAATTTTGGTCGCGGCCAAAATCATGCTGCGCTTTTTCTTTTCTGCTTTGTGCTACATCTAAATTTGATTTAGCAGAACTAACCGAAGCATTCGTGTTGGTAATTGAAGCGTGAGCATTTTCAATATCCGTTTGCGCCTGCGCTAAATCAGCTTCCATTTCTTCTAACTGAAGCGCGAGTTCGCTGTCATCAATTTCTGCAAGCAGCGAGTCCTTCTTTACTAGAGCATAATCTTCTACAAGTAAAGTCTTGATATAACCAGCTACACGAGGAAGAATAGGAACAAAGCGCGCCTCTACCTGCGCATTGTCCGTGGTTTCGTGGTGCATTTCGTAGTTTATTTTTTTATACCCGAAGAAAGCGGCTACGAGAAGCAGCGTGATTAAAAGCACTCTTACAACAATTGTTTTAGGACTTGTTTTGGTGACTGTTTCTGACATGGTTTTTTATTTTGAAGCGGCAATAGTAAACCAAGTTGACTAAATAGACAAGAGGGTTGTCTATTTATTTTGAGCGATTATATTTGCATTTCGAAATACACCTAATTAAATTTTAAGCGCCATGCTTGACAAACGAACCAGAGCAAAATTAGAAAGCCACATGGCCGCCCGTGGGCGAAATATTATGCGTGGCATTTACATTACACATCGCTATGTAAATGAATGGGCACAAAGCAAATGGAAAGCAGACGGCTGGGAAAACATTCGCCCCGACCACTTGCGCCTGATTACTATTATAAGTTTAGAGGATGTAAATATCATCGAGCTTTCTAAGCGGGCCCGTGTGAGCAAACAAGCTATGAGCAAAATGGTAAATGATTTAATTACAAAAGGATTCATTGAATTTGAGACTGACCCGAAAGATTCCCGCTCCAAAATTATTTCCATTACTAAAGAGGGTGTTCATTTTATGGAATACTTTGTTGGCTGTGCAAAACTGGTAGATGAGAAATTCGAAAAAATTATTGGCGTAAAAAAAACGCAGCAACTCATCAGTATACTTTCAGAATTAAGCCATGGAATTTTGGACTTAGAGAAAAAGGAGCACGAGAAAAAATAACTACTTCACTGCAACCACCGTTCGCTCTATCTGTTTTTTATGTCGGTTATAATGCACTCCAAAAAACTGCACCATGTGATGCAAATTCATTTTGCCTGCTAGAGCATGCTTCCATAAAGTTTTATTTGTCTCTTCGTCACTAAGTTTTTGTAGCACACTTAAAGTTTGATTTCTAACATTACTCCACTTAGTTTCTAAATCTGCTAACGATTGATAACCCATCTTTGGCTCTACAATTTCAGGTGCTTTAAATTTGATGTTGAAAGCGAAAACAAGTTTCACCAACAACCAACGATATTTATTCTTGAAACTTTCTTCGCTTTCTTTCGAAGTATCCTGAATTTTTTTCGACAAATATTTCAGCGACATTTCTTCGGCAGTAATTAAATGCACAATTACTTCTGCCACACTCCACTTTTCGGATGAAGGCTTTTTGTTGATGATATCATCGGTGTAATTCTTTAAGTCACTGAAAAGAGTTTTGCGTTCTTCCTCTAACTGAAGGAATTGTTTTTCAAGTTGGGCGTTCATGATTTTAATTTGAAGTAAATGAACAAGTTCTTTATCGAACACAGGTTGGTATCAGGTTGACAGAAATGCAATCTCATCTTCTGCTTTCAAATAATTCTCCTGCCACTTCGTCTTAATCTTTGACAAAACAGTTTCGCAATATGTTTTAGCATACAAATTGTTATTACCATTGCATCACTAAAACCAAAAACTATGTTAGGAATTTATGGAATTCTCATTGTGTTCATGCTTATTAGTTGGCTCGTAAGCATGCGCCTTAAAAGCAAATTCAAACAATATTCAGAAATCGCGTTTCGCGGAAACATGACTGGCGCTCAGGTAGCCGCAAAAATGTTAGGCGATAACAATATCACAGATGTAAAAATTGTTTCGGTAGAAGGTCAACTTACCGACCATTACAATCCGATTGACAAAACAGTAAATCTTTCTCCTGAAGTTTTTAACGGAAGAAGCGTAGCCGCTGCTGCTGTTTCCGCACACGAATGTGGTCATGCTGTTCAACATGCTCATGCCTATATGTGGTTGGGTATGCGTTCTAAATTAGTTCCGGCTGTAAGTTTTGCTTCGCGCTATATGCAATGGATTTTGCTGGCAGGTGTGCTTACCATTACTGTGTTACCTTATCTGCTTTTGTTTGGAATCGTAATGTTTACCGCTACTACTATTTTCAGTTTCATCACGTTGCCTGTTGAGTTCGATGCTTCTAACCGTGCCCTTGCTTGGTTAGATAGTTCCGGAGCAACCTCATCACAAGAACATGAAATGGCAAAAGATGCTTTGAAATGGGCTGCAATGACTTATGTAGTTGCTGCACTTTCTTCACTAGCCACTTTAGTTTACTACATCAGCATTTTTCTGCGCAGAAGGTAACCAAAACAAAGTCTCATCCTATTCAAAAACCGCCTCATTTCGAGGCGGTTTTTTTATGTGAATTATTATGACCTTTTGGGGATAAAAAAGCAGTTGTAAACGAACTAAACCCACGCTGGTTTCTTACATTCGCCCAACAAATTTAAACAGTAAAAAATGAGCGAAGGAACAGCAGATATTACCACTGAAGAAACAACAAAAAAAGCAGAATATTCAGCTAGCAGTATTCAGGTATTAGAAGGATTAGAGGCGGTGCGTAAACGTCCCGCCATGTATATTGGCGATACTGGCATAAAGGGATTGCACCATTTGGTTTACGAAGTAGTTGACAATTCAATTGATGAGGCTCTTGCCGGGCATTGCAAAAATATTTATGTAACCATTCATGAAAACAATTCCATCTCTGTAAAAGATGACGGTCGTGGTATTCCTGTAGATATTCATGAGAAGGAAGGTGTCAGTGCGCTCCAGGTGGTTATGACCGTTCTTCATGCAGGAGGAAAATTCGATAAAGATTCTTATAAAGTTTCGGGCGGATTGCACGGTGTTGGTGTTTCGTGCGTTAACGGACTCTCTTCACATTTAAAGGCTCAGGTTCATCGCAACGGAAAGATTTACGAACAGGAATATTCTGAAGGTAAACCTTTATATCCTGTGAAAGAAGCAGGAACTACAACTATTCGTGGTACCATCGTTACTTTTCAACCAGATGCTACGATTTTCACTTCTACTATCTACAGTTTCGATACGCTTGCCGGCCGCTTACGCGAACTGGCTTTCCTCAACAAAGGAATTCACTTAGATATTATTGACGAAAGAGAAAAAGACGAAACCGGAGAATTTAAGCACAGCCATTTTCATAGCGAAGGCGGATTGGTTGAATTTGTAAAATTTCTCGACAGCACACGCGAACCGCTGATACCAACTCCCATTTGGGTGGAAGGCAGTCGCGATAACATAGCTGTGGAAGTAGCACTTCAGTACAATCTTTCTTATACCGAAAATGTACACAGCTATGTAAACAATATCAATACCATTGAAGGAGGAACGCATGTGGCGGGTTTTAGACGCGCACTTACAAGAACCTTTAAATCGTTTGGTGAGAAAAATAAATTGTTTGAAAAACTAAAGATTGAAATTGTAGGGGATGATTTTCGTGAAGGATTGACTTCTATCATCTCGGTAAAAGTTCCTGAACCTCAATTCGAAGGACAAACCAAAACCAAACTCGGTAATAATGAAGTAGCTGGAGCTGTAGAGCAAATTTTGGGAGAAAAGTTAGAACACTACTTAGAAGAAAACCCTAAACAGGCCAAACTGATATTTGACAAAGTAGTGCTTGCTGCAACAGCTCGTGCTGCTGCCCGCAAGGCACGCGAAATGGTTCAACGCAAAGGTGCGTTAAGCGGTGGTGGTTTGCCAGGTAAATTGGCAGATTGCAGTAGTAAGAATCGTGATGAGTCGGAAATATTCTTAGTCGAAGGAGATTCAGCGGGTGGAACAGCTAAGCAAGGTCGCGACAGACACTTCCAGGCGATTCTTCCATTACGTGGAAAAATTTTGAACGTTGAAAAAGCAATGGAACATAAAATTTACGATAACGAAGAAATCGGAAATCTTTTTCAGGCACTTGGAGTACGTATTGGAACTGTAGAAGATTCCAAAGAACTTGACATTGCTAAACTGCGATATGGAAAGATTGTGATCATGTGCGATGCCGATGTTGATGGTTCACACATCACCACACTTATTCTTACGTTCTTCTTCCGCAGTATGAAAAAACTGGTAGAAGAAGGTCATATCTACATTGCCCAACCACCACTCTACTTAGTTAAGAAGGGAAAAGAGCAAACTTATTGCTGGAACGATACGCAACGAATGGCTGCGACCAAGGAGTTAGCAAAAGGCGGAAGCGAAGCCAATGTGCATGTTCAACGTTACAAAGGCCTTGGAGAAATGAATGCCGAACAACTTTGGGAAACAACAATGAATCCAAATACTCGCACCTTAAAACAAGTAACAATTGAAAGCGCGGCAGAAGCAGATTATACTTTCAGCATGTTGATGGGAGATGAAGTTCCTCCGCGTAGAGCATTTATTGAAAGCCACGCCAAGTTTGCAAGAATTGATGCATAGTCTCTTAAGAAAAGAACTAAATAAAAAAGGATGTCTGAAACCAGACATCCTTTTTTATTTAGACTATTCCTCGGTTTTTAGTAGTTCCACAAATCGTGTTCGAAAACAAAATTGTCATTCTTAGCACGATCGCTTTCTAACAAAGCATCCATACCCGTAGCATACTCTTGAATATTTCTGTCATGAACGTTGCTCTCCTTATATATGTAGCTTTCGAAATAACGTGCTTCGAATAAATCCTCCCAGCTCATTCTCACAGCATCGTTCTTTGGATTGTAAACTTCGTATTTACCCAAGATAGGACGTAAATCTGGGTAATAAACCCAATACATAGTCATATCTCCCCGATAATTACCCGAAGCATCGAAATCCTCCATTACAGGTGCAATACCTATAATACGGCACATCATAGTTGAAGTCTCTTCATCAAAGAACCAGTCCTCTTTAACACGGTACTTTACAATTTTCTCCCAAGTCAAGTCATTCTTTTGAATTACCTGCTCTTCTTCCAAAGTAATTGGGTTAATCTGCATTACGGTGTCGATTCGCGTTCCAAGTTTCTTTACGTCTTCCACGCTAAGAACTTGTTTAAACTGATCAGCGTCTGTTACATTATTATCATAAACGGTCAACTCACCATTCTTTGCAGCAGTGTGAACGATTTCGATTAGCGGTTGCTGAGGATACTTGAATGGCAAGTTCATTTTTTCGCGAACGTCAATCATTCTCCAAATACGCTTTGCCCAAAACACATCCGCTTCGCGAATGTAGTCGTAAGGAATTACTTCCTTTTCTTTGGTAGTAGTCTTTACCCATGCACCATCCAATGGCTCCTGAGCAAACACTGAACCTGCAAACATGAGCAGAGCAGCGGCAATTACAAATTTTCCTTTGTTATACATGATTTCTGTTTTTAGATAATAGTGAATGCAATCTGACCAAGTTTTCTCGGCTGTTTATCAGGACCTACAACTTTTATCTCATCAATGAAGAGAATATCTTTCGGCTTAGCTCTATCTTTAAATGCCTGCATTTGTGGAGTAAAGCCGGGACCCGGTGATTCAGCTTTAAAAATTTCGCCTTTTGAAGAAAATACCATTTGGAAACTCACCACATTGAAACGAGCATCAAAATCGAAATTTTCTAACAAGGCTAGAATACCAGATTGTGCCTTCATTGTTCCTGCCTGAACGTTTCCTCCTCTTAGTTTACCGCTAGTCATTGGAACAGGATCTGGAATACGCTTGATACGGAATTCTTTGCCATCCATAGGCTGAACCTTACCATCAATTTTAGCAGATACGTTGATTTTACACTTTCCAATTGCTGTAACATTAGCAATATAGCTAGCCGGATTAGCAGGGTCTTTCTTTAAGGTACCAGCACCTTCTAAAGTTGCTGAAACATCTCCTTGTCCAACTCCTGGAACTGAAATTTCCATTGGGTTATCTACTCCAATGTATAGCACGTTCATCTTAGTTGGCGATACTACAACTGCCTTAGGAGCTGTTTGATATTTACCTTCAAATGGATAGAATTTATACCCACCGGTTGGATTCTTTACGCGAATAATACCTGTATAGGTTTTTTCTCCAACGCCAGCACCAGTTGCTGTGTATTTTCCAAAACCACCTTCAGCTTTCAACATATTATTTCCGTAGCCTCCTGGAAGTGGGTCGTTTGAATCTTTGGGATCGTAAGATCCATCCGGATTTTTCTTGAACCCTCCAACTGAACCCAAGAAAATTTCGGGTTGTTGCGTTGAGTTAAATGCTGCTAAGAACACATCGGCCTTGTATTGCTGACCCGTTAAGATATAACTAGTAGGTGCAATAATTTTTGCAGTAAGATCAGTGAATTTGAAATCTGTTTCTCCAATTTTTTTGATCAAATACTCGATAACCGCTCCTTCTGAACTCACAACGTCATTCTGAAATTTAGAAAGGATGGTAACAGCTGCAGTTGCAGGCACGTGACTAAAAGTGAGATATTCCCATTTTGCGCCCTCCTCTCCTTTTTTCTTTGGAGTTTTAGCATCAAGCGACATTTTGAAATTAGCTCTGTCTTTCTCGTCAACTAAATCCAACAAATTTTTGCGCGCGTCAAATATCTTTTGCTGAAGTTCTCTCCCTCTCTTTACCCCCGCTCCTTCTTCAACAAACATACGTGTAGCCACATCAATATTATCGCGTTGCTCAATATCATCTGTCTCAGGATCAATACCACCAGCCTGCTTAATGATTTCGGATTTGTAGCTTTCGACCAAACTATTTAAATCTGATCCGATTTTTTTAGCTTTTTGCGCTTTGTCGAAAAACTGTTGCGTCTTTGTCTTATCGTTTTCCATTTGCTTATCAAAAGCCTTATATATACCGTTGTTTTTTTCGCCTAACGAACCGTTCGAAGTTTGCAATCCCTCGTTAACCAAGTGGAATGCATTTAATACTTCTTGGGATACGTTCAAAGCGAGAAGGGCTGTTAACACGAGGTACATCATGTTAATCATTTTCTGCCGCGGAGATAATTTACCACCTGCCATTTGTTAGTTTCTGTTTTTGGGGTTATAATTTATTTTTACTCCACTAATTACACAGACTTCATTGCAGATAACATGT
>JAPLES010000009.1 GCA_026391075.1 Bacteroidota bacterium | reverse complement strand
CCGGTATGTCTCCCCCATTTCCGCGTTTCAGATAATTGAAAGGATTGACCTGTATGATTTTGTCTTTTACTGCCAGATTCAGAATAATACTGATGCGCGATAAATACATCCGGATACTGGATGGGCTAAGTTCTTGTTCTTTAAGATGCGCAATAAAATCTTTCAAATATTTTTCATCTAAAGCTTTTAAGGAAAGTTTGTCGCCCCCATTAAAATCAATCAAATAGGTCAATGCGTATCCATACGAATCATGGTTTTTCTTTGCGGCCTGCTCTCTGTAGTATTTGATGAAATCATGTTTATTTACCTTCGGAATAAATCCCGAGATGCTTTCGTTGATTTGTGTCAACCGTTTAGCCTGAATAGCTTTTGCCAAATCCCAACTTTCCTTATCCTGTTTTAGGACATTTTTATTTTCCGGTTTGGTATAGTCCTTCGAAGTATACTGTTTAAGATATTCCTTATACCTTTGTCCTTCATTATAGATGTCAAGGAAAAGTGAAAATCCTTTTTTATCAATTGGTTTGGTTCGAAGTGTTACAGATGCCATGCTTGTTATAATTTGGGGAACAAATCAGGGACAAAAATACAAAAAAGGGACGGTATTTTATAATCCAAAATTATTCAAAAGAATACAAAGATGCACCGCAAGTCACTGATAATAAGCAAATTGAATTATTTTTTGTTATTCTGAATTATTTTCAATTACCTTTAACCCCTAAATCCCCTAAAGGGGACTTCAACAGCCAATACAAAATACAATTAACCACATAGAGACATAGAAACATAGAAATGCAAAGGACGAATGGGACTTTAGGGACAAAAGGTTTTCACCCCAGAGGGGTGACCTGTTTGTAGTATATATATAGTATCACCCCTTTCACCAACCCCAGCGGGGTGGCATGTTGCTTTTGCTTTTTCATTTAAGTTCTTTTGGCTTGAACCAAAAGAACCAAAAGTTCAAGGCTGTGTGACTTTTGGCTAAAAACTATTCTGCTTGCCTAAACTGCCCAAACTCGCGCATCAAAGTTTGTCATAAATAGATAGTGTTGGTTGGCGCTCAAACAGTGTGCAGTTTTTAACGGCAACCAGAATAGTTTTTTTAACGCCAAAATTCACAAGGCCGGGGGAAATACAGAAAGGCAAAAACCGCAGGGTCCCGAGGCGGAGACCCTGCGGGAACAAAAAACCAATACATAAGAAACAAAACAGCCCCGACCATCGGGGCTGTTTTGCTTTTGAGAATTTAGTTTGGGGTTGGTTAAGGTTTTTTACGAGTAGCCAATGTTTGAAGGAGGTTACTCCGGTGGTGATTTCGAATTCTACGCTCAGGGTGACATAGTCGGGGTGGGAGATGGTGCCTTTGTATTTGCCGGGTTCGAGTGAATCGATAAAGCCTTTGCCGTCTTTGTCGGTTTTGGTGATGATGGCGGGGTTGCCTTCTTTTTGAAATTTTCCTTCTGCGTCTGCAATAGGGGTGTTTGTTATGTCTTCTTTTACATCGAAACGCAAACCGGCTTTGCCCGGTGGACTTACTATTTGCATGATGGAATCCCAAACGAATTGTGCGCATTTTGCTTCGTCATTACGAAATACATGCTGACCGTCTTCGCAGATTGCGTTTTTCTGTTTGTTGAGTTCGTTGTTGGCAATGATTTTTGCCTGTGTGCCTTGTTTAGCATTTTCGCGAAGGTTGAGCAAATTGGTTACGGCTGCATCTAAATCTGTTTTGATGGTTGAAATAATCGGGGGAAAGGTTACCGGCATGTTGTTGTTTGCAGTAAGGTCGGCAAGGTTGTTTGTGATAAAGTCGTTGGCGTTTTTGAGGAAGCCTTTGAGTTTTTCCCAATTGTAATTGAGTGCCTGTTCGTAATCGTTGAAGCCCGCTTCTCTTAATCTTACTTCTCTTTCATCCACATCATCGTAAGCATCGCGAATGTAGAGGCGCAAACTGCCGAGTGATTCGCGGATTTTGTTGTCGGTGAATTTTACCATTTTGATTCTGAGAATTTCGTGTGCTGCTACGCGCTGGTCGTCATCGGGAAGGTTTTTGGCAGTAGCGATAGTGCCGCGAAATGCCGCCACGAAAACGGCATTGTATTTTGCTTTGAAGTTACCGAGGGGAACAATTTCTTCATCCATGCTTGTGGCGAGGAGTTCGCAGCCTTCGTAAAGTTCGTCCTGGGTTTCTTTGTAGTTTGGTTCCATTTGTTTGTGTTTTTGATAGCGCAAACGTAATTTTTGGAGGTATTCGTGTCAATGGGGTATATACCCCACTCGATAGTTCTTGCTTAATTAGTCTTAAGCATGATGCAGTCTATAGTTCTATCACTTTTACTTTCTTTTGGCTTGAACCAAAAGAAAGTAACAAAGAAAAGTTCAAGACTGTGTGACTTTTGGCTAAAAATAATTCCGACTGCCTAAACTGCCCAAACTCGCGCATCAAACTTTTGCCTTAAACTGATAGGGACGGTTGGCGCTCAAACAGTGTGCAGTTTTTAACGGCACTCGGAATTATTTTTTTAACGCCAAAATTCACAAGGTCGTTCCTAAACTCAAGGCTGATTATTGTTCTTGCGGGGGTAGTCGCTCCAAGGTAGTTGTGTGGGGTCTTTGAATTTGAATTGCACTTCGAAGATTGTGAAGTAGCCCATGCAAATAGCGAGTGCGGCTGCGGCTTCTAATTTTGGAAGGTTCATTTGCGCGCGGATGTTGTCGGCATGGGATGAGGCGGTGTGCTCAGAGATGCCGAGGAGTTTCGCGGTTTCTTCCTGAGTGAAGCCACCTGCAATTGGTTTTAAGAAATTGATTTCGCTTGGACGAAGATGATAAGGTTGTCTCATGATTTTTCTGTTTTGTTTTTGGTTTAAAACAGAAAAATGGAAAAGGAAGCGAAAAGGGGTTGGAGCAAATACAGTATAGCGTTGATATTGATTTGGGTGAGGATGTTTTACAGTGTTATTTTCATTTAAGAAAGAACACAAAGGGAGAAATGGAGAAAACTTATTACGAAGAATTAGGAATAAAGGATACTGCTTCGCTTATAGAAATTAAGCTAGCATACCGAAGGCTTGCACTTAAATATCACCCCGATAGGAACAATGGTGATTTAAATTGCGAAAACATTTTTAAGCGGAAAAGCAACGCCTATCAAATACTTGCAAACGCTGAAAGCAAAAAGGAATATGATGGTGAACTGAAAAGGAAACGGGAACATTCCTATGCTTACCAACCTTATCAAAGCCCGCCACAGCGACCAAGTGAGCCCAACAGAAGCACGCGCTACAGCGCATGGTGGATTGTATTGTTTATTCTGATTCTGAAAATTGCAATGATGGATGGAAATACTTCGAATGCCAGCAGTAATACAGATTTAAATTATGTTAACCGGAACTTGATTACGAGAACGGACAATGTGCCATCGGTAGGAGAAATGATTTTGGGAAATGACAAACGCGAAAAATTAACGGCACTGGATTCGATAAATATGTTTGGTACGAAACCTTAACCGATTAAGGACAAGAGGAAACGAAAATTGATAAAATGTTACTCAGTAATTTCTTGACCCAGCTATTATATGCAGGGATGTGGGATAGAACCCTAGATGATTTAAGAAACCTATGGATAATTGTAATTGTTTGTGTTTTAGCATTGATAGTATTTATGCTAATAAGAAAATTTAAAAAACACGAATGATAGCTACCGAAGTACGGAAGGCTGAAAAAGAGGGATGGTGTTAAATGGAAAAGGAAAATTATTTTTGAGAATAATAGTTGTTGGTGATGCAGCGCTCCCGCTAAGGAAAGCGGGATGAAACAAAAGCCGATGCTAAAACACCAACAACGGCAGAAACATTACCATGTCTTTAGTTGGCTCGTATTGAAAGTCCATTGCGGTGTCAACAAACTGCCAACGATGTCAGAACTATACCATGGACTCAATTTTTCATCATTCAAATTTTTCAGGATTTGTGTTTCCTGTGCCGGCATATAACTCTGAGCAATTATAAAAACTCTCTCTCCCGATTTGTTTTCTGCAACATCAACAACAATCACTGCATGTCCAGGCGAACCACCGAGAATAAAAACATCTCCTATTGAAATGTTCTTGATGCTTTTGCTGTGCAAACTCTTTGAGAGTGATAAAGTGCCTGCGTAATTGAAAACTAAATCCATGTAGCTCCTAAAATCTTTATAGGCGTTGGATGGTTCAGTTGTCTTTTTCCATGAAGTAGTATTCCCCTTTACAACTATTCTATTTCCCTTCATCCATTCAGTATAATCTACTTTGAATCCGTTAGTCAGAGTGAACGAAATTTTATCGTAAGCTTTCTGTGAGTAGAAATATTCTCCTCTTAATCGCATAACTGCATCAGCGCATTGTTGTAAATCGGTATTGCCAATCTCCATATCAACAACTGCATCGTAAACAATATCATTCTTAAAATCTCCATTGTAGTATTTCACTTTAGAGCCGACAGGTTTGAGTGGAAGATTACGCAAGTAGTCGGCAAATGAATTTCCCGCAACCGATTTTCTTTCAAAACCTATTGGAGGATTAAATCTGGTTTGAATTACAGAACCTTTATCGTTAATTAATCCTTTTTGTTCAACTATTTGCGTTGGTCGAGCAACCCCAACGTGAGCATTGTTAGGCACCTGTCCGCAACAAATGAATGTAAGGTAAATAAGGTAGAATATTTTATAGGTGTGTTTCAATACTTAATATTTAAAACCTGTTCTATCAAATTAGTATGTCAAGGACGTATTTCTCAATGGTTAGCGCTTTTTATTCAAGGCCTCGGAGCCTCGCCTGAATAGAGAAGATTAAGCTTCGAAATTCTGCATCATTCTTATTCTTTTTAAGTGCTTCAAGTTCTAAATCATTCGGAACAAGACAGGGTCTAGTGTGCCAAAACAAACAAGCAGATATTTTAGAATAATTCGCTTCAAGCGCTGCATAAAAGCTTTTGCTTTTAATTCTATATTCCGATAAAAAAAATTGTGGGTCAACAGCCAAATCAAGTTTAGAATCAGAGTTGATACTAGGAATTTTTTCTACCATCGTTTGTATTTCTTCAGGGTGTGTCATTTCCAGCTCCCATAGCGCAACGCCTTTCCAACTCCCGTTTTTAAACTCATGATCTCTTTGTAGTATTTTAAATTTAAATGGGTAGGGGTCATAAATATGTTCTTCGCCTTCTGGACAGTGATAGTCGAATACAAGTATACTTACTGTATTATAGGCAATCATTCTTTTATAAATTTCATTCGTTTCCAAGCAAAAAATAGGATTATGCAGTAGGATTAAACATTCTGTATATTCATTTACAATTTCAGGAAAATAAGCTGCCCGTTCTTTCGAAGTAATCCAATCATCTACCACTGGCGCAGGAGGTTGTATTTCTTTTGTATAAGACATATGTTGTGACTCTCTCTGTTTCCAATAAAATGGAGACACATATCTCTCATACAAATCATAATTATAATGCTGGTGATAACCGCCAACGTATGTTTGATAAATGGTTTTATAAAATGTAAGAGCTTCCGCAAACCGTTTATTCTTCTTGTGTTCTCTAGCTTCACACAACGAGTTCAGTAATTCATCTTTGTTCATGGTATTAAATTAGCTTTCACTTTAATTGCTAATATCTTGACTCTTTCGTATCATTATTTTCAGTAGAAAGATATAGCGAAAGTATTTAAAAAGAAGTGCAAAATGGAGGTGACTTTCTGCTATGAAATTTAGGATACAACCAGATTTTAATGGCTTGAATTTTTTCATACTTTCAGCGAAGATTTATTTATGAAAATATGAAACTCCTTAACGAGACAACATGCGAACTTATTAATACGGAAGATGTATTCGAAGATGAGCGAATATCCGGAGAACCTGATTTTACCAAGGAAGGTACCGATACTGGCTTTTCTGAAGGAGCAGATGAATTGTGCAATGATTGTAAGGAAGTGGGTTTTTGCAGAATAATGCAACCAGAAAAATTTGCACAGGAATTACAAAGAGTCATTGCGGAAAAACTACAGACAGCTCCTACGGAGCGTGATTGATTTTTGTTTTATCGTTTCTACAAACAGAGTGCTCCGATGGAGCATTTTTGTTTTGTGCAAATAGGGTCGCCCTTACGGGGCTTTATTTTTTGTGGTGTTATGTTTTTCTACCAATAGGTCGTCCCGCTGGGACTTAGGAAGGTTCGACCCCGCTGGGGTCGGAGTTTTTGTGGGTGGTGTTTTTTCTACAAAGCTGGCACCCCTCTGGGGTGCAATACAGGGGGATTTTTTTTGTCGATGGTTTTGGTTTCCCCCGATTGAAATCGGGGGCTATTGATATTTAACTCCTTCGGAGTTTTCTGTTTGTAGTATTTGTTGTTTGTATTTCTGTATTCCGGCTGTTGGGATTCGGGTTAGGGATTGCAGCGGAAATCCTTTTTTGCTGCGAGGGAAAAACAAATCCATCCACCTCCGTTCCCGCACAAAGCTGCGGGACCACCTCCGCCAGCGGAGGACAAATACAGCAAAAAAGATTGTAGCGGAAAGCCCGACAGCGCTTTGGCGGGAACCCCATCATGATTTTTTATTCTCTCTGTTCACTAAATCTCTCACTCTCACAGTTGCCTATTCATAACTGAACTTAGGGGGCTAAGCGTTTCGTTTTTCTTTGTTGTAATGTCTCCGGTAATAATTCTGCTTATTGTTTTGTTTTATTTTCTGCTGCTGCTCGGCATTGCGTTTTATACGAGTCGCGGTGCCAACAACGAAACTTTTTTTATTGGTCAAAAGAAAAGCAACTGGCTGCTGGTGGCTTATGGCATGATTGGCACTTCGCTGAGCGGGGTAACGTTTATGAGTGTGCCGGGCGAGGTGAACGCCAAGGGCTTTGCGTATATGCAGGTGGTTATCGGCTATTTTATTGGCTATATGGTGGTGGCGTTTGTGCTGCTGCCGCTTTACTACCGGCTGAACCTTACGTCTATTTACAGCTATCTGCAAAACCGGTTCGGCAATACGAGTTACAAGACCGGTGCAGGGTTTTTTCTGCTGTCGAGAACGCTCGGTGCGAGCATACGCATTTATTTAGTGCTGATTGTGTTGCAGCATTTTCTTTTAGATGCGCTCGGCATTCCGTTCGCGGTTTCGGTGTTTGTTATTCTGCTGATGATTTTGCTTTACACGTTTAATGGCGGAGTAAAAACAATTGTGTGGACCGACACGCTGCAAACAACCGGTATGATTCTCGCGCTCGTGATTACGATTGCGCTTATCGCGAGCGAATTGAATTTTTCGTTCGGCAGTTTATTAAGCGCGATAACGGCAAAGGGTTACACGAGTATTTTTCAAACACAGGATTGGAAAGCCGGAAACTTTTTCCTCAAGCAGATTCTCGGTGGCGCTTTTGTTACGATTACGATGACCGGTCTCGACCAGGAGATGATGCAGAAAAATATTTCGGTAAAGAACATTGGCGACTCGCAAAAGAACATGCTGTTCTTCTCGGTGATTTTAGTGGCGGTAAATTTGTTGTTCCTTGTGCTCGGTGCCGCGTTGTATATTTTCTTAGAAGCAAAAGGCATTTCGTTTCCTGCCAAAACCGATGAAACGTTTTCGCTCGTGGCGTTGAATTATCTGCCACCGGTAGCGGGTTTGATTTTTATTCTCGGTTTAGTCAGCGCGCTTTTCCCGAGTGCCGATGGTGCGCTCACCGCGCTTACTTCTTCTATCTGCATAGATATACTCGGTATGAAAGACCGCAGCGATTGGAGCGAAGAGAAGAAACTGAAAACGCGCAGGATAGTGCATATCAGCGTTACGGTTCTGTTTCTATTCCTGATTCTGATTTATCAGCAGGTGATTACATCGAGTGTAATCTCTACCATTCTGAAAGTGGCGGGTTATACCTATGGTCCATTGCTTGGTCTGTTTGCCTTCGGCATTTTGACGAAGCGTAAACTGAAAGAAAACATCGTTCCGTTTATTTGTTTGCTGTCGCCTATCGTTTGCTGGGTGCTGGCACAAAACAGTGTGGCGTGGTTTGGTGGCTATCAATTCGGTTTTGAATTATTGGCGGTGAATGGATTGCTGACGTTTGTTGGGCTTTTTATAATTTCAATAAAACCAATAGAACGCTGATTTTCATTATTGTCATGATAAGAATGATAGGATTAGGCGCTTAAACATCATTTAATAAAAAACAGAAAATAGAACGCTTATCATCATTATTAAGCTGATAAAAATGATTTGAAATCAGGTTTTCGATAATGATAATCATGATGATAAGCGTTCTATTGTATTCGGCTGTTGTCTTACTACTAAATACTTACTACTTAATACTATACCAATGAAAAAGAAAAACTGGGCAGAACTAAAAGCGGATTCAAGCTGGCGCATGTTCAAAATCATGAGCGAGTTCGTTGATGGTTTCGAAAAGATGGAACGCTTTGGTCCCTGCGTTTCTATCTTCGGTAGCGCGCGCACCAAGCCGGAGGCAAAATATTATGAGCTCGCAGTAAAAACTGCTGAACTGCTTTCGAAAGAAGGTTATGGTATCATCACCGGTGGAGGCCCCGGTATTATGGAAGCGGGGAACAAGGGCGCGAAGATGGGCAAGGGAAGCTCGGTGGGTTTGCATATTGAGCTCGGCTTTGAGCAGGACTGGAACCAGTATATAGATGCGGACAAGCTTTTAATTTTCAAATACTTTTTTGCGCGCAAGGTTATGTTCATCCGCTATGCGCAGGCCTTTGTGTTTATGCCCGGTGGCTTCGGCACGCTCGATGAAGTATTTGAAACGCTCACGTTGATTCAAACCAAAAAGATTGACCGCGTGCCGCTGGTTTTTGTGGGTGTGGAATACTGGAGCAAGATGATGGACTGGATTAAGCAAACGATGCTTGAGGAACACAGCTATATCAATAAAGAGGATTTGAAGCTGTTTGAAATTACCGATGACCCTAAAAAGGTGGTGAAGGTGATTAATGATTTCTATAAGAAGAAGGAGTTAAGACCGAATATGCGGTTGTAAGGCTGTTTCCTTTTTACGATTATATTTGCACTGCTCTTTGAATAAATTGTTATCAAGAAAGACCGAGGGACAGGCCCGATGAAGTCTTGACAACCACTCCAATGAAAATTGGGGCAGGTGCCAAATCCTGCTCTATCCGCAACCGGATGGAGATAGATAAGTAGAATTTATGTTCTCCTTCCCAAAAACTTTCTTGATAAACAAACCACCTCTGCGTATCTCCGTGATTCTCTGTGTAGCTCTGCGTTACAAGAAGTTACACGGAGATGCACAGAGGAACGCAGAGATGCGCAGAGAAAATACAGGATGGAAAATATATTGACAGAGAAAATTATTGGATGTGCCATTGAAGTGCATCGCGAATTAGGACCGGGCTTGTTAGAGTCTGCCTATCGCGAATGCTTAAGGCACTTACTGATTAAACAAGGATTAGCTGTTGAAGTTGAGAAACCACAGCCCTTAGTTTTTCAGGAATTGAAACTGGAACAGGGATATAGGATTGACTTGTTAGTAGAGAAAAAAATTGTAGTGGAGTTGAAATGTGTTGAAGCATTGAATGAAGTTCACTTAGCACAGATTCTTACTTATATGAAACTGGGTAAATACCCATTGGGTTTATTGATAAATTTTAATGTAAAACTTTTAAAAGACGGAGTGAGGAGGGTAATACTGAATACAAAGTAACACAGAGTAATGCAGAGCATCTCAGAGATACGCTGAGAAAAACCTCTGTGAAACTCTGTGGCTCTCTGCGAAACTCCGCGCAACTAAAAAAATATGAAGAACAAACTTGAACAAGAAATTGAAAAACGAATCCTTGTGCTCGATGGAGCGATGGGGACTATGATTCAACGCTACACCTTGACCGAAGAAGATTTTCGTGGTGAGTTGTTGAAGAACCACACGCACGATTTACGTGGGAATAATGATTTGCTTTCTATTACCAAGCCCGAAATCATTAGAGAAATTCACGCGCAGTATTTAGAAGCGGGTGCCGATATTATTGAGACAAATACTTTCTCTTCTACCACGATTGCGCAAGCTGACTACAAACTCGAGCATCTTGCTTACGAACTGAATTTTGAATCCGCAAAAATTGCGAAAGAAGTTGCTGATGAATTCACGAAGAAGAATCCATCTAAGCCGCGCTTTGTAGCCGGTGCATTTGGTCCAACGAACAGAACAGCAAGTATTTCACCGGATGTAAACAATCCCGGTTTCCGTGCTATTAGTTTTGATGAACTCGTAAAAGCATATAGCGAACAGGCGCATGGTTTAATTGATGGCGGAGCAGATTGGTTATTGGTAGAAACCGTATTCGATACTTTGAATTGCAAGGCAGCGCTCTTCGCTATTATGAAAGTGCAGGAAGAAAAGGGAACCAATCTTCCGGTTTCTGTTTCGGGAACTATCACCGATGCCAGCGGAAGAACTTTGAGCGGTCAAACCACAGAAGCGTTTTGGATTTCGATTAAACACGCGAATCTTCTTTCTGTTGGATTGAACTGCGCACTTGGTGCAAAGGACATGAGACCGTATCTCGAAACGCTTTCGAATGTGGCGCACACCTGGGTGAGTGTTTATCCGAATGCCGGTTTGCCAAATGCCTTTGGCGGTTACGATGAAACACCGGTGATGATGGCAAGTGATATTGAAGATTTCTGCAAGAGCGGCTTTGTAAATATTGTCGGAGGATGTTGCGGAACAACTCCTGACCACATTCGCGAGTTTGCGCGGGTGGCAGAAAAATATTCAGCGCGCAAAAAGCCTGTGCGCATTCCTTTCATGCAGTTAAGCGGGCTGGAACCCGTTACCATGACCGCAGAAAGTAATTTCATGAACGTGGGTGAGCGCACCAACGTTACCGGTTCGGCAAAATTCCTAAAGCTGATTAAGGAAGATAAATATGAAGATGCTTTGGCCGTTGCCCTCGACCAGGTGCAGGGTGGCGCGCAGGTGATTGACATAAACATGGACGAGGGAATGCTCGATGGCGAAGAGGCGATGAAGAAATTCCTCAACCTCACTGCCAGCGAACCGGACATTTCGAAAGTGCCGGTGATGATTGACAGCTCGAAGTTTCACATCATTGAAGCAGGCTTGAAATGTTTGCAGGGAAAAGGAATTGTGAATTCAATTTCTTTGAAAGGAGGTGAAGAAGAATTTATTAAGCAGGCAAAATTGATTCACCGGTACGGTGCTGCAATAATTGTAATGGCGTTTGATGAGAAAGGACAAGCCGATAGCTACGAGCGCAGAATTGAAATTTGCGAACGCAGCTATAAAATTCTTACCGAGCAATTAAATTTCCCTGCCGAGGACATCATCTTCGACCCGAATATTTTCCCGGTGGCAACCGGTATGGAAGAGCATCGTCAAAACGCAGTTGATTTTTTCCGTGCTACTAAATGGATAAAAGAAAATTTACCGCACGCGCACATTAGCGGAGGGGTTAGTAACGTAAGTTTTTCGTTCCGTGGTAACAATGCAGTGCGTGAGGCCATGCACTCGGCATTCTTATATCACGCAATCAAAAACGGAATGGACATGGGCATTGTCAACCCGACCATGCTTGAGGTGTATGATGATATTCCGAAAGATTTATTGGAAAGAGTAGAAGATGTTTTGTTGGATAGAAGAGAAGATGCTACCGAACGACTGTTAGCTTTTGCGGAAACCGTAAAGAAGAAAGATAAAGCAGAAGTAGTAAACGAAGAATGGCGCAGCGGAACTGTTGAAGACAGGTTAGCACACGCATTGGTGAAAGGAATCGTTGAATTTATTGATGCGGATACCGAAGAAGCACGATTGAAATACGACAAGCCGTTGGAAATTATTGAAGGACCGTTAATGGCGGGAATGAATATAGTGGGCGATTTATTCGGAAGCGGGAAAATGTTTTTGCCACAGGTAGTAAAGAGCGCGCGGGTTATGAAAAAAGCGGTGGCCTATCTTCTTCCATACTTAGAGGAAGAGAAAAAGAAGTCGGGTAACACAGCTAAGAACAACGGCAAGATTCTACTGGCTACGGTAAAAGGAGATGTGCATGACATTGGGAAAAATATTGTGGGCGTTGTGTTGGCTTGCAATAACTACGAGATAATTGACATGGGTGTAATGGTTCCAGCGGATAAGATTCTTGAACGTGCACGCGAAGAGAATGCGCAAATCATTGGCTTAAGCGGATTGATCACTCCTTCGTTAGATGAAATGGTACACGTAGCAAAAGAAATGGAACGCCTCGGTATGAAACAACCCTTGTTGATTGGCGGAGCTACTACTTCTAAGTTGCACACGGCTGTAAAAGTAGCTCCGGTATTTTCAGGAAATGTAGTGCATGTGCTCGATGCTTCTAAAGCGGTAACAGTTGCCAGTAAATTATTGAGCAAAGATGAAAGTGAAAGTTTTGTTGCATCGGTGAAGAGTGAATATGCAGAAATGAGAGAACTGCACGCCAACAGAAAAAGCGATGTAGAATATGTAACACTTGCCGAAGCGCGCAAAAACAAATATCAGATTGACTGGAGCAAAGAAGAAATAAAGAAGCCGAATTTTGTTGGCGTAAAAGTATTTGATGATTATGATTTAGAAGAGCTTTCAAAATATATTGACTGGTCACCATTCTTCTCTACCTGGGAAATGAACGGAGCATATCCGCGCATTTTTGAAAACGCAAAGTATGGAGTTGAAGCCAAGAAACTTTTTGATGATGCACAAGCGCTCCTGAAAAAGGTGATTGCCGAAAAATGGATTACTGCCAAAGCCGTAATCGGAATTTTTCCTGCTTCATCGCAGGATGAATTCATCAACGTATTTAACGGGGAAGGTAAACAACTCACCCCTTTCCATCAAATGCGCCAACAAACTAAAAAGCAAAATGGTCCATCGAATTTGTGCCTTGCAGATTATGTTGCTCCGCAGAATGATTACATCGGAGCATTTGCAGTTACCACCGGCTTAGGAATTGAAAAGTGGATTGAGAAATTTGAAAAAGACCATGACGATTACAACAGTATTATGCTCAAAGCACTTGCTGATAGATTAGCCGAAGCATTTGCAGAAAGAATGCACGAGCGTGTTCGCAAAGAATTCTGGGGCTATGCTGCTGATGAAACACTTTCGAACGAAGATTTGATTTACGAAAAATATCAAGGCATTCGTCCGGCACCGGGTTACCCCGCTTGTCCTGACCATACAGAGAAACCAATCATTTGGAATTTATTGGATGTAGAAAAGAACACAGGAATTAAACTGACCGAGAGCAATGCCATGTATCCTGCATCAAGCGTAAGCGGATTTTACTTTGCGTCTCCGCATTCAAAATATTTTGGTGTAGGAAAAATTCAGAAAGACCAGGTGGAATCATTAGCGAAAGCAAAAGGAATTGCAATTGAAGAAATGGAAAGATGGCTCTCTCCTAATTTAGCTTACTAATGCAAGACTTCGCTTTCACCCTTGAATCGGAAATAAATTCCACCCCAAAAATTTTGTGGCGTCACATTACGCAAATGAAAAACGTAAATGCTGAACTGTCTCCTTTTGCAAAAATGACTTACCCCAAAGAGATGAGTGAAATTGGAAACCTGCCTGCTGGACAGGCAGGTAAAGAAGTGCCATTGCAGCAAGTCCTTTTTAAAAGTGTGATTCTGCTTTTCGGATTTCTCCCGATTGACCTGCACTATCTGCGCTTAGATAAAATTGATTTCGGAACAGCGTTCTACGAGAACTCTTATTCGCTGCAACATCATTACTGGAAACATACGCGCACAATTTCTGAACGCAACGGAAAAGTTTTTGTAAAAGATGAACTCCACTTTGCTCCACGAATTTCATTTCTTGGCTACTCGCTTCTTCCTGTTTACAAAGTGGTTTTCGGAAACCGCCACAAAAATTTATCGAAGCTTTTCGGGAAGAAATAACAGGCTTTATTCCATAAGCATATCATCTGTACCAGGTTCTTCTTTGGGCTTACCGAAATTTTTAATTACTCCTGAAAATGAAACGAGGTAAACTCCACTAAAAATCAAAACAGCTGAAATTATTTTTTCAAAACTCAATTCATCTTTGCCCACCAGTATTGAGATAACAGTTGAAAGAATTGGTTGCAAATAAATGTAAGCACCTACTACACTCGAATGCACTTCGCGAAGCGCTAGCATGTTGAGCAAATAAGCAAGAAAGGTTGTACAGATAACTATGAAGGCGACCGCTAACCACGTTTGAAAAGTAAATGTGTGCCATTGCACCGATGCAAATTGTTGAATTCCGAAAATGGTAACAGGAAACAAACCAAAGAAAAATACCCACTTCACCACCGTAAGCGGATGATACTTTTTCATCAGCGGACGAACAATAACCAGATACACGGCATACGAAGTGGCATTGATGAGAATGAACAAATCGCCCATTACTGTGTTGCCCGAAAAATTAAATCCTTTGCCGCTAATGATGACAAAAGCACCAAGCGCACCTAACACAATGCCCAGTATTTTTTGCCAGGTTACTTTCTCATGCGCCAGAAAAAATGAAATCACGAAAACAAGAATGGGCGTCATAATCATGATGAGCGAAGCATTTATAGGAGTAGTAATGCTTAAGCCCAGAAAAAACATTTCCTGATTTATTACCACTCCAAAGAGCCCGCAAATTGCCAACAGAAAAAAATCTTTGCGCTCCACTTTTTCTCTCTGCCAGAAATAATGCAGCAGAAAAAATAAAGTAGTAACCGTTGACACGCGTATGAAAATAAAGCTGAATGGTTTAATGAATTCGGGCATTACCATTTTACTTACCGTAAAACCTGCTCCGTAAAAGAGGTTGACAATAAAAAGAAAAATATGCGCGCGAAAATTTTTCATTCAAAACGAAAGTGAAAAATTACTTGGTTACTGAGGTCTTGAAGAAAAAATCTTTGTAGTCGCGCAACAGGGTTCCAAAAGTATAATACTGAACAAGAGCTAAATCTTTATCATGATGTAGTGAAGCAAAAAAATGATCAATGTCGTAAGCCATTGGATTACCGTTAGCATCAAACTGCATTTTACTTCGCTTGTTCACAGGCATGCGAAATAATTTCACCGTATTTACTGTACTATCTGCTTCGGTAATTGTAATGGTACAGTAGGGAGTTGTTTTAATAATTGAATCGCGATTAGGCAAATCGTTTGCAAACGCTTCTAAATAAATGGAAGAATAGAAACGCAGGTATTGCCGAATATATTTTTGCTGATACGAATCGTTGATGCGAAATTTTTCATTAGCTGGTGAAACGATAAACGAATCGGCTGAAATTTTTGTAATCGAAAAAGATTTTTTTTCATCTGTGGTGTAATCCACACGAAGCGATTTAACTTCTTCCTCCCTATAATTAAACACCGCGCGTGTTCTCCACGTTTCTTCATCGGCATTAAAACGTGGTGTAAGAAATCCTTTAAAACCTGGAATGTAAGTTAGGTGTGGTCTACTCGCGGGTTGCCCATCATTTTCTAAAAGCATGTAGGTGTTTTGTCCATCGGTAGTTGGTCCACCCACCCAATAAGATTTTAGTAATGTATTGTTTTTGTCAAAAACTTCAACGCGTACATGATGTGTCATCAATTCGCGAATAACATTATCGTGAGCAGCCGCAGGAACAGGACAAAGTGATGTAACTCGTGTAGCAACCATAAGCAGACTTTCAACCATGTCTTCACGCGCGGCATACTTTCCGTTCACCATCCACAAACCATTTGCGTTTGAAATTTCAATAGCTTGTTTATCGGTTTCAGTAAGAATGATTTTTGAAATTTCGTTTTTGTCTTTTACAGCAAAATTTCCTTCGCGCTCGTTAATAGTTCCCTTCGATTGGTTTTTGATAAACCAAACTACTGCAACTGCAAGCACAATAATAACAACGATGTATGGGAAGAATTTTTTCATAAGTATAAGCTGTAACGAAGAAGAAGAATTTTCTGCAATCCATTGTCACAGAATTGTCATTTTAAGAAGCGTATTTTTTTCTGCGATAGAAGCCGAATACTACACCTAATAAAATGATAATAGAGATTGGAAGTGCAATATTGATAAGTTGCCATTTCAGTTTTTCATCTTCCACTTTCACGCTGTTAAGCAAACGCAACTTCACTTCTTTGTTTCGGGTTTCGAGAATGCCGCTGTCGTCAATCAGGTATTCAATACAATTCAAAATAAAATCTTTGTTGGCGAAAGTTTGTTTCGTGTACATGTAATAACCAAGCGGATAAGCGCTGCTGTCGTTTCGCACTTCACTGCGAATGATATCTCCGTCTCCAATCACAATCATTTTGCTCGGTTTGCTTTTATCAACGAACTTTAAATTTTCAATCGTATCACTTGCCGCCAAAAATTCGGGCGACAAACGGTTTTTATAAACGCTTTCAAATTCGCCCTCGAGCAAAACGGCTACTGGCAATTTTGGTTGATTGTAGTAAGCGGGATTTGGCTTGCTCTGCAAAATGCCGAAGTGAATTCGTGTAGGAGCGAGTTGCGCCTTTGCATTGTCTGTAGTGCGTAGTAAAATTGTTTTGCGCACTCCATCATTGCCAACTGTATCAATAGTGCTCGCAAAAAATGCGGCAACAGGGTCTAAATTTTTCCCTATGGGGTGTGAGTTTTCAGAAACCAGCAACGGGAAATAATACCAAGGAAACATTTGAGTTTGCGGTGCATTGCCCATTTGCCCCACCACCAATGGAATTGGATTGTTAAGATTGATGTCCTGCACCACATCATTGTTTACGCGAACGCCATATTTAAAAAGCATGTCGTCTAAGTTCAGGTCGTTTGAATTAATAGACTGGATTCCTCTGTTCACTTTTAAGCTATCCATCTCCGCATTTGTTCCATCTACGAGCCACAACACTTTGCCACCGTGCATGATGTATTGGTCTATCTTAAACTTATCTTTTTCGTCAAATGCCAAACGCGGTTTTGCAATTACAATAGCATCTATTTCAGAAGAAATGTGATAGCTGTTTTGCAACACCACTTCGCTCACTTGATATTGTAATCCTTTGAGGGTTGCTTCAATGTCTGCCAATTCAACCGAACTCAATTCACCGTTGCCTTTAATAAATGCAACTCGAGGCGCGCGATACTGAATCAGTTTTTTTATTGCATTGGCAAATTTGTATTCAAGAGAAATTACCGAGTTGTTCAGAATTTCTTGTGGCGAATAGCCCATTTGGTTTTCGAGTAATTGAACAGGCATTTCTCTTCCGGCATAAGTGACCAGAGCAACAGGGAAAACCAGTTGTTGTTTGCTTTCTGTTTTACTTTTTGTAGTAAGGTTAGTGGGTGCAAGTCCGCGCTGCATCAAATCGCTCATTACCGCTTTGCGCTCATCTAAATTTTCAATTGCCATAGGGTCAATAAATTCATACTCGATGTTTTTGCCGCCATACGCACGAAATTCTGCCAATAAATTTTTAGTTGATTCCTTTAATCTGGTGAACCCCGCGTTCAAATCGCCACCTAGATAAACTTTCACCGTAACCACATCTTTCAAATTCTTCACCATGTTTTTGGTGGGCGAAGAAATAGAGTACCGCTTTTCAGCTGTTAAGTCGAAGCGCAGATAATACAGGCGGCTTACCACGTTCACCAAAAGAATAATTGCCACCATCAGCACTAAGCGAATGGCAGAATCTCTCCGATTCAACGAACTCTTTTTCAACTTCTTTACCATCTTCTGCTGGCTAATGCGGTTCGGGTGAAAACAATAAATACAGAAATAACACTGAGGAAATAAACCACATCGCGCGTATCAATTACTCCTTTTCCCATGGCATCAAAGTGTGCACTCAATCCAAGCGATTCAACCAGGTAATCGTTTTTACCAATGAAAATTCCGAATTGCGCGATGTAACCAAAGGCGAGATAAATGAAGAAACATAAAAACACGCCAACGATAAACGCCACAATTTGATTGGACGTAACTGACGAACAAAAAATTCCGATAGCTATGAAAACAGCTGCAAGAAATAATAAGCCGAAGTAAGAACCGAGAATTCCGCCAGTGTCAACATTACCAACTGGCGATGCGAGCAAATAAACAGTGACGAAATAAATGAAGGTTGGAAGTATTGCAATGAACACTAAAAGTAACGCTGCGAAATATTTTCCGAGTATAATTTGCATTTCGGTAACCGGGCGAGTTGAAAGCAATTCAATGGTGCCTGTATTTATTTCCTCCGCAAACGAGCGCATGGTAATAGCAGGAATGAGAAAGATGAAAATGTAAGGAGCAATATTGAAGAAGGAATCGAGCGTGGCGTAACCGTAATCGAAAATATTGGTGTCGGGAAAAACCCAGATGAAAAGACCAAGCACCAAGAGAAAAACAATGATAGCCATATAGCCAATCAACGAACTAAAAAACTGCTGAATTTCTTTTTTGAAAATTGCAAACATGACAGCGTCAAAAATAACCGAATAGCTGACGGAGAGAAGTCATTGAATTGTCATTTACATTTTTTTGCGTTGAGTAGTAACAAAAAAAATCCCCCTGAAAATTCAGAGGGATTCATTTTTGTAAAGAAGAGAAATATTATTTCTGCTCAATAGTGAGATGTTTCACCGCTGTGCCTTCCTTGCTTAGTATTTTAACTAGATACAAACCACTTGCAGCGTTTGTTAAGTCAAGCTCTACACTAGTAGTTCCCGCTTTATACTTTGTCGAGTTCAATACTGTTTCGCCAATTGAATTATAAACAGTAACTGTAAATTCAGGAGAAACATTTCCGTTCATGTTAAGCATAACCTTTCCGCTTGACGGGTTAGGGAACATAGAAACTTGTTGAGAGAACGCTGTTTCATTGATGGCAGTACCAGTAATTACAATGTCGTGACAAACAGTTTGTGAAGTTCCAAAACTATTGCTCACCGTTAAACAAACATGAAACGTACCGTTTGATGTAAAAGTTTTAAGCGGATTCTGAACGTTTGATCCAGTACCATCTCCAAAGTTCCAAACCCATGAAGTAGGTCCATTGGTTGATTGATCTTGGAACTGTGGTTTGTAAGGGAAGTTAGGGAATGTCCAAGAAAACTCGGCCGTTGGAATAGCACCTACAACTACAGTTCTTGAATCAGCTGCATAAATATTTCCGTTAGCATCTTCTGCATAATAGCAAATGTGGTAAGTTCCAGGAACAGTAGTGTTCAAGTTACCAGTGTCAATTACTAAATGCAATAAACCGCTATGGTAGCATGCAGTGTCAAGATAAGTAAGTGTCGCTCCATCTTCGGTATAAGAGTCTCCTGCGTTAATGGTAACAGAAGCCAAGCCATTAATTTCAACATCGGCAGAACGGCCTTCAGTAAAATCGCATTTAGCAAAATTGATATTATTTACATACCAAAAAGCAGCCGGCTGATCTGAAGCTCCTAAGCCAGTTGTAAGATCAAAATTGTAATCAATCTGAGTCAACACTAAAGGAACATTATAAGTATCGCCATTTACCAGTGCTCGTGGAGAAGCGGTGGCGTATTTAGCTCCTCCATAAGTTCCTCCAGCCGTGTTAGAAGTTTCTCCTCCAAAAAGTGCATCTCCCTCTGTAAAATTTACTGTTTTAGTAGTCAAAAAATGTTCGGGGTCAAGGCCTTTTCCAAACAAGTTTGGCAAAAGGTTATCGTTTGATCCAACCCAAGCTACATCCGATTCTGTCCAAAAGAAAAATAATCTTTTGCCATCAAGGGTAGTAGAAGCCAAAGGTCGATTAGACTCTGTGAAAGGCGTGGCATCACTAGTCATATCACCTTGCAGGCTATGAAGGCTGTCTAAATAAATTCCGTGCCATCCATTCCATCCACCTTGACAAGAAGGATTGTTTGCATTGTATGTAAGATCCCACATATCGAAGCCGGCAAATTCAATTCCATATCCAGTACCTGCTCCAACCAACGTTAAGAAGTGAGGATTTCCCCAAGCATCAACTACTAAATCGCCATCATCTCCCCATCCTGTAGGAACTCCAGATGAGGCACCTCCGCTTACTTCGTTCACTAAACTTAATTCAGCCATTACTTCAGGTAAGCTATCTAAATCAACTCGTATAGCTGAACTCCATGTGGCACCAAAATCAGTAGATTTCCAAAAGATAGGATCCAGCACACTATCCAAATCTGGAGTAATATCTGCTAAAGCAACAATCCATCCGTATTGTCCCGTAGGGTCAAACGCAATGTTTGTGCTATAAACAACCGTAAAATCTGTTGTTCCAGATAAAGCATGAACAAAATTTTGAGGAATTGTTTGTTGTGTCCAGTCAACATCTTTAGTTGTTGAATTCCAAACTCCCTTTTCAACAATAAAACCCGTTGTTACCTGTGGGTCTCCTGCATTAAATCCGCCATTGTATTGGCGGTTCAAATTCCAAAATACTCCTTGAGCACCGTGGCAAAAACCAGTTGCAATAGCATTATGAGTAGGACTAGTTATAGGATCGAGGTGAACATTAAAAGTAGAAGTATCACCCGATATAAGTCCTCTTCCACGCGCTTGCCCTATCCAGTTTGTTCCATTATGATAAGTGCCTGAATAAATCAAATACGCACTATCAGGATTTGTATTGCCTGCAGGATTAAAAATTCCTGCCTGCGGAAAACGACATTGAGGTGAAGTTGCAGAATTATCAATAGAAACATCATTATTTAGAGTTCCTAAATCAGAAGTCCAAGAACCGCCCCTGTCGTGAGAAACATCAAATCTGTATTGAGCCAGGTTTCCGCCAAAAACAGAGTTGTCATTACGGTGAATAAAAGTTACCAAATTCAATTGGTCATCCACATCAATTTGGTTACAAGTTCCTTCAATAATTGTTAGGAGGTTACCAGCTGTTCCAATTTGTTCAGCATGAAGTACAGAAGAAGAAATAGCTCCGCTTCTTGAATCACGTTGTTGATGTGTTACCGGAGAATACGTTGAATTATGGGTAAGAACTACCGGTTGTTCTTTGTAACCTGTTTTGTATGGATTTGGCGCCATATGCTTGCCTTGAGCACCTGCGGCCAAAGTCACTACGGTTACCATCAAACTAAGTAAAAACTTTTTCATTTTGTTAGCGGTTTTTTTGTGTAATAAAATTTAAGAATGACAAAAGTAACCGAATTTTTTACTCAACCGATAGGTGGCTAAAATTATTTGTCACAGAATTGTAAAAATTTAGGACTAGCTAAAGAATCTATTTTCCGCTCTAGAAAACTCAGTTTTTCAGGTGTTTTCCAGTGATGGTCTACAACAGTTTTTTCCTGGTTATTGTTCTTGAAAAAGATGATACACGATGGAAGGTCAACCGGGGCACGTTCATCAAAAGGATAAGTCGAGTTCAAGGCAAAAAATTCCGCCTTTGCAAATGTATCCTTAAGCTTCTTCAATTCTTTCCCATTGATTTGCCTGAAGTGGCATAAAGTATCATCCACATTTCTTTGTCCCTTATATAAAAGCAGCCCGCTTTCAAAAATTTTTATTTCATAGACAGGACAGCGACCAAAACAGGGCGTTCTTTGCAAAGAACAAATTATAGTGTCGTTAGTTTTACCCGTATTTACATTGCTTGATTTACAAGAACCTAGCAGAATCGTAACTACCAAACTAAGGCAGAAGCGAAAAAATATAACTGGTTGGCTACTCATCTTTTTTTCTTTTAAATATGGAATCGAAAGTAAGAACAGAATTGTGGAAATTCGGTGAATAAAATTTATAACAAAACCAATAAGAAGTTGTTTTTAAAAGAAACTAAATCCAAATTTGTTTCTGTTTCACAAAAGAAAATTAACTGTAAAAAACGTTAAAGCAACCTAGTTCCAGTATTGTGCAAATGACAAAAGGCATTACATTTGATTTGTATCAAACGACAACAATTTTTTAAACTAAAAACAACAACAACGATGAAAAAATTATTTCTGATGTTATGTTTTGGTGGGACAGCAATATTAGCTGTAGCACAGGAGAAAAAGGAGACAACTCCAGCTGCTGCGCAACCACAAGCCACTACACCGGCACCTGCACCGGATCCAAACGCTGCTGATTTCAAATGGGATAACACGACCATTGATTATGGTACGGTTACCAAGGCAGATGAGTCCAATTCGAAACGCGAATTCAAATTCACGAACATTGGTAAGTCTCCACTTATTATTTCTAGTTGTCGCGGAAGTTGTGGATGCACTGTTCCTACTTGTCCTACTGAACCAATTCTTCCAGGTAAAGGAGGAAGTATTTCGGTTCACTACGATATCAACCGTGTAGGTCCTTTTACAAAAACTGTAACCGTTACTTCTAACGCAAAGAATCCAAACGAAACTTTGAAAATTACAGGAACTGTAAACGACCCTAATCCGGCTCCAACGCCAAGTGCAACACCTACAGTTACTCCAACTCAAAATCAACCTCACTAGTAATTAGTGTATTGAAATTTACAAACGGGTTCCGAAAACTTTCGGAACCCGTTTTGTTTTTAAAGAAGCCGAGTTCATTATTTTACATTCGCACCTCCATGAATTTGAAACCCGACATACGAAAATTTTCTTCGGAAGAAATGATTGCTGAATTTGAAAAAATGAGCGAACCAAAGTTTCGCGCCAAGCAGGTGCATGAATGGCTATGGAAAAAATCGGCAAGAAATTTTGAAGAGATGACGAATCTTTCAAAAGACCTTCGAACAAAACTTTCAGAACAATTTTCTTTCTATTCTGTTACCGAAAACATTGTTCAGAAAAGTTCGGATGGAACGGTAAAGCTGGGAATGAAATTGCACGATGACCGTTTAGTGGAAGGAGTAATGATTCCCGATGATGAACGGAATACCGCCTGTGTTTCTTCTCAGGTTGGCTGCACGTTGAGTTGCACTTTTTGTGCGACTGGTTTTTTAAAGCGCGAACGAAATTTAGAAGCGGGAGAAATTTACGACCAGGTTGTTTTGCTAAACAAACACGCCATTGAACACAGTGGAAAGCAACTCACCAATATTGTTTACATGGGTATGGGGGAGCCTTTGCTCAATTACGATAACGTGATGCAAAGCATTCGTTACATCACTTCACCACATGGTTTGAATATGGCGCAAAAGCGAATCACAGTTTCTACTTCAGGCATAGTTCGCGGAATAAAAAGATTGGCAGATGAAGGAATGAAATTCAATCTGGCACTTTCGCTTCATGCTCCAACCAATGAAAAGCGAAATAAAATTATGGCCATCAATGAGTCGAATCCGTTGGAGGAAGTAATGGATGCACTCAATTATTTCTATGAAAAAACAGGAAACAAAATCACCTTTGAATATATTTTGTTCGATAAGTTCAACGATTCCATTGAAGACGCTGATCGTCTATATTATCTCACCGACCAGGTTCCTTCTTTTGTAAATATCATTGAGTTCAACAATGTAACGGGTGTTGATTTGCGAAAAGCAAAACGCGAATACAGAGATGCCTTTGTTGAGTATTTGCGCAATAAAGAAGTGAACGTTGCCATTCGAAGAAGTCGCGGAAAAGATATTGATGCTGCCTGCGGACAGTTGGCGAATAAGAACGGTTGAGATATTTACAGCAATCCTTTCTCCAATAGATATTCTGCAATTTGCACAGCATTAGTAGCTGCACCTTTGCGAAGATTATCGGAAACTATCCAACAGTTAAGCGTATTCGCTTGAGACTCATCTCTACGAATTCTTCCCACAAAAGTATCGTCTTTATCATGCGCATGAATAGGCATAGGGTATTTCAGGTTTTTGACATCATCTACCACCTCCACTCCAGGTGAGTTCGATAAAAGCGTGCGCAATTCATCTACATCAAAATCATTTTCAAATTCAATATTTACACTTTCGCTGTGTCCGCCAATAGTTGGAATGCGCACGGTAGTAGCAGTAACACGAATAGAATCATCGCCCATTATCTTTTTGGTTTCGTGCACCATTTTCATTTCCTCCTTGGTATAACCGTTCTCGAGAAACACATCAATATGTGGCAGCGCGTTCATATCAATTTGATATGCGTAAGCCATCTCGCCTTTAATTCCCGCGCGTTCATTCATCATTTGGTCAACAGCTTTTTTTCCTGTTCCTGTTACACTTTGATAAGTAGAAACAACCACGCGTTTGATTTTGTATTTATCGTGCAGCGGTTTCAGCACTACCACCATTTGTATAGTTGAGCAATTCGGATTCGCAATAATTTTATCGTTAGCCGTAAGCACATGAGCATTCACTTCCGGCACCACAAGCGGAACTCCCGGCTCCATTCTCCATGCTGAAGAATTATCAATCACTGTGCAGCCGATAGCTGCAAACTTTGGCGCGAGTTCTTTTGAAGTAGAACCACCGGCACTGAAAATCGCCACGTTTGGTTTCATATCCAAAGCCGTTTGAAAACCCACGATTTCACATTCCTTTCCCTTAAATGACACCTTCTTTCCAATGCTCTTTTCGCTTGCTACAGGAATTAATTCTGTAACGGGAAAATTTCTTTCTGCCAAAACCTGCAACATTTTTGTGCCTACTAAACCGGTGGCACCTATTACGGCTACTTTCATTTTTGTAATTTTTTAATGAGCAAAAACGGGAGCGAATGTAAAAGAGAAACAGAAACATTTCTATTGTTCAAAAATGTTTCTTACAAAGATTTGTCAAGTTCTATTTTCACCGCATGAATTATTTGGAAGAATTAAATGATGCCCAGCGCGAAGCTGTAATCAATAGCGATGGACCTACACTCATTGTAGCAGGTCCGGGCTCAGGCAAAACTCGTGTGCTCACTTATCGCATTGCTCACTTATTAAATAATGGTGTTGACCCTTTTGGAATTCTCGCGCTTACTTTCACTAACAAAGCAGCGGAAGCCATGCGTAGTCGTATCGAAAAAATTTCGGGCAACAATGCGCGCAGTTTATATATGGGTACGTTTCACTCGGTGTTTGCGCGCATCTTGAGAGTAGAAGCACCACGCCTTGGCTTTCCTTCCAACTTCACTATTTACGATGCCGAAGATTCGAAGTCGCTGATTAAAACAATTATTAAAGAGCAGAATCTTGACGATAAAATCTACAAACCAAATTTAGTTTACAACAGAATTTCATCGGCAAAAAATGACCTCATTACTCCGCAAGCTTATGTAAATGATGGTGAGCTTTTAGATGAAGACCGCAATGCGAGACGACCTGCACTTGGTAAACTCTATCAGATTTATTGCGAGCGTTGTTTTAAAAGTGGAGCGATGGACTTTGATGATTTGCTATTGCACACGCACACCATTCTCGAAAAATTTCCCGATGCACTTCATAAGTATCAGCACAAGTTTCGTTATGTACTTATTGATGAGTTTCAGGATACGAACACACTTCAATATTCTATTGTAAGAAGAATAGCCGATGTGTTTCAAAACATAACGGTGGTTGGTGATGATGCGCAAAGTATCTATGCCTTTCGCGGTGCTACCATTGACAATATTCTGAATTTTGAAAAAGATTTTCCTGAACTGAAAGTTTATAAACTCGAACAGAATTACCGTAGCACACAAAACATTGTGAAAGCTGCCAACGAGTTAATTCATCGCAATAAGAATCAACTCAAAAAAGAAATCTGGACAGAGAATGTAAAAGGTGAAGCGATAAAAATTGTGCGCACACCAAGCGATAATGAAGAAGGAAGATGGGTGGCAGACTCCATTCAGGAATTGAAAATGCGCGAGCATTATCACAACAACGACTTCGCTATTTTGTATCGCACCAATGCGCAGAGCCGTGCATTTGAGGAAGCCTTGCGCAGATTTAATATTCCGTATAAGATATACGGAGGCATGAGTTTTTATCAGCGCAGAGAAATCAAAGATTTGCTGGCTTACATGAAACTCTCGGTGAATCATTACGATGAAGAAGCGCTGAAACGTGTAATCAATTATCCTGCACGCGGCATTGGTCAAACAACGCTTGATAAAATTTCGATTCAAGCCACCAATGAAAATCGCAGGGTTTGGGATGTACTCGAAAATATTTTCATCTACGATTTTCCTGCACGCACCAAAAATGCGATTGAAGAATTTGCGATGATGATTAAAAGTTTTGCCGCACAGCAATTGAAAATGACAGCCTACGATTTAGCGGCTCACATTGGCAAAACGACCAAACTCATTGCCGAACTTTACAATGACAAAACGGTTGAAGGCATCAGTCGCTACGAAAACATTCAGGAGTTATTGAACTCCATTAAAGAGTTTGTGGAAGATGATGAAGTAAACGAAACCATCAGCGCAGAAGATGCAGCGGGTTTGGCAAACGATAAATCACTTGGTTCTTTTCTTCAAACAGTAACCTTACTTACGGGTGATGAAAAAAGCACCGAGAATATTGACAGCGTAAAAATGATGACCATTCACTCGGCAAAAGGTCTGGAGTTTAAAGCGGTATATGTGGTGGGCATGGAAGAAAATTTATTTCCGGGGGCGCAATCGCTTTATAGCATGGAAGATTTAGAAGAGGAGCGCAGATTGTTTTACGTAGCCATCACGCGTGCCGAAGCCAGATTGTTTTTGACTTATGCAAACACCCGTTATAAATTCGGGCAACTGAATTACTGCGAAGCGAGCCGTTTCTTACAGGAAGTTCCTGAAGAACTTATTTCTTATCATGGTGATTTGAAGAAACCGAAAGTGCATCAACAGCACCAGCCTGTTTCTACTTTTTCAAGAATTGTTTCTCCGCCAAAGTATACACCAACTGCTTCGGAGTCGTCAAATACTTCAAAAGTTCACGACAGTTCCGAACCGTTTATTCCTGATGATGCAAACACTTTGCAAACAGGAATGGAAGTGCTACATGAAAAATTTGGTGAAGGCAAAGTGGTGAGTATCGAAGGCAACGGTGCGAATAAAATTGCGAGTATTTTTTTCAGTGCTTATGGTGTCAAAAAAATCATGCTCAAATTTGCCAAGGTCAAAATTTTGAGTGGCGGCAATTAACCGCAGTTTGGCAATGCAGAATCTTTTCTTCATGTTTACATCGTCCTCACAAAGCAGTTTTGATATTTGAGCGTTGATAATCCATCCTTTCAATTCGTTCAGCAATCTTCAAAAACAGCAATATCGTTTACAGAATTTTTTCTGATAAAATCATTTTATAAAAACCAAAAGCTATGGAGTATAACTCAAGCAGAAGTAAATTAGTATTGAAAGAATATGGTCGTCATGTGCAGCTCATTGTAGAAAGCTGCATGAGAGAAAAAGACCCCGAAAGACGAAATCAGTTTGCTAAGGAAATTATTGAGTTGATGGGGCAATTGAATCCGCACCTTCGCAACATCGAAGATTTTCGCCACAAGTTGTGGGATCATCTCTTCATCATGAGCGATTATCAATTGAAAGTAGAATCGCCATATCCCATTAAAGACCGTGCAGAAATTGAAGCCAAGCCAAAGCGTTTGCCTTATCCGCAATCGCGCATTCGCTTTAAGCATTATGGAAAAAATGTGGAGTCGCTCGTGGTGAAAGCCATTGCTACTGAAGACCCTGAAAAAAATGCGCTGTTTACACAATGCATCGGCAACTTTATGAAGTTGGCTTACCAGAGTTTCAGCAACGATAACGTGAATGATGAAACCATTAAAGCCGATATAAAAATTCTTTCAAAAGGAAAATTACAACTCACCGATGACCAGGATATCAACTCGCTTGCACGCGCCAATAAAGTGAAAGCCGTTAGAAGTGATGGACGTGGCGAAGGCGGACGACACAAAGGTGGTGGCGGTGGAAAGTTCCGTCATGGTAGTGGTGGCGGTGGCGGACAAAATCGCAACAAGAATTTTAAGAAGAAAAAATATTGATCCTGTCAACTTTTTTTGCAAAGCCTTCTGCTGAAATGCAGAAGGCTTTTTTGTTTCTCAACATAGCACTTACATTCGCGTCCATGTCTTTATTATCGCTTCAACATATCGTAAAGCAATACGGTAATTATCGCGCCAGCGATGATGTGAGTTTCGAAATTCCTAAAGGAAAAATTTTTGGTTTGCTGGGTCCTAACGGGGCGGGCAAAACAACCTTGATAAGAATGATTACCCGCATTCTTTATCCCGATGCCGGAAATATTTTATTCAATGGCGAACAACTCAGCGATAAGCACACAGAGAACATTGGTTACATGCCCGAAGAACGCGGTCTGTATAAAAAAATGAAAGTAGGCGAGCATTTAATTTACCTCGGAAGGTTGAAAGGACTTTCGCAAACACAGGCAAAAGAAAATGTAAATGACTGGCTTAAAAAGTTTCAAATTGAAACATGGTTCAACAAAAATATTGAAGAGCTTTCGAAAGGCATGAGTCAGAAAGTGCAGTTCATAGCCACCGTGCTTCACAATCCCGATTTACTGATTTTGGATGAGCCGTTTAGTGGCCTTGACCCTATCAATTCAAAACTGATTGAACAAGAAATTCGCGACATGAGCCTTAAAGGCAAGACTATTATTTTTTCTACACACCGCATGGAACAGGTCGAAGAAATTTGCGATGAAATTGTTTTGGTTAACAAGGGCAAAAAAATTCTGGAAGGCGGAGTGAAGGAACTAAAGCAACGCTTCAAGGAAAATAAATTCAATATCCAGTTTAATGGAGAAATTAAAAATGGCTTGCTCAATAATTTGAATGTAGTAGAACAGAGCGCAGGAGAAGTAACCGTAAAATACAACGAAGAACATCGCGGTAACGAACTGCTTAAACTGTTTGTAGAGCACGGCATGGAAGTTTCTTCGTTTAATGAATTGCTGCCGAGTGTCAATGAAATTTTTATTCGTCAGGTAGAAACCAACTAAATGAAAAAAATACTCATCATCATTCAGCGCGAATACGTCACGCGGGTAAAACGCAAAAGTTTTATCATCACTACGCTGCTTGCGCCACTTGGTTTTTTTGCGCTCATTAGCGGCTCCGTTTTAATCAGTACTTTTTCGCAGGGCAGAACCGATGTGGCAGTTATTGATGACAGTGGTTTGTTTAAAGACGTTCCCCTTCCTGATGCCGATGACCAAACCGTTTATTTTCACAGAGTATCCGGAAAGGTGGATGAGTTTTCCGCTGAACTTCCGAAGGCTGAAAAGGAGAAAAGAAAGTATCAGGCTATACTTTACATACCTGCCAACTTCAACATCAACAATCCAAACAATCCTGTAATTTCTTATCGTTATGTAGAGCGACCGGGCATGATGAAAAAGCAATTTATAAGCGACCGCATGAACGATGCTGTTGCAAAACTGCGCATGAAAATGCTGAACATCAATGAAGAGGTACAGCAGCAAATGGAGAAAAAATTTCAACTTGATTATTCTTCGCTCGATAACCAAAGTGAGAAAAAAGGGTACACCGAAGCTGCCGGCATTGCAGGCATGGTGATGGGTTTTGCCATTTACATTTCGCTATTCTTTTACGGCACTATGATTATGAAGGGTGTAATGGAAGAAAAAACAAATCGCATTGTGGAAGTGCTCACGTCATCAGTAAAACCTTTTCAATTACTAATGGGGAAAATTATTGGCGTAGGTGCCGTTGGTCTTACACAATTTATTTTGTGGATTGTATTAATGGCAGTAGTGAACTTGGTGGCGGGAATAATTTTTGGTGCAGCTATTCATTCGCACACGCCAAATATGGGCAATATGCAAAGCGGGGGATTAGATGCAGATGATATACAGTTGCTGATGAAAAACCTTTCATCACTTCCATTCACCCAAATAGCGTTGCTGTTCCCTCTTTATTTTCTTGGTGGGTTCTTGTTGTATGGTTCTTTGTTTGCTGCAGTAGGCGCAGCCATGGGCGAAGATGGCGACCAGCAATCGCTCATGATTCCTATCACTGTTCCTATTATCATTTCCATTTTCATTGCCATCAATGTCATCAACAATCCCGATAGCTCACTTGGATTTTGGGGTTCTATTATTCCGTTCACTTCTCCTGTTGTGATGAGTGCATTGTTGCCATTTCGCCCGGTGTGGTGGCAAATTGCACTTTCTATTTTACTGCTGATTGGCGGTTTTGTTCTAACCACTTATATAGCTGCGCGCATTTACCGCGTGGGCATTTTGATGTATGGCAAAAAGATTACGCTGAAGGAAATGGGTAGGTGGATTTTTGCGAGAACGTAAAACTCTTTTTACCTCTTCATCAACATCAACCTCTTCGAAATTATTCTTCCGTTCAAGTTGATTTGAAGCAAATACATGCCCCTTTCGTGTGTAGTTAAATCGAGTGTGGTATGATTGGTAAGTGTTTCATTTTTGTGTTGAAGAACGATCTGTCCCAGTTCATCAAACACTTTTATTTCGGCCCCCGATAAAGATTTTCCTTCCAAATAAATTTCAAATATTCCGGTAGATGGATTTGGAATAACCCGTAAATTTTCTGGAGAAATAAAATCTGTATGGCTAATAACTGTATCCTGATGTGGCTGTTCAATTTTAATACAACCATTGGTTATCTTTCCTGGCACTTCTTCATAATCGGCATTCAGCACAGCTACAATAGTTGAAATACAAATTTGCGAATCGGTAAGTGAACTGAAATACACGCGTAAGAAATTTAAAGGAGCTAATTGTTTGAAGAGAGAATTCTCATCGTTCGAAATTCCTACCACATGTCCGGTAGATGACCAACGAATATCTGGACCGTAATTTCCTACGGCTAAATTTTTTATGGAGTCAACCACCAAACCATGTAGTTTAAATTCATAGGCCAACATCAAACAATTTGGATTGTAAACGCTCAAATCAATAAAGTGATGTTCCAAATCTGTATCGGCAATGCTGAACATAATACTGTCGAACGGATTGTAAATATTGAACGGAAACTCACAGTGTTTATGTGTGTTTTGTGTGCCGCCAGGATGGTGATGTTGATTCGTATTAAAAAGCAAACATCCATTGAGTCGCGCGGCATCTGTTACCGTCATCATACTATCGCCATTCAAATCATCGCATGGCGAATAGGTAAGTGTATCTTCTTTAATTCCGTTGAGATAAAGATTCATGTCATCGGTGTTGACTACACTATTAATATCTACATCACCACGTTTGCCCGAACCATTACAAACCAAATTGCAATCACGCGAGGCGTTGCCAAAAGTATCGCCAGCACAATCTACATACGGAATACAGTTAGGCAGAATGCTGAATATTTTATTACCACCACCATCATAAAACAAATTGAAACAAACCTGTGACCAGTTATTGGTGTACGTTTTTTCGTAGTGCCCTAATTTATCAGGCGATTGATCCCAATTTACACGCACTACAAGCGTATAATTTCCGGTATCAATATCAGTAACATCAATCCACTGACAATCTAAACCGCTGCTGTAAATATCTCCGCAGCCAACAGAAATACCCATGTTACCGCAACCGAATTTTGCTTGCCCGCCACCACTGCATTCTAAATCAAGCACACAAAATCCATTTTTAAATCCTTGTTGAAGCGGTTGATTGAATTGGTCGTAAACTAAATACTCGGCATATCCCGAATAGTGCCAGTGACCGTGGCAAGCATCAAAAACAAATTGTCCGCCCGAAGTATCAGGCGCACCTATAAAATAATCCTGATTGCCAATATTACGAATGTGCGTAGTAAAGCGAATCAACCTTCGCACGCCATACCCAGATAAACATCCTTCACTGATATAACAATTGGTTTGACCCACGGTTAGATTATCTACATACATGGAAGTTTCCAATTCATTTCCATCAACCGTTAAGTCAGGTCCTGCGCAAAGTGGGCTAGGTGGATAAACACAACTGCTATCGCTAATAGTTGCCAGCTGATTGTAATTGCATGAAGCCATATCGGTGCAACCAACTATTGGTCCGTTGAATTTAATTTGCCAGTTGATTGTATGGTTTCGGCAACTAGTATCATAATCACCAATGCGGATATAGTACGTGCTTCCCGCAGCTAATGCTCCAACAATTCGCGATTGCAAATTGACTCCGCAGCCATCATCGTCATAAAAAGTTGTTCCTGTATTTCCTTCGCTGATGGTTATACCTGCGCAGTGATCATAAACGTAAATTTTTGTATCGCAAGTGTTACCTAAAGCGCAAGTACTTATTTCATAAGTGCCGCTCGAATCGGCTGTAAATACATACCATGTTTCGGGATTGAGAGCGGTCATCGTATCCTTGACTGCTGTGAGTGCACTGCCACAGTTTTGGCCAGGAGGGCAATTAAAATAACTGGTTTCATTGGCACCAAAATGTCCTCCACTTGCTACTATTACGCCATTTACTTTTACCGAATAAGAACCATTGCCATAGCCGCAACATAAACCATCACCTGCCTGATCAAAAATGGTAAACCGCAAACAATTATTTGAGGCTACGCATAAGGTATCGCCAATCACATTGCCGGTATCAATGAGCGCATTCGTAACGCCATCGTGCAAACTCCAATGTGTTTCTAGCGGATAATTATCCTGGATGATAGTTATCATTATTTCCGACTGGCCGCCTCCGCAAGCGGCATAAGAAAAAACAGTCGCTGAGATTAATAAGGAAAGAAGGAGTGCTATTTTTTTCATGCCATCTAAAATTTGTCTGTGTGAAGGTGAAAAGATAAATGATATTAAGAAGAGAGATTTGTAGAATTGGTTGCGGGTCTATGGCTTTTTATTTGAGGCTTAAATCTATCTTTGCCGTCTTTATAAACACACAATCTCTAATCAAATTTCTATTGTATGAAAAAAGCATTTACGCTTATCTGCTGCGCTTTGTTTTGCCTGAACACGGTTTTTGTTTTTGCACAAGAAAAAACGGTAGCTCAAAAAGTTTCGCAAGGGAGTGCACGCGACCCGTTGTTGATGATTCAAACTACACAAGCAAAACCTGCTACCAGCACGGTTTATCCAAGAGGATTTGAGAGCGGTGCTGAATTCAGAAAATTATTTGAGAGCGGTGGTCCTTTTGATTACATCAACCCAGCAGCCGAAATTTTAGACAAGCGCGATTTGACTACTAAGCATTTTCAAACCATCGACAATAAAACTATCTCCATTGCATCGGCCGGTCCGGTGCATTACAAAAAGAATGGCTTATGGAATACTATTTTGAATGATGTGGAGCCTAACAATCAATTCGCAGGTTTTGGATTGGCCAATACATACAACCGCTTTCAAACTTTTTATGGCAACACGTTGCAAGGCGGAATTAAAATCTTGACTGAGCAAAACGAAGAATTGAATTTGATGCAAGATGCCGGTATCGTTTACCTCGACAAAAATTTTCACGAAACAGGAAACGCAGGCTTGTTTTCGGGAACGGTTCAACACGCACAAGAAAATTTTATTGGCTATCAAAATTTATACAATGGTGTTAATGCAGTTATTGAACACAATGCTGCAGGTTATGAATTGAATTATGAATTGCAGAATCTTTCTTCTATTCAAATTCCATCCGGAACAGAATTCGTTTCGTTTCGCGAAGGTGTGTCAGTGCCTACTGGTTATCATGCCGTAGTTGCCGAAGACAACAAAGGCATTCGCATTCAAAATAACGCGGGCAGAATTTTATTGCAATACAAGCTACCTGTTTTCTACGAAAAAAACGATGCATTCAATAGTGAATCGCGCATAAACGGAAATTATTTTATTGAAGAAAAAAATGCAAAAATTTATTTGAACGTTTTGGTTCCTGTAACTTGGTTGACCGATGTAAAACATCATTTCCCATTGGTGATTGACCCAGTTGTTACCGTTACTCCGCAAATTGCTTTTGCTTGGACTTTCACTGTGGAAGAAGATGCCGGTTGCGATTATGCTGCCGACAATGATGCTGATGATAATATGCGTGTGGGTTTTGATGATGGTACATTTGATAACGATTATTACCAGTGCTATGCGAACTACGATATCAGCAGCATTCCCGATGTAAATTGTATTCAAAGTGCTTACGTAAGTTTTTATGAATACAATTGGAACAACGCGCGTAATGATGATAACCAACTCGACTTTTATTTTCAGGCGTATGACCCTATTGGTACCAGCCCGGTAACTTTAACTTGTGACCAAAATTATGCTGATATAGATGCCACAGGAACTGTTTACAGAAGGTACAATGTGTGGGGTAATTGCGGTGGAGCATGTACTGATTTTGATGAAACGCCTAATCAGTGGAAGAACTTTCCTGATAACGTAGGCGCTCGTGTTACTGCAGCGCTCACTTATAATTTTGTAGCATTCTCACTCGATAAATTCAACAACAGTCACTCTGACCCGGCTTTTGACTTTGGTTGTTTCTGCGTGCCAAATAATGATGAATGGATTGACTTTAGAGGGTACAGCAACACGAATCGTCCACAGTTGGTGATTACACATGAAGCTCCTTATGTAGCGGCTACAAGTATTTCAGGTACTACAATTATTTGTTCAGGAACTTCTTCTACGCTTAGTCGTGTAGGAGGTACTACCGGAGGCGGTGGCGCATGGAGATGGTACACCGGAAGTTGCGGTGGAACTTTAGTTGGTTCAGGTGATAATATTACAGTGTCGCCATTAGTAGCAACTACCTATTACTTGCGTGGCGAAGGAACTTGCGGAAACACAGCATGTGTTTCGGTAACAGTAACCGTTCAAAGTTTATCAGTTGCTCCAACAAGCATTAGTGGAACCGCTGTAATTTGTTCAGGAACAAGTACCACCTTAACTCAAGTGGGTGGCACACTTGGAACAGGTGCGGTTTACAATTGGTATACTGCAAGTTGTGGTGGAACTTTTATAGGCAGTGGTGCCTCAATCACGGTTTCGCCACTGGTAAATACAACTTACTATGTGCGCGCACAAGGAACTTGTAACACTACAGGCTGTGCATCGGTAACGGTAACAATTAATTCCTTATCAACTGCACCTGGAGCCATTACCGGAACCAGTATAATTTGCAACGGACAAAACACTACGCTTACAGTAAGTGGTGGTTCATTGGGAAGCGGAGCTACATGGCAATGGTATACTGCAAGTTGCGGTGGAACGAGTGCCGGTGCCGGTGCTTCCATAACAGTAAGCCCAACAACTACAACTACTTATTATGTGCGTGCAGTGGGCACTTGCAACACTACAGCTTGCGTAAATTTACAAGTAACAGTCAATCAACTTTCAACAGCAGCTGCAAGTATTACTTCATCACCAGCAGTAATTTGCAACGGCAGTTCTTCAAATCTTACTATTGTTGGTGGTTCATTAGGAACAGGGGCAAACTGGCAATGGTACAGCAGTAGTTGTGGAGGAACTCCTGTAGGTTCGGGAAATTCAATAACCGTTAGTCCAATTTCTACAACAACTTATTATGTGCGAGCAGAAGGAACTTGCAACACTACTGGTTGCGTTTCAACAACCATCACGGTAAATCAACCTTCCACAGATCCATTCTCTATTTCAGGAACTACAACTATTTGCAACGGAACATTAACCACACTTTCAGTAGTGGGTGGCTCATTAGGAACCGGTGCAAGCTGGAATTGGTACACTGGAAGTTGCGGAGGAACAGTTGCAGGAACGGGTTCATCGCTTACAGTTTCACCAGGTACTACAACAACTTATTATGTAAGAGCCGAAGGAACTTGTAATAATTCAAATTGTGTTTCAACTTCTGTTACTGTAAATCAATTATCAACTGCGGCATCTTCAATTAGTGGAACAAGTGTTATTTGCAATAGCGATAACACTACACTTTCGGTGGTGGGTGGTTTACTAGGTACCGGTGCAAACTGGCAATGGTATAGCGGAAGTTGCGGAGGAACATCGGTTGGAAACGGAACATCCGTTTCTGTTTCGCCAACTACAACAACTACTTATTTTGTAAGAGCCGAAGGAACATGCAACAATACTGTTTGTGTGCAATTAACAGTTACCGTTAATCAACCTTCAGTTGCTCCAACTTCTGTTTCTGGTGTTACCACAATTTGCAATGGAATTTCAACTACGCTTACAGTAGTTGGTGGTTCATTAGGAACTGGCGGAGCTTGGAATTGGTATAGTGCAAGTTGCGGAGGAACGGCAGAGGGCACAGGAAATTCTATAACGGTTAGTCCTTCTTCAACCACCGATTATTTTGTTAGGGCAGAAGGAACTTGCAACACTACTTCGTGTGCATTTACAACGGTAACTGTTCAAGACACTTCAATACCTGCTGCAAGTATTTCGGCACCGCTTGCTATTTGTATTGGAAGTTCCACCAATCTAGCTGTAGTAGGCGGAAGTTTAGGAACCTCTGCTACCTGGGAATGGTATACCAGTTCATGCGGAGGAACACCTGTAGGTACAGGCGGAGTACTATCGAATGTTAGTCCCGCAATTACCACTACTTATTTTGTACGTGCCGAAGGTTTATGCAACACTACGATTTGCACTTCATTTACTTTAACGGTCAATCCTTTACCTAACGGTAGCCTAAGCGGAAGCACACAAGTTTGTGCCGGAGTAGACACGGTGCTCACGTTCAATTTTGCCGTAGGCACAGCACCATTCGATGTGGTTTATACCGATGGAACAAACGTGTTTACCAAAACTGGAGTAAACGATGGCGATACCATTCGTGAATTAGCAGCTTCAACTACAACTTATTCAATTCAACAAATTACAGATGCTAACGGATGTATTCGCTCAAGCGGATTTTTAGGTGCTGCAACAATTACAGTTGCACCGCTTCCGGTTATCAGCAATATTTCAATTAGCAATGTTTTGTGCAATGGTGGAAACACGGGTTCAATTACTTTAACTGCATCAAGCGGAACGCCTTCGTTTAATTATTCAATTGATAACGGAGCCAATTATCAAACCTTAAACTCATTTAGTGGATTAACTGCCGGCACTTATTTTCCATTGGTAAGCGATGCGTTGAATTGTGTTTCGCTTGCTTCAAATGGAGTTCAAGTAACCGAACCGCAAGTGCTGGACCACACTAACGTAGTGCAAAATGCAAGTTGCGATAATGTTTTTGACGGTAGTATAACTGTGAATACAACAGGAGGAACAACTCCATATTCCTATTCATTAAATGGCGGACCTACACAATTAGGAAATGTTTTCAGCGGATTATTAGCTGGAAATTATACTGTGTTGGTAGTTGATTTCAATGGCTGTACAGATACTACGCATGTGGCCATTGATACGGCTTATGCGGTAACTGCAAGTATTGTTTCGCAAACAGATGTTTCGTGTTTCGGTGGAGTAGATGGAACTATCACCGTTCAACTCGTTGGTGGTTTGCCTCCGTATTCTTATTCTATAAATGGGGTGCAATTTGTTTCATCACCAACCTTCACAGGTTTGGCTTCAGGTAATTATTTAGTTACTCTTCGCGATTCAAAAGGATGTACCGATTTTGCAAACGTAACCATCATTCAACCAAATTTATTGCAGGCATTTGTTGATTCTACGCACAACATTTTATGCAATGGAGATACAACAGGAGCTATCTACATTACTGTTACAGGTGGCAATGGAGGAAACAGTTTTGTATGGAGCAATGGATTAACTACAGAAGACATAACAGGAATTGGTGCCGGCACTTACAACGTTGCTGTTACCGATTCGAAAGGATGTTCAACTTCTACAGGTGTTACAATCTCACAACCCGCTCCGCTTGTAGTGGTGCTTGCAGGGCATGCCGATGTTAGTTGCAATGGTGGCAACAACGGTTCAATTGATATCAATGTATTTGGCGGTACTCCGCTGTATATTTATGCATGGACTAACGGAGCAACGAATGAAGATTTGAACGGGCTTACCATTGGAACTTACTCGGTAACAGTTACTGATGCTAATGCCTGCACCGCAACTTTCACTACATCTATTTCTGAGCCAACAGCCATTACTTCTTCATTGACAAAAACAGATGTTACTTGTCCGGGTGCTTCGAACGGAAGTGCAGATTTAACGGTGAGTGGTGGTGTTTCTCCATACACTTATTTGTGGAGCAATGGTGCAACAAGCGAAGACCTTTCGAATGTTACCGGTGGAACTTACACGGTTATCATTACTGATTTAAATAATTGCACAGCAGCAAACTCAATTACGATTAACGAAGGGTTGCCATTGACCATTTCAGGAACAGTTACCAATGTTTTATGTAATGGCGGTTCAACAGGTGCCATTGTAACAACCGTGAGCGGTGGAATTCCTACTTACACTTATGGCTGGAGCAACTCAGCAACTTCAGCTGACCTCAATAATATTTCTGCTGGAAATTATTCGGTAACCGTGAGCGATGTAAACAGTTGTAGCGCGAGTACTTCATTTGTGGTTTCGCAGCCAGCCGGTTTAGTGGTGAGTGCTACAACTACCGATGTAGGATGTGCCGGTGGCAGCAACGGCTCTATTGATATTACGGTTTATGGTGGCGTGTTTGCTTACACTTATAATTGGAGCAACTCCGCAACTACCGAAGACCTCCACAACATTAGCGGAGGCACTTATGATGTTACTATCACCGATGCCAACAGTTGCACGCTTACTACTTCTTACACCATCAATGAACCTTCGGAAATTGTTTCTTCGACTACGCACACTGATGTTTCGTGCCATGGTGCAGATGATGCTACTGCAAGTTTAACGGTGAGCGGTGGCACTTCGCCTTACACCTTCTTTTGGTCAAACTTTTTGGCTTCACAAAATGTAACAGGTTTGCATGGCGGTTTATACTATGTGGTAATTACAGATGCTAATGGCTGCGAGAAAAGAGATTCTGCTTTAATTGCTGAACCACTAGCCTTGCAATTTGATTCGGTGCTTACCCAAGACATTTCTTGCTACAACGCAAATGATGGAGCCGTTCATGTTTTTGTAAGCGGAGGAACACCACCGTATGTTTACAATTGGAGCGATAATTCACATGCCGACTCATTGGCTTCACTGGCAAATGGAGTATATGCAGTTACGGTTATTGATGCGCATAATTGCACAGTTACAACATCCATTACCATTGTAAATCCTTCGGCTATCACTGCTAATTTTGTGGCGAATAATCCTTTGTGTTTTGGTGATGCAAACGGTTCTATAGATTTGATTCCAACCGGTGGAGTTCCGGGCTACTCGTTCAACTGGAGCAACTCCGCAACTACTGAAGATATTTCAGGACTCGCTTCCGGAGTTTATTCAGTAACCATTACGGATTCGAAAGGATGCACCGTTACTGATTCCAGAACCATTGTTGACCCTGCTCCGTTTTTAGTTTCGGGAATTAAAAAGAATATCACTTGTCATGGCTACAATAACGGAAGTGTACTTACTTCTGCTTATGGCGGAACAACACCTTATTCTTATTACTGGGTGGATAGTGTAAGTGGTTTAAATGTTTCGAACGGGCCGTTCATTGATAATTTATCGGGCGGTAATTATTATGTAACCACTACCGATGCCAACGGTTGCTATGCGGTAAGCAATTATATTTTAATTGATCCGGCTCAACTTACTTCGCACATTGATGTAGTGGATGCTACTTGTTTTGGAACAAGCACAGGCTCCATTAAAGCGGTAGTGTTAGGCGGAGTTCGTCCTTATCATTATCTGTGGAATAATTTTGCAGTGGATTCGTTCCAACTTGGAATCGCAGCGGGACATTATGTGGTGCAAGTAATAGATACCAACGGATGTTTCTTATACGATAGTACCAATGTGAATCAACCAACCGAAATTTTAGTTACCGGAATTACGAGTAACGTAATTTGTTTCGGTGATAGTACAGGCGGAGTAACGCTTACTGTTAGCGGAGGAATACCGGGCTATACTTTTGCATGGTCAAACGGAACCGCTAACCAAGATTTAACTGCGGTTAGTGCAGGCTCTTATACAGCAACAATTACCGATGCTAATTCTTGCGCCAAAACAAATTCGTTCACGCTTACGCAAGGTGTAAAAATTACTCCTTCGTTAGCCGCGCTCAATCCGATTTGTCATGGTGGAAGCACGGGTTCCATTACTGCTATTGTGAGTGGCGGTGTGCAACCATATAGTTATGCGTGGAGTAATGCGCAAAGTTCAGTGGCTATTGGTGCATTGCATGCAGGTGGCTATTCGCTCACGGTTACCGATGCAGCCAATTGTAGTGTAAGCGATTCAGCAACTTTAGTTGACCCCGCTATTATTGATGTAACTACTAATGCCAACGCATCCAAGTGTTTCAATACCGCCACAGGAAGTGTAGTAACGAATATTACCGGAGGAACTTCGCCTTACACTTTTTTGTTGAATGGTGTGGCGCAAGACAGCGGAACATTTACAGGATTAATGCCGGGGAATTATTTGGTATTAGTAACTGACGTAAACGGTTGTCAAGGCAATTCAAATTTCACGGTGGCTACTCCGGGGCAAATTTCTGTTCATGCAGTTTCGGTGGAACAAGTAATTCTTACTGGCATGGAAACGCAATTGATTGCCACCACTACCACCGACTCCAACTCGACTGTGCTGCATTATTACTGGGAGCCCGATACTTCAGTATTTGATTTCCGCGATTGTGTGGATGCAACAAATTGTAACAAGCCGTTCGTAGCACCAAGAACCACAACAACATTCATGGTAACCGTGATGAGTAGCGATTCATGTTATGCTTCTGATACCGTTACTGTGCAAGTTCTTCGTCAGCCATCGGCATTTATTCCTACAGCGTTTACGCCAAACAATGATGGATTAAACGACCGTTTTGAATTTGATATTCTGGGGGCAAAAAATATTGACATTGCCATTTTCACTCGTTGGGGAAGCAAAGTGTATTCAAATCCTTCGCAGGAAAATAAAATTACAGGACGAAATGGTTGGGATGGAATGGCAAATGGTAAGTTGGCTCCATTCGACACTTACGTTTATCAAATGAAAGTTTCGTATTGGGATGATACCGTTACAGACTTTACAGGAACAGTGGTGTTGATGAAGTAAAACGACAGTAACAACTCTTACAAAAATGCGCTTCGTAATTTTTTACGGAGCGCTTTTTATTTTGTGGAAGTGCAGATAAACTTGAAACTTGAAATTTGAAAGAGTAAACTTGCGGTTGCAAAAAAATGGAATTCAATCTCATAACAAAATACAAACCTGCGGGCGATCAGCCTGATGCCATTAAACAAATAGTTCATGGCATTCGTGAAAACGAAAAGCATCAGGTTTTGTTGGGCGTTACCGGCTCTGGAAAAACATTCACTATGGCGAATGTGATTCAGCAAGTGCAAAAGCCAACGCTTATTCTAACGCATAACAAAACGCTGGTCTCGCAACTTTATGGCGAGTTCAAACAATTTTTCCCTGACAATGCTGTGGAATATTTTGTTTCGTACTACGACTACTACCAACCCGAAGCTTACATCGTTTCATCGGGAACTTACATTGAAAAAGATTTAGCGGTCAATGAAGAAATTGAGAAATTGCGATTGAGTACAACCGCTTCTTTGCTTTCCGGTAGGCGCGATATTATTGTGGTGGCTTCGGTGAGTTGTATTTACGGTTTAGGAAATCCTGTTGAAATTGAAAACGGAATTGTGCGCGTTCACAAAAGCCAAATCATTGCACGCAATAAATTTCTGCATAGCCTTGTCGATAGTTTGTATTCGCGGGGCGAGGAATTGCAACGCGGTACTTTCCGCGTAAAAGGTGATGTGGTGGAAATTGCTTTGCCTTATGTGGACTATGCGTACCGCATTACTTTTTTTGGCGATGAAGTTGAAGAGATAGAAAATTTTGATCCGGTTACGGGTCGTTCCATTGGCAAAACGGATACGGCTTCAATTTTCCCTGCTAATCTTTATGTTACTTCTAAAGATTCATTGTTGCAAATCTTAGATGAAATTCGTTTGGAGCTCGATGCGCAAATTCAATATTTTAAAGAAGTAGGAAGACCTGCCGAAGCTGCTCGTATAAAAGAGCGCGTGGAGTTTGATATGGAAATGATGCGCGAACTCGGTTACTGTTCGGGCATTGAAAACTATTCGCGCTTTTTGGATAGAAGAGCAAAAGGAACACGTCCATATTGCTTGCTCGATTATTTTCCTGATGATTTTTTGCTGGTGGTAGATGAAAGCCACGTAAGCATTCCGCAAATAGGCGGCATGTTTGGTGGTGACCGTAGTCGCAAAATGAATTTGGTGGAATACGGTTTCCGTTTGCCATCGGCATTGGATAATCGCCCGCTCAATTTTCCTGAATTTGAAGCCGCAGTGAAACAAGCTGTTTATGTGAGTGCAACTCCAGGTGATTATGAATTAGAAAAAACAGGCGGTTCGTTTATTGAACAAGTTGTTCGTCCTACAGGATTGCTCGACCCGCCAATAGAAGTTCGACCAAGCCTAAATCAAATTGATGATTTGCTCGAAGAAATTGATGAGTGTGTAAAAAAACACGAACGCGTTTTAGTGACAACACTTACTAAGCGAATGGCTGAAGAGTTGAACAAATACATGGCGCGCATCAACATCAAGTGTCGTTACATTCATAGCGAAGTGCACACGCTCGATAGAATTGAAATCATTCGCGATTTGCGTCTTGGAAAATTTGATGTGTTGATTGGCGTTAATCTTTTGCGCGAAGGGTTGGACTTACCCGAAGTTTCGCTCGTAGCTATTCTTGACGCTGACAAGGAAGGATTTTTGCGCAATCGCAGAAGTTTGATTCAAGTGAGCGGGCGTGCCGCGCGAAATGTAAACGGCAAGGTGATTATGTATGCCGATAAAATAACCAACAGCATGCAATTGACTATTGATGAAACTAATCGCAGAAGAGAAAAGCAATTGAAGCATAATGCTGACAACAATATTACGCCAATGACGATTCTAAAAAGCAAAGAAGAAATTATGCAGCAAACTTCAGTGCTTGATTTTCGAAAAACTTCACCGGGCGGCTATGTTCAAATGGAAGAAGAATTTGCCATGGTGGCAGAGCCCGAAACAGAATACATGAACGTTCAGCAATTGCACAAAGCCATTGAATCAACCCGAAAAAAAATGTTGGAAGCTTCACGTGATACCGATTTTTTAACAGCTGCAAAGCTGCGCGATGAAATGCAACGGCAGCAAAAATTATTGAAAGAAAAATTTGGTGATAGGTAGAAAACTTAATCTTTCAAAATTTTTTCAAGTTCATTTTTACGTGACCCCTTGATCAATACGTAGCTGTTTTCAAACTGTTGTTGTTTGAACCAATCTTTTACTTCCTCTGTTTTTTCAAACCATAAAACCGAAGAATCTGTTTTCAAAAATTTAAATTCTTTTCCTACAAAAACTTTTTTCACTTTCTGCCAACGGCTACTGCTTAGTGCTGCCACAATTTTCTGATGTTCCTCTTCAGAATATTTTCCTAACTCCATCATTTGGCCTAACACTACAACTTTGTTCTTCGCCTCAATCTTCTCGAAATTTTTCAACGCTTCAAGCATACTCGAAGGGTTTGCATTGTATGCATCAAGAAAAATTGTGTTAGAACCCAATGAAATTTTTTGCGAGCGATTATTAGTCGGTTTATAATTTTCAATGGCTTCTTTAATCTGTGTCGTTTCAACTCCAAAATATTTCCCGACACATACCGCGCTCATTACATTTTCGAAATTGTATTCGCCTACCAAATTGGCTTGAATCGCTTCTCCTTCTATAAGCACCGAAAGAAATTCTTTGCTTCCACCAACTTCCCCTTTGCAAAAAGCATTTGCATTGGTTCCATAACTTATAATATCATGAGGAGGATAATTAGTAATTTGTAATTCGTCAATTAGTAATTGTGTATCGCAGTTTATAAAAACCTTTCCACCTCTTAAAGCAATATCTTTATACAACTCTGTTTTGCCTTTCACCACACCTTCAAATCCACCGAAACCTTCAATATGTGCCAAACCAACATTGGTAATTAAACCATAATCGGGCTTTACGTATTCGCAGTACGAAGCAATTTCTCCCTGATGGTTTGCGCCCATCTCAATCACGGCAAACTCAACATCACTTTTTATCGAAAGCAGTGTAAGCGGAATCCCGATGTGATTATTTAGATTTCCTTTAGTGGCGTAGGTTTTAAATTTTTTCGAAAGAACAGCGGCAATCAATTCCTTTGTAGTTGTTTTTCCATTGCTGCCTGTAATGGCAAGAACTGGACAATTTAATTGTGCGCGATGATGCCCGGCTAATCGTTGAAGCGTTTTCAAAACAGCATCAACTAAAATCAGTCTCTCACCAAACTTAGTTTCCCATTCAGGATTTGAAATTTCATCTACAACTACATAAGCAGCACCTTTTGTCAATGCCTCCTCTGCAAAAAGATTGGCGTTGAAATTTTCGCCTTTCAGTGCAAAAAAAATATTCCCTTGGTTGATGTTGCGGGTGTCGGTAGTTACACCGCTCGAAGCGAGATAAAGTGAGTAGAGTTTTTCTATCAGTTCTTGAGACATCACTGTTCTTTTTAAAACCTTCAATACCACGAATGCACGAATAATCCAAAAAATGTATTTGCCTTTATTCGTGCATTCGTGGCACTATCTTTCTTCTTAAAATCCCTTCTTCAATCCTTTCACCTTAAACGCAGTGAAAAAATAATTATTGGCTGCGGCTATCAATTCCACTTCTCTTCTGAATGCCGATTGGTAATTCATCAATGCAAGAAACTCGTGAGTAGGAACACCGAACTCATCAAAAATTAAAATATCCCCTTCCTTCAAATGCGGCTCTAAACTTGCCAGTGTGTAAAGGGTTGACGAATACAAATCGGCATCAAGATGAATTATTTTTCTACGCGAGTTGTCAAACTGTTTTAAAAACCCTGGAAGCGTTTCCTGAAAAAGTCCTTTCAAAAATTCAACGCGTGTGTCTCCACTTACATCGGGCAAATTTCCGTTGGTGCTCATGTCGCCTGCTTTAAACTGGTCCCATTGTTCGGGCAATCCTGTAAAAGTATCAAAGCCATAAAAACGCGATGAAGCAACTTTGTTATTCTTCAACCACCAGCGAAACGAATGACCTTCACAAACTCCGAACTCTAAATAATTAATGGGCTGGTCTAATTTTTCGTGACCGAGAATAAATTCATAGAGTTTGTAGCGTTTGTTGTAATCCCAATCTGCCAGATAGAAATCGTTGTAAGCAGGATTGCTGTTTTGCGCGCGCCATGCGCTGAACTTCGAAATATAGGCAAGGTTCAACAACGCTCCCGTAAATGGCTCGGTTATCTTATGCAGATTGAAACGAAGAAAAATGGTTTTGAATTTCCGTTTAAAAGTAAGTGACAAACTCATGTTGATTTTTTGTGTAACAGTGCAATAATAGCAAACAATGAACTTATGGTTTTGGTAACAAAAAAGCCTCCCGAAAATCGGAAGGCTTTTTTATTTATAGTGAAGGATTCTCTTATCCCTTCATCTTTCTCTTTCCTTTTTCTTTCGGAAAATTATTTCCACCCTTTCCGCCTTTCATGATATTGCCTGATGGAGAACCTACTCTGTCCATCGCACAACGGAAACCTAAATCATCGGTAGCCAATGCCTGGTCTAAATATCTTCTTGTTCCCGGTGAAAGAAAATACGCCCTGTCTTTCCAGCTTCCGCCTTTGTAAACACGAACATTTTCATCAATCAAACTAGACTGACCAAACTTGTAATCCACATTAGAGTTCTCATCACCATCAGTGTAATTTCTTACATCACCTTTGCGGTAGTTTCTGCGGTTAGCACTTTCCTCTTGAGTTACATCGCGATACTGAACTTTTCCTAAACTGTCTTTTTCAACAGGGTTTCCATCAGCATCCAACACCTTTGTTTTGAATTGATTTCCACGGAAAGTTTTGAAATCATTAGCATCAACAGTTGTCATAGGGCGGTAAACATCCATCACCCACTCATTCACGTTTCCTGCCATATTATACAAACCAAAATCGTTCGGAATGAAAGATTTTACAGGAGCAGTAATATCTGCATTGTCATTTAAGTTTCCTGAAATACCCATGTTATCTCCACGACCTCTTTTAAAGTTTGCAAGAAAAGTACCTTGCCACATACCCGACTTAGGATAACGAGTTGAAGTTCCATTCCAAGGATAAATTCTTCGGTCAGTAATTCTTTCCTCTGTTCCTGCCGGTTGATTTCCAATTAAAGCCAATGCTGCATATTCCCATTCAGCTTCTGTAGGTAAACGGTATTTTGGTAACATAACACCATCTTCCAAACGCACGTGACGCGTTCCAGTTCCTGTAGGGTTCAAATCCTTCATTGGTCTTTTTCCGGCAGCACCTTCATATTGACCTACTAAATAAGATTCGGTATTGAAGTTATCGCTTCCTACCTGCGATGGGTTTTCAGCTAATACACCTTTCGTAATTAAAATTCTCTCATTCACACGGTCCGAACGCCATGATGCAAAATCATTTGCCTGTAACCAGTTAATTCCAACTACCGGATAAAAATCATAAGCCGGGTGACGGAAGTAATACTCCACGTAAGGTTCGTTATAAGCTAACTCATCTCTCCAAACCAATGTATCAGGCAATGCCTTACGCACCACATCCGGAAAATCAGTTCCGAACACACGGTTCATCCAGTATAAATATTCACGATAGTGAACATTGGCAACTTCGGTTTCATCCATGTAGTAAGAAGAAACAGTGGCTCTACGCGCAACGTTGTGAAATTCATACATCACATCCTGTTCGGTATTACCCATAATAAAAGTGCCCCCTTGTACGTAAACCAAGCCTGGACCAGTTTCCTGTCCTTGGTATTTAGTCACTTCAAATCCACCATTTTTGGTGTCGTTGTAGTTCCATCCGGTTACTGAAGATTTTTCTTTTCCGCACGATGCAATCAAAAGCAGAAGAGCGAGAAGCGGATACAATTTGCTAAGCTTCATGGTTTGTTTTTAAGTTTAGTTTTAAAAGGGTTCTTTTTTATAAGGTTGCTAAAGTATAATTTCTCTGTAAAGTCAAAAAGGTTTTCTTAATAAATTTTGTCTGCGGTATTTAACAAATTTGTCGCTATCGCTTTTTCTAAAAAAATCCGATAACTAAAATCATTTGGCGCTCCCGTTTTCTCTTCTTCTCATCAGCTGCGCGCCACGCGCGTAAAACGTTTCGTCTTTCTCCAATTAAAAATTAAGAATATCAGGACAAGGAACATAGCCCTTATTCTTTTTCGGATTCAGCGAATTATCGTCACCTGTCCAGTTAAACGTAAACGAAAGCTCATGCGTTCCACCTGTTTTATTCATCAACTTCGAAATCGTATAATCATAACTGTAACCTACTCTGAATTTCCCTTTCTTAAATCCTACATAACCTATAACGGCATCTGAATTATAAATCACATTTCTATATCCCAAGCCGAAATACATAAAACTGATTCCTGCCAACAAACTTCCTTGTACCTGCAAAGCTTTTCCCTGGTTCACAAATAAAACGTTAGGTGATATCCAAATATTGTATTGGTTATCGTGACGGTGTTTAATATTGAGATTAGCACCAAAGTGAAAAACAAAACGCGGAGGCACGGCATCGCTGCTGTTTCCTGTTACCGATTGTTTGCGCATCAATAAATTACTGGCAGCAAAACCCACATATAACTTCTCGGTAAAAAAAACCAAACCCGCTCCCATATCGCCCTGGTCGGTCGATGTTTTTCCTGGTACAGGTTCATTCGTAGGATTTCGAATATCTACATTGTTATAAAAACCTGTATAAGGGTTTATCATATCGCTCCAGGTTAAATCGTTCCAGCGAATTTGCTTGTGAATATAAGTTCCCTCAATGCCAATTTTCATAGCCATTTTGCGGTTGAACTTTATTTGCTGCGAATACATTAAACTGGCTTTGTAACTTCCGTAAAGTCCATTCGCAATTAAATCGCCTACAAACTGCACGCCTATACCTGCGCGTATTTTATCAATATGCATATCGCAACCCGCCATATAAGTAGTATAGCCGCCATTAAATCCATCGCCCAGCGAGCTCCACTGGTTGCGGTAATTTAAAGTGGCGCGAGGACCATAAGAAATACCCGCCAATGCAGGATTAAGATAAAGCGGTGCTGAAAAATACTGACTCATCACTACATCCTGAGCCGATGCAGTAAAACTTAGGAAGAAAAAAAATGGTGCAAAGCACCTTTTATAAAATTGATTAAGCACAGTTAAGTAAACAGCTATTGATTTAAAATATTGCGCGGGCGAAGATAATTAAGTGGGTGGGAGTTGAAAGAAGAGTAGAAGGGTGATTTGCATAAACAAAAAAAGCTCCCCCTTCCGGGAGAGCTTTAGTAACTAAACACAAAAACCTGAATTCTAGAACTGAGTAGTTCTACCGCTCTGCGGAACACTCCAACCGCTTTTACCTGCTGCGTTTACAGCCAGTACACGAAACCAGTATTTGGTTCCCGGTGCTAAATCCTTTACCCGAATGCTGGACCTGGTGCTGATTTCAACCGGAGTAAAATTTTTCTCGGCCAATGGGTCGGCACAGATTTCAAACACATAACTCTTAGCACCTTTTACAGGTTTAAAGCTAATGTCTAATGCACCATCAAATTCTGTAGAGCTTACCTTTACATCTATAGGCACATCAGGCACAGTTGCAGGTGTGCGTTGTTTGCGCACACCAAATCCGCTGCTCAGAATTTTTGTTTCATCACCATCGCTGATAATCTGTACATAGTCTGCCAGTTTCACAATCAGTTCTTTTAATGCTTTACGCGTAATGCGCATGGTAGCTTTTTTGGCTCTGTCGCCATTCAGCGCATCGGTGTAAGCATTTTCCAAAGCATCAGTAGCTGCTTTTATATCAGCTAGCGAAGGTATCGGAGTTACGAAATTAGGGTTACCCGTGATTTTAGTTTGCTTATCACGGCTTTCGGCTACCTGTTGAGGAACCGGTTTTTTGTCGAAGTCAATTTTTACGCGACTCATAATGGATAGATTTAAAAATAAAAAAATAAATAGTGCAAATACCGCCTGCCGTTGCGCAACAAGGTGGGTTATTCAGCAAACAAGTGCACTTTGTTTACTGCTTCACCTGCCTTTATATATAGGCAGGCTGTATTTACAAATACAAATATGGGGTAGCAGGGCGCAACCTATTTGCGCAGACGAAAGAAAAATTCAAAATTTAAAAACAACGCAGAAAAAATTTTTGCATTGCAATAAAAAGCCGAGATAACAAGAACTGCAACGGAGATGATTAGAACTGCACTAAATCTAATTAAAACGGCAATGGTTCTAACAAGAACAGCAGTGAATCTAATTAGAAAAGGAGCGAAGTAGATTAGAACTGCACTGAATCTAATTAGAACAGCAGTGATGCTAACAAAAATCGGAACGAATCTAATTCGAACTGGTGCGATGCAGATTAGAACTGCAACGATGCTAATGAGAATTAGTGTGATTCTAATTAGAAAAGGTGTGAAGTAGATTAGAACTGCGCTGAATCTAATTAGAACTGCAACGATGCAGATTAGCACTGTATCTGTTTTTGAAACTCAATGTATTATTAAAAATAATTTTTTGTTTAAAGCAGTTTTCAAAAGCCGCGAACTTTCAAAAAAGGCGTTTCTGGCACAGCAGATTGCGTATTTATACGCAGTTTTTGCGTAGAAATACGCTTTTTATTTCGGTTTCTATGCTGGAGATTTGCCGCATTAAGAAATTAAAAACCCCGCTGCGGAAACAGCGGGGCACAAACATCCGACACCTTTGCGCAGGTAACCGGACTTGCTACTGAGAAAAAATTTAAAAGCCGCGCAAAAATAAAATAACACCCGAGCACCGCAATGCACTAATGCCGCGCTCAAAGATTCTCTTCAACAACTCTCTCTTTATCAGAGTTATTGCCGTTTTTATCTGCTGTCGGTAAACAGCAGAGTGAATTCTAAATACTATGATTATGAAAACGAAAATTTTATTGTTTTCTTTTATGGCAATTTTGTCTTTTGTATTACCACAGAAAGTATACTCGACCGATTGCGGTGCTGTTTACGCCCAGCAAATAACAGGCGTTGGTAGTGTTGATGTGTATCCTGAAGATTATTTTTGCAATGGCGATGAGCTTCGTATTTATATTTGGGGAGGCAGTCCAACTCCAGGTTATCCGGATTTTAATGGGGCTTTAATTCGTTACAGACTTTTAAACAGCCTTGGAACTGAAATATCCACTTCGGGCTGGCTACAGTGTGACGGCTCTACAGTAATTTGCGATTACACTTTTACTATCAACTCGCTGCCTGCCGGGCATTATTGCGTAGTTGTTCAAAGAGTAGATGACTATAGCCCTGAAGATGGTGAACCTGATAATGGCAATTACACAGAGCTTGGTTGTTTGGATGATAACCAAGATACCTATTGCTTCAATGTAAATCCAACTGCAACACTCACGCTCGATCATTTCGATTGTACCACTGGTGAGTATTGCTTCAACACATCAGTAAATGCTCCCGACCAAGATGCAACTATCAATTTTGGTGACAGCCCAACGGACTACAGTTTGGATGTTTCACCTGTTTGTCACACTTGCGCGCCCGGTACTTATACGGTTACTGTAACAGTGGCTAATGTGCCTGCATCCTGCACACCTGCTACTGCAACACTGCAAATTACCGTAGGTGCACCGCTCTCCATTACTCTCGACCCTAAAAACTTTATGGATTGCAGCAGCCACCCCGATGAAACGTTAACAGCAAACATTGATGGTGGTATTGCCAACTACAATTACCAATGGAGCGTGCCTGCGGCAGATGCCACACCATTTGGTATTTCTCCGCTAACAAGCAGTGGAGGCAACAGTAGTCCATTTACTTTTTCTCCGGCAAATGCAGTAACGGGAATTTACAACTTGGTAGTTACCGATGGTAACGGTTGCACCGCCTCTGTAGACTTTAATGTCAACATTATACCTTGCTGTGAAAACCAAGACCCGCAGAACATCACCGAAATTATTTCGCCTGATTTTGATAACCCTGTTGACCTTACCTCCTATTCTGCAACGTATGTTGGTGTAAGCTACCTTTTAAATGGCTATTTTACAGTGAGTGGTAATACCACGAATGGTATGCCCTGTTTTCCTCACTATCGAACGCCTACCTGCGCGGCTTATGCCGCAGATGCAGGCAGAGATACTACAGTATGTGATAGCTTACTAAATTTAAGTGTAGGTATTACCCTTGGTAAACCCGCAGCAGATAGTGTGGTGTATAGCTGGAGCAGCCCAAACGATTTAAGCTTTGGTGGCAGCACACAAGCACAAATAATTGTGCACCCCTCACAAACCGCTACTTACATATTGCATATACAAGATACCTGCACACACCCTACTTATAGCTGCACGGAGCGGTGGGATACGGTGAGCGTGGAGGTTACAAATAATTGCAATCCTACAGCCAGCCCCCTAACCCCCGAAGGGGGAATGAAAGACAGAATACAAATAATGCCCAACCCTGCTCATGATTTTGTAAATGTGGTTGTTGATAAAAGCGTACTTGGTAGTGAGCTTAAAATAACTGATGTAACAGGTAGATTGGTGTTGGCTGTTCAACTCGTAACCCGTAACACTCAACTCGAAACAAGTTCATTTGAACACGGAATGTATTTCATCAGTGTAAAAAACAAAGATGGGGAGTGGAAAGAGAAGTTGGTAATAGAATAACCCGCTATGCATACTTCAACTCTTCCTTCACCCAATTCTCACAATACGCTCTTATTTCTTCTCTCACTTTTCTAAACGCATTCCTGATTTCTTCTTCGCTTCCTTTTGCTTTGGCAGGGTCGGTGAAATTATGATGAAAACGTTTGGCATTGCCGGGAAAGTAAGGACAGTTTTCTTTAGCGTTATCGCAAACGGTAATAATGAAATGGAAAACAAGGTGCGTGTATTCGTCTATATGGTTACTCGTGTGGTGCGAAATATCAATGCCGTCTTCGCGCATGGTTTCAATGGCGCGTGGATTAACGCCATGCGTTTCAATTCCCGCGCTATAGACTTGTGCTTTATCGCCACAAAACTTTTGCAGATATGCTTGCGCTATTTGACTTCGACAGGAGTTGCCTGTGCAGAGAACGAGAATGTTTTTCATAAAATAAAGTTTACACCAAGGCGCGAAGGCGCAAAGAATTTCATTAGCTAAACCTTAGTGTCTTTGCGTCTTTGTGTAAGGATGTTTTTTTAATTATTCTCAGGCGTATGCAAAAATTTATGCACGAACACTGCCGTTAACGCTCCTGCAAACGGAGCAACGATATATAACCATAGCGATTGAAAGTTTCCTGCTACAATAGCGGGAGCTATAGAGCGTGTAGGATTTAATCCTGTGCCACAAACCGGTCCACCAAACAAAACCAAAACCCAAACTGTTCCGCCAATGGCAATACCTGCAGTAATTCCTTTTTCTTTAGCCCCCACGCTCACGCGTAAAATCACGAGCATTAAAATAAAAGTCATCACCGCTTCCATTATAAACGCCTGCGTTTCGCTGCCCGATGGCTGCGTAATACCGAGCGTTTTATTTTCAGGAAAAAGAAAATGCAATAGTAAACTCGCGCTTAACGCTCCTGCGAATTGCGCTATTAAATAAGGAGGCACTTCTTTCCATTCAAATCGTTTATCTACAGCAAACGAAACGGTAACTGCGGGGTTCAAATGCGTTCCTGAAATATCGCCAAAGGCATAAATGAGTGCAATAATGGCAAAGCCCCAAACCATAGCAATGCCGGTTAAACCTAAATGTCCGCCTAGTTGTTCATTTACGACCACGCATCCTGTTCCTGCAAAAATTAAAATGAAAGTGCCAATGAATTCTGCTGTGTATTTTTTCATGTGGAATATTTTTTGTTGAAATAAATGTAACGGAAATCATGAATTGAGAAAGCAGAAGTTCCACTTCTTGAAGAAGTGGAACTTCTAAAAAATAAAAACCCCGATGAATTTCATCGGGGCGTTTGCTTAACAGCAGTTACAGCAAGTGCAGTTCTCACAAGTGCAGGTTTCGCATTTGCAGCAGCATGTTTTGGTCTCCTCGTTTTCTGTTTTCATAATACTTGGTTTTAGTGAAGAAATAATCAGCAGCACTTGGCTTTTGCTTTTTCCATGTTGCAGAAAAGTTTGTTGATGTCTTTTATACAGGCGTTCAATTTTTTCCAGTTAATACAATAACACGATTTGGCTCCGACAACGGTGCCACTTATTAATCCGGCTTTTTTAAGTTCCTTCAAATGTTGCGATACGGTGGCCTGCGCCAGTGGCAGTACTTCTACAATTTCGCCACAAACGCACTGATTTTTAGCCGCCAGCATTTTTAAAATGGCAAGGCGTGCCGGGTGCGATAGAGCCCACGCAAATTCAGCCAACTCTGTTTCTTCTTTCTTAAATAGTTCTCTTTTGTCTATCATAGTTCATTTGTTATCGCAAATATACGATAAATAAATAAGCAACAAAATTTATAGCCTGTTTTTTCATTCGGGATTTGAAACGCTTCGTGTTTAGCCACATTATTACTTGTTGGGGGAGTGGATGAGACCTTAAATACGGAACTCTAAACTTTTATACATTTTCTGTAGCTATGTTATTTAACAACGGACACAGAGAACCTTCGTCAAAGTTTTATTTTAGTTATGCGATATGAAAAACTTTGTCTTGGTTTGTGCCTCGTTAATCAATCTATGAAATCTTCACGCGAAAGCGATTGTCAGTTTCTTTCTCTCCTTTTTCACCTTCACATTTTAACCTGTCGCTATAATGAGTAATAGTTACCGCGATCATGGACACAAGTTGTCTACTGCCGGAGTGCTTATAACATTGGGAATTATTTTTGGTGACATAGGTACCTCCCCTATTTATGTGTTGAACGCCATCGTAAGCAGTCATATTATTTCTCCCGAATTAATCTTAGGTGGTCTGTCTTGTGTTTTTTGGACCTTACTCATCATCACCACTTTCAAATATGTTTACTTAGCATTGAATGCCGATAATAGAGGCGAAGGAGGAATTTTTGCGCTCTATGCTCTAGTGCGCAGATACAAGGTTCAGTGGTTGATTTTCCCTGCCATCATTGGTTGCGCTTCGTTGATTGCCGATGGTTTTATTACTCCGCCTATTTCCATTTCATCGGCAGTAGAAGGATTAAAATTGTTGAATCCCGATATTCCGACAGTGCCTATTGTTATTGGAATTCTGGTTTGTTTGTTTGTATTTCAACAGTTCGGAACAAAAATAGTAGGAGGAATTTTTGGACCCGTCATGTTGATTTGGTTCGCGATGATTGGCTTTTTAGGGGCGAAAGAAATTCTTCTTAATCCTGTAGTACTGCAAGCAATCAATCCGAAACATGCCATTCATTTATTGGTGGCGTATCCCGGAGGATTTTGGTTATTAGGTGCTGTATTTCTTTGCACCACCGGAGGAGAAGCTTTGTATTCAGACCTTGGACATTGCGGCAAGCAAAACATTAGAATGAGTTGGATTTTTGTAATCACAATGTTGCTCTTGAATTACTTTGGACAAAGTGCCATGTTGCTTCGCGTTTTTGAGGGACAACACTGGCCCGAAGGTAAATCAACTTTTTATACCATGATGCCCGATTGGTTTTTGCCAATAGGAATTACCATTGCAACACTTGCTACTATTATTGCTTCACAGGCACTCATTACCGGTTGTTTTACATTGGTAAATGAAGCCATGAAACTTCGTTTGTGGCCAAACCTAAAAGTTATTTATCCAACTACGCATCAAGGGCAAATTTATATACCCGGCATCAATTGGTTTTTGTTTTTGGGATGTATTGCCGTTGTCCTTTTATTCCGCGACTCAGCAAATATGGAAGCCGCCTATGGTTTGGCAATTGTCATTAACATGCTCATGACTACCGCGCTGCTTACGTATTTAATGTATACGCAACGCAGACCAACGCTTATTACCTGGGGCTTATCGCAATTGTTTTTGACAATTGAGGGAGCGTTTTTTGTTTCTAATTTATTGAAGTTTAAAAACGGTGGCTGGTTTACCGTACTCATAGCTGCCCTTATATTTTTCGGTATGTGGATTTTTTATCAGGCTCGCCAACTTCGCAAAAAGCATATTGAGTTTGTAGAAATCAAAGATTACATCGCTCCGCTTAAAGACTTGATGCAAGATGATACCATTCCCAAAGAAGCGAACAACTTAGTTTACCTGGCTATGGCAAACGACAAGAGCCATATTGATTCGAACATCATCTATTCAATTTTTCGAAAGCGACCGAAGCGTGCAGATATCTATTGGTTTGTGCATGTAGATATTTCGAACGACCCATTTGGTGCAACCTATGCAGTAGAATCAGTAGCGCCTCGAAGAGTTTTCTTTATCCGTTTATCATTCGGTTTTAAAGTGGAACACAAAGTGAATTTGATGTTCAACAAGATTGTAGAAGAAATGGTGAAGAACGGAGAGGTGGATGAACTATCGCATTATCCTTCGCTACGCAAATACAATATGCCGGCCGATTTCAAATTTATTATTCTCAATAGTCGGGTGGCTATTGACGATGCACTTTCGCCTTTCGACCAGTTTATTGTAAAAGGTTACCGTTTTATCAAAAGCGTTTCGCTTTCTACTGCCGAAGATTTTGGTTTGGAGTTAACGAACGTGGAAGAAGAAACGGTGCCTATTCGTATTGCGCCTTCTACTAAGATTGAGTTGCAGCGCGTTAAGTAAGGCGCGTTAAAGGCTTTCGAAATACTCTACAATTTTTCTTTTGAGCAGTTCATCCTGCTCTTTCAAAACTAATTTGGGAATGTTTTTGTTGGCTTCGTAGTGAGGCCAGCCGTCATCATCTGTTCCTTCCAAGGTGAAATATCCTTCGCTTTCAAAAAGTTTGCAAACTGCCACGTGCATTAAATCCTGCTTCTCTTCTTTCTCCCATTTTTCTTTTACGATACCTACTTCATTCATACCAATGAGAAACAGCATCACATTAATATCGGGTCGCTGACCAAATTCATTTTTTACGCGGTTGCGCACTTCGTACCAGCGTAGCGCAAAACTCTTTTCTTCTTCACTTTTATTTTGATTGAGCAGGGGCATCAGTGACTTTTAATTTTTGATTTAGGATTCAACACAAACTCATCGGCATCTTTTAAAAACGGAAGCTGCTCGCGAACTTTCTTTAGCTCTTCATAATTCAAATCAATGGTGAAAATATCTTCCTCCTGTTCTTTGTGATAAAGTATTTTTCCTAAAGCATCTATCACCATTGAATCACCGCTATGCGAAATATTTTTTTCATCAACACCTACACGGTTTGCTCCTATAACATACGCTTGGTTTTCGATAGCGCGGGCGAGTAACAAAGTCTTCCATGCTACATTTCTACGCTCCGGCCAATTGGCAACATAAAGCAAAACATCGTACCCGTTTTCAAAAGTGTTGCGTGCCCAAACCGGGAAACGCAAATCGTAACAAATCAAAGGGCAAATTTTCCACCCATTCAATTCAACGATTAATCTTTCGTTGCTGGCAGTAAAAAATTTCGGCTCATCGCTTAGGCAAAACAAATGTCGTTTGTCGTAAGTCTGAAATTCTCCGTCAGGTGGCATCCAAACCAATCTGTTGTAGAATTTCCTGTCTTCTTGAATCATCAGACTTCCGCAGACAACACAGTCTTTTTCCAGCGCAAGTTTCTTCATCCACTTCACCGCACTACCGCTCATGCTCTCTGCAAATTTTGGATTCATGCTAAATCCTGTTGTGAATGTTTCAGGCAAAACAATTAAGTCTGTTTCGCCAACAGAAGAAATTTTTTCTGAAAACATTTCGAGGTTGGCTGAAATATTTTCCCAATGAAGAATGGATTGAATAAGCGTAACGCGAAGATTTTTCATCGCAGCGAAGTTGAAGAATTAAATCTTGGCGAGCAATTCAGCTGCACGTTTCAACGTTTCTTCTTCTTTGGCAAAGCAGAAACGGATAATGCTGTTATCACTAAGGCTGCGGTGGAAAACCGAAACGGGAATAGCGGCAACGCCCATATCCTTTGTCATTCTGCGCACAAACTCAATATCGCGCTCATCGCTTATGCGGCTGTAACTTGCCAATTGAAAATAAGTGCCTTCGCATTTCAGCAAGTTGAACCTTGATGATTGAATAGCGCGTTGAAAGAAATCTCTTTTGCCCTGATAGAAACTATTGAGTTCTAAGTAAAGTTCTTTTCGTTTCAGTATTTCAGCAAAAGCAATTTGTGCAACAGAGTTTACACTGAACACATTGAACTGATGAACCTTTCTGAACTCTGCCATCAGGTTTTTAGGGGCTATGCAATAACCCACTTTCCAACCCGTAGTATGAAATGTTTTTCCGAAGGAAGAAACCACAAATGAACGCTCTGCCAATTTCGGATAGCGTAATACGCTTTCGTGTTGCAATTTGTCGAACACAATGTGTTCGTACACTTCATCGCTGAGTAAAACAATGTCGCTGCGCTGCACCAGTTTCTCCAACTCTTTCATATCCGCTTCACGCAAAATTGTTCCTGACGGATTGTGAGGCGTATTGATAATAATCATACGCGTGCGCTGATTTATCAATCGCTTTACTTTCTGCCAATCCACTTTATAATCGGGTGCATCAAGGTCGTAGAAGATTGCTTTGCCGCCTGCAAGTTCAACTGCGGGCGCATAAGAATCATAAGCAGGAGCAAACAAAATTACTTCATCATCCTCGCGTATTACAGAAAGGATAGCCGTGAAAATTGCCTGTGTTCCTCCGGCAGTAATCGTAATTTCGGAATCGGCTTCCACCTTTGCACCATAAAGTGTTTCTGCTTTTTCGGCTATCCGTTCACGCAAGGGAAGGTAACCCGCCATAGGTGCATACTGATTAAAATTGCTGCGCATAGCTTTTTCAACTTCTTCAATTAAAACCGGATGTGGGTTAAAATCAGGAAAGCCCTGCGATAGATTAATGGCGTTATGCTCCTTCGCCAGCGCACTCATCACCGTAAAAATGGTGGTGCCTACATTAGGTAATTTAGAATTTATCGAGGAAGGAAAGTTCATAGGGAATTCGGGAATTTGAAAATTCGAGAATGAAAAGGCAAAACTCATTTACACATTTTCGAATTTCCGAATTTACTCATTAAAGGTATTTATCGAGGTTCGCCACTTTCAAGTCAACGGTTATCTGTTTTATTTCCTGTTCTTTTTCTCTTTGACAAATGAGCAGCACATCACCTGTGTCAATCACGCAATAGCCATCTAAACCTTGCAACACTACCAATTTATCATTCGGCACCATCACCATATTATGAGAGGCATCATAGATCTTCACCTTCTTTCCCGATACAGCATTGCCTAAATAATCGTGCTCATAAATTTCATACAACGAATCCCATGAGCCGATATCACTCCAGCCAAATTCAGCAGGAAGGGTGTAAACGTTTTCCGCTTTTTCCATCACTCCGTAATCAATCGAAATGTTAGTGCATTGCGAATAGGCTTCCTGAATAAATTTCTTTTCAGTTGGTGTGTCGTAATGTTTATTGCCTTCCCGAAAAGCTTCCGCTACTTCAGGTAAATATTTTACCACTGCACGAAGCAAAGTTTTTGCTTTCCAAACAAACATGCCGCTGTTCCATAAAAAATCTCCGCTCTTCAAAAAAGTTTTTGCGATTTCGGTGCTCGGCTTTTCGGTAAAGGTTTTCACCTTGTAAAAATTGTCTTCACCATTTTCATCTTCAAACTGAATGTACCCGTAACCGGTGGCGGGCTTGGTTGGTTTAATACCGATGGTAACGAGGTAAGTATTGTTGCTTACAAACTCAATACACTGCTTAATCACCTCTTGAAATTTCGCTTCTTCTAAAATCAAATGATCGCTGGCAGCAATAATTATGGTAGCATCTTTGTCGCGCGCATAAATTTTATCGCAGGCGTATGTAATACACGGAGCTGTATTTCTGCGCATCGGTTCTTTCAAAATTTGCGCATCGTTTAAGCCGGGCAATTGCTCCTTCGTCAGCGTTTCGTAGTCATCGTTAATAACCACGTAAATATTCTCCTGGGGAACGAGTTTTAGATAACGCTCGTAAGTCAACTGAATAAGGGTTTTACCTGTATTCAGAATATCGAGAAACTGCTTGGGTTTGGCTGTTCTGCTTTGCGGCCAGAACCGGCTTCCGATTCCTCCCGCCATGATAGCAACATAAGTATGGCTCATTACTGAATGAAGTGTGCTTTTAAAAAGGAGCGCAAAAGTAATTATTCAGAACAAGGGACAAAACGCTTGGCGAAGGACAAAAATGGTTGACCGCTTTTTACTTTTAAGCGCTTTTTAAAAACAAAAACCAATTGTGCTACAAAAATTAATCCTCCTTCTTCTCTGCATCCAAATTTCAAACTCGTTCTCACAAACAGTAAAATATGATGAATGGAAAAACTTGACTACATCAGGCAAACTTCCTGCCCAGTGCAAAATTCAGGCAAGCAATAACAATCTGGATTTTGCGACTTTCAAAGACAAATTCTATCTGGCGTTTCGCACAGCGCCTACCCATTTTCCATCGGGGAAAGCGGTGATGTATGTGGTTAGCTCTACCGATTTAGAAAACTGGAATTTTGAAACAGAGATAAATCTTCATTGCGATTTGCGGGAACCTAAGTTTGCGGTCTATCACGACACGCTCAATCTATATTGTTTCACCGGCAGCAAGAGCATGTTCAAATTTGACCCGCGCGAAATTTTACAAACGCGAACTATTGGCAACAGAAAATGGACTTCGCTTTCATCTGCTCACCTCGATGGTTTTGTGCCATGGCGGATTCGTGAACGAAAAGACACGCTTTATCTTTCTGCCTATTACGGCAAAGGACTTTATCAAAATCATCACAAGACCAGTAACCTGCGTTTGTTTCAAAGCACTAATGCAGTTGACTGGCATCCGATTTCAAAAGAGCCGCAGGTGAATACATTTTCTGCAGAAGAAGGCGAGTTTATTTTCGATAGCACCGGAAATCTTTATTCGACTGTTCGCTTGGAAGGAACTGGCGCGCTGGTTTGCAAAGCCGATAAGGCCTGCATTTACGACTGGAAAAAATTCGTGTCAAAACCAAATACGATAGCGCTTTGCTATTTGCCCATAACGATAATATCTATTTGGTATCGCGAAGAAATTTGGATGGAGAGATTGACAAAGTAAAACACCGCAAAAGCGAAACGCAAGGACGCGCGCGCAATCTGATTCAATATTCCATTACGCGAAAAGTGACTTCATTGTTTAAGTTGAACAAAGATGATTTGAGTTTAACGTTGGTGACAGATTTTCCAAGCACAGGCGATAATTCTTTCCCCGGAATTGTTCAACTAGATAACGATAATTATGTGCTGATGAATTACTCGAGTAATATTCACAAGAAGAAAAAGAATTGGATACGCGGACAGCTCGGCAAAACGTATATCTATTGGACGAAGTTGAAGTTCGAGAAATGATATTTCAGTAGCATATCCTCTCTCGGCACATCAACACATTTTCATATTTTCACGCCACTCAAAACTACTTCATGCAAAAAAGAATTTTGCCTCACCTTGTAGCAGTGCTCACGTTTGCGCTGCTTACCATTGTTTATTTCATTCCCGCTTATCAGGGCAAAACTCTCAGTCAGGGCGATGTTACCCAGTGGGAAGGAATGAGCAAAGAAATTGTTGACTGGAACAAAGCGCATCCCGAAGAGCCTGCGTTGTGGACGAATCGTTTGTTTGGCGGAATGCCCGCGGTGCAAATTTCGTTGTTGTATCCCGGCAATTTTGTTGACAAGGTGGTGCGTGCGTTGCAGGTTATTTTTCCTGATGCCACCGTGTTGTTGTTTATGATGTTTCTGGGTTTTTACATTTTGCTTTTGTGTTTGGAAGTTGACCCGTGGCTTAGTTTAGCGGGCGCGGTGGCGTATGGGCTTTCGAGTTTCATTCTCATTTCTATTGAAGCGGGGCACAATACGAAAGTGCAGGCAATGGCGTTGATGGCGCCTGTGTTGGGTGGAGTAATTCTTGCTTACCGAAAAAATATTTTAGTGGGCGCGGCTATCACCGCCTTTTTTCTTTCGTTGGCAATTAATGCCAATCACTTTCAAGTAGCCTACTATCTCATTCTAATAGTAGTTGCTGTTGGCGGATATTATCTGGTTACAAGTATTCTTGAAAAACGATTGGTTCATTTTGCGAAAGCCACAGGCTTACTGATTGTAGCCGCTGTGTTGGCACTGCTGCCGAATATCGCTAACATTTGGGGCACCGAAGAATATGCGAAAGAAACTATTCGCGGTGGTGCTTCGGAACTTACGCAGAAAAAAGCAACGACCGATGGCGGTTTAGATTTTGATTACGCTTCGCGGTGGAGTTATGGATTGGGTGATGGAGAAATTCTTTCACTGCTTATTCCAAACATTAAAGGTGGTGCAAGCGGTGGAAGTTTAAGTGAGAGTTCAGAAACCTATCAGGCAATGATGAGCAAAGGTGTTGCTGAAAATACTGCGCAGCAATATTTGAAACAAATGCCATTGTATTGGGGAGGTCAGCCGTTTACTTCGGGTCCTGTTTATTTTGGTGCGGCAATTATTTTTCTGTTTGTGTTTTCCATGTTCATTGTGCGCAACAATTTGAAATGGGTGTTGCTTGGGCTTACTATATTTTCCATGTTGTTGGCGTTTGGACACAACACACCATTCTTTAAATGGATGTTTAATCTTCTTCCCTTCTTCAACAAATTCCGAAATCCATCTATGGCTTTGGTGATTGCTGAATTAGCAGTGCCGCTCATTGCAATTCTTGGATTGAACGAAATATTGACTGGAAAAAATTCGAATGATGAATTGCTTAAGAAATTAAAAATAGCAGGAGGAATTACTGCTGGTTTAGTGATTCTGTTCGGCTTTCTTGGTGGAATGTTTTTTAGTTTTTCTGCCGAAGCCGACAAACAATATTACGATAACGGAAATGGCTGGTTGATTGATGCCATCAAAATAGACAGAGCGAGTTTGTTGCGTGCCGATGCGTTTCGTTCGTTGGTGTTTATTGCCGCTACGTTCGGATTGATTTGGTTTTACATTCAGAAAAAATTATCGAAACAGATTTTGTTGGGTGCGCTTGTTGGCGTGTTTTTGCTCGATGGTTGGTTAGTTGACAAACGATATTTAAACAGCGATAATTTTAAAGAAGCAACGGAGAGTAGCCATATTGAGACACAAGCGGATATGGAAATCAGAAAAGATACCGACCCGAATTATCGCGTGTTCAACGTCACCCGCGACCCGTTCAACGATGCTATGACTTCTTACTATCACAAATCGGTTGGCGGTTATCACGCAGCAAAATTGATTCGCTATCAGGATTTGATTGAGAACCAGATTTCGAAAAATAATATCAACGTGTTGAACATGTTGAACACGAAATATATCATCGGACAAAATCAGCAAACAAAAGAACCAATGGCGCAACCTAATCCAAACTCTTGCGGCAATGTTTGGTTTGTTCAGGAAATTAAATGGGCAAAGAATGCTGATGAAGAAATGAAAGCACTTGACAATTTCAATCCGAAACAAACGGTTGTGATTGATGAGAGATACAAAGCAGCAGTTGGCGGTTGGCAGTTGACAGTTGACAGCAGCGCAAGTATTAAGGAGGATAGCTATTCACCAAATAAACTTTCTTATAGTTCCAATTCAACAAACAGTCAACTCGCAGTGTTCTCCGAAATTTATTACAACGAAGGCAAAGGATGGCATGCTTACTTAGATGGAAATCCTGTGGCTCATTTCCGTTGCAACTATGTTTTACGTGGAATGGTTGTGCCTGCGGGGTCTCACAAAATTGAATTCAAGTTTGAACCGAAGAGCATTGTTGCAGGAAACAAAATTGCTTATGCGGGTTCGTTCCTGTTGTTTGCATTTGTGTTTGGCACACTTGGTTTTGTTGGTCGCAAAAAATTACAGGAAATAGAAGCGGAGCCAAAGCCCGAAGTAAAAACAGAAACAAAGCAACCACACAAGCCAACAAAAAAGAAGTGAGTAAGAAAGTAATCATCTTCACTTATTACTGGCCTCCTGCGGGTGGTGTGGCAGTGCAGCGTTTTCTCAAGTTCTCAAAATTTCTTCCCGAGTTTGGCTGGGAGCCAATCATCATTACAGTTGACAACGGAAGCTATCCTTACCTTGATGAAAGTTTGGTGAAAGAAATATCTCCATCGCTTCGCGTTTACCGTACAAAAACTTTTGAGCCCTTTGAGTTTTACAATTTGCTGAGAGGAAAAAAAGGCAAATCGCTACCGGTGGTTTCTGTTGGTTCACACAACAAGAAGTCTTTTTTTCAAACCGTTTCAGAATATGTGCGCGCTAATTTTTTTATTCCCGATGCACGCAAAGGTTGGGTGAGTTATGCTGTAAAACAAGCAGAAGAAATTTTGAAGAACGAAAAAGTGGATGCGATTATTACTACTGGTCCGCCACACTCCGCGCATTTAATCGGTTTACAACTCAAAGAAAAATTCAATGTAAAATGGCTCGCTGATTTCCGAGACCCGTGGACAGGGATTTTCTACAATAACTTTTTGCCTCGTACTGAATCAACCAAACAAAAAGATAAAGCACTCGAAACAAAAGTTCTTCAAACAGCCGATTTGGTTACTGTTATAAGCCCGGGCATGAAAAAGGAATTTGAAAGTAGAGCGAAGAAAATTGAAGTAGTGAGTAATGGTTATGATGAGGAAGACTTTCAGACAATAGACAATAGACAACAGACAATAGACAAATTCACGATTCGCTATGTAGGGAATTTAATGGCAAGTCAAAATTTAGAAAATCTGTGGCGGGCTGTTTCGTCACTTGTCACTCGTCACTCGTCACTCCGGTTGGAATTCATAGGCAGAGTTGATGATGCAGTTAAAAAAAGCATTTCAGAAAACGGATTGGATTCGATAGTGAGTTATCTCGATTTTGTTGACCATCGAAAGGCAATTCAATTAATGCAGGAAGCGAGTATGTTGCTGTTTGCAATTCCCGATGTAAAAGACAATGAAGTAATTCTTACGGGAAAATTGTTTGAGTACCTCGCTTCAACTACAGAAATGATTTCGTTTGGACCCGTTCATGGAAATGCGGCTGAAATTCTGAACGCTACAGGAAGGAAAAAAATGATTACTTATAACGATGCGGATGAAACACAAAAGCAATTGGTTTCCACGTTGAGTTATTTTGAGCAAACAAGAACGGTTTTCAAATACAGCGATAACAAGCATCAGGTTTACAGCCGCAGAAATCAAACAAGCATTCTTGCCCGGCATTTAGATGCTTTGTAATTCGTTGCTTTAAACTTCCATAAACTTCCGAAGTCTTTCACCTCAAATTTCTGCATGAAAAAAATTATAACCCTCTGTTTTATTTTTTGCCAATTTTTTGTCACTGCTCAATTATCTCCTGCAGTTACTTCGTGGGTAATAAACACAACCAATCATACCGGGTTTGACACCATTCCAACGAATGTGCAATGGGTGAAATATTCTTCGAACAATGTGTATGTGCACACGACTGATATTCCCGATTGGATTCCTGTTGGTTATGATTGGCCTAACAATCCGTGGTTTCCTGACAGTATGAATTTCACTTTCAAAATAACTTTGCATCCGCAAAAAAACAATGGACCATTAATTAAATGTCCTTACGGACACATTGCGTTGTGGAAGAATGGCGTTTCTATTTATAATCCCAAAGACGCGAAGAGCTATCTCGATTCATCGGTGTGGTTTCAAAATGCTTTTTACTTTGAGAACAACACATTCGATAATTGCCTCGGGCACCCGAATGGTTTGCATGAATATCACACGCACGTAAATCCGCAATGTCTTTACGATAAATACAACGACACCGTTCACTCGCCCATCATTGGTTTTGCTTTTGATGGTTATCCTATTTATGGCGCTTATGCATATCAGGATACCAATGGCACAGGTGCAATTACACGTATGCGTACGAGTTATCGTCTGCGTTCGATTACTGACAGAACTATTCTTCCCGATGGAACTTTGCTTGATGCTTTGCATTATGGACCGCTGTTGAGCCAATATCAATTGGGTGCTTACATTGAAAATTTTGAATTTGTGCCGGGGCTTGGCGATTTGGATATTCATAACGGTCGCTTTTGTGTTACACCTGAATATCCTGCGGGCACGTATGCTTACTTCGTAACTATTGATGATAATTATGAACCGGTTTATCCGTACGTATTAGGACCAACTTATTACGGAACGGTTCAACCCGGCAACCTTGGACCTAACAGCGGCTTCAATGTTATTTCGGAAACCGTGAGCGATTACACTACAGGAATTTCAAAACTGAATGATGAAATTTCATTTTCGGCTTATCCGAATCCAGCAAACGATATTTTGATTATTTCAGTGAATGCAAAAAATGCAGATGAAATTTCTGCTTCGTTGTACGATGTAAATGGAAGAGCGGTACGAACGCTGAATAATTTTGCTTCAAACAATCAGCAGATAATTTCTATTCGCGATTTAAATGCGGGAACTTATTTATTGCAAATGCGCACCAATGAAAACTCTACCACATGGAAAATTCTTGTGGTGAAATAAAAGACCGATTACTGTTTCACAAATCTTCGAAGCGAGTTATTCAACTTCAAAAAATAGATTCCGCGTGATAATTCTGTTACATCAATTTCATTTTGTTCCAATTTACTTTCCATCACTTTTCTTCCCGCCACATCAAGCACAGAATAACGCTGGTTGCTGTTCAATTTGAAATTCGCGAGAAATAATTTTTCACTGCTTGGATTCGGGAACAACGAAAACATTTCGTTTGTAATATCATCAACTGAGGATGGCGCAGTTACCCGATATGATTTTGTTGCATTTAGAATTTCTTTTGTGTTATGGCGTTGAACAAAAGCGATGGTGTAAATATTATTTACATCCCATCCATTTCCAACAGCATAAGTAAATTCATACACCGAACTATCATTCAAGGCGGGCAATGCAAAAAGATTTCCCGGGGCGCCTGTCAAAGCTTTTCTAAAAACATCATGATGAACAGTTTCGCCATTCCATGCATTGTAGTTGATGGGGTTCTCCGCAACGCCTGCAAACAGTTTCAACAGTAATGATGAAGTTACTCCGGTCGTTTTTACCGTTACCTTTACTTTCACGGAATCTGTTCCAACTAATTCCTCTGTGGCAGAGATTTCAATAGGCGAAGTTTGTCCCAGTGCTGTATCAAGAGTGGTGTTATTAATAAGCGGAGAAGGGCTTCCTAAAATTTTCCCATTCAAAACTATTTGAGGAGTAGAGCCATAAATTCCATAATAAGTTGTTCGTTCATCATTCTCAATAGGATTTTGTTGCGAAAAATAACAAAGCGAGTAAGGTGCACTTGGATGAAAGGCTATATGCAACACCTGCGGATAATTGGCGAGTGTTGAATAGAAGGCGGGATTTTTAGAAGCACAAATACTGCAACGTGTATTGGTGAAGTGTTCAATCAAAACGGTGCGTGGCGATTGAGCAAAAATTTGTGTGGTTAAAAGCAAAGAGAAGAAGAGAGAAAAATTCTTGCGCATAATATTAGTTTTGAATTAAGACGACCACAAAGTAAATACCTTACATGTACATACCACCACATTTTAAAGAAACCGACCAAAAGGAAATTGAAGCACTGGTGCGCGAATTTGGTTTTGCGCTTTTGATTTCGGTGAAAGATAGTTTGCCAATAGCCACGCACATTCCTTTGCAATTACTTACGGACGAAAACGAGAATTGGATTTTGCAGGGGCACATGGCTCGGGCTAATGAGCAATGGAAAAATTTTGAAGCGAATAAAGATGTGCTAGCAATTTTTATGGGACCACATGCTTATGTTTCGCCATCGTGGTATAATCATCGCAATGTTCCCACCTGGAATTATCGCGCGGTTCATGCTTATGGTAAAATTGAATTGATTGAAGGAGAAAAATTAGAGTTGATGCTTCGCGGTCTAATGGCACGATACGAAACGGCTCATGCCGAAAAGCCGCAGAGCTATGATGAAACACCTGCCAAAATTTTAGAAATGGATTTGCGTGCCTTGGTTGGTTTCGAAATTAAAGTAGAACGAATTGAAGCTGCAAGCAAACTATCACAAAACAGAGATGCGGAAAGTCATGCGAACATAATTGAGCAATTAAAAAAATCCGAAGCATACGATTCAAAAAGAATTGCCCAGGAAATGGAGAAGAGAAAGAAGTAGGCAACTAACCAGCCAAATAAAATTTCATTTATGACAATACAACAAGCGCAGGATACTATTGATGAATGGATAAAGTCAACAGGCGTAAAATATTTCAGTGAGTTAACCAATATGGCTTGTCTTACCGAAGAAGTAGGAGAGGTAGCACGTGTTGTTGCACGCAAATACGGAGAACAAAGTTTTAAAGAAAGCGATAAGCAAGTTGATTTAGCCGATGAAATGGCCGATGTGCTTTGGGTTCTAATTTGCCTTGCAAATCAAACAGGCGTAAACCTTACCGAAGCTCTTCAAAAAAATTTAGAAAAGAAAAACAAGCGCGATGCCGATCGGCATCAGCAAAATGAAAAGCTGAAGTAATTTTTACTTTTGTTTCAATTTCTCTTCATGCTTCTTGTTACCTGCGTTGTAAACTACTTGCATGATGATAAAAATTACGAAAAAATAAACGAAGGAAGCTAACGTGATATGCCAAGTCCATGGAATAATATTGGTAATAATGAGTGATACAAAAGGGAGCGAAAGAAGGGAGATAGAAATTAAAATCAAAGCAACCATATTGTCCGACAAACCTAGGTAAGCAAGATGATGAGTGATGTGGTCCTTGCCTCCAACAAATGGCGATTGTTTACGCATTAATCTTCGGATGGTAACCGTTGTTGTATCGATGATTGGCACAATGAAGAATAACATAGGCACTACAAACTGTTTCATTTGAATAAATTCAAGTGAACCTTCATCTCTAAAATCCCAGAAAAACATGATGCTGGTAGATGCAAGAAAAACTCCGAGAAACTGACTACCAGTATCGCCCATATAAACCCTCGAAGGATTCCAGTTGAAGTACAAAAAGCCACACAACGCACCAAACACACCTACCAACATTACGAGGTAAAATGTTCCCAATTCATTTCCACTGATGGCTACTACAGATATAAGTCCGATAATGATAGACATAGAAATAGTTGTTGTAATTGCATCCATATTGTCGAGCATATTAACTGAATTCATCAATCCGATAACCCAAATGGTGGTAAGCATAAAATCAAAAGCTGGATTTCCGGTAACGCGGATATATACATCGGATATGATAAGAATGAAAGCGCAAGAAAGCTGAATGATAAATTTTGCGAGTGGATTTGTATTGTATGCATCATCGGCCAAGCCAAGAATAAAACCAAGGCAGGAAGAGGCGATAATACCGATGAGATGTTTGTCGAGCATAGAACTCGATACACGGGGCAACGTACCAATAACGGAAATAGAAACCAAAAACACAATGAAAAATGAAATACCTCCTATTGCAGGTTTTACATTGCTTGCCCAACGAACCTGTTGGGTGATATCGTTTTTGTCGCGCGCTCCAAGATTGAACGAAAACTTTAGAAACAACCAGTTGATAAGAAAGGAAAACAACGCACTTATTAGTAAGAACGAAGCCAGAAACGCAATCATGTATTGATTGTCCATAATCATAACCCGTGTATTTTTCTATTCAAACAATTTTTTCAACCAAGATGTTTTCGGTTTGCTTTCCGTGGTATAATAACCCTCCCCATATTTTTTGCCATAATAGCCGTAACCATAGCCGTAACCATAGCCGTAACCATAGCCGTAACCGTAATTGTATCCGTAGCTATAGCCATAACCCGATGCTCCTCTTCCGTAATCGTTAATGACTGTTGAAAGGTTTTTGATTTTACTCTCGGTCATAATTCGATTGATACCGTGTACAAAGTTTCTGTTAGAGTAAGCAGCACGAAGAATATAAATAGGATAGTCGGACAGCTTTAAAATTTCAAGGGCATCTGTTACCAATCCAATAGGCGGTGTATCAATAACAATGTAGTCGTAATTCTCCTTAAGTTCTTTCACCATCTCCTTTAATCTTGGAAGCAAAATTAGTTCCGATGGGTTTGGTGGTACCGGCCCCGAAGTAATAAAATGAAGGTTAGGAATACCAGATTCCATAATACAATCGGCAATAGGAGTTTGCCCACTCAAAATAGTACTAACCCCACGATGGCTATCAACTTCAAAAATTTTATCCAATCTAGGTTTGCGCATGTCAAAGTCAAGAATGATAACTTTCTTATTCAGCAAACTAAGAATAGCGGCAATGTTAAGTGATACAAATGTTTTGCCTTCACCTGGAATTGTTGAGGTAGTAGAAACAATTTTTGGTCCTGGAGTGCTCGAAATAAACTGAAGATTAGCGCGAACTGCTCTGAATGCTTCGGTGATCGTTGCCTTAGGGTCTTGTGTTACCACTATTTGTGAGCGCAACATTTCTTCTTTGTGTCGAGGAATAACTCCCAAAAGCGGAGCTCTGGTTTTTCGCTCTACATCTTCAATTGAAATGATGGTATTGTGCAATAAATACCTAACAATGATGAGCACCAAACCAAGTAAGAGCCCTACCGCAAATCCGGCAATTTTTACGAATGTTTCTTTTGGAGAAACCGGTGTTACCGACAAATTCGCTTTTTCAAGAATCACATAGTCTGATACAATACCTGCACTCGCAATTAGATAGTTGGACAGCTGTTCATACAAATTGAGAATGAAATCATTTTTTACTTCCGCCATTTTATCTAGGCGCGCAAACTTATTTTGCAAACCTGGAATGCGCATAATTTCAGCTAGATATTTACGGTACTCTTCACGCAACAAGGCTAAACTAGTCTGTAAGCCTTTTACAGTATTGTCAACATCTTTATTGAGTTTGATTTTTGCATCGTCAATTTGCCGATCGGTCATTCTCACGTTCGGGTGCTGAGCGGTGGCGTCTAACAGCATGAGATCGCGGCTTCTTTGTAATAGATTAATCGTGTTTACGGCTGGCGAAAAATCTTGCGGAGCAATTTTGAATTTTAAACTTGGTAGGTTACCATACTCTTTATTCGTGGCAAGCAAAACTTTAAAGGTTAGCAAAATGGCAATGTCATACTCGTAATCGCGAAATTTTTGTTCGTACTCAACCAACCTATCTGATAATTGGCTTAAATACGAATCGCCTTTATCAATATATCCATCACTAATGCGCAAGGTGGAAACAGAGTCTTGATATTTATCATACGCATAACCAAAAGTGTCTATTTGGTTTTGAATAAAATCAAGAATATTAAGAATGCTTTCCTTTTTTCTTTCAATATCAAATGCGATAAACTGTTGAGCAACGGAGGAAACAATATCGTGCGCTCTTATTGGATTTCTATCCTTGTAAACTAATCCTATAGTTTTTGTTTTCGGATCGATAGGGAGGACCTCAAGTTTGTTCGCAATATCTTCAATCAAATCCGTTTTATCCTGAAATTTAAAATAGTATATCCCTGAGTAATCATCCTCATTCACATTTCTCCGCAAGTGAATAGAAGCACTGAAATATGGATTGGTAACTACCTTACCGGTATCTTTTGAGTATTCAAACTCCTTACCGTTAAAGGAGAACCCCATGTAAACTTTGTTTTGGCCGTATATTTTTACATAAATAGGAGTGTTGATTATACCTTTGTCCTTTACTTTTCCAACAACTTCAAACGGGGAGGTAGTGTATAGTTCGGTAAAAATAAATTTTGTCTTTCCTTCTTTATAGTACCCAACTTGCAATGGTAAATCCCCAATGGTTCGTTCGATTAAAAACTTTGATTTAAGCAAGCGCATTTCGCGGCTTATCTCTGTTTCGTCTTGCTCCACTACTATATTTTGAACACCAAGAATTTGACTCGTTTTCTCAGTCTTAAGCATTAAGGTCGTAGACGATTCGTAAATTCTAGGCGCGTAGCGTAGATAGATTATAGAAAGGGCAACACAAATAATAACAATGAATACGAGCCATACCACCGATTTGTTTACGATGTATATCAACAGCCCTAGGTTAAAATCATCTACCGGATTGAAAGATGACTGCAGTGTATTCTCTTGTTCCGAATTGTTACTTTCCAAGTCTTAAAGCTAAAATTATTAAAGTAGTTACTGAAGTAATAAGGGAGAGAACGGGCGTTAAATCTTTAAGCAACTCCCTCGGGTAGTTTGCTTTTTTCTCCACGTAAATTATATCATTGTTCTCTATGAATAGATCTGCTTTGCGCATCCCTTCAATGGTAGAAAGATCAATCATATTCACTACCGGATTTTTCAAATCTCCTCGAATAACTTTTATTCGGTAAGCTTTACCATAAAGGTCTAAACCGCCTGCTTTAGCAAGCACTTCAACTAGGTTAGTTGGCGAATTATTCAAAGGCACAATAACAGCGTGTTCTCCTTCAAAAACTATGGCACGTCTATTACTAATTCTGATGATAACATAGGGGTCAACAAAAAGACCAGCATATCTTTCGGCTAAAACTTTTTCTAATTCTGCCTCAGAGTAACCCTTTACATAGAATTGCCCAAGAATTGGAATTTTTGCGAAACCTTCATTATCCACAATGAACAGGTTACTTCCGTTGTTAACGAGATTAGAAGCCGTGTTCTCCAAATTTCCCATTACATCAACCATCTTAAAACCATCTCTTGAAAACACTTGAATAGTTATCTCATCGCCTGGTGAGATGGTATATTGTTCCAATTTTTTTTGGGCCAGTTGAAAATATTGATAGTCCTTTTGCTGAAACATTTGGCTGGGGTTGAGCGTGCGGCAACCGGGAATCAGGTAGAGAAGGGTTGAAAAAAACAGGTATCTAAAAAGTTGTTTCATGTATTAACGAAGTGGCACAAACCTATGAAAAAAAACAAGGCAACTAGCTTTAGCATCATCAAGAGTTTTACAAAAGTCTATGGTAGAATGACGCCATATCAGTACACAAGCGCTGGTAACTGAACTTGTTGATGACCATTTGCATACTTGAAGAAGAAAGTTTTTGCCGAAGATTGTCATCTTCTACTAATCGCAATAAATTTTCGGCAAACTGTTGCTCGTCTCCGCTGGCTGAAAGCAATGCTGTTTCATTTTTTGAAACTATGTTTTCTATACCACCTACATTGGTTGATACAATGGGTTTAGAGGAAGCCTGTGCTTCAATTAAACTAACCGGAGTGCCTTCGTTGTGTGAAGTAAGCGCAATAATATCCATGCCTGCATTCGACACGTCTATGTCCTTTATCCAGCTGGTGAATGTCAAAATATTTTTCTCCCTCAAATTATTGTTGTTGAATTTTAAACCAAGCACTGTGGCGGTTTGCTCAATCCTATGCCGTTCTTCGCCATCGCCAATTATAAAGGCTCTTATTTTTTTAGAGGTTTTGCCCGAAACAATTTTCAATGCTTTTAAAAACAAAGAATGGTTTTTAACAGGAACCAAACGACCTACAATACCAATCGCGATTTCATCGTCATCAATATTGTATTCTGTTCTAAAAAATTTTCTTTTCTCGATAACATTATTTGCAAAGCGATCTAAATCAAAACCCAAAGGAATGATTTCAAACTTTTCGGCTGGAGCAATTTTAAATTCCTCGACCAATTCTGTTTTTTGAATTTCGCTCAATGTTACAATTCCGGTAGTGCGCTTGGCTAAGTACCGTTCAATTTCCAGAAATAGTCTGGTTTTTGTTTTTCCAAAATAAGAATGAAAAACATGGCCATGAAAAGTGTGAACGATAACTGGAACGCCACTATGCGCAGCAGCTAATCTACCCACAGCGCCTGCCTTTGCCGCATGGGTATGAACTATGTCGGGTTTAAATTCTTCAATGAGTTTACGCAACTTGTAATACGATTTGTAATCGCGAAAAGGATTCAGCTCGCGATACATTTCCGGCATATAAACCGGATGCAGATCTAGATTATTTACAATAAATTCAGAACTCTCTTCGGCCTCATCTTTCATGCCTGAAACCAAAAGCGTTTCAAACTCTGGTGCAAGGTATTTAGTAAGGTAAGCCGCATTGTAGGTAGGCCCTCCCAAATTTAAACGATTGATTATTCTTAGAACTCTAGGCATTTTTCAATTTCAATTATAGCGATAACCGAAATTGCTTTTTGAATTGATAGAAACAGAAAACTTAGATGGAAAATTTTCAACTTCAAGTAAAATCGTGTGCAGGATTTAGGAAGAGATAAATTAACGAACGGTGTCCACACAAAACGAGTATCCTGAAATGGGACAGTAATTAGTTCGAGTAATAAGCAGTGTATCATTCAAAAAAATAGTTGCGGTTACGCCTTGAGGCGTGGAAGAAGTATTATAAGCCAGGAACAAAAGCTCCTGATTTTTCTTTTGTTGAAGCTATATGTCCAACTACTGTTTTGGTGAAATACGGTGGACTGGGTGCCTATCGTATCGGAAACATAAATCACTTCGCAATCGGTACAAACCATGGTGTACTTTACTTTGTATGTTTTAGAAGTAGAATTTGTTGTGCCATTATTTAAAGAAGTTTCGCTTTCCTTTTTACAAGCAGAAACAAAAAACATAAAGGCAAAACTGCAGAGCATAAATTTTTTCATGGTACGAAATTTAAATAAAGAGGAAATTAAGAGGTGCTAAGTTGCGTGCGCATAAACTCTCCCAGTTTTTTATTTGCCTCTCTTGCCTTCGGCAAAATTTTCCAAAACGCATTAAACACGTGAAACATTTTGGGATAAACTTCCAAACGAACGTTTACCCCGTCTGCTTTCGCTTTCTCAGCGAACGTTAGAGAATCGCTCAATAGAATTTCTTCTTCGCCCACTTGAACAAATACAGGTGGAAGGTTTTTTAAAGAATGAAAAATGGGGGAAGCATAGGGTGATTTTGTATCGGCACCGTTCATATAATATTGAACCACCGTTGGAAATTCTTTGGCCGATAAAAGCGGGTCAATGTGTTCTTTGGAGATAAAACTTTCGCTGGTTAAAGTGTGGTCGAGCCAGGGAGAAAGTGCAATGGCACATTTAGGGAGCGCAATATTTTTATCGCGCAAAAAACACAACGTTCCAATAGTGCAACCGCCACCGGCACTATCGCCACCAAAACAAATTTGATTTGGAGTAAAGTTTTTTGTGAGCAGCCATTCGTAAACTTTCGCGCAATCTTCGATAGCTGCGGGATATGGATGCTCGGGTGCTAAACGGTAATTTATACTCAGAGCACTAATGCCCGCGTTCTTCGCCAATTTAGAAACCAATGCGCGATGTGTATTCGTGCTGCCTACAAAATATCCACCACCATGAAAGTAGAGCAACACTTTTGTTTTGTCGCAACCGTGAGGGAAAATCCACTCACCAGAAACATCATTTGCAATTTCGGGGTGATAATCAAACCCGCTCATCGGCTTATTCCGTTTTCCAATTAATTTTTCAAAACCTTTACGCGCGCGATGGTGGTCTGAGACATCGCCACGCTTTTTAACCCTGCGTAAAAATGATTTGAGAATGAAGAGCGGTATGTAGGGCATGATTTATTTTTTTGATTTTTCTGACAGCATTAATAGTTGAAACGCCAAAGGCTTACTCCCTCTTTCAATTTCAATTTTTGCGCGCAGATGAATAGCCTTTTCTAGAGCAGCAAAATCATTTTTGCATTCTGAAAATATTTCCTGCACAAATTCTGCCTTACGTAATTCATTTAATTCTTCTTCAGTTGGAAAAGCATTAAGCGAAGCAACCCGCGCAATATCATTTCCTGAAAGATATTTAGAGTGAGTAATTCCGTTGGGCAATGCATCCCAACCTATTCCTAACTCATTTGCCATTTTAAAACCGCTAACAGAAATAATATTTTCCGCACCAATGCGCGCCCAAAATTGTTTTCCCATCCGCGCTATGTAATTCATTTTATTCGGGTCAATGTCGCCTTCTTCATTCAACACCTTTTCGTTGATGTGAATCATCTTGACTTCGCACACTACTAAGTTACCTGCGCCACCATTTAACCCTGTAACAATCACATCTTTTACTTCACACTCCATTTGCACAAAACACTCTGCCACACGTGGAGGTTTTACGGTTATGCTTTCCTGCTTCGTCAACCCGCTTTTTGCAAATTCATCTACACCCTTCGGATACATGTGTGCTGCCAGATTCATTTGGTAAAGCATATCGTAATTGGGAATATTCACCACACATTCTTTTACTACCAGCACATTGTCGTGTGTGTGTTTTGTTGCACCGGTGCGACCACTTCTTGCTGGAGAAAAAACAAGTGTAGGCGGATTGGACCCAAAGCAATTGAAAAATGAAAAGGGAGAAAGATTGACGTTGCCCTCTTTATCAATAGTAGAAACAAAAGCAATGGGGCGCGGAGCAACTGCACTCAATAAATACTCGTGCAGTTTCGGCATTGGAATTTCAGCTGGGTTTATAGAGAGCATATCAATGTGAAATGAATTTGTAAATAGTCGGAACTAATACTCCGAATGAAAGTAATGCAATGAAAGCATTTCTGTTTTTTAATTCTTTGTTGCGAATAAGAATTACATCAACCATCATCATGGCAATAAACCAAAGCGCAAGAAAAATAAGTTTTTGTGTTTCACTATCAGGAGTAATCCCATGTTCTTGTGTTAATCCCTGATGCGCAATTTCGAACATAGTGCGCGCGCCTGCGCCCATGATTACAAAGAGCAATGCGATTAAATAATATCTCATAAAGCCGGCAAAATTTTTCCTGAACATTCTCCAAAGCCAATTCGCACTCCATCTTTTTCGCAATAACCTTTCATTACAACGGTGTCGTTATCGAGAATGAATTTTCGTTCTGTGCCATCGGGCATTGTAATTGGATTTTTTCCCTGCCAAGAAATTTCGAGCATAGAACCATACGAATCGGGAGTTGGTCCGCTGATAGTGCCACTGGCATATAAATCGCCAACTTGAATATTGCAGCCATTCGAAGTGTGATGTGCAAGTTGCTGGGCCATGTTCCAGTACATGTATTTGAAATTGCTTTTCGAAACTGTTTTGCCTTTTCCGTTTTCGGGAATTATTTCCACTTCTAAATTGATGTCGAAATTTTTCTTGCCTTCAAATTTTAAGTAGGGAAGAACTTCTGGTTCTTGTGTTGGCGATTCTATTCTGAAAGGTTCAAGAGCTTCCATTGTTACAATCCAAGGCGACATTGTAGAGCCAAAATTTTTTGCCAGGAAAGGACCGAGCGGAACGTATTCCCACTTTTGAATATCACGGGCACTCCAATCGTTGAACAACACCATTCCAAAAATATAATCTTCCGCTTCTGCAGTTGAAATGCTCGTTCCCAACTTCGTTCGCTTTCCGGTAATGAAACCCATCTCTAATTCAAAATCTAAAAGTTCGCTTGGACCAAATGAAGGCATTGGAGCATCATCTGCTTTTGTTTGTCCTTTGGGTCTATGAATCGGAGTTCCTGAAACAACAATAGAAGAAGCTCGACCGTGATAGCCAACCGGTAAATGTTTCCAGTTTGGCAACAAAGCATTTGCAGGGTCGCGAAACATAATGCCTACGTTTGTTGCATGTTCTTTACTTGAATAAAAATCGGTGTAGTTAAGAATCCAAAGAGGTTTCTGCATTTCTGCATCGCTTTGTTTGATTAACGCTTTCGCTCTTAATTCTGCATTGTCGCGCAGTTCAGAATTTTCTGAATTCAGCAAATCAGAAATTCTCGCGCGCACTGCATTTGTTGTCGATTTGCCCATGTCAATAAATGGATTCAACATGGGATGAGAGAAACTAACTTTTTGTTCGAGCGATAAATTAAAGAGTCCAGCGCTTGCAATTTCAGCTAAATCTAGAATGTATTCTCCAATAGCAACTCCGGCACGCGCATTTGTTTCGGCTGTTCTAAAAATTCCGAACGGAAGATTCTGAATCGGGAAATCGCTTCCGGGTTTTACTTCTACCCAACTTTTTAATTGAGGGTTATTTGCTTTACTCATAGGTCAAAATTCCAATCATTTTCGTTACCGCCAAATTTTTTTCTGCTTTCTGCTTTTTCAATTTGCCGTTTAATAATTAAGTCTGCCATTACTGTTGCCGCATCGGTTTCTGAATTTTGCAAAGCTTCATTCAGTTTCTTTTCGCTAACATCAATTCGATATAAAATCCATTTCAGCTTTTCGAAATCGCGATGAATCAGTTCTTCGATTCGTTGAATTAGTAACTGCCTAAAAGCACGAAATTTTTCCTCTTCATTATTTGCCGCAGGAAGATGTTGTTCATCAATTTCAAACGAATCGAAAAGTGTTTTAGGAAATTCCATCGGGGCTAATGTATCAGCATTTTATCCAACACACTAATTCCGAAAAGTGCGAAGTCGTATTTTACCGGGTCTTTAGGGTCAAACGATTTTAAATTTTCGGTCAATTCCAAAACAGTTTCCCAATCGGTTTGTTTGCGTTTTATCAAGCCTAGTTTGCGTGCGGTTCTGTCTACATGCACATCAAGCGGAATTAAAAGTTGTGCGGGTTTTATCTTCTTCCAAATTCCAAAATCAACTCCGCTTTTATCTTTTCGTACCATCCACCTAAGAAACATATTCATTCTCTTGCATGTACTTCCGCGAACAGGAGTGGCTATGTGCTTACGTGTACGATGCGGAGAATCTTCAAGCGAAAAAAAGTTCTCGTGAAAAATAGCAATTGCATTTTCAGTAGTTGCTTCGGACATCCGACTTCGGACTTCTGACTTTAAAAACGCTTCCTCCAAACTTTCGTGTTTTAAATAATGTTGTTTCAAAAATTCAACAAAATAAAGTGTGTCGGTAGCGTTAAAAGTTCGGTGCTTGAAATCAAGCAAACGTTTCAAATCTTTATCCTGATGATTCAATACAAAATCATGTGGAGCGTTATCCGTCAGGTTCATCAATTTGTTAGCCGAAGTGATAATTGATTTTCGGTTTCCCCATGCAATGGTGGCAGAAAAGAAAGCCGCAATTTCTATATCCTGTTTTTTTGAAAAGCGATGAGGAATAGAAATGGGGTCGGTTTCAATGAAAACAGCCGAGTTGTGTTCCTTGTATTTGCGTTCGAGGAGTTCGTAAATTTTTTCGCGCTGCATCGCCTGTTTATTTTGTTTCGACATGCAGAAATAAGGGAGTTTTGGATTCAAAATAGCCTCAAGCCGAATATTTTTTGACAAAATAAAGTTTTGCAAAAGCCATTTGTTTTTACATTTAAACCATAATCACACTAAATCTAAAATATATGAGCAAGAAAATTTTGAGCATAACCGCCTGCATTTTGATGATGTTGGCAGTTTCGTTGCAGTTGAGTGCACAGAACAAAGACATTGATAAAGGTAACGCAGCGCTTAAAAAAGCTATGGCTCAGGCAGATGCTGCCAAAAGACAGGACGGCATCAATACTGCCAAAGCAAGTTTCCAGAAAGGCGGAATGAAGCCTCAGGAAATGTCGGCTGTAATTGGAGATGCGTATCTTGAAAAAGGAGATTTAGTAAACGCAACCAATTCTTACAATGCTTCAACTAAGGAAGCAAAGAAGGAAGGATTGAAAAGAGTGGCTGAAGCGTATGTAGACCAGGCGTTTAACGAAGACGATAAAAATCAGGCTAAATCGCTGAATAAAGCAATGAGTTTATTTGCCAAAGCGGATGCTACCAAAGAAGGAGGAAGATTAATTGGTGACCGTTTTTATGAGAAGGGAGCAGGCAGTTACAATAAAGCAATAGAATACTACGTTACTGGCGATGCTGCTGTAAAAATCGAACAAATAGCTAAAGAATATTTTGACAAAGGCGGAGACAATGAAAACAAAGCGGCTGAAACTTATTTAAAACTTAAAAGTTTAGAAGGAGCCAAACAAGCAGGAGATATTTACTACAACCGTAAAGAATATGTAAAGGCAATTGATGCTTACTTAAGCCAGGGAGTTGAAGAAGGAATTCAAAAGTATGCCGATTACTTGTATGCCGATAACCGTCCTGAAGAAGCGGACAATTTGATTATGCGTTTAGGCGATGCTTTGAGCGAAAAGAAAAATGATGAAGCACTTGAAAAACTCGCAGCATCTACCATGAATAAAGGAAGTTATTTGCTTGCTTCAAAATTATATGACAAGGCAGGCAATATGTCTTTGGGCGACAAATGTCGCGCTTACGATGCACTGGTTGGCTTTCGTTTAGAAGAAGCAAAGAGTTTGTTTAATAGTATTAATGATGTTGCTGCTGCAAAAATGATTACGGATAACGAAAAAGCTTTGGCTCCATTAAAAGATTTGGCTGAGAATATGGAAGACCTGAAAAAAAATGCTCCGTTTGTAAGTTTGCTTACCGATAGTGTTTCAGGAAATACTTACCCTTCTCCTGCCGACCAAAAAATGCAGGAAGATTATTACAAATCAATTCGTGAGCAGGTTATCAAAAACGTAAATGATATAGCTTCTAATTATGCTAAACTGGGTGATGCTAATCTTAAAAAATATGCCCGTCAGCGGTTTTCAAAATATGGCGCGGTAAGAAATATTTTAGACAAGGATACCTTCCTATCCAAGAAACAAAAGCAGGATATAAAAGTTAAAGACATTGTTCTTTAAAAACAAAAACCCTTCCGATTTTCGGAAGGGTTTTTTGTTTAAACTATTTTGTGGTTTTTACTGAAGAACGATTTGCTGTGAGTTTCCGTTTTGTGTAACAATTGCAAGGTTATCGCAAAGTCCACTTCCGTAGTCTGTTGTTTTATCTGACTGACCTGATGTTTGATTCAAAACCACTCCTGTGATTGCAAAAGGCACGCAGTTAGAAGCTTTGTTTTTAATTAATGGAGTAGTAATGCTTTCAGTAAAACTATTTCCTAATACATCAGTTCCTGTTCCGCCTCCGGTTATTGCGTAAGTATCATCTTCTTTAGTTGAAGTAGCTGAACCTGTTAACCACTCGTAGTAGTTTGTGCTTACTGCATTAGAAGTAGCACCGCTAGTTATATCAGTAGAAGTAAGGTTTGAATTAAAAGTGAAAGTCAAATTACCATTACCGTTATAGCCGGTATTTATAGCTGTAGTTCCACCGGTTATTTGATTATTGTTAATCATATAGTTGTTGAAAGAAATATTAATGTTAACACCTGGAGTAGTGATGCTGGTTTGGTCCAGACTCACAATCATTTCACCTGAGCGCACAATACCTCTTCTAGTTTGGCAACCTCCACCATAATTAAAAGTAAAAACACGTGTTGCTGGGTTAGAAGAATCAATAGTAACGGTTCTGCATGATGGGCCTTCTGTTTTGCCCGCTGTATTATCGCTGAAGCCTGTTACCTCGCCAATAATCTGGTCGGTTAACTGGAATGAGTTAGTGTCGTTTGTTTTTAATGTAACGTTCGTTTTTTCCTTCTGGCATGAACTGAGTGCCATAGCTGTTGCAAAAAATGCAATTAGCGCGAATCTGGTTGTTGTAGTTTTCATTTTACTTAAAGTTTAGTTTTTTGTTGTTTAATTTTTTACCGGGGGTGTTTGATTATTTATTTTGCCAAACATCAGTCGGTGCGTTCTTTAACGGAAACGTTTTGCAAAAGGTTTCGAAACTCCCGAAAATTTTAGGAATACAAGTCTTAGCTTTTGACTAACCATAAAAAAAGAACCGCAAAACATTCAAGCTTTGCGGTTCCATATATTAAGGAGTAAGTTTTTGATTTATGCTTTCGAAAACATTCTTCTGAATTTTTCGCGGGTTTTGTAACCAAGTATATACATAGTAGGCACTACCAATAGGGTAAGAAACGTTGCCATTATTAAACCATAAATCATAGTCCAGGCAAGGGGACCCCAGAACACAACGTTATCGCCACCCAAATAAAAATGTGGATTCAACTCGCTAAATAAAGTGGCAAAGTCCATATTCAATCCAATAGCCAACGGAATTAATCCAAGTATTGCCGCAGCGGCTGTAAGTATAACGGGTGTCATACGAGTAGCTCCACCTTCTATTACTGCTTCGTTTACTTCCATGCCGCGTTCGCGCAATTCATCAATAAACTCAATCAATAGAATTCCGTTTCTAATAACAATTCCCGCAAGGGCAAAAACGCCTACTCCGGTCATTACCGTGCTCATAGTCATTCGCGTAATTGTAAAACCTATAGCCACTCCTATAAGTGAAAAAATAACAGTAGTGAAAATGATAAGTGGCTTAATAACCGAGTTAAACTGAAACACCATAATCATAAACATCATAGCTATAGCACCTAAAAAAGCAATCCCCAAAAACACACCAGTTTCTTTTTCCTGTTCTTCGGCACCGGTCATTTTAATATCGTAACCCTCTGGAACATTCATATTGGTTATTATCTGCTCTATAGAAGGAATAATTTCGTTAGCGGTATGGTCTTCGCTAAGTTCAGAAGCTAAGGTTACTACACGTTTTTGATTTTTGCGATTGATTACACTTATTGAATTGTCGTAGTGAATAGTGGCAATAGAAGAAATTGGCACCTGTCGAAATTGTCCCGAACTGAAATCCATGTACGAAATATTTACGTTCATGAGTTGTTCCACTTTCATGCGGTCTTCTGCACGCAAGCGCAATTGAATAGATGCGTCTTCATCTTTATCGCGAAACTTCGAAGCTTCTTTTCCAAACAAAGCGGTACGCAACTCGCTACCTACTTGTCCTAATGAAATTCCTTCGCGCAACATTTTTTCTTTATCAATATCAATAATTATTTCGGGCTTGCTTATTTGTAAATCGCTTTTCAGTTCATCAATACCCGGAATATTTTCTTTATCAATTTTGGCTTTTAATTCAGAAGCCAAACTTTTCATTACAGTAAAATCATCGCCACTTATTTCAATATTAATTGGCTTGCCCACTGGTGGTCCATTACTTTCAGGCTCTACCGAAATTTCGGCTCCAGCAATACCAATTTTTTTAAACTCATTTCTTACACTGTCCAACCAAATTTGTGTATGCGGATATTTTCGGTCGGCAAATTTTTTAAACGCAACAGTAACTTTGCTTTTGTTGGGGGTAGCTACTTTATCGGGATTCTGAGGGTCACCGGCACCTAAACCAACGTTTGAAATTACAGAAGTCACATCGGGATTATGCTCCCCCATTATTTTGTAAACACGCCCTTCTATAATTCGTGTTATTGAATCGGTTGCAGTAGCATCGGTTCCACTGGGCAAGCGGCAGTACACATACACAAAGTTAGGGTCGCCACTTGGAAACAATTCGCGTTTAACACCAGTAATAAAAAGAATGGTCCAACTAATCACGAGCAAAAGCAGAGTAGCTGATACAACAGCTATTGGACGTTTGCGTTGAATAAACACACGTAAAATTTTGCGATACACATTGGTTACCATAGGCCAAAATTTTGTTTGCCACAAAACAATTGCGCCAGATAAAGCAAAATGGTAAAGCAGAATAAAAACGATAGCCGTTAATGCAAAATTTCCTACTCCTATATATCCTGTTGCATATCCGCCTATTGCCAATACCCCAAAAAGGATAAAGCCTTTTAAGTAATCTTTCAATTTCGATTTGGCGTTGTGATCATCTTTTTTCATAAACGAAACCGCAAAAACCGGATTCATTACAAAAGCTACAAACAACGAAGCACCTAAGGTTACAATAAGTGTAATGGGAAGATTTTTCATGAACTTTCCAATAATGCCCGGCCAAAATAAGAGCGGAAAGAAAGGGGCAAGTGTGGTTAACGTTCCGGCAAGTACCGGCATAAAAACTTCGCCTGCGGCAAATTTTGCCGATTGCTTAATGCCATAGTCGTAACGATTATAAATACGGTGTGTGTTTTCAATAACTACGATGGCATCATCTACTACTATACCAAGTGCGAGCAGTAGTGAGAAAAGAACCATTACGTTCATGGTCATTCCAAGAGCCGGCATAAACAAAAATGCAACAAGTGTTGCTAAAGGAACCGAAAGCCCTACGAAAAACGCATTAGAAAACCCCATGAAAAACATGAGAATAAAAACCACGAAAATAAAACCGATGATTACGGTGTTCAACAAATCGTGTAGCTGAACGCGGGTATTTTCTGATGTATCGCCCGTTACTTTTATTTTAAGTCCTTGAGGAAATTTATTGGTTTGGTATTCTTCCAGCACTTGATAAATCTGGTCGGTAGCATTAATTAAGTTTTCGCCACTGCGTTTTACCACGTTCAAAGCTATAACCGGTTTGTGATCGAGTTGTGCAAAATCTTGTTTCTCTTTAAAACCATCTTCAACCTTGGCAATGTCTTTTAGAAAAACGGTAGTGCCGGTAAATGAGCGAACAATTATTTCACCAATTTCTTTTGGTTGTTTAAACTCGCCTGTTACGCGAAGGTTTCGTCTCACTTGGCCAACATTCACTTCACCACCCGAAATATTTAAATTCTCGCGCTGAACGGCATTTTCAATATCCAAAAAAGAAATTCCGGCACTCGTCATTTTATACAAGTCCACATTAATTTGAATTTCTCTATCTACTCCACCTACTATATCAACCCGTGTAATTTCTTTTTGGCTTTCTATTTTGTCCTTCAGCTGCTTGGCGTATTTTTTTATCTGGTCTAGCGGAAAATCACCGGCAATGTTGATGTTCATAATCGGTAACTCGTTCAAATCAAACTCTTGAATTTGCGGGTCTGTTTTCAAATCGGTAGGCAAATCTTTTTTACCTTTAGCCACTGCATCAGTAACTTTTTGTTTGCACTCGGTAGGTTTTAAATCAGTAGAAAACTCAACGGTGATAATGGAAACATCAGAAAGCGAATTGCTGGTTACTTTCTTTACACCACTTATACTCTTTACTTGTTTCTCAATGGGTTTAGTAATCAACGTTTCAATATCTTCAGGGGTGGCACCCGGATAAATAGTGGCAATAGAAATGGTAGGAACCACAACATCGGGAAATAATTCCTTCGGCAAACTTTGATAAACAAGCAAACCCGAAATAACAATGATTGTGGTGAAAACATAAATGCTGGTTGCATTATCAATACACCAACTGGTAAATTTTAATTCTTTGAGGCGTTCCGTATTCATCTAAAAAGATTTTGCATTAAGCCCCCTTTAGGGGGTTGGGGGTTTTAATATTCTATTCGCTGTCCATCCACTACTTCGCTGTAACCAAAAGTGATAATGTTATCGCCTTCGTTCAGTCCTTCAGTAACAACAGTTACACCGTTGTATTCTGCACCGGTCTTCACCATTCTTTTTTCTGCGCTCTTTGTTCCAGCTTCCGTTTTTGCAATCAACACATAATTTCCATCGGCCGATTTTTGAATAACGTTGGAAGGCACTAACAAAACATTTTTCAAAACAGCGTCATTGATTTTAAGTTTCGCAATCATGTTAGCTCCGTATTCGCCATGTGAGTTATTCAGTTTTGCTTCTAAACTAAATGTGCGAGAACGTGGATCAATTGTCTTTGACACATAACTAACGGTGGTTTCAATTTCCTTATTGATATCGGGAAACTCCACATGGATTTTATCGTTATTTTTAATTTTTCCGAAATCGCTATCGGCTAATTTTGCTTTCACTTTTAAGTTTTGCTCATTGATAATTCTGATACCCGGCATCAACTGACTCGGTGCAGCCATATCACCTATGCGCAAATTCACCACATCGACAGTGCCGCTGATAGGAGCAATAATTTTTGTCATTTCTAATTGTTTCTTCAAGCCCGAAAGTCCTGCTTCGGCAGCTTCTTTTTGTGTTTTAGCTTGCAGGTATTGAATTTCACTTCCCACTTTTTGCTCCCACAAACGTGCTTGTTTTTCAAAAGCTGTTTTTGCTAAAGTAACTTGTGTTTCGGTGGAGCGAACTTGGTCTTCGATAGCCGCAGTAGTTTGTGTGAGGCCCAAAATTTGTCCTTTTGTAACATGGTCTCCCACTTTAACATTGATGCTGGTAACAATACCCGGTTGTTGATTTAAAGCAATCACATTCTCTTCTGCATCTACATTGCCTTGCACTTCTATATAATGTTTAAAGTCTTGTTTCTTCAAGGTTTCAACTGTAATCAATTTTGTTTTTTGCGCTACGTGATAACCGGTGTCTAGCTTGGCAATTTCTTTTTCAAGCATTTCGATTTTGCCCGATAAATCTTTCACTTGTGTTTTGTACTCCGCTAATTGTTTTTTCTTGTCGTCAATTCCTTTCTTTTCAACGAAGTTTCCGCAAGACACTAAAAGCAGTGATGCAATAGCAACCACCCCCAACCCCCTAAACGGGGCTTTAATACAAGCAGCCAATTTTTTATTCTTTTTCATTGTTGAAGTCATTTTCATTTTATGTTTTTTCTGTTTTATGTTTTTTGCCTTTAAGCCCCCTTTAGGGGGTGGGGGTTTATTTCACTCCCATTGCCTTGTCTAAATCTGCTTTGCTACTAAGCAAACTCAATACACTTTGAATATGCTTTAACTGATTGGTTACAAAATCAGTTTCGCTTTGCACCAACTCGAAACTGTTGCCCACTCCTTCTTTAAATTTGATTGAATTTTTATCAAATATTTTTTTGCTAAGCTCTTCTGTTTTGGTCGAAATAATTTCATCGTTTAAGGCCGAAGCAAAATTACTTTGAGCAGAAACGTACTGGAGTTGCGAAGCATTTTTAAAATCTTCAAAATCGTTTCTGCGTTTTGTCTGTTCTATCTTAGCTTGTTTTACCTGCGCCATTTTGAGGCCTGAATCGAAAATTGGAATCTTTAAAGTAATGCCTGCCAATCCCTGGTCGAACCACGGACTTCTGCTACGGCTATCTCCATCGGGATAGTAGGTAGTTTCCTTTTTAAAGATATCGCCAAATTTATCCGATTGTGCACTCCAACCGTAGTTCAAAAAGCCGTAAATCGAAGGATAGTAACCTACGCGTTTCTGTTTAATGTCGTAGCCTTGTAATTTTACAGCACCTTCTAATAGTTGATATTCTATACGCTGTGTGGCATCGAATTTAGTAGCTAAATCAGGTGTAACGCTTGTCTTTAACTCATCCAAATGATCTTTAAGAACAATTACTTCATCGAGCGGTAGGCCCATCTGAAATTTCACATTTGCTAAGGCAACTTCCGCCATTTTATTGGAATTGTTGATTTGGCTTTCGAGGTTTGCCTGTATCAACTCCAAGCGGTTCACATCTAATTCTTCAATTAAACCTTCCTTATAAATAGCACGAGTGTCTGACAATAATTTTCCTACTAGTTTCATATTATCGGTAAGCAACGTTTTGGCTTCCTCAGCAGCCTGAGCCTGGTAGTAAGCTTTAGTAACTGCGTACTTGATTTCTACTTCGCTCATCTGTAGCGAAAGGCGAGCTGTTTTCATTAAATCTTTTGTGGCCTGAATTCCGAAAACATATCGGCCATCAAAAATCAACTGAGTGAGTTGTAAGCTAGCACTTAAGTTATGCGAGAGATTAAAACTTACCTTTTTGTCCTTACTATCAATGGCGCTTTGTTGCAAAATATCGATTATCGTATTATCGCCTGAAGCGGCACCTTGTGCAGCCAAGTAGCTAAATACTTTGTAGTTGGAACTGGATGTATCAGAAAATATTTTTGAAAGGCCGGGCAATTCCGGTTTCTTAAAGTAATAAGAGTAATCAATACTCGAAGTGATTTGAGGTAAGCCCTGTGATACAATTTCAAGATTGCGCCACTTGGCATTGTCAATATCCAGCTTGGCGTTCTTAGCGGCTTTATTGTTTTGAAGGGCATAGTTTACGGCTTCATTCAACGAAAAGAATTGAATCTCTTTAGGCTGAGAAAACCCCAAATTAATCATTAACAATAAACTAATACACGAGATTAAATTCCTTTTCATTCAAAACTTTTTAATGGTGTCGTTCAACGCTTAAACAAATTGTGCTGTTCTAAAACTTTTAATCCCTTTACTGAAACAATTCCGCAAAGGTGGTATTTCAAATACTCCTTGTAGGTATCCAAAAACACGTATTTCTTACTAGGAAACAATTGCTGGTTAATCAGAATATCAATACCCGCAATATAAATTTTCGAAATAATATCGGCATTCAATTCTTTACGATAAACACCCTGTTTTACTCCACTCTCCAAATTTTTTGTAACCATTTTCAGCATAAAATGAAAACGGTACGAATTATAAATGTCCCACGTTTCGGGGTAATATTTTTGTAAATCGTTCAATGCCGAAGGGTTAAACTCCTGCACCTGATGAATGAAATACGAAATCATTTGAATCATTTCGTCAATCGAATCTTTTGCCGTTTTTAAAATTTCTTCCAATTGATTGCGCTCCTCCTCCAAATAATTTTGCATGGAAAGCCTTACCAATTCGTTTTTGTCTTCCACTAAAACATAAATAGTTTTCTTGCTCATACCCAACTCGCGCGCCACATCATCCATCGTCAAATTTTTGATGCCGTACTTCTTAAACAGTTCGCCACTTTTGCTAAGTAAGAGTTGTAATTGTTTGTTTTTCAAAATGGGAGACGACCTTTCGGTTGATTTTATTTTCGGGCGGCAAATGTATCCGATAAAAACTGTGGAAACCTAGAAGAGATTCAAAGTTTCCGAAATTAATTTCGAAATACTTTTATTTGTTACCGAACTGAACTTCTTTGCTTTGCCTTATGAAATTTCAAGACCACTTTTCACGGCAGGCAGAAATTTATCTACAAGCCCGGCCTACTTACCCTGAAAATCTTTTTGAATTTCTTGCCTCTATTTCTCCATCAAAAAACAGTTGCTGGGATTGCGCCACCGGAAACGGACAAGCTGCGGTGTCTCTAGCCAAGCATTTCGAAAAAATAATTGCTACCGATGGCAGCGAGCAGCGGATTAAAAACGCCATGCTTCGAAACAATATTGAATACAAAGTAGGCACAGCCGAGCAAAGCAACTTACCCGATAATTCTGTTGACTCGATTACCGCGGCCACTGCCGCTCACTGGTTTAATCATGATTTGTTTTATGCAGAGGCTAAGCGTGTAGCAAAACCAAACGGCATTCTCGCTTTATGGACTTATAGCGTAGCAAAAATAGCTCCCCCTATTGATGAACTGATGGAGTGGTTCATGTATGACTTGCTCTATAACTATTGGCCCGATGGCAGATGGTATGTACGCAATGAGTATAAAACACTTCCCTTTCCTTTCGAGCCGCTTAACACGCCCGATTTTTTTTGCACCGCAACTTGGAACCGGCAGCAATGGCTCAACTATATAAAAAGTTGGAGTTCATACAACAACTATGTAGCGAAACACAACAGCGACCCCATCGAATTTCTTTTACCAAAATTAAATGCTCTATGGAACGATGAAGAAGTAAAACAAGTAGTTTGGAAACTACATTTGAAATGCGCGCGATTGAGTTAGAATAAAACCCATTTTATACTGTATAAGAGTGAAACGCAGAGTTTTTCGTACGACTTATTCCGGCTTTTTGTTTTCCGGGTTTTCACCAAACATTTTTTCTCTGAATTTTCTTTGCCCTCGAATGTTGAACCAAATCAGCACGCAAAACATTGCGCAGAAAACTGGGAAGTAAACACGGTTATTTATTTCGCGCAGCGAAATGAGATTATAAACCGCTACTATAATAGAAGCAATAGCAGCACCAATCCATGCCTTTTCAAAGTATTGTAGAATTTTCATAGTTCAAAATTTATTCGAGTTGACTTGTCCTTACTCTTATGGTTCCCGTGATGTGCTTAATCACATAATCGGTAAAGTTTTCGTTGGCGGTCATTCCATTGCCGTAAATAATTTCATCGGGTGTTGTAATCTTTACAAACGAATTTGAGTAAATTATTTTTTTGTCTTCATCCCAAATCAATTCATCGGTATTTAAAATTTCCCCTTTTTGGTTGACCACCACCACGCTATCGCGCGCTGTCATAGAGTGACTGTTTTCAATGGCGGTAGCATACTTGGCTGTGAGCGTGCTTTCTACTTTGTGGTCGGCATTGTAAAACAGAAGTTTCATTCCGTCAGAAAATTCGAGGTAAGGTTTAGCGGTGTTGTAGCGCGTAACGGTATGTCCGCTTGCTTGAATACGCACCACTCCTTCATCGGAATAATTTATTTCAACGTCCTTTCCCTTTTCAATATTTACGTTGGCGCGAGAGATAATCAGCTTCGCAGTTTCAGAATTATTGCCACAAGAAGAAAGTGAGATTATAGACGATAGACAAAAGACAATAGATAGAAAGTGAAACAGCGCGTTCAACTGCAATTTGTTTTTTGCGCAATTCATCTCAATCAAATTTACGCTTGATAAACCAGATATCGTTCAACACAAAGCCGAAGGTGAGTTTGTAATAGTTTTCGCGGAAAATGCTTTTGTCACTCCCGCCACGCGTGCCGAAATCGCCACTGATATTTAATCTGCCCACTGAACGGAATGGAAATCCAATTCCGATAGTTCCACCTGCCTGCGTAAGTGCTTTTCCGTTTAGGTTGATTTCACTAACACCATAGTAACCGCCAAAACGATATTGCACGCGGCTCAAATATTTTTTCTTGTCGAGTTCATCATACTTCGGTGTAATTTGAAAGCCCACAGAAATTCTCCAGCTATCATTCAGCCCTGCATTGTTCAAAGGTGAAGTGAAATTTTTCCAGTTCATGAATTTGAAATCGATACCCGCCATCCAATAGCGCTCGTTACCAAACATTACACCCGTTCCAATATTAAAAGGCAAATTGATTTTTGATTTTTTGTTGAACGAAGCCGCTGCCGTATCAACTGCAATAAATCCGTAGGTAGAATTGTATTCAAATCGCTCCCAACGATTCGAAAGTTTCGCATCCATTTTCATTCCGCTTGAACCATAAGCACCAAACGTAAAGAAGATATCGCTGCGTGCATCGGGGTCGTTATCGTTATGAAAAATTCTGCGCTGATATTGTATGCCTATGTTGTAGATAAAACTTTTCACGTTCAGGTTGGTAATGTTACGTGTGCTATACGCTTCTATACTATCGGGGAAAGTGATGGTTTTTTGATAATCTAATTTGCCGAACAAAAACCCAAAATTTGCTCCTATTGAAAAGCCTTTCACTTTGTAAGCACCACCCGCATACACCTGGTAAAGTGAACCTGTTCCGCTGAATACTTCGCGATAAGTGCCAATAGCAGAATCATTAAAATTCTGAATGAAAGTGTAATTGATATTAGTATATGGAAGCAAACCAAGACTGATAGCATAGCTGTTCTTTTTGGGATTTGGAACAAACGCAATTGCAAAATGACTGATGCCGCCACTCGAAGCTTTATAAGTAGAATCCTTAACAATGCTTAGTCCGTCAAAGTTGGCACCTATTTCAACTGTAGTGCGTGTGAGCGAAGCATAGGAAGCAGGGTTTGCGTAATTTATATTTACAGAACTGAAATAAGGAGCAGCCAATTCACCCATTCCTTTGTTAGCCGAAAAAACAGTTGAACGAACGTAGCCCAAACCGTAACGGGAGTAAGGCGAAGATGCCTGAGCGAAAGCAGATTGAAAATTAAATATTGAAAATTGAACAACGAACAGCATCGCCAAAATCCGAAAATTCATGCTGAAAGTTCGGGTGCTAAACAGAGATGCAAATATTTTTTTCATGGAAGATTATAATTCATAATGCGGTTCAACCCCTCGAGGACTAAATAAGGGCGGGCAAATATCTCAGTTTTGAGCAGAGAAACAAATAAACCCGCATCGCCTCCGGTAGCCACTACATTCAGCTCACCAAAACGCAATTTATATTCATTTATTATGCCGTCAGCTTCTTGTTTTATTCCATTTACTACACCACTCAAAATAGAAGTAGCAGTATCTGTTCCTGTCAATTCAAAGGAAGTAAACTGCATAGGGTCAATGAGCGGAAGTTTAGCGGTGTAATTGTGTAGTGCTTTAAAGCGCATCATCATGCCGGGTGAAATAGCACCACCGCAAAATTCGTTTTGTGCATTTACAAAATCATAAGTAATACAAGTGCCAAAATCAATTTTCAAAACATTTTTTTGAGGGAAGAGAGAGTTAGCTGCTACGCTTCCTGCAATTCTATCGGCACCGAGTGTTTGAGGCGTTGCATACAAAATTTTCAAAGGCAGTTTCAATTCGTGCGAAAGGAAAAGTGTTTTGATTTTTTTCTTCTGCGATAATTTGAACTCTACTAATTCGCTTGAACCCGTTTTTGAAAGAATAGCATTTTCGATTTTGAAGTTTTTCAAAATATCATCTATGCTGTGCTCATCGTGAAAAACTTCTTTGAGTTCGTTCTGTTCAAACAGTCCCAGTTTTACCTGTGTGTTTCCTATGTCCACCGCCAGGTTCATTGTAAAATTCTTTTGCCTGAAACATACTTACTGATGAAACTTTGCTTGTAGCGCGGTTGTATTTGCGTCTTCCAATATTGTTCGCACTCTTCGTTGGTTTTAAATTTGCCGAGCAAATATTTGAACAAGCCATCTTCTTCCAGAACTTCGTATCCTTTCAAGTGTGTGTAGTAGTTTGTGTCGAGGGGAATGAATTTTTTGAGTGCATAAAACTGAATGCGATAAAAAGTATCAAACACCACTTTCGAATTTGCTCCATTGATTGTTTTAATTTCGGTGCTAGGTAATGAAGTGTTTTTTGCAGCAATATTCTCGGTAGCGTTTGAGTTTATTTCAATAGCGGTTTCTTTTTCTCTTTCCTTAGTTTCTGCTACTGCTTTTTTCTGTTTAGCTGCTGTACTCTCTTTTTCTTTCAGTTCATAATCATTGCCAACGGTGTGATAATTCGTATTAGCAGGTTGATTTTTGGTTTTGTTTTTTGCGGTTGATGTATCAATAACAGTTGTTTTGCTTTTTCTATTTACAGAATCTTTTTCTGTCAATAAATTCTCGCTGCTCTGTTTATTGCTTTTTGCAATTGATGAACTATCGTTTGATGCAACCTTGGTTTTCGCAACGGCAACAATTTTTGTTGAATCGTTGTTTGCAACAACTACATCTGCTTTCTTCTCAACTGTATTTTTTTCTTTAGCTGAAGCTTTCTTATTCTCCTTTTTGTTTTCTGCAACAACAGGATTTGTAGCTGAAGTATCTGCGGTAGGAATTTTCAACGCCACACTTTCATTATTCAAAACAGCTGTAATTGTTTTCCGAGTAACACTATCTGTTGCTTGTGGATAAAGATTAGGCGCATTTCCATTTATTGGTTTCGATGTCAGCGCACTTGCTTCGGTTGTATTGTCAAGAATACTTTTTGCTTTAGGATATTGTTTTCCTACAGGCGTTTCCGCTTTAATCGGCTCTTCATATAACACAGCGATTGATGGCGGATTGTTTGACCCTAAACTTGCCATTGGCAAAACAGGTGCATCAGCCGGTTCAATTTCACTGGCGCGTTTTTGACTGAATTTATTGTTGAGCGATGCGCTCGTGATGTCAATAGTTTCCTGAACGTTGTTGACGATAAGCTCGTTGAGATTGTATTGAATTTCATCCGCAGTTGCGCCTAAAAGTTTGCGCACATCATACGCGCAATTCACGGCTCTTCTTTTTTCGATGTAAGGAATCTTTGGAAAAATATCTCCACTCTCGATATTAGAACACGGCACCGAAAAAACTTTTGTTGCGCCATTTGCGGATGTAGTATCGTAATAAGTGTAAACGGGGATTGCGCCCCAATCGTTCACATCGGTTTCGCCTGTGAAATTATTTTTCTTCAACTCCAAATCAATCAAATAACCCTTGCGGTTTTTTACCTCGTCATTACTCGCAATTAAATTTCCGAGTGAGTAAGCCACGATACCTTCTTTCATTTCGCCATTGCGATTGTAATTGTTGTAGTCAATGCGCATGGGGGCATTTGGGTTAGTACCCACCACCATATTCGCGCCCAACTGAAACGCATATTGCGCAATATCCATTTGCATATAGTTGGGAGTTTCCTGATTGTTCGCGCCCCAATCGAAATAGGCAATTATAAAATCGGGTTTTTGCGCCAACGCCATTCGCATATCGCGCTGAATGGTAAACTTGTCAATTTCGTTAATGATAAAATCTCGGGAGATAGACGGGCGATTAGTTACACGCGTATAATTCAACACCGCAATTCGAAAACCTTTTTTGTTGATAATAAGCGGATAGTTTCCGTTGCGTTGCATATTATCGGTGAACGCACCCGTGTGATACATATCATAGGTGTTCAGCAAATCGCGCGTGCGCTTCAACATCGCTTTGCTGATATTAGCCGTGTGAATATTGGCGTGCATAGCCACATTGATGCCCGCATATTTTAGCGCCAAGGCAAATTCATCGGGAGCTGAAAACATATTTTTTACGTTGTTGCCAAACGATGTTTTCAAATTCACAATGGAGATGTCACCAAGATTTAAAATCGGTTGAATGTACTTGAACTCATTTCTGAAATCATATTTCTTAGTTTTTTCATCGTAAGCGTAGTTCAAATGTTTTTCGGTTTGATAAACATTGCCGCCAATCATTACATGCAGAATACGAAACGAGTCAACGGTTTCTTTTCCTTCATCATGTTTAATATGCACCAACCGCTGACGAAGTTTGATAATGCCACTCGTGCTATCGCCTTGCGAAAAAGAAAATTGAAATGAAACAAGAAATAGGAAAGCAGATAAAGACAAAGAGTTCAATGTCTTTATCCGTTGTCTGTTGTCTGTCGTCTGTTGTCTGTTCTTTTTCACTTAACTCAAAATTTCTTCGTTCTCTAAAATTCTAACTCCTTTTATTTTTTGCTGCGCCATGCTTACCATCAATTTACCTAGCAGGTCAGCAGGTGTGCCACGATATTTTTTCAAAGGTCCTGCGAAAAGAAACGAAAGCTTTTCAGCGGCAAATCTTCCGATTTCTTCTCCAACTCTTCTTTCTTTTCTATCTCCCAATAAAATTGAAGGGCGCAAAATAACCAGCGATTCAAACTTCAAGTCCATCAAAGCATGCTCGAGTTCACCTTTTGTTTTGCTATAAAAAACAAGAGAGGCAGCATCGGCACCCAAAGTCGAAACAAGGATGAATTTTTTAGCGCCATTCCATAAACTGAGTTGAGCTACGTGCAATGGAATTTCAAAATCTACTTTCCTAAACGCATCCTTACTTCCTGCTTTGCCAATGGTAGTTCCCATAGCGCAAAAAATATCATCGGCTTTCAGTTGGTCTTTGATGAGCTCAAGATTTTCAAAATCGGTAACGATATTTTGAAGTTTCGGATTTTGTAACGCAAGCTTTTTCCTTGTTAGTGCAATCACTTTTTCATAAGCCGCAGAAGCAAGCAACTCGTTTAAACATTGCTCACCCACCAAACCTGTTGCCCCGATTATTAAAGCTGTTTTTGCCATGCGCTAAAAATAGAAATTGAAGTGAGTTTGGTATGATTAAAAACGGAAGTTCCACTTTTTAAAAAAGTGGAACTTCTAAATTATCGAAACTCATAGCCGATATCTTTCCGATAATATTTCCCCTCAAAATTTATTTTCTCAATAGCAGCATTCGATTTAGCAACGGCCTCGTGAATATCTTTGCCGTAAGAACTAACCGCAAGAACTCTTCCTCCATTGCTCAAAATTTTATCGCCTTCTGCTTTTGTGCCTGCATGAAAAACAATTGAATCTCCTACATCATTCAAACCCGAAATCTCTTTTCCCTTCTCGTAATCTTCGGGATATCCGCCCGATGCGACAATCACAGTTGCGCATGCACGCTCATCAATTTCAATTTGCATTTCCTGCAAACTGCCACCGCCTACTGCTACTAAAAGTTCTACTAAATCGTTCTTAATACGAGGCAACACAATCTCGGTCTCCGGGTCACCCATTCTGCAATTGTATTCAATTACATAAGGTTCGCCATTCACGTTCATAAAGCCGATATAGATAAACCCTTTGTAAACAATATTGTCTTTTTTCAATCCTTGAATGGTGGGAATGATTACGCGCTCTTCTACTTTTTTCATTAGCACATCATCTACAAACGGAACTGGAGAAATGCAACCCATGCCGCCCGTGTTTAATCCTGTATCGCCTTCGCCAATGCGTTTATAATCTTTTGCGTTGGGAAGAATTTTATAATTCACTCCATCGGTCAATACAAAAACAGAAAACTCAATTCCTTTTAAAAATTCTTCAATCACCACCTTCGCACTTGCCTTTCCGAATTTATTTTGCTCAATCATTTCGCGGAGATTGTCTTTCGCTTCTCCGTGTTCGCTAATAATCAGAACGCCTTTGCCAGCAGCTAATCCATCGGCTTTTAAAACAATAGGCGGAGTTTGCTCATCAATAAAATCAAAACCATCTTCTAAATTTTCAATGGTAAATTCTCCGTAAGCAGCAGTTGGAATTCCGTGACGAACCATAAACTGTTTTGCAAATGCTTTGCTGCCTTCCAACTGCGCGCCTGCTTTTGACGGGCCGATAACAGGGAGGTTTTTTAATTCATCTTTCGCCTGAAAATAATCGTAGATGCCATTCACCAAAGGGTCTTCGGGGCCAACCACAACCAGTTCAATTTTATTTTCTAGAACAAATTTTTCAATCGCATCAAAATCATTCACGCCAATCGCTACGTTTTCTCCATGCTTAGAAGTTCCTGCATTTCCCGGAGCAATAAAAAGTTTTTCGCACAGTGGGCTTTGAGAAAGTTTCCAGGCAAAAGCATGTTCGCGACCACCGGCACCCAACAACAATATCTTCATCTTGATTCAGAATTTATGGCGCGAATCTAAAATCGCAGCGGACACATTCGCGCATATATTCTCCACACTCTGCCAATAATTCTTTAAAAAATCCTTTGCCTGATTATTGAATTCAACCGCTTCGGCAAAACTTTTAGTTTAGCACCCCTTTACAATAAAGAAGGCAGTCAAAACGATTAACCAATAACAATTAACCTTTAACTTTTCCCATGGGCTTTTTCGATAACATAGTGAAATCAATTTTCGGTAACAAAAGTGACCGTGAGTATAAAGAAATGCAACCTGTGGTTGCGGAAATAAATGCGGAATACGAAAAGCTGAAAAGTTTGAGCAACGATGAGTTGCGCAACAAAACCATAGAATTTCGTGCGCGCATTACAGAGCATCTTTCAATCATTGATAAAGAAATTGCAGAGCTGAAAGAACTGGCAGAAGCCGAGGAGGATTTGCAGGCAAAGGATGGTCACTACAAAAAAATTGATGAGTTGCGCAAAGACCGCGACAAACAAATTGAAGAAGTGCTCAAAGAACTTTTGCCGCAAGCATTTGCGGTGGTGAAAGAAACAGCTTTCCGTTTTAGCAATAACGCAGCACTTGAGGCAACGGCTACCGATTTAGATAGAGAACTCGCGGTTAAATTTCAGAACATAAAAATTGATGGCGATAAAGTTACCTACTCAAGCACATGGCTGGCTGCGGGCAGCGAAGTGAAATGGGAAATGGTGCATTACGATGTGCAGTTGATTGGGGGAATGGTTTTGCATCAGGGCAAGATTGCCGAAATGGGAACGGGCGAAGGAAAAACCTTAGTGGCTACTCTTCCTGCCTATACGAATGCACTCGCGGGTGAAGGCGTTCACATTGTAACGGTGAACGATTATTTGGCGCGAAGAGACAGCGAATGGAACGGACCAATTTTTCAATTTCTCGGTTTGCGCGTTGATTGTATTGATAAATATCAACCGCACAGCGAAGCAAGACGCAATGCTTATTTAGCTGACATTACTTACGGAACCAATAATGAATTCGGTTTCGATTACCTGCGCGATAACATGGTGAACGATCCAAATGAAATGGTTCAACGAAAACATCATTTTGGAATGGTAGATGAAGTAGATTCTGTTTTGATTGATGATGCAAGAACTCCGCTCATCATATCGGGTCAGGTTGATTCTGATGATGAAAAACAATTTCAGGAATTGAAACCGCGCATTCAAAAACTGTTTGATGTTCAGAAAAAAATTACTAATCAGTTTTTGACAGATGCTAAGCGCTTAATCAAAGAAGGAAAAACAGGAGAAAAAGAAGGTGAAGGTGGTTTAGCTTTGTTCCGCGCGCATAGAGGTTTGCCAAACAATTCAGCACTCATTAAATTTTTGAGCGAAGCCGGAATGAAGCAAATTATGCAGGCTACTGAAAATTTTTATCTCGGTGAGCAGCAAAAAAATATGCCGTTGGTGGATAAGGAACTTTACTTCCACATTGATGAAAAAAACAACAGCGTTGAATTAACTGACAAAGGAATTGAACTCATTACCGGCTCTGGTGAAGACGCGAACTTCTTTGTTATTCCTGATATGGGTAGTGTGATTGCCGAAATTGAAACGCAAAATCTTTCCTCAGAAGAAAAAATAAATCGCAAAGATTCGCTCATGCGCGACTACAGTGAGAAGAGTGAACGTATTCACTCGGTAAGCCAGTTGTTGAAAGCATACACACTTTTTGAAAAAGATGTAGACTATGTAGTAATGGATGGCAAGGTGAAAATTGTGGATGAAAACACCGGTCGTATTTTAGATGGAAGACGATACAGCGATGGTTTGCATCAGGCCATTGAAGCAAAAGAAAATGTGAAAGTGGAATCAGCTTCGCAAACGCTTGCGACTATTACACTGCAAAATTATTTCCGCATGTTTCACAAGTTGTGTGGTATGACGGGAACTGCAGAAACCGAAGCACAGGAGTTGTGGGATATTTACAAGTTGGAAGTTTCATCTATTCCAACCAATCGCCCTGTAGTGCGCGATGACCGGGAAGATTTGATTTACAAAACGCGCAAAGAAAAATTCAATGCCATCATTGATGAAATTGTGAAACTGACTGGCGAAGGAAGACCGGTTCTTGTGGGAACAACTTCGGTGGAAATTTCAGAATTACTTGCACGTATGCTCACGATGCGAAAGATTAAACACAATGTGTTGAACGCGAAGCAACATCAGCGCGAAGCAGAAATTGTTGCAGAAGCAGGAAATGCAGGAACCGTAACCATCGCCACGAACATGGCTGGTCGGGGAACCGATATCAAGATTAAAGATGACGTAAAGAAAGCAGGCGGTCTTGCCATCATCGGTTCAGAGCGTCACGATTCACGAAGAGTGGACAGGCAGTTGCGCGGTCGTGCAGGTCGTCAGGGAGACCCGGGCAGTTCACAGTTTTTTGTTTCAATGGAAGATGAATTGATGCGCCTCTTTGGTTCTGATAGAATTGTGAAGGTGATGGACCGAATGGGTTACGAAGAAGGGGAGGTGATTCAGCATTCTATGATTTCGAAATCAATTGAGCGCGCGCAGAAGAAGGTAGAGGAAAACAACTTCGGTATTCGTAAACGTTTGTTGGAATACGATGATGTCATGAACCGTCAGCGCGAAGTAATTTACTCGAAACGCAAGCATGCTTTGTTTGGAGAGCAACTTTCACTTGACATCGACAACAGCTTCTATGATTTGTGCGAAGAACTTGTTTCTAGTGCCCATGATGGCGGTGGTTACGATAATTTTAAATTGGATGTGATTCGTTATTTTTCGTTGGATACAACAATTACGCAACAGGAATTAGGAAACTCAAACATTGAAACAGTTACCAATAGATTATTTGCTGAAGCAAAAGAACTTTACAAACGCAAAACAGAAAACACGATCAAAACCATTTTGCCGGTACTCAAAAATATTCATCAGACCCGGGGCGATTCAGTTCACCGCGTGGCGGTTCCTTTTACCGATGGCAAAAAAGGATTGAATATTTTAATTGACTTACAAGATGCTATGGCTACCGAAGGCAAAAATCTTGTTTCGTATTTCGAAAAAGCGGTAACGCTTTCATTAATTGACGAAGTTTGGAAACACCATTTGCGTGCAGTAGATGATTTGAAACAGGAAGTTCAACTTGCTTCTTACGAACAGAAAGACCCGATTGTGATTTATAAAAAAGAGGCGTTCAATCTTTTCTCATCAATGATTGGCGGAGTGAATCGCGAAATTGCTTCGTTCCTTTTCAAAGGACAAGTGCCGCAGTCAAATCCCGATGCAGTTCGCAATGCGGAGAATGAAAAACAAAAACAGTTTGCCAAAAAAATTCAGGAAGGCAGAGGCGAAATAATGAGCGGACCAAATCCTGATGGCGGTCAGCAGGAACAACAGGAAGTAGAAAAGAAACCGGAACCGATTCGCGTAGGTGACAAGACCGGTCGCAACGACCCTTGTCCTTGCGGAAGCGGAAAGAAGTTTAAAAATTGCCACGGAAAAGAAGCGTAGAGAATAGAAAATCCCGTCCTGATTTTATCGGGACGGGAAAAACCTTTCTGCATGAAAACCCCTTTATTGAACTACCACCTGTTTGCGCACTACTGTTTTTTCGTTACTCAATTCCACAAGATACGTTCCACGAGCAAGTTCACTAAGCAAAATTTTGTTGTCGGTTAATGTGCTTTCCATTTGCTTTCTTCCGGTGGCATCAAAAATTCTTACCAATGAAAATTTCTGGTCATTGGCAATAGAAATTACAAAAGTGCCTTTGCTCGGGTTCGGATAAATATTCAGCACCGTTTCATCCAATTCATTTATACCTGTGCAATGTTCAACTACAGCAGTTACGTAAGCTGTGTCTTTACAACCGCCCGCTACAATAGCGTAATGCATAAAATAAGTTCCCACCCCTGCCTGTGACGGATTAACCGTAGTAATCACGGTGTTGTTTACACCCCAAGCTCCACCTGCCGGTGAACCAAAAGGAGCCAAAACAGTTTGCCCTACGTTATCGCAAAAAGTATCGGAAGGAAAATTGATGCTTGCTAAAACTTCGTTGTCAATAAAAAGTGAATCGTTATCACTCGCTGTACCGCAGCCTCCCGGGTCTGTATAAGTATAGGTAACTAAATGTGCACCTACACCTGCTTGAGTTAAATTAAAAACACCATTGTTTATAAAACTTCCCGAGTAGGTTCCACCTTGAGGCGAACCACCGGTGAGCACAAGTGAGAGTGTTCCGCTGGAAATACAAAAGCGGTCACTGTTAGATATATCGTAGGTAACTGTTGGCGTATTGCCCGAAACTGTAACGGCTACACTTGGAGGAATAACGGTGCATGTTCCTGCCTGATTGGTTACAGAGCAAGAATAAGTAGCAGCACTGTTTACATAAATAGATGGCGTGGTTGCACCTGTGCTCCACAAATAAGTGAACCCTCCACTGGCAGTAAGCTGTACTGAATCACCGGTACAAATTGCGGTGTTGCCGGAAGCAGTAATAAATGCACTGTTGTTCAGAATAACCGAAACATTCCCTGCACCATAGTTTACCGAAGCAATGTCATCTACATTATCGTTATTGAAATCGGCACTCACTAATTCGTAAGGCCCATTATCTACCGAATAAGTTACCATGTTTTGGAATGTGCCATTTGCATTTCCTATAAAAACACCCACTTGGTTAGCATTATCCTTGGTTAAAATTAAATCAACCAGCGTATCAGCATTGATGAATGCAGTAGTAATAAATTCTGAACCATTAGCACCAACGGTATAGGAAACCGGGGCTGCAAACACACCGGGCGCGGTAGCTAAGTGCACATCAATACTTGATGCGTTGCTACAGGTTGCCGCAAAATCCTGCAAGCCATCATTATTAAAATCTTCTGCGGCAATTGCTCTGGGTCCGCCACCGGTAGAAATAGTTACAGCCGGCTGAAAAGTTCCGTTGCTGTTTCCGAGCAAAAGCGAAACGCTGTTTCCTAAATCGTTGGGCACTAGCAAATCAAGATTGTTATCAGCATTCATATGAAATGCTGTAATCTTTCGAGGGTAATCACCTACTCCATATTTTAAAGGAGTAGCAAAAGTGAAATTGCCGTTGCCCAATAACACCGCAACCGAATCATCGGCTCTACCGCTAATCACTAAATCTAATTTATTGTCATGATTAAAATCGCCAACTGCTCCACTATTGTCCTGCGTGGCGTTTAAGCCATATACTAAATCACTTACAATAGTAAAGTGACCGGTATTATCTCCCGACAAAATAGTTGTTGTGTTTTGCCCTATCATCACCGCATCGGTTTTGGTATCATTATTAAAATCACCCAGCACTATATCAGCTGCACCTATCCATACCGAATCAAAAATAGTAGGCTGGAAAGTGCCGTCACCATTGCCGAGCATGGTATTTATACTTTTGCTTTGCGAATTCACAGTTACCAAATCTTCAAAGGCATCGTTGTTTACAAAACCTGTTGCAATAGCGTCAGGGTGCAATCCGGTACGCAACGAATACGAACCAAACGAACCATCAGCATTTCCTTTTAAAATGGTGATGTATGAATTATCGCGGCAAGCACTTACCAAATCATTCCGGGTGTCGCCATCAAAATCGCCTAACATGGCATGGTAAGGTTTTCCGTTTGTGCTGTATGAATTATAAGGTTGAAAGGTGCCATTGTTATTGCCGAGCGCTACAACCACGGTGCCACCACTTTGGTCAACCTCAATTATGTCCTTTTTGGTATCTCCATTTACATCGGCAATAAGAATTTCAAAAGCGTAACCGCCCACCTGAACAATGGGTTGCAGTGCAAAAACTAAAGAGCCGTTGTTCAGATACACTCTTATATCAGCCGCTCCTTCCACAATTAAATCACCGAAATTATCGTTGTTGATATCACCAATTGCCAGGTCGTGGTAATAAGCACCTGTAATACCAAGTACAAAATATCCACCGGTATTAAAAGTTCCGTTTCCATTGTTGATGTAATAGTATATGCTATCGTTATTCGGGGCAGAGTAGAATCCACCCACTGCAATATCGGGTCTGTTATCATTATTTAAATCACCAACTGCTATGTAAGTTGGCTGTCCGGTTGTATTCAGCGAATCTAACACAGTAAGTGTGCTGTTAGCGTTGTTTTTCAGAATATACAGTTTGTTTAAGCCATAATTATTTACTACCAAATCAATTTTGCCGTCATTGTCAAAGTCTGCACCGCGCATTTCAACTGAAGTGCCTCCTGCGTTAAACGAAAACGGAATAGCTGATGCAAAAGTTCCGTTGCCGTTATTGATATATAACTCCAATTCGGGATTGCTTCCGCGTTCCATCACTATAATATCCGGTTTGTTATCGCTATTAAAATCAGCGGCTACAATACACTCTGGAAAAGTCGAACTTGTGGTGAGTGCAAATGGCGTGGCGAATGTTCCATCGCCATTTCCGAAGAGCACAGACACACCGCCACCAATAGAATTGGCAGCAGCAATATCTAGTTTTGTGTCGTTATTAAAATCGGCTTTGGCTACCTGTTGCGGATAAATACCGCTTTCGAAACGGTTGTCGGCAGCGGGGTCAAAGCAAATAGATTGTGCAAAAGAGACGTAAGACAATAGACTTAAGACACAAGACAGGAAAAATGCAAAATGCCAATTTGGTTTTTGAGGGTTGAGGTTTTTCATGGTTTAAGTTTTAAAAATTTTTATGATGAACTGTATTGTCTGATTTTTAAAAAGCAATTCGTGTTGTATTTAATCTGCCGGGTGTTTTGCCTGAGTAACGGAACCTATTGCTTCTTCTTAAGTAATTCTATTTCCTTCTTCATTTCTTCGTTCTGTTTAGAAAGTTCCTGCACAGCTTTTACTAGTGGCACAACAAATTCTGCATAGCGCAACCCATACAACTCATCTTCCTTGTTTGGTGTAGAAACTCCACTGAAATTATAGCCCACTGCTTTTGCAGCAGCTTCTACTTCCTGTGCAATAAAACCGGTGTATAGAATTTTTTCTTTGTCATCGCGCGATTGTTTAGTGATAGCATTTGGTGCTACATATTCTTTAACTCCATTGCTATTCCGGTGTTCATCTTCTTTTAAATGAGCGGCTAATTTGTTCACTTCCAAATTATAAGTAACCGGTCTCAGTTTTGTAATAAAGTTTAAGCCAAACTCATTGTCCGAAATATTTTTCTTGTAACGCCCATCGCTCACATTTGTCCAGCCAACGTATCCACCAATTTCTGTGATAGATGAATTTCCAATGCGCACTTCATTACTTGCGTTTACCGAAGCGAAGTAGCCAATAGCCGTTGCGTTGGTAAAGGTAGAACCGGTTTGGTCAGCAGAATATCCCAAAAAAGTGCAATCGCCTCCGGTAATTTGGTTGGTGCCTGCACCAAATCCTATTGCCACATTATGGTCGCCTGATATGTTATTCTGTAAGGCATCTTTTCCTACTGCCGTGTTGCTGTACCCATCGCTGTTATCATGAAGCGCGTAAGCTCCAAAGGCAGTATTCTGAAATCCTGTATTGGTATAAAGTGCCAAATATCCAGTGGCAGTATTTTCAAAATCTGTAGTGTTATGATAAAGTGCCTGATAACCGGTGGCAGTATTTCTATAGCCGGTTGTGTTGGAATACAGCGCTTGCTCTCCGGTAGCCGAATTGTAGTAGCCTGTGGTGTTTTTGTAAAGTGCCTGGTAGCCGATGCCAATATTGTTGTAGCCCGAAAGATTTTTATTAAGCGCCTCATAGCCTATAGAAATATTGTAGCTGCCCGTGGTGTTGTCGTTAAGTGAGCGAAGTCCAATGCCGATATTGTTATCGCCAGCTGTGTTAGAATGAAGGGCATTGGCTCCAATGGCAATATTATAATCACCATCAATGTTGGAATAAAGCGCCCAAAATCCCATAGCGCAATTGCTTGCACCAGTAGTATTCACCAGCAATGTTTGGTAACCAATAGCAGCATTCGAAGAGCCGGAGGTGTTTGCATTAAGCACATTATATCCAATGGCAGTGTTGTTATCGCCATTGTCGTTTGCTCCAAGCGCGCCATTGCCGGTGGCTACATTTCGGCTTCCGGTAATGTTGGTATTAAGCGCATTTGCCCCTATGGCGGTATTGTAGTTTCCGGTAGTGTTATCGCGCAGCGCATTAGTTCCCGTGCCTGTGTTGTTGTTTCCTAAAGTATTTGAATAGCCTGAACTTTTACCAATAAAAGTATTGCTCGTTGCTCCACCAATCGCATCATTTACTCTGCCGGCACTATAGCCAACAAACGTATTTGTTGCTTCATCAGAATTGAGCCACATCAAATCTGTGCCATCCGATTTTTGAAGTTTAATAAGCGGATACAAACTTGTTTGTGTGGCACTTGCCTTCACCATAAGTTGCACCGTGTTAGCACTACCAGTTATATGCAATTTAGCAGTAGGCGTAGCATTGTTAATACCTACATTAGTTCCGTTATCAAAAATTTGAGAGTTGCCACCTGTGGTTGCGGCTGTAAACTTCACTACATAATTTGTAGTTCCACTAATGCTCCCCACACCTCCTGCTCCCGTAGCACCGGTGGCTCCTGTTGCCCCTATGGTTCCTGCACCTGTAACACCCGTTGAGCCGGTGGAACCTTTACTACCGGTAGCACCGTTTGCTCCAGTAGAACCTGTTGCTCCTTTTGCACCGGTGGCTCCTGCTACACCTGCACTACCTTGCGCACCTTGTGGTCCTTGCACTCCTTGTGAACCCGCAACTCCCTGCACACCTTGCGCGCCTTGTGTACCTTGTGTTCCCTGCGCACCGGTAGTTCCATTACTTCCTGTTGAGCCGGTGGTGCCTTTCAAACCGGTTGGTCCTGTTGGACCCGTTGCACCACCACCACTGCCTGTTACTCCGTTTGAACCGGTTGGTCCTGTTGGTCCTGTAGCACCGCCACCACTGCCTGTTGCGCCTACTGAACCGGTTGACCCCGTTACCCCATTATTACCTTGTGCACCTTGCGAACCTTGTGAGCCTTGCAAACCAGTAACACCCTGTGTGCCTTGCACACCTTGATTTCCCTGAACGCCTTGCGCGCCTTGTGCGCCTTGTGTTCCTTGATTGCCCTGCGCACCAGTGGCACCAATATTTCCTGCTACACCGGTTGCACCGGTTGGTCCGGTTGCGCCTACAGTTGGCGATGAAGCCGCATACAAAGCATAAGGCACACTCAACAGTTGCGAATTACCCATGCTTGTATAATTCGTTCCACCGGTGGCATCCATTTCTACTTCTAAATATTTTGCTCCGTTGCCCCAATCAATACTTGAAAAATTTCCTTGCACCACCGTTCCACCTCCAACGGAATGCGAAAACAATCCCAACTGATTCGTAGTTTTCGTTTTCGTTTCCTGATAAACAATAGCTCCTACATCAGACCCATCGTGAATGCTAAAACGTAAACCGATATTTTGATTTTGCAATACTGCACCAGTGGCATTTCGCGCTATGGCTTGATAGTTGAATTCCTCAGGTGCTTGTGCAGAAGAGTATAGCACTAAGAAACAAGACCCAGCTATTAAAAGAAAGCAGGAATACATTTTCGTTAAACGGTTTTGTTGGTAGAAATTTTTCATGCTTTCTTGTTTTTAGTTTTTATTGATAAGGCGAAAGACAGGCTTCTTGTTTCTTTTATTTCATCAAAGTGTAGCTTGGATTTAGGTCTGTTAACAGCATAAGGAAGCTGTGCAAGAAAGCTGAAACTCTTATCCACGTTGCATTTCATCAACTCTGCAAACCTTGCTTATATTTAGGTTTCTATGGCGCATTCTGACTTGTTGCATCAGTTGATTCATTCGCTTTCTAAAACCGAGAAAAAATATTTCAAAGAATTTAGCGGTGGACAGAACTATGTAAAATTATTTGATGCCATTAACGACCAACCAGAATATGACGAAGAGAAGCTGAAGAAAAAATTTAAACACGAAGCATTTACCAATAATTTTTCTGCGGCTAAAAAATATTTAGAAGAAGCCATTTTTCGTGCGCTCCGAAATTTTAACTCGGGAAAATTGATGGATGATGTAAGCTATGAACGCTTGCAAAATTTGAAATTGCTTTATGAAAAAGGCTTGATAAGTGCGGTAGAAAAACAATTGCCTAAACTGAAAGCGTTTTGCTACGAATACGAACAGTTTCCTCGCCTGTTAGAAATTTTAAGTTTCGAAATGCAGTTCAATAATTCGGGCATAAGAAGCAATGAAAAATTGTATGAAGAAAGATTGCGGCTCATCAAAATTATTTCCAACATCACTTATCTCAATCAAATTTATGGAGAGCTGATATTGATAGCTACTAACCGCGGACACAATATTAAATCGGAAAACGAACGGATAGAAACCTTGATGCAGAATCCGCTTTTAAAAGAAGAAGCACTTTACGGTTTGCCCGATGAATTGTATGCCTTGCGAAATGTGTTCTTTGTTTATCACTACCTGATGGGAAATTTTCGCGAATCATATTTGGCAAAGAAAAAACAGTTTGAGTTAACCAGTCAGAACAACGTGCTGATTAAAACAAAACCCAAAACACAATTACTTTTAATCGGCAATTTGGTTTCACTGGCTTATAATATTCCCGATGCAAGTGAATTTGAATTTGCTTATCGCGAAATGCAAAATGCTCATACGCAAGTACAAGGATTTGAAGGATTAAAATTTGAACAACGTTCAACCTTTGGCTTGTTGTATTGTAAAGTAAAACAAGATTATTCTGATTTGGAGCAACACGTTAAATACATTGAAGAAAATTTGCGTAAGCATGAAGGCGACATTACACTGGTGCGTGAAATGGATACTTACTTCAACGTAGCCGTGGCGTATTTCCGAAAGAAAGATTTTGGCAAAGCCATTGACTGGCTCAACAAAATTTTAAATCACGAACGCACAGATGAACGCCAACAAATAAACCGATACGCCCGCCTGCTCGAACTGTTAGCACATTATGAATTAAAAAATTTCGAATTACTCGATTACAAAATCACCAACACACAACGTTATCTTGCCAAAAGAAATCTGGGTGATGAGTTTGATAAAGTTTTATTGAATGGGTTTCGCCATTTGATAAAAGCAGCGGACAAAAAGGAAACACAAAAAATATTTCAGGATTTAAAAAGTTCGATTCAAAAAATTTCGAAAGATGATTTGCAGAAAATAAACGAGGAACAGTTTGAGTATTTAAATTGGATGGAAGAAAAGCTAAAACAGAAATAATTCCTGTGCTAAACAGAGTTGTCCCTATTTTTTTATTTTCAATCGATGAATCTCGCGTCTAAGATTGACCACACACTTTTAAAAGCAGATGCTTCTGAAAAGGAGGTGAAAAAAATTTGTGCCGAAGCAATGGAGTTTGGTTTTGCCGCGGTTTGCATTCCCCCGTATTTTGTTCGTAAAAGTAAATTGTGGCTCAGCGATTCCAAAGTAAAAGTAGCAACGGTGGTTGGGTTTCCATTGGGCTATTCTCATACACCAGCCAAAGTAGAAGAAGCGCGAAGAGCTATTGATGAAGGGGCTGATGAAATTGATATGGTTATAAATTTAATTGCACTGAAAGCTGGCGATTGGAATTATCTAAAAAATGAATTGACGAGTGCGGCAACTATTGTTCAACTGCGCGGAGGAAAACTGAAAGTGATTTTAGAAACAGGCTTACTCAGCGAAGCAGAAATTATTAAAGCCTGTGAATTGTGTAAAGAGATGACCGTTGATTTTGTAAAAACATCTACGGGATTTATTCAGCCGGGAGCAACGGTAGAAGCAGTAAAATTGTTAAGAGCCAACCTTCCTAAAACCATTAAAATAAAAGCCAGCGGAGGAATCAGAACAAAAGAATTTGCTTTAGAATTAATCGAAGCCGGGGCAGACCGTTTGGGATGTTCGGCAAGTGTAAGTATTGTTGCAGAATGAAAGTTTCAAATTTCAATTTCAAGTTTCAAAATTTATACAGACTGATTTTTCTTTCTGTTGCCTGTTGTTTGTCATGCGCTGCCTCTTACTCACAGGACAGTTCAGCAATTTCAGCGAACAAAAATTTTTCTGTAAAGCAGGATGTAAAAACTTCTGAACTGCTTTACAAATACAAGGAGTATAACCGCAGAAAAGAATTTACCGATGGCTATCGCATACAAATTATGTACACCGACATTCGCGATGAGGTTTACAAAAGCAAAGGGACTATGTATAAAGAGTTTTCGGAACTTGCTTCGTATGTAGAGTATGAACAGCCCTATTTCAAACTGCGCATGGGCGACTTTTCTTCCCGCTTAGAAGCCACCTATTTTTTACAGCGCATCACACCTTTATACCCCGGTGCATTTATCGTGCGCGATAAAATCAAACTGAAATAAATAGTTTGAGATGACAGAATGGAAAAAAATATTCCTGTTTCAATTTTCGTTTTTGCTCATTGCTTTTCTCGCCATCGAATTTTATTTGCGGGTCATAGGTTACCAACCGGGAGATTTAAAACCCAACTGGATGAACTTTCAACCGGTTGATTCGCTTTACCTCATTTCCAATTTTGTAACGAACAGCGAAGGAATTTTAGTGGCAGATGCCGCTTCCCTGCGATTACAACACGTAGTAGTAAATCGTGAAGGTTTTCGCACCAAAAATTTTTCTGATCTTGATTCGACTAAGAAAAAAATATTGTTCATTGGCGATAGTTTTACCTGGGGATTAAGCGCTCATCCTCTCGACAGTTGCTTTGCAGATATTCTAGAGCGCGAAACAAATTACGAAATCATTAACCTTGGCATACCTGCCACCGACCCACCGCAGTATTTTGAGTTGGCAAAAAAATATGTTCCCATATTAAAACCCGATTTTGTTTTTGTTGTCTTTTTCATGGATAATGATCTGATGCGTATCGACAGAAACATTTTGGGGAATGAACCCCTTTATTTTATGACCAATGCGGGAGCTATTCTTGCAGATATTGATGGCAAGCATTTTCACACCGCACAAGAAGCTTACGACTACTGTGTGAACGGAAAATATTTTTTGCGGCAGCCACAAAATTTATTGGAGCTAATTGTTTCGAAGAGTGCTTTGCTTTCGCGGCTTTACTCCTATAAGTTTAGACTAGACGAAAAGCTGATCTACGAGAGAACCCTAACCAACTCGCATATCACTAAAAAATATTTACGTGGTATAAAACGAATAGCGGAAGAAAATAAAGTGCCGGCTGAGTTTGTTTTAATACCGGCAAGAAATGAAGCCAGTATGAATTTGGAAAAATACAAAAGCCGCTATGCGGATTTATTGAAAGATGATGATTTGGAAAACAATTGGCTTACTATTCAGAATAGCATTTCAAACTTTACCGAATATCCGGATGCACACCTGAATAATCGCGGTCATCGTGCTTATGCCGATTCTCTGAAATTGTTTTTGAAAACTCAATTTGAAAAGCAATAGCTTTATTTGAACCATGCTAAACAAAATCAAATCATTTTCCGAAAAATATTTTCCGCGTGTGGTGGAATTGCGCAGGCAAATTCATTCCAATCCCGAATTGAGTTGGGATGAAAAAGAAACCTCGAAATTGGTAGCGGAAGAATTGATGCGTTGCGGAATTGAAGTGCAAACCAAAGTGGCAAAGAACGGAGTGGTTGGAATTTTGAGAGGCAAAAATCCGGAATCAAAATGTATTGCATTACGCGCTGATATGGATGCGCTTCCCATCCAGGAAGAAAATAAAATTGATTACTGCTCGAAAAATGCAGGTGTGATGCACGCTTGCGGTCATGATGTGCATACAAGCAATTTGCTTGGTGTGGCAATGATTCTTTCCGAATTGAAAAACGAAATCGAAGGCACCATCAAATTTATTTTTCAGCCAAGCGAAGAAAAAATTCCAAGCGGAGCTGAGGCGATGATTAAATCAGGTGTTCTTGAAAATCCGAAACCAAATAAAATTTTTGGCTTGCATGTTTCACCAGAATTGGAAGCAGGCACTTTTGGTTTTTGTGGAGGAAGATTTATGGCAAGCAGTGATGAAGTTTATTTGAAGGTGATAGGCAAAGGTGGTCATGCTGCTCGAATTGAAGAGTTGAAAAATCCGCTGTTGATTGCCGCTGAAATTTTATTGGAATTAAAATCACTTACCAATCCGCAAATTCCTGTCGTGCTTTCATTCGGAAAAATTGAAGGCAAGGGGGCAACGAATGTGGTTCCCGATGTGGTTGATATTGCCGGTACGCTTCGCTGCTTTGATGAAACTTTACGAACTCAATTACATAAGCAAATAGAATTTGTTTGCCACCGCATTACCGAAAAATATTTGACACACTGCGAGGTAACTATCCTCAAAGGTTATCCAGTTCTAGTAAACAATGAAGAAGTAACAGCAAAAGCAAAAGCGCTTTCACAGGAATTTGTTGGAAAGAAAAATGTGACGGATTTGCCCGTGCGCATGGGCAGTGAAGACTTTGCTTATTACACACATCATGTTCCTGCTTGTTTTTACCGTCTAGGAGTCGGAAATAAAAAACTCGGAATTGTTTCGGGCATTCACACCCCTACATTCAACATTGATGAAAATGCTTTGAAAGAAAGCATTGGGTTGATGAGTTACATCGCCATTAGCTCGTAATTATTCTACTACCAATTTTCCGCTCTTCAAAATTTCGTTTGAAGAATTTTTCAATTGATAAAAATAAATACCGCTACTAAGGATTGAAGATTGAAAATTGAAGACTGAAGATTGAATTTCTTTTTGCTCCAACAACGCTCCCCTTACATCATACAAGTCAAATTTTATAAGTTGTTTCATTTCGTAATTCGTAATTCGCAATTCATAATTTCCCTTCGAAGGATTGGGAAAAACAGAAACTGAAATTTCATTTTTCGAATCATTAATTCCCAAAACAGCTTGCGGAGTAATTTCCAAAACGCGTACCGGTGTTCCATCGCTCCAATTTCCCAAGCCGTGTTGTTCAGGTGTATCTCCAAAAGCGTATTCACAATTTTGGTTGTGCAACGCGCAATCCATCAACGCATCTTGTAGTTTCCAAGTGCAGTAATAATCAAATGCATCAACGGGTCCATTGCCCGAAAGACTGATAAACAAATTTGTTTCTCCATTATCAAAAGCAGCGTCACCGGCTAATGGGTCAAAATGTGTAGCGGTAATTCCAGGCGAGCCGTGACTATCGCTATATGTGTGCACCAAATTTTTATGTGAGGTTGGCGCATTAACCGATTGGTTAAAGATGGTAGTACCTGGTGCTGTGGCCACCACCGCATCATCTTGACTAACCAAAATTAAATACGGAATATCAGAAGGAAACGAAGAGTAATCGCTCATTAAATAATTAGCGGCCCCCGGTTGCATAGAAAATGCACTGAGCGGTTTTGGCAAACCATATTGCGCATAAAGCATGGCCATATCTGCGGTAAGCACACCTCCTACAGAGTGACCGAGCAGGAAAAATTTTTCTCTTCTGCCTTTCACATGACCTGCTTGTTGAATAGTATCTAACGCACGTTGAATTCCCTTGGCGCAACTGTCGTTATAGCTGACAATTTGCGCGGCAAAATCTAAAGTTCGCTGGTAGCGTGGATAAATCACAATATTTCCTTTGCGTACCAAATGCTTAATGAACGCTCCGTAAAGTTTCGGATTGGTTTCGCCAAGACCGTGAATGAACACCACCACGTTTGCCGAATCAGGAGTTGGCGTGTTTGGTTCATACAACCAAAAATCTTCTCCGTTTCCATTGGTGCCATAATCATATTGCGTAACACCTCCGTTCGTATAGCTGTTACCGCCCGGTCCAAAATCGGGTTGTAGCGGTTGAGTAATTTGTGCAAAGAGAGAAAGCGAAAGAAGAACTGCGATAGATAGTAGAAGTTGCTTCATGAGTTAATATTTTATGGATGAAAAGTAAAACTTCTTCTTCAACAAACGCAAATAAAAAAACGGAAGTGGCTTTCACCAACTTCCGCTTTAGCAATAGAAATCAAATTCTTATTGCTTCATGAAGAATTAGTGTTGAACTATAAATTTTTGTTGTTGACTTTTACCGTTTGTGTTTAAGGACAAAGTGTAAAATCCATTTGCCAGTTCCGAAACATCAATTCGATTAGAAGAAATTTTTTCTGAACGAATTAGTTTTCCTGCCAAATCAAAAATTTGTAATTGCATTTCTGTATTCAACTCGTAACCCGTAATCCGCAACTCGAAACTCTTTGCAACAGGATTTGGAAAAAGAGTGAAGGTTGAAACTGTTTTTTCTTCTTCAATTGCCGAAGGCAAACCGCTGATATTCCAAAGTTCTTTGCCGTGTGTGCCATCGTTAGCTACAAAAAACAAATTAGTACCAACAACAGTAAGCGATGCGGGTAATGAAGATTGCACACCAGGCATAATATCTGCCACTATAGTTGTGCCGGCATCAGTTCCGTCACTCTTCCAAAGTTCAGAGCCGCTGCTCGAAACCAATGCTACAAAATAAAGTGTGCCGTTAGCGTTGGTAAAATCTGAATACAGTGCGTCTAAGTTTTTCACCATTACCGTTCCTGCTGAAGTGCCATCACTCTTCCAAAGTTCATTTCCGTTAGTGCCATCAGTGGCTGTGAAAAAAAGTGTACCGTTTACATTAGTTAATAAACCGGGACCAGAATCAGGTGTGCCGGGATTGATATCTTTTACCAAGACAGTTCCTGCTGCTGTTCCATCACTTTTCCATAATTCAAATCCATTTACAAATTGGTCAGAAGCCGTGTAAAACAAAGTTCCGTTTACGTTGGTTAACTGAGTTGCACCGCCATTAAAGCCAAATGGCTCGGGCAAATTTGCTACTAAAACAGTTCCTGGATTTGTTCCATCGCTTTTCCATATACCATAACCACTTGCATCTTTCGCACTAAAAAACATGGTGCCGTTTACTTCTTTAAAATATTCTGGTCCTGAGCCATCGATTCCCGGTTTAATATCCTTGACTAAAACTGTTCCTGCAGTGGTGCCATCTGTTTTCCAAAGTTCATCGCCATTGGTCGTGTCTTCACCTTGAAAAAACATAATGCCATTCATCACACAGAAATCGGTGCGCACATTAAACCCTATTCCGGTATTGATACTTGGAGCCATGAGCATGTATGTTCCGGCATCAGTGCCGTCACTTCTCCAAAGTTCCTCACCGTTAATCTGAAAAACACAAATGCCATTTACGTTCACCAAAAATTCCAAATCGGTATCACCTAAGCCAAAAGAAATGTCTTTAACCAACACAGTTCCTGCATCAGTTCCATCACTCTTCCAAAGTTCTTTACCGTGTGTGCCATCGTTGGCGTGGAAAAATAAAGTGCCGTTTACATTGGTGTACTGACCCGAAGCAGAACCGTTCGTGGTCGGGTCAATGTTTTTGACCATCACCGTTCCGGCATCGGTACCATTGCTTTTCCAAAGCTCGTTACCGTTGGTGCCATCACTGGCTCTTAAAAAAAGTGTTCCGTTTACATCAATCAAAGCGGTGGTGTTGGAACCGCCAGAACCGCTGTTGATGTCTTTTACCATGGCTGGCGTTTGTGCTTGTGTGAAGAATGCCGCTATGAGCATTGTCACGAGTGTAAATTTTGTTTTCATTTTGCTAAATGTTTTTTGGTTAATAATTATTTACACCGCAAAAGAATTCAGCTTGACAGGGGAGAAACGATTTGAGTAAGAATGAATGCGAAAAGGGAAAATTCGAAAAGGGAAGAATTAATCTTCGAGCAATCGGTTGAACACTGTATAAATTCCTTTTTGCAACGAAGCAATTTGCTGTTGCAGTTTTTCGGGAGAGCGGAGTGTGTTTTGTTTTAGCTTGATGAGTTTACCTATAGAATCAACATAAAGTAAGAAGTATTCAAACCCGGGATTGCCGCCCACTTCCTTGGTTAAAAATTTCAAATTCTTTTTCACCAGCGCAGAAGCAACCGAAAATTCTTCGGTGCGATAGAAATAAACACACTCGTAAATGCGCATCATCGCTACACCAAAATGCGTGATTTCGTTTTTGCGGTATTTCAACAATTAGTTTAGGTAACGAAACGCCTCATCATAATTTTTGCGGTGAAGATTCAGCAGGCTTCCCATCATATACATATCGAACAAAACCGAACGATTTGTGCCAGGTTGAATTCTTGGCAATAAATATTTTTCGAAAGCCCGTTGCGCTTTTTCGTAATCCTTATTGATTAAGCAAACGCAGAAATAATTTCCTCCATGATAATGGCTCTTACCAACAGTATCGGGATATTCATTCAAGCCGCGCTCGTAAAATTCCTGTGCGGTTTTAAAATTGTTGCTTTCAATATTTCCAAAACCAATTTCGCAAAGCGTAATGCCTTTAAATTTTTCTTCTACCCCCGAAGAATTTTGTTCAATAGCTTTCAGTGCTAAGTGGTATGCGGGCAACATTTCTTTACCGGTTTCTGCCAAATGTTTGTGGCACGTTGCAAATACAAAATAATAGTAGAAATGCGCGGATGAGTTTTTTGTTGCAAGAATTTTTTTCTCCCATTTTTTTAAAACAGCCTCGGCTTGTGAAAAGTAGATGGCCTCGTTACCGGCAAATTTTTCTGAAATAATATCTCCGTAAAGCGAAAGCATAGCTACATAACTTTCATCTGTCAAAGTTCTCTTTTTGCCCAGCGAGTTCAAATACTTCTTTCCGTATTCATGTGTTAGTTTCGAATTGTATTTCGGATGAAACATGCTCCGCAAATTTTCAAAAGCCGCTTTATAGAATTTTGTTTTCTCCGACCCGTTTACCGTTTTTAAAATTCTGCGTTCAATAATTTTTTGCTCGTGCAACATCAGGTCTGTTAGTCCTTTCATCAGGATGCTGCTAAACGCTTTGTTGTAATCATCATCATAAAACTGCGCAATGGTTTTATCTAGAACAACAGAATTAATTTTATCGAAATGACTTTGCGTAAGTTTATACTTTGAAACAAGATTTGTCTCACTGAAATCTTTCTTCGATGCATGATTGGCGTATTCATCGCGCAGCAATTCTTCCTTTCCAATCAAATCAAGTTTGCGGAATTGTTTCAGTTCGTTTTCGTCAAAAGACTTTACAAAGTCGAGCAGGTAACTCATGGTATGTGCAATATAAAACTACTTGTGATGTCGTCATATTTCTGTATTCCCTACAAACCTTATAGATTAAAAGGGAAATTCTATATTCGCCCTCCATTTCTATGAATACGAAATCAGAAAATATTCATCCGATCAACCAGTTGCTACCGCGCGAAAGCAAGGAGCAATTATTGAATCAGCACGCCAAAGTTTTATGGTTCACCGGCTTAAGTGGTTCGGGCAAAAGCACCATTGCAAAAGGCTTGGAAGAAGAACTTCATGCGAAAGGTTTTTTTTCGGTAGTGTTAGATGGCGATAATGTTCGCATGGGAATCAACAACAATCTTGGATTTAGCGAAGAAGACCGAAAAGAAAACATTCGCAGAATTGCAGAAGTGGCAAAATTATTTTTGCAAAATGGAGTGGTTGTGATTTGTTGTTTTGTTTCTCCTACCGAAGAAATCAGAAATCTTGCGCGCACAATTATTGGCGAAATTGATTTTGTAGAAATATTCGTGAACACATCAATGGAGGAATGCGAGAACCGCGATGTGAAAGGATTGTATGCCAAAGCACGTAAAGGAGAAATAAAAGATTTTACGGGTGTAAATGCGCCATTTGAAATTCCCGCAAAATCCGATTTGGAAATTCGAACACAAAACAAATCGGTAAATGAAAGTGTGCTAGAAGTTATAGAGTTTTGTATTCCAATCTTAAATTTCCAATCTTAAATTTTCAATCAAGGATGTCCTATACACTTAATCATCTCAAAACCCTCGAAGCTGAATCTATTTTTATTCTGCGTGAAGTGGCTGCACAGTTTCAAAATCCCGCTATACTTTTTAGTGGAGGAAAGGATTCTATTCTGGTTACTTACTTAGCTAAAAAAGCTTTCTACCCCGCTGCTATCCCTTTTCCCTTAGTGCATGTAGATACGGAACATAATTTTCAGGAGACAATCGATTACAGAGATTCACTCGTAAAAAAACTCGGAGTTAAATTGCTCGTTGGTTCTGTGCAGGAATCAATTGATACTGGAAGAGTTGCCGAAGAAAAAGGATACAACGCTTCGCGCATTCGTTTGCAAACAACTACACTACTCGACACGATTGAGAAATATAAATTCGATTGTTGCATGGGCGGTGCCAGACGCGATGAAGAAAAGGCGCGCGCCAAGGAACGTTTCTTTTCTCACCGTGATGAGTTCGGCCAATGGGATCCAAAAAATCAACGACCTGAACTTTGGAATTTGTTCAACGGAAGAATGCACGTAGGTGAAAATTTTCGTGTGTTTCCAATTTCAAATTGGACGGAATTAGATGTGTGGCAATATTTGGCAATGGAGGGAATTGAAATGCCTTCACTTTATTTTTCGCATAAGCGAAAAGTTTTCAATCGCGATGGAACATGGCTGGCCGATTCTCCATTTATTCCAATGAAGCCAAATGAAAAAGCAGAAGAACAAGTGGTGCGTTTCAGAACCATTGGCGACATCACTTCAACCGGTGCTACGTTTTCTACTGCTTCAACACTTGATGATATTATTCAGGAAGTGGCAAGTTCAAGAACAACAGAGCGCGGAGGAAGAGCAGATGATAAGCGAAGCGAAAGCTCAATGGAAGACAGAAAGAAGGAAGGATATTTCTAAAACAATTTGAAAATTCGAGAATGTGATAATTTGAAAATTGAAATGCAAAATACAATGACAGACACAGCAGAAAAATTTGATTCAAAAAGTTATTTGAATATGGAGTTGTTGCGCTTTACAACGGCAGGAAGCGTAGATGACGGCAAATCAACTTTGATTGGAAGATTGCTTTACGATAGCAAATCAATTTTCGAAGACCAGTACGAAAATATAAGAGCAACTTCTGAACGAAGAGGAGAAACTACTGTGAATCTTGCCTTGTTTACCGATGGTTTAAAAGCTGAACGTGAACAGGGAATTACTATTGATGTAGCATACAGATATTTTTCTACGCCTAAAAGAAAATTCATTATTGCCGATACGCCCGGGCACATTCAGTATACGCGCAACATGGTTACCGGTGCAAGCACCGCAAACCTTGCAATAATTCTTGTTGATGCTCGACAAGGAATTGTGGAGCAAACAAAACGCCATTCAATTATCGCATCACTACTCGGTATTCCACACATTGCACTTTGCGTAAACAAAATGGATTTGGTGAATTACGATGAAGCTGTTTACAACAAAATTGTTGCAGAGTTTCGCGAATTCGCTACGCGATTAAAAACTAGAGACATTCATTTCATTCCTATTTCTGCCTTGAATGGCGATAACGTGGTGCACCGTTCCGACAAAATGAAATGGTACGAAGGAGTTACATTAATGTATCTGCTCGAAAACATTCACATCGCTAGCGACATCAATCATATTGATATGCGTTTTCCGGTGCAGTATGTCGTGCGTCCGTACAGCGATGAGTTTCATGATTACCGCGGATACGCGGGAAGAATTGCAAGTGGAGTAATTCGCAAAGGCGATAAAGTGACGGTAATGCCTTCTGGCTTTTCTTCGAAAGTAAAATCGGTTGAACTTGATGGTAAAGAAATGGAGGAAGCTTTTGCTCCGCTATCGGTTACTATTCAACTCGAAGATGATATTGATATTTCGCGGGGTGATATGTTAGTGCGCGAAGGAAATTTGCCGAAGCAATCGCAAGATATTGAAGCGATGGTTTGTTGGATGAGCGACAAGCCAATTCAACTCAATGGGAAATATTTTTTGAAACACACTACGAAAGATGCGCGCGCAGTGGTGAAAGAAATAAAGTACAAACTCGACATCAATACACAACATCGCATTACCGAAAACCCCAGTATTGGAATGAATGATGTGGGTAGAATCTCTATTCGAACAACAGCGCCTTTGTGTTACGATGCGTACACCAAAAATCGCGATACAGGAAGTTTTATTTTGATTGATGAAGGAACGAATGTAACCGTGGGTGCATGTATGATTATTGACTAAAGTTATGCGTTGCTTGTTACGGGTTACGAGTTTTGTATTTTTAACCCGCAACGAGAAACTCGTAGCCAGAAACTAAAAATTATGAAAGAGAAAACAGTTTTAGAATTAAAAGCCATGTTGGATGCAAAAGAAGATTTTCAATTGATTGATGTTCGCGAAGAACACGAATTTGAAATCTGCAATTTGAAAGGCGAACTGATTCCTATGGGTGAAGTTCCTGATAACTTGGCAAAAATTTCAAAAGACAAAACAGTAATCATTCATTGCCGCAGCGGAGCGCGCAGCGGAAACGTTTGTAATTATCTTGAACAGAACTTTGGCTATACCAATCTCTACAATTTGAAAGGTGGCATTCTTGCCTGGGCCGACCAAATTGACCCGTCTATGCCAAAGTATTAGAGCAGGTTTTGTAACAACCTCCCTTTTTCAGCGTTCATACAAATGATTAGATTCGTTTTAATCAAATGCTAAAACGCCTTAACCTTTCCTTATCAAAACTTATTGATCATGAATTGCGCACTGCGCAATTGCTGTTCTTTTTTTTGGCCGTAGGATTTACCGCCTTCACCATCTTTGGCGATAATCTTCCGGTTAAAGGACCACTGAGACATGAATGGCTGAACGGAATTGATGCGGCCGTAGCTACCCTCATACTTTTGGGTTTACTATTTTATAAACCCATTCAAATTCGATATCAGAAATGCGCTTACGTATTTATGTATACCATGAACATGGTCAATATTTTTTTGCTCTACGGCACTTCGTTTCATATTCAATACGCCTATCAGTTTATTGTTGCCTACACTATCTCGGGTTGGTTTTTTCGCGATAAGCGAAACTGGTTAATTCATACCGCTGTAATGAATGTGTTACTATTGCTAGTCATCATTGTTGCTGAAAAAAACACGGCTTCATCTTTCGATTTTTATGCCACTTACATTGTGGCATCTTTTGCACAAGCCGTGCTGATTCACTTTCGGTTTTCTATTGAAGAAAAATTATCGATTAGTGAAAAAATGTACCGCTTGCTTGCCGAAAACTCTTTCGACCTTATTTGCATTCATAATGCCGATGGTTCCTTAGAATTTATTAGCCCATCTATCAAACGATTGCTGGGTTATGATCCGGCAGAATTGGTCGGTAGAAAGCCGTACGAAATTATTCATCCGGATGATAGAGAAATAATTCGCTCGCTTAATTTAAGTGAACCCAACCATCCTTCCATTCAACATCCAAGTCAATATCGGTTGCAACACAAAAATGGAAGTTCTGTTTGGGTAGAAACAATTTTTATTGCACTGGAAGAAACTGATGGTATAAAGAGTACGGTGCTTAGTCAATCGCGCGATATAAGAAGAAGCAAGGCTATTCAACTTCAGTTAGAAGAACGAACGAAGGAGTTAGAGCGCAGCAATGCCGACCTGGAAACTTTTGCCTTTGTTTCATCACACGATATGCAAGAGCCGCTGCGCATGATTTCGAATTATATGCAGTTGCTTAAAAAACGTTACGAAGGAAAACTAGATGCACAAGCCGATGAATATATTGAGTATGCCAATAAAGGAGCTTCGAATTTACAACAGTTATTACGCGATTTACTTTCCTATTCGCGCATTACCCGCACCCAGATAAAAGGTGAACTAGTTGATTTGAATCAAGTGCTAGCAGACGTTTTGAAGAATCTTGAAATTCCTATACAAGAGAAAAATGCAAAAATTGTTTGCCCTAATTCTTTACCCCAAATTAATACCGATAGAAATTTAATTATGCTAGTGCTGCAAAATTTGATTTTGAATGGCGTTAAATACAATCGGCTTGAACAACCGGTAGTTACCGTTTCTGCTCTTGTGCATGCACATGCTTACGAAATTATTATAGCCGATAACGGAATAGGAATTAGGCGCGAACATCAGCAGCGAATTTTTGAACCCTTTCATCGCCTTCATACCAAAACAGAATTTTCGGGAACAGGTTTGGGTTTATCCATCTGTAAAAAAATTCTGGAAAGGCAAGGTGGAAGTATTTCGGTGGAAAGCGAAGAGGGTAAGGGTGCCAACTTTAAGGTATTGTTACCGGTGTAAAACACATTGCGACTTTATATAGAAGTGGCGCGTGAAATAATTCATCCACCAAAAATTTCTTTTCAATTCTCCAAAAGCTTTTCCAATTTCTGTTTTGTTTCGGGAAACTTATTTATTGCTAATGCCTTTTTGTAATTGATAACAGCATTTACTTTATCGCCTTTAGCCACATACAAATCGCCAAGTGAATCGAACACATTAAAACTCTCCGGATAATTAACGGTATTCATTTTGAACAACATTTCTGCTGCATCTAAATGATTATTTCCCAAACTTTGGTAGCCTAAATTATTTATGGTGCTTTCAGGAACGCATACTTTATAACCCATAAGTTTAGATACCTTCTCATAGTGAGATTCCATTTTTGAAATTACTTCCTCATTAATACTTTCGCCATCCCTATCGGTTAATTTGAGTGAATAAAATTTGAACAGAAACCGCAAGGCATCATAGGTAGCAATGAGCGGAACTGAACCGTGGTTATCATCCGGATAATATTTTGTCTCAAAAGTCAAACCCGATTTTTTGTTTTTGTTCAACGCGTTGCGCAATTCAAAAATGCAACGTTGATGCAAAGTAGTACCTGTGGTATCGTTTTTCATTTGAATTGTATCCATGCCTTGCGGCAAGGTATTCGCAATGGCGAGATACAAAGAAGTTCCTGAAAAATTCTTGGTGCCTAACGCAGTTTCGGTTTGCTTCAACAGCTTTTTATTGTCCCACCACAGACTAGGGTCAATGGCTAAGTAGGAATTAAATAAATGTGTATGGTGGGTTAAAATACTTATTGCCGTTAAAGCACCATGCGAATGCCCTATGAGCAAACGATAAGGCGCTGTTGGATAAAGAGAGTCGATGTGTGGTATTAGTTCCTTTTCCAAAAAAGATGAAAAGGCTTCACCACCCCCTGAAGTTTTATCTCTAATACTATCATAACTTGGTGAGCCGGGCGTGTTGGGTGTAGGCGTTAAATCTCTATTTCTGTCCGTGTTTGGAATGCCCACAACAATCATTTCAGGACAAATACTATTGCCACTCAGCTGTTCAATTAAACCTACTACCGAACTAAAATGTGCATCGCCATCTAAAAGATAAATTACGGGGTATTGTTGCTTCGCAAATAAGTTAGTTGTCTCTTGATTTGGCACGTGCACCCAAACTTTGCGCTGCTCGTTTAATATTTTTGAATAGACAGAATCAATTGTGCCTATTACAATTTTATTATCATTCTGCGCATTTGTCAATGAAAAAAGTGTGGTAAGAAAAAAGAAGAGGCAAGCTTTTTTCATGAGTTGTTTTTTTGAGAAACTAAATTGCCTCTAACTGTTTGTTGAGCGATACAACAGTTGACCCTTTCTTTGCCGGTACATTATCCATCGCATATTCACTCAACGCAGTAATCGTAAGCGAAGGATTCACACCAAGGTTGCATGGCATAATTGAACCATCGAGAATCAGCATGTTCGGATAACCGTGCACACGGAAAAATTCATCCACTACTCCTTCATTTTTTGTTTTTCCCATTGGGCAACCGCCAAGAATATGCGCGGTTGATGCCAGACCAAATGTAACTTCAGTAAGCGCATTCATTGGAATGCCATTTACCTTTTTTGCGTAACGCAACAGTGCATCTTGCCCTACTGGAATAAAAGTAGGTACCGGTTGTTTACTTTCATTAATCATGCTTATGCCGCTTCCAAAAATTCCTCGCTTCAATTTTATTTGCATCGAATTTTCGAGCGTTTGCATAATCAAGAAAATAATTCCTTTCTCTGCCGGAGCAATTGTGAAAAATAATTTGAGAAACGAAATTGGTTTCATCAGCATTTGTCCCATCAATTTTGCTGTGCGCACAGCAGGTGTTCCATCACCCACCGCCAGTGTGGCTAAGTGCATCATGGAGCCGCTGCCGTTGGGAAATTTGCAAACTTCAATATTGGTGTTTTCATCGGGTGAAAAAATTCTGGAGATGGCAAGACCGTTATTTAATTTTCTGTCAGCACCACCAACACCGCTCAACATTTCAGAATTGGTGAGAATGTTGTCTCCCAATTTATCAGAGAGATTCGGAAGTGTTTTATGCAAGTGTTTTTGTTTCAGTAATAAATCCATGGTGCCTAAAACACCTCCGGCTACTACCAATCCTTTTGAACGAAATATTTTTTTGTTCTTCGAAAAAAATGAAGTGGAACTTTCGGTGTGAATTAAATATTCATTGTCGATATGTTCAATTTTTGTAACCAGTGTTTCGGCCTTCACTTTTGCGTTGAACATATTTTCGGCAAACCATAAATAGTTTTTGTCGAGAGTGTTTTTTGCTCCATGTCTGCAACCAACCATGCAAGCAGCACATTCCGTGCAGCCTTTTCGCAATGGACCAAGCCCTTTAAAATACGGGTCCACTTCTTTTTCTGTATCCCCCAAATAAACACCCACACCATCAACGCTCGTAAAAGAATTTCCGTAGCCCATATCTTCGGCTACTTCTTTTAAAATTAAATCTTCGGCATTATCCTTCTTATATTTTTCGGAGCCAAGCATAAAATGCGCGCGCTCGAAATATGGAGCCAGTACAGTTTTCCAATCTTTTATATCGCTCCAAATTTGGTTGGTGTAAAAATTTTCTTTCGGTTTCATATGTGTATTGGCATACACCAGCGAACCACCACCAACGCCAACGCCACTTATGACAAACACTTCTTTAAAAAAAGTAAGTTTTTGTATGCCGAACCATTTTAAAAATGGCACCCATAAATATTTTGGAAGGTTCCAATCGCTTTTTGGAAAATCATCCAACTTCCATCGTTTGCCTTTTTCAAGTACCGCTATTGAATATCCTTTTTCTGCCAAGCGCATAGCGCTTACGCTTCCGCCAAAGCCGGAGCCGATGACGATGTAATCAAATTTTTCTTCGTTGTTAGTTTTCATAAGCAGAACTAAAAGTAATTTTTGTGGTGTATAAATCCTGCACCGAAACCGCGTAATGCAAATAGCCGCTCAACACATGCAGTTGCTTATCGTAATTCAAATCGGTGAACCAATATTTTAATGCATCGGTTTTTAAAATTTGGTTAAACTGTAAACCGCCTTCAATCATAGTTCTGTCATCCATTTGAAAAGTGAAAGCCGCATAATTTTCCTTCGTGCCAAAATTTTTCTCGGGTAATTCAAACTTTTTCAATTCCGCATTTTCAAATTTATTAAACACTAAGTGTTCAACTTTTATCACCAGCGCAGGATTTGCATTTTCGGTCTTATCAAAAGCAAACGGAATTTTTATTTCACCGGTCATTGGGTTTTTACTCCATTTAGGAAAGCGATTACTGCCCTCGTGAAACAAACCAATCAACCAAGTTTTATCCGTTGAATTTTCATTCTGCAAATTCAACCACCATGTCCATTCATATGGATGCAATTCGGGATGACAGTTGTGATTACAATCCAAACAATAGCTTCCGTAAAATCCCATCGAAGGATTTTTGCATTCGAAATTCGGATGCTCTTTGCAACTGCCACTACCCGGCAGAGTTGGAAAAAATAAATAATTGAGTTGCGGAATAAAGGGAAGTGGAGGAGTTAGTTCACAACCAAGTTCATATTGACTGCCGTCAATATTATTTGTGTCGCGTATAAAAGGGGGCACTTTGTAATTGGTATGATGCGAAGGGCGAATATCCTGCCGGTGATATTTGCGCTCCAAATCGTAAGCAGCAAAATCTTTAAACAAATATTTTTGCAAATGAAAATTGAGATGATACTTAATGTCATACTCCGTGTATTCTGCCGCCCCGCTTCGCCCCTCGTTTATTACCGTACCCACAAACTTTTGTTTATGCATATCAACTGCGCGCCAATTGTACCCTCCAAAAGCGTGAATCAACCAGCCCACTAAAAAAAGACGATGATGTTGTTTCTTCCGTAGTAGAACAGAATCTAGCAACATGGGTTCAACCAGGTCAACAATTTTTTCGTTGATGGTGTCGTTGCCTATAATTTCCTTATTGGTGAGCAGAAGATATTTGAAATCGGTGGGCGTGGGTTGAAAAGAAGAAATCCGAAAATTTGTTTGTGACAAAATTGTTTGATGTAATATTGTCATTGTAAAAACTAACGAAAGAATTTTGTTCACTCTACGGTATTTATTTTTCAATCTTCAATATTAAATCTTCAATCGTTACTGTGGCAAATGAATTTGAAATAACTCCTCTCAAAAATTGGAGCAAGACAAATGCGCATCCGTTTGTTATCTCAGGTCCTTGCAGTGCAGAGGGCGAAGAGCAGGTGATGAACACAGTGAAGGAAATTGTGCAACACGCCAATGGCAAAGTGCATATGATACGCGCAGGAATCTGGAAACCGCGCACCCGACCAAACAGTTTTGAAGGTGTTGGCGAAATTGGTCTGCCGTGGGTAAAGAATGCGGGGCGCGCTTTTGGGTTGCCCGTGTGTGTAGAAGTTGCAAATCCAGAACATGTTGAAGCTGCTTTGAAAAATGATATTGATGTGTTGTGGATTGGCGCGCGCACAACAGTATCTCCTTTTGCTATTCAGGAAATTGCTGACAGTTTAAAAGGAGTTGATATTCCGGTGCTGATAAAAAATCCAATTAATCCCGATTTGGAATTATGGATTGGTGCGGTGGAGCGTTTTTATCAAAGCGGAATAAAAAAAATTGGAGTGATTCACCGCGGCTTTTCGAGCTACGAAAAAACTATTTACCGCAATCCGCCTATGTGGGAAATTCCGATTGAGTTGCGCAGGCGCTATCCTGAAATCCCCATTATTGTTGACCCGAGCCACATGGCAGGCACGCGCGATTTGATTTATATGCTTTCGCAACAGGGAATGGACATGGGCTTTGAAGGACTGATGATTGAGTCGCACATCAATCCTGACAAGGCTTGGAGCGATGCCAAGCAACAAGTAACTCCGGAAAGGCTCGGTGAAATTTTAAATTCTCTTATTGTTCGTCAGCCCAAAGTTTCCGAAGATGGTTTGCATTCGTTGCACGATATGCGCGCGCGCATTGACAGAATTGATGATTACATTATTGAGTTGCTGGCAGAGCGAATGGGAATTTCAGAAGACATCGGAGCATTGAAAAAGGAAAATCAACTCGCTATTCACCAGAGTGACCGCTGGGCGCAAATTGTAAAACGCGCCCTTGAAAAGGGAAAAACAGGCGGACTGACCGAAGAGTTTATTCTGAAACTATTTCAGCAGGTACACAACGAAAGCATACGGCATCAGGTGAGTGTGATGGAAGAATAAGATTAATCGAGTTGTCCTTTCACATCAAGCGCATCACGCAAACCATTACCAACTAAATTAAAAGCAAGCACGAGCAGCATAATTGCTAAGCCCGGAAATAAAGCGAGATACGCTTTGTTGGTATCAATGAAATCTTTGTATTCATTCAACATGCTACCCCAACTTGGCGCGGGCGGTTGAATGCCGAGCCCAATATAACTGAGTCCGCTTTCAACCAGAATGGCACTCGCAAAATTTGAGCAAGCCACCACTATAATAGGTCCCATGATATTAGGAAGGATGTGTTTGAAAATAATGCGCGCATCGCCAAAGCCCAAACTTCTTGCAGCACTCACAAAATCCATTTCGCGAATAGAAAGAAATTGTCCGCGTACTATACGTGCTGTTTCTACCCACATGGTTAAACCCACTGCAATAAAAATCATCACCAGTTTATTTTCAATCAAACTTCCCGCGCTGATGTATAATCCCATAGCTAAAAGCAGCGTGGGAATGCTCCAGAAAACATTTATAACCCACATGATTCCTTCATCAATCCAACCTTTGAAATAACCTGCTAGCGCACCCAACACAATGCCTATGATGAGCGAAATGAAAACAGAAATGAGACCAACAGAAAGTGAAACGCGAACACCTATCAGCAAACGTGAAAGAATATCTCTTCCAAATTTATCGGTGCCGAGCAAAAATATTTTGTGCACAATGAATTCATTTTCGAAATCCTTTTCAGTAATCGAATTCAAATTTCTTCCTGCTAAATCCGTCAATGAAATTTTATTCGGCTCTGCATTAAACCCTCTCCCTTTGTATTCGGTGTAAGCAATACTATCGCCAGTAATTTTGTAATCGAGAACCGGAATAGGCTCGTAGTTTTTTACAAAGCCATTCAACATGCCGTCAAGAAATCCTGATGCAGTGGCGCCTTCCCTTTTCTTCTTTAAAATTTTTATGGCAAAGCCTGGTGGGTGAGTTTCGAGTTGCAGAATCTGCTCATTCCCCGATGGAGAATTATCAGGAGCAGCCACATAAGCAAAAATAGAAAGCAGCACTGCCAATACAATAATAGCAAGCCCAACCATAGCACTTCGGTTGCGCTTTAATCTGCGCCATGCTTTTTCGTTAAGAGAAATGCTTTTTAATTCTGCCATTTATTGAATTTGAAAATTCGAGAATTCGGAAATTTGAAAATGATAAACATCCTCCATTTCCAAATTTCCAAATTTACTCATTATCGAATTTTTCTGTCCTTCCATCTATATCTTCCCATCAAACTCAACGGACCAATCAACACTACATATAAAACGTAAAAAATTTCGATGATTGGTAAAAGTAAAAGCATATACCATTTGCGAAAGAAAACGGTAACGGGAATATTGAAAATAAAATCTGCGAAGAGTTTTGTTCCCCCTGCAACTGCAACGGGCAGCCAACTGAATTCATCCATTTGCAAGGCAAACAATGCGGTGAGAATAATCAGCAGATTGAAAAAGTAAGCGAAGTAGAGAATGCTTGTGATTTTAAAATTACTGTAGCGTGCCGATTTTGAAATCCAGCGAATGCGCTGCGAAATAAAATTTCCCAATCCTTTCTCAGGTTTTGTAAAAACACAGGCATCGAAATTTTTCACGAAGCCAATACTGCCCGGAAATTTTTCATTTACTTTTTGCATTAAAAAAATATCATCCCCCGTTGGCACATCATGATTGCCTTTGAAACCTTCCACTTCATGAAAAGTTTGTTTCGCATACATCAGGTTTGCTCCATTGCACATGGTGGGCATGTTGTAGCGAATAGTAGCGCCTGTAATTCCCATCAGGTTCATTACATCCAATTGCTGAAAAATCTGCAATGGAAAATAAGCAGGCTTCATCATTACAGGTGCAGTCACTAATTTGAAATCGTTGTTGGTGAAATAATCCACCATCGTGCTTAACCAGTTTTCTCCAACCGTGCAATCGCCATCGGTAGTAATAATCAAATCGCCCTTTGCATTTTTAATGCCGAGCGCAATTGCTTTTTTCTTGTTTGGAACATATTCACCTGCGTTGCCTATGTATTGCATGAGGTCGAGCACCAGTAAATTCGGTTGATTTATTTCGCGGGCAAAACGCAAAGTAGGGTCGGTAGAAAAATCATCTACTAAAACCACTTCAAACAAATGCTTCGGATAGTTTTGTTTGAAAATACTTTCCAAACAGGTTTTAATGTTTTCGCTTTCGTTACGTGTAGGAATAACGATGGAAACAAACGGCTGTTCTGCTTCGGACTTCGGACCTGCCTGTCCTTCAGGCAGGCTTCGAACTTCGGACTTCGGACTTCTTACCCATCCCACAAAAAAGTAAAGCACCAGTAGTAAGTAAAGCGCAGAAAAGAAAATGGAAACACCGAGGAGAGGCGAAAAAATCATTGCGCTAATTTGACAAATAGCTGAAAAGCAAAATGGGAAAGTACTAACACCGAGGAGGTTTTGCGAAACAGAATTCGTTCAATTCAAATTTGCTTTGTTGCGTTCATAAGGCATAAACACAAAACTCATCGCCTCTTCTTCGGCTACAAACACGCACATAAACTCCAGCGGATTTTTATACGCTTTAATAAAATCGTTCGTCTTGTCGCGCACTACCACTCCTTTGCTTACAAACTCTTCGAGGTGCGATGCGTTGAAATTCCAACTGATATCAAAGTCTGCACGGTTCACAATTGGCAAACCAATATCTACATCGTTCTCTCCGCGCGTGGCTACAAAAATCGGATACTTCGTCACTTCACCTTTAATCATGCCCATAGAAATTTGACGGATGTAATCGCGGCATATTTCCAAATCATCGTGGAGCGATTTATAAATTTCTTCGTCAAGATTCATAGATGTGATTAGCTGTCACAAGAGTAGAAAAGAAATTGAAGAGAAAAAATTCGCATTATTATCCGATATATTCGCCCTCAGCTACTATGGATTTCATCAAACGAACTTTCCCTTTACTCTTCGGAATTTTTCTGCTTTCGGTAGCCGTTCGTTTGCCACAACTGAACCGACCGCTCAGCAGACATCACGAATTCTGCACCGCTATTTCGTTACGCATCATGCAAATTTGGTACGACAACGGAATTGAAAAATACGGATACAATCCTGTAATGACTTTCAACAATCCCGCTGACAAATTCATTAACAACAGCGCGAATCAAAGCGGCAAAATGCTCGACAAAGAAGGGAACTACTACTACGTTTCTCATCCGCCCTTTGCGTACTACTTTCCATTTTTCATTTTCAAGTTGCTGCACATTCGCCCCGATGTGTTGCCTATACAAGTTTTCAATCTCGTTCTCCATTTCATCAGCGCTCTCTTTGTTTACTTCACGGTTTGTCTTTTAAGTTTCAGTCGCGCGCGCTCCTTACCTTATCGAAGCGCAGTGGTGGCGTTTACCATTTATCTGTTTCTGCCAATCACACTTTGGTTTCAGGGGAATGTTTACATGAGCGATATGGCGGTGCAAACGCTTTTTGTCATTGGTGTTTACACTGCGCTCAAAATGATTATCCGACAGAAATTTTATTCGGCTAAATACATTTTCTTCTACTCACTCGTGCTCGCGCTTATGATTTACACCTCGTGGCTAGGAGTGTTTTTTGCTTTTGGTGTTTTGGTTTACTCGCTTTTGCATGTGCGCGACATCAGAGGTTTTCGCGTTTTAATCTGGAGCACCCTTGCAGTTACTCTGATTATGCTTCGCATCATCGTGTACCAGTATTCGCAAATAAACGGTGTGGGTGCTTACATTGAAGAAATGCTTAACCGTTACATCATTCGCGGAAGCCTCGAAGAAACCAATCAGGGTTTATGGCATTTTATGTTTTCGTATTTGTGGCTGATTAAAACGCTCTTCTTTAATTATGCGATGCACTACTTTCTTATTTATGTTTTAGTCGGTGCATTTCTCTGGCTCACTGTCAGTAGAAAAAAATTAAAAATTGTTTTCAGCGAAAACGGTTACCGCTTCATCTGGCTAAGTGTGACACCTGTAGTGCTGATGCACGTTTTCTTTTTGAACTATTCCGGGCAGGATTTTTCGGCTTTGTATGCTTCGCTTTTTTTCAGCGTGCTTCTAGGTATACTTTACGACAAAGTAAGAAAGAGCGGAGCTATTCCTGTTTTAAGAATGCGAATAGGCTTGGTGATTACATTGGTATTAATGGTTACACAGTTTGAGTTGATGAATTTGAGTTCGAATTCGCAGATTAAGTTGGAATTTGATAAAAAAATAGGAGAACAAATTCGCACAATGGATAAAGACGCGATGTTGTTTTGCAAATTTGAAACCACCCCGCAAAGTATTTTTTATGCAGGCAGAAATGTGCAGTTAGCGAGAGATGAAAACGAAGCGCAAAGTTTTTTGAAGAAGAAAAATTTTAAGAACGGATATATTTTTACTTTCATTGATGACTGGGGTTTGCCTAAAGTAAGTGGCTATCTCATTACTAATATTGATTCGGTCAAAACAAATTGATTTCTAAAATTTAATACAACCCTTATGTCGTTAAATACTATTCCTGTTGTTGACCTCTCTGAATTTACTTCGGGCAATAATGAATCGAAACAAAAATTTGTGCACGAGCTTGGTCGTGCGTTTGAAGAAGTTGGTTTTGTTTCTGTAAAAAATCATGGCGTGCTACCGCAACTGATTGATGAATATTATGATGCTGTAAAAAAATTCTTTGCGATGAACCGCGAGGAAAAGAAGAAATATGAAAAGGTAGAACTAGCGGGGCAACGTGGTTATACTTCGTTTGGAAAAGAAACCGCCAAAGGTTACGATGCGCCCGACCTCAAAGAGTTTTGGCAAATGGGACAAATTGTAGAAGGTGAAGTAATGCCCAAGGAAGATTACCCCGATAATATTGCGGTAGATGAAGTGCCCGAGTTTTATGAACTGGGGCAAAAACTTTTCAAATCATTTGAAGGAAGCGCGCGCGAATTGCTGCGTGCCATTGCTATTCATTTAGGCATTGGAGAATTTTATTTCGATAAACACATTCACAATGGCAACTCTATTTTGCGCGCTATTCATTATCCGCCAATCATGAACGAACCAAAAAGTGCGGTGCGTGCCGAGCAGCATGAAGACATCAACCTCATCACACTTCTCGTAGGCGCAAGTGCCGAAGGTTTGCAGTTACTCAACCGACAAAAAGAATGGCTCGACATTACCGCACCCGAAGGCTGCCTTGTGGTAAACGTAGGTGACATGCTGCAACGCCTCACTAACAACAAACTGAAATCAACTACACACCGCGTTGTAAATCCACCGCGTGAAAAATGGCATACCTCGCGTTTCTCTATTCCTTTCTTCACGCATCCTCGCAGCCAAATGCGGTTAGATTGTTTGGCAAGTTGCGTAAGTGCAAACCATCCAATTGCTTATACACCAATTTCTGCAGGAGAATATCTGAATGAAAGATTGGTGGAGATTGGGTTGAAGAAGAAGTAGTGTTTAGTCTTTGATTATCTTTTTTGTAATAGCGAAGTTGTTTCCGCTTAGCTTCAAAAAATAAACTCCACTTTCCAGCATGAGCAAATTCATTTTGGTTGTAGCGGCAATTATTTTCTGCTCAAAAACTTTTCTTCCTTCTACATCAAAAATAAAAACGTTCAATGGCTGTTTAGATTCGCAATTGGCAATCCGCAATTCAAAATTTCCACCGCTTGGATTTGGATAGAGTTCAACCCGCGCATCACCGTTTAAATTTCCAATTCCTGTTCCGCCTACAAAAACATTATTTGAAACTACACGGCAGCCATTCGTGTCTGTAATTGCCACTGAGTAATAGCCAGCTTGCTGGGCAATGTAAATGTGCGAAGTAGCGTTTGCGATTTCTGCATTGTTCAAATACCATTGATACGTAACTGCCGAATATGCCGTCATGGTGTCTCCGTTCACACTGATAGAAACCGGTGGAAGCGGATAAATATTTACTGCAAGGTGATTAGAAGTAGCGGTGCAGTTTCCATCGGTTACGGTTACATAATAATTGCCCGCTTGCTTGGTGTAAATGCACTGCGTGGTTTGTCCGAGGTTCCATAAATAAGAACCGTGTGTTGTGGTTACACATACATGCGCGCTGTCGCCAATGCAGATAATCGGTTTATCACTCGCAATAGTTACGGAAATATTATTGCTTGTATCTACTTGCACACTTGCGGTTGCACTGCAATTATTTGCATCGTTTACCGTCACCGTATAATTTCCCGAGGGAAGATTATTAAGCGAAGAAACTATTGCGCCATTGCTCCATAAATAACTGAATGGCGTTGCTCCTGTAGTAGCGGTCACACTCGCACTTCCGTTATTATTTCCGCAACTTGTGTTAGTAGAATTTGCAGAGAGCGTAACTCCATTCGAAGAAACAACAGTAGCACTTGCAGTAGCCGTGCAGTTGCCGCTGGCGGTCACTGTCACTGTATAATTTCCTGAAGGCAGATTAGAAATGGAAGCGCTCGTTCCTCCGTTGCTCCATGCGTAAGTATAAGGTCCTGTGCCACTCGTGATAGTTGCACTTGCATTTCCCGATGCGCTGTTGCATGCTGTGTTGGTAGCCGAAGCACTCACCGCCACAGAGCCGGTACTCACTGTTACATAAGCAGTATCTTTTTTATTGCAGCTCGAAGAATCTATTGCCACGAGCATCACTACATGTGAACCTGTTGCACTGAAAGTATAAGCCGGTTGCGCAATTGTTGAAGAATCTCCATTGCCGAAATACCAAACGTATTGAAGCGCATTGGTTGAATGATTGATAAACTGCACCGTGTTCGAATTGCAACTCTGCACATTGGCAGAAGTATCATTGCTGCCTGCAATCGTAGCCAATGCATCAGCATAAACACGCGCTGCCTGAAAATCTATTTTGAAAACAGTAGCATCAAAATCGTTGGAGAGTTTTGTGGTGTGAAACGCGTTTGCCGTAGTGTATAAAGTTGTTTTGTCGGTGCACAGCGCGTGATAAATTATTCCGCGTTTATCAAAGCGGCAGGTTCCTCCATCCACATGCGAATCGGTTGGTCCATAGTATGAACCGAACTTCAATGCAATGGCATCGGGCTCCAAAGTCAACATATAAAAACCACCGCTGCCTGTCTGAAAAGCATCGGGTGTCAATTGAAATCCGGTGCATGTTCCTATGCTCGTGTTCAAACCTCCGTGACCAACCGCGTAGATATAACCGCACTCATCTACCATCAAAGCGGTCGGAGCAATTTCATTAAACGTGGTGACGAAAAGAACAGAATCCAATGTTGGTTTCAGTTTCGCAATGAACGCACCAACACCAACCGCCTGATAAGCATTTGCTGTTGCTTGAAAGGCATTGTTCGGACTCGAACCAAAAATGTAAACGTTTCCGTTTTTGTCTAAGTCAAGCAAGTATGCTTGCTCTTAACCTGCCGAACCAAAATAAGTTGATTTCAAAACCGCTTGCCCATCGGTACGCACGTGCATCACAAACGCATCAAACAATCCACCCTGATAGCTTGTATGAATTGTGCCAGCAGTATTTGTCATCGCATTACTCGAAACAGCACCGGTTACAAATAAATCTCCGTTCGCATCTAACCGCAAACCATAACAGGCATCTTCTTTATTGCCGCCAATAAATGTACTCCATACCAGCGATGACAAATCGCTGTTCAGTTTAAACAAAACTCCATCTTGGTATCCTCCGCCATACGTGGCTTGAAACGCACCCGCAGTAATTGGAAAATCGGAAGCACGCGTGTAACTCGCCACGTAAGCATTGCCAAGAGAGTCAACCACAATCTCTCCTTTAAAACGGTCGCCATAATATCTTTCCACGGTCGACCAGTTCGTGCCGTCCTCTTCACTTCTTCCGCCCACATACGTTGAACCAAGCAAAGCAGAACCCGATGAATTTAATTTGGTCACTACAATATCATCTAAATGATTTCCGAAATTATCAGGAAGATTCACGGGTTGATATGCATTCGCACTCACCGGATAATTGGTAGAGTTCGAAGTGCCGTAGATATACAACTGGTCGTTGGCATCTACAAACAAACTGTGCGGTTGCTCCTGTCCGCTACCGCCAATATATGTTGCCCATAACAGCGATGAACCATCGGGGTTATACTTGCTCACGCATATATCCTGATAGCCGCCATGATGCGTAGTTTGAAACGCACCCGCTGTAGCCGGATACCCGGCACCGGTACCGTTGGCATTTACTGAAAACGCTCTGCCTGCCGAATAAATATTTCCGTGTTGGTCATACGCTGCGCTGTGTGCATACGCTCGATATGTAGTGCCCGAATAAGTTGCCGCTACAATAACGGGGTCAATCACTAATTCATAACTGTGATTATATCCATCGGTAAAATTAAACGTCACCGTTTCGTTTTGCAAAGCGTACTCACAACGCACTTCCTTTTTCTTGCCATCAATTAGTTGAAAAGCAAAAGGTCGTTGCTCCACAATCGTAGCCACCGAAGTTTTAATTTTCAAAACGCCATCCTCCAATTCCAACCCATCTGTTCCTTCAAACAGCAAAGCAATTTTCGAAACATCAGCACCTGCTGCGGCAATAAAATCATACTTCGCATTCATGCCTTCACTATAAACTTTCAAATCAATTTGCGGATACACTTCATGATAATTAACCGCACCATACAACGGCACATTCCCCGCCCATTTCGATTTATCGTTTCCCAAAAAATAATTGTATTGCTCACGGCACTTCTCTTCACCGATAACTGTTGCAGCTTCATTCGCATTTTGCAAATGCATTTTGTAGGCGTGTCCGCGCAAAGGCAATTCATCAACACGGGCATAATTTCCATCGTGCATTTGTTCTTCAATTGCATTCAAATCATTGCCGTTATAAAAAACATAAGTAAAACACGAGCGCTCCAAAAAAATTCCTCCTCCTTTCATCTCCGCCATATACAAGGCACGTGCATCAAACTGATTTTTGTTTTCAATAAATTTTAATGCTGGTTCCGAAGCTTGGGCGGAAAATAATATCACACAAAAAAAACTCAGGAGAATTGTTTTGAACGGCTTCATTTTTTGAGTATTGAATCCGAAAGATAAATTAGAAAAGCAAACAGCGAAAGTTCGAAGGACTTTAACTCTAATAACCCCCGATGAAATCTGTGGAGAACAATAGCATCAAACTGCAACACCTTCGCGCTTTTTTGTTTTTTGTGTTTCACTCTCGCAGGTTCATCTCAAAGCTGAGAGGCCTGCGCAGAAGAAAAGTGGAACTCGCTATGTTTCTTCTGGTTTTGATAGCATTAATATCGGAACTATTAAAATAGTTCCTATGGTCACCAACTTTAAACATTCGGTATAATAATTCAGTTGCTTCCCTATGATTCCATCGGTAGTGAGGGTTGTTAATATAAAAACAGCCAACAGTAATACCACTTTGATTGAAAAAAAACTTTTCTGTTTTTGTAACAAAGAATAAAATATTAATCCTAAAGCCGGGAGAATGTAAACAAAAGCCCACTTATTCTGTTGTGGGAAAATGAGCGGAGTAATCAAAAGCAAATAGGAAACCTCAAATGCAAAATGGCGGGATGATTGAAACGAAGAAAAAGGTTTTGTACGCAAAAAGTAAAAGGTAAGAGTAATAAAAGCTAACCGAGAAAGGGTTGTCAATAATTGAACGCCCTGGTCGCTCAACGAAACAATCAACCACTGAAAAGTATCGTTATTGTATTTTGAAAAATAAGCAACAAACAATGCCGACAAACCGTGAATGCGATAGCTTTCTATGTTTTGCCCGATACCATATTTTTCATTAAACGGATTGATAATGTTTAACCACTCTGAATGTAACTGGGTATTAAAGTCAAAACCAAAAACAGAAGCAGGCAGTATTGCGAACAACAAACCCCATCCACATATTAGACCAACCGATTGGAATTCTTTTCGGTACAACAAGTAAGGCACAAAAACAACAGGTAAAATTTTGAAATTAATTCCTAATGAAATCAGAAAAGTTCCAAGCAGAATTCTTTTCGAAAAAAATATTTGCTGTAACCCTTCCAGTGAAAGCCACAATAAAAAAATGTTGAGTTGCACCATTTCAAAATTGTGTAGAATAAACCTTAAAGAAAAAATAAGGACCAAGCTTAACCATAAATTTTTCCCGGAGAATTCTTTAAGCTGTAACCATTCAGTAATCAAACGAAAAACCCGAAACAGCATAACAACATCTGCTAGAAGAAACAAAAGGGAAGGAACCCAAGATGGCAAAAATGTAAACGGAATTAAGAGTGTTGCGAATAGGGGACTATAACCATATTGTGTTGATGTTCCATTATCATGTGTAAGCCAAATATTGTAGCAATCAACTCCTGCTCGTAATTGTTTTGCGGCTTCTAAATAAGTATTGAACTCCCCACCATAAATTGATTTAACTATAAGATAAGGGCTTAGTAGAACTACAATGCACAGCAGAGGGTTGTTTTTCAAAAACTTTAGAATGGTTTGTACCGACATGCTAATTTTTCAAAATCTTCTTCGTCACAAAAAAATCTTTTCCTTTTACTCGTAAAAAATAAACCCCGCTCTCCATTGCACACAAATTTACTTCGGTAGAAGACGAAACAACCTTCTGTTGCAAAACATTCCTTTCACTCATATCAAAAACAGAAACCTGCATTGGCTGTTCCATTTCGTATTTCCCAATTCGTATTTCGTATTTCCCATTACTCGGATTCGGAAACACAGTTACGACATCTTCCTCTTTCACTTCCTCCAAGCGGTTCGGTCCATTCAAAGTAAAGCGATTGAAAAAATTCCAAATCTCCTGGCTTGCATCAAGGTCTCTGTTCGTTGGTCCGTAGATATAATCGAAAGTGGCGTTGGGCCAGGTATGTCCACCACCTGTTATTTTGTAGAACCAAACTTCTGTTCCATCACCACAACTTTGATAACGAATCCGCTCCACAGTTGAACTGTCAAGCAAATTAATATTCGGCAAAGCAATCGTATCGCTCACTGCACTGCACTGGTCTTGTCCCAACCAAAAACTAAGTGTCTCTTCCACACTCTTAAAACCCACATCGCCTCCATAAGGCACAAGCGGGTCTTCCGTTCCGTGAATATGCAACACAGGTACTTTGCGCGATTGACTCGTGCAATTAAAAGCGGTAAGCGTACTAATAGTTCCCGTTACAGAAGCAATAGCAGCAATGCGGTTCTCCAAATCGCAGGCAAGACGGTAACTTTGAAAGCCACCGTTGCTCATACCGGTTGCATATACGCGGTTCAAATCAATATTGTAAAGCAGCGCAAGCGTGTCAATAATTTTCGAAAGAAAACCCACATCATCTGGCGAACTATTGTAAGGCGCAGTAAATCCCGAGTTCCATGAGTTCCCAATACCATTCGGATAAACCACCACAAAATTATTAGCGTCTGAAGTTTCACTCATACGCGAATAAAATTCCTGCTGCCCTCCATTAGAGCCAAGTCCATGCATGTTGAGCACAATCGGAACATGCTGTGCAGTGGTAAATCCCGTGGGTAGATGCACTAAAAAATCTCTTGCCGTGTTTTCATAATTCATGTTGAGCGTAAAAGATGTAATAGAAAACGCAGACACAGAGAGAACGAGTGCGATTAAGGCGAGTAAATATTTTTTCATGGTTTTGAATTTTGGTTCAAGGTAAAAATAAAACAAGCGCAGAATTTTTTTCTGCGCTTGCTCTCTTGTCAATTAAATAAACTTCTGCTAATTATTCCGCTTCTTCTCCTTCAGCGTCTACTTTTACTACTTCAATTCCTGCCATCACTTTGGCTTTAATCTTGGCTTCAATTTCAGCAGAAAGTCCCGGGTTGTCGTCCAGCATTTGTTTTACTCCATCGCGACCTTGTCCTAGTTTTGTTCCTTCGTAACTATACCATGAACCGCTCTTTTGCATCACGCCTAGTTCACTTCCCATGTCAACGATTTCGCCATTTTTAGAAACCCCCAACCCATACATAATGTCAAACTCACAGGTTCTGAAAGGCGGAGCCATTTTATTCTTCACTACTTTCACACGGGTTCTGTTACCAATCAAATTATCGCCATCTTTCAACTGACCAATTCTGCGAATATCCAAGCGCACCGAAGCATAAAACTTCAAAGCATTACCGCCCGTAGTTGTTTCCGGATTACCGAACATCACTCCAATCTTCTCGCGCAACTGATTGATGAAAATGCAGCAGCAACCTGTTTTAGAAATTGTTCCTGTCAGCTTTCTCAACGCCTGACTCATCAAACGTGCATGCAATCCCATTTTGCTTTCGCCCATTTCACCTTCTAATTCACTGCGCGGAACAAGAGCCGCCACCGAGTCAATAACAATAATGTCAATTGCTCCTGAACGAATCAAATGCTCTGTAATATCCAAAGCTTGTTCGCCATCATCGGGTTGAGAAATCAAAAGATTATTTACATCCACACCTAATTTTTCGGCATACGTTTTATCAAAAGCATGTTCTGCATCTATAAAAGCTGCGATGCCTCCTAGTCTTTGGCAATTTGCTATCGCCTGAATAGCGAGCGTTGTTTTACCGGAAGATTCAGGTCCGTAAATTTCTATTACTCTTCCTTTTGGCAAACCACCTATACCAAGGGCTATATCCAATCCGAGTGAGCCGGTAGGAATAGATTCCACACCCATCACTTTCGAATCGCCCAGTTTCATAATGGTTCCTTTGCCGTACGCCTTGTCCAACTTATCCAATGTAAGTTGAAGAGCTTTCATTTTTTCTTTCTTTTCGTCAGAAGCTTTGTTCATAGTTTTTGTTTTTATTAAGTGCAAATCTAAAAGTGTTTTTTAAATAAACTAAAATACTTAGCACAATTTTTAGTTTGTCAATCAAAAACGGCCACCATCACTCCATCTGTATGCGATTTTAAATTAGGTACAAATAAATTTCGCCCATTAAAACGCAATGGAATTGTGGTAGGTGCTGAAGTTTGAAAATACATATCGCGTGCCGTTAAGAAAGTAGTAAGCACCGAGAAAAATCCGGGAACGGTAAAGTCGCTATGTTGATTATTATTGCCATCAAACAAAAACATTGCTATAACAGTGTTGGCTGCCGGTGTAATGGTTGTGGTTGAAAGCACCACGTTATCTACCAGCAGTGAATCGCGACCGGCAACCGTTGCTTGATTAGCCGTAAAAACTGCGAGCACACTTTGATTATCGTTATCAGAAAGGCTGGCTAAAAGAGTTCCTGCGAGACCAGAGGTAGGTATAGTGCGCAAGTAAACCAATGGATTAGTGTGTGTAAATCCTTCTCTGTAATAATGAATCACTCTATCGCCCGAAACATTGCTGATGACTTCAAACTCATACTTCGTATTGGTCTTAACTTTTTGTGGTCCCCACATTCCCTTAGCATCTGCGGTTAATGTAAAATCGGGTGAGGCATTTAATCGAGAACCATTGTCAGGATTCACTTCATAAATATGAATGGTTGCCCCGTTATGCGGTGCGTTTTCTCCTAGCGTTAATGCTTTGCCTGAAACTGTAATATCTCTTTGAAGTTTGATAGCAGAAGTGAAAGGAGCCTCTCCATTATTGAAAAACTTATAGAGCTCCACAAATGTTTCTTCGCTGGTGGCCACTTGATAATGATCTTTGTTGATTAGTTCAATATTGCTAGCTCCTGTAATGGTAGTTACCCCCGCAACCGCATCGCCTGCCGATGAAATATTCATAGTAGGAACTTCATCATTTGAACCTGCAGCCGAAGTTTGTGAAGAGCTTGCTACATGCACATAGTGCGCAACTTTTTTGGCACGAGTGGTATCTGAACAATAGCTATACCCATAACCGCCACCGGCAGAATGCCCAACCAAGTCAACTTGTTTTGCGCCTGTTCGCGCAAGCACTGTATCAATAAAAGCATCGAGAGCAGCTTGGTCTGTTCCACCTCCTACACTATTCCAATCGTAAGCGTAGAGCAAATTTTCGCAGTAACCGTTAGAGGTAAATCGCATTACTTGATTAGCCCAGGTATCTCCCGAAGCTAGAAATCCATGTATGAATACGATAGGATGAAGTTTTGTACACTTATTTATTTCGGGTTCACCTGGGCCGGTAGGTGGAAGGTTGTCGTCACATTTCTTATCGCACGAGTCGATAAAAAGTAAGGATGAAAATAGGAGGACTGCGAATAGGAAACGAAAGCGCGTAAATTTTTGCATGCGTATGTTTTAGTTCTTATAAAACTAAAAATAAAAAGTACGCGTAATAAACCCAAACCGTTCAAAATTGCGAGAAAGACATTCTGCGCTGCTGAAAATTAAATTTCCTGTAGCTGTTCCGTTTTGTAGCTATGCTCCATAATAATACGCACCGAAGTTTGGCTCGGGCTCTTTATCATAGAATTGAGCTGGTGCTGAGTATCTACCAGTTCCATTAATTCTTCTTGAAGAGTTTCATTCTCGCTCAATTCGTTTGCGAGGAATTCTCTTTGTTCCAGATTAGTTTCGCCATAAGCGTGTAATACTAAGAGGTCGAGTGTAGAAGTTTGTTCCATATTGGGTTTGATTTTGTTTTTGTAGATATAAAACGCAGTGCCAAAATATTATTGTGTGAATGCAGAAATATTTTTTTGATGCTTAAGAAATAAAAAATCCACCCCATCGTGGAGCGGATTAAAACGACAAACAACAAGTTTGACAATCGTATTTTATAACTGGCGAAGAACCACGTTCTGTTCTTCCATCATTCTGCGGATGTTATTGAGCGCATACCGCATTCTTCCCAAGCAAGTATTCAAAGGAGATTTCGTGTATTCCGAAACTTCCTTGAAACTGAAATTGAAAAAGTGACGCAGTATGACTACTTCCTTTTGATCTTCGGGCAATTGCTCAATCAAATCCTTCAATTTGGTTTCAAATTTTTCCAAATGAACATGCTCCTCGTGTGAAGTTTCTTCAAACTTCATGTATTTGAAAATATCATCGCCTTCGCTGGTAACAATTCCCGGTGTGCGTTTCAACTTACGGAAATGGTCAATGCATAAGTTGTACGCAATACGTGCTACCCAAGGGGCAAACTTTCCCTCTTCGGTATATTTTCCTCTCCGCAAATAATCAATGGCTTTGATAAATGTCTCCTGAAAAATGTCTTCAGCGAGATAGTTATCCTTTACCATTAAGTAAATGGATGTGTAAATTTTGTCCTTGTGACGAATAATTAATCGTTCAAGGGCAAGCTCGTTGCCTGCAAGGTACTGGTCAACCAGTTCCTGATCGCTCATGATTTGAGTGCGCATGGTGTTACGTTTTAGAGTGAATAAAAACGTAGAGATGTTAGATAGGCGAAGTAGATTTAAGATTTAAGAATTCAGATTTTATAACCAAAGGTGTCGACTTGGGTTCATTGAAATCTGGACTACTAAAAATCGTGGTTACAAAAAAATTAAAACTAATAGGCAGTTAAAGGAAGTTGTGTGCACGTGGCATTATACCAAACACACAAAAACAAATTTAACCGAGAGTAGAGGAAGGATCGATATCTAAATTTTAATTGAATAAAAAGCCCTAAAAATTACCTTTGCGAATCTTAGAAATAGTGAAGTAGAAATAGATTGCTATAGAGCTTGTTTTTTGATTATTGTAAACCGAATATAAAATACCAATTTGAAATCTCCAAATAAATTTTTGACGAGCGAAAAAAAAATCTTTATCAAAGGCGCCCGCGTTCACAATTTGAAGAACGTTGATGTTGAACTTCCCAAGAACAAATTCATTGTTATTACCGGTGTTTCCGGCTCGGGCAAATCGTCACTCACCATTGATACTTTATTTGCCGAAGGTCAAAGAAGATACGTTGAATCGCTTTCTTCTTATGCTCGCCAGTTTCTCACCCGCATGGACAAACCCGATGTAGATTATATCAAAGGATTGTGTCCTGCTATTTCAATCGAACAAAAAGTATCTACAAGAACAACGCGCTCCACGGTTGGTTCGCTTACAGAACTATACGATTACCTGCGGCTTTTGTTCGCGCGGATTGGGAAAACCTATTCGCCCAAAACAGGTGAACTGGTGACCAAGAATGAAGTAATGGATGTGGTAGATTTTATTTTCAAGTTGAATGAAGGCGAAAAAGTGTTCATCTATTTTGAAAACAAAGTGGAGAAAAATGTTGCCGATGATTTGAAATTACTTTTGCAAAAAGGATTTACCAGAATAAAATTTGGTGAAGAAGTAGCGAAGATTGAAGAGTTACTCGAAAACAAAGATGCGTTAAAGAAGAAGCAAACTTCCATAAAAGTATTGGTGGACAGATTAGTGGTGAAACACAACGATGAAGATTTAAAATCTCGTGCGGCTGATTCGGTTCAAACTTCTTTTAGCGAAGGGCATGGCAATTGTGTGATTGAATACGGAGATGGCAAATCGAAAATGTTTTCGAACAAGTTTGAAGCAGATGGAATTACTTTCGAAGAGCCGAATCCGCACTTCTTCAATTTCAATAATCCTTATGGTGCCTGCAAAACCTGTGAAGGCTTTGGAACGGTAATGGGTTTGGATGAAGATTTAATTTTCCCCGATAAAGAACTTTCGGTTTATGAAGGTGTGGTGGCGCCATGGAAAGGAGAGAAAATGAGTGAATGGGCAGAGCCGCTGATTAAGAAAGGAGTGATGTTTGATTTTCCGATTCACCGCGCGTATAAAGATTTGGATGAAAAGGATAAGCAGTTGTTGTGGGACGGCAACAAATATTTTCGTGGGTTACACGATTTTTTCAAACACATTGAAGAGCAGAGTTACAAAATTCAATATCGTGTAATGCTTTCGCGGTTTCGTGGAAAAACAACTTGTCCCGATTGCAAAGGCTCGCGCATTCGCAAAGATTCGCAGAATGTAAAAATTCAGGGCAAGCATATTTCTGAATTGATGTTACTGCCTATCAAAGAACTTCATTCCTTTTTCATAAACATAAAACTGTCGCAGGCAGAAGCAGAAATTGGCAAGCGAATTTTGCTCGAAGTAAATTCTCGTTTGCAAACGATGATGGATGTGGGCTTGGGTTATTTGTCACTCAATCGTTTGTCGAATTCACTTTCCGGTGGCGAAACTCAACGCATCAATCTTACGCGCTCTATTGGAAGTAATCTTACTTCTTCGCTTTATATTTTAGATGAACCAAGTATTGGTCTACATCAGCGTGATACTGAACGTTTGATAAAAGTTTTGAAAAATCTTCGCGATTTAGGAAATACAGTAGTGATTGTGGAGCACGATGAAGATATTATGAAAGCCAGTGACCATATAGTTGATATGGGACCTGAAGCAGGAATTTTTGGCGGTGAAGTAATGTTCAACGGTGGCACCAAAGAATTGTTGAAATCGAAAACGCTTACAGCAAAATATTTAAATGGTGTTTTGGAAATTCCTTATAGCCGCAAAAGAAGAAAGCCATCGAACTGGATTGAAATTATAGGCGCATCGCAACACAATCTCAAAAATGTGGACGTGAAATTTCCGTTAGGCACACTAACAGTTGTGAGTGGTGTTAGTGGTTCAGGCAAAACAACTTTGGTCAAGAAAATTCTTTACCCCGCCATGATGCGCATGTTTGATGGAGCCGGAGAAAAACCTGGAACGTTTCGCGAAATGAAAGGCGATATGCGAAGAATTACTTCGGTAGAAATGATTGACCAAAATCCGTTAGGCAGAAGCTCGCGTTCCAATCCTGTAACGTATGTAAAAGCCTATGATGGCATTCGCGAATTGTATGCGCGCATGCAGTTGTCGAAAATTCGTGGTTACCTGCCAAAAGACTTTTCGTTCAACGTAGAAGGCGGCAGATGCGAAACCTGCAAAGGAGAAGGCGAGGTAGTAGTAGAGATGCAGTTTCTTGCCGATGTGCATTTGAAATGTGAAACCTGCAACGGGAAAAAATTCAAAGAAGAAGTTTTGGAAGTTCAGTTCAAGGGAAAAAATATTTATGAAGTTCTTGAATTGAGTGTGGATGAATCACTCGGGTTTTTTGCAGGTGATGAAGCAATTACTACCAAACTTTTGCCTTTGCAAAAAGTTGGTTTGGGCTACGTAAAACTCGGTCAGTCGAGTTCAACTTTAAGCGGTGGAGAAGCACAGCGTGTGAAGCTTGCTTCGTTTTTAAGTAAGGGCGAAGCGCCAAATCCAATCCTGTTTATTTTTGATGAACCAACAACCGGCTTGCATTTTCACGACATTAACAAACTGATTTCAAGTTTCAATCAATTGATAGAAGCGGGACATTCAGTAATTGTAATTGAACACAATATGGATGTAATAAAATGTGCCGACTGGTTAATAGATTTGGGTCCCGAAGGCGGTGACGAAGGCGGTAATCTAGTTTACCAAGGCGAGCCCGAGGGTATCCTTTCTGAAAAATCTTCGTATACTGCATATTACCTGAAGGAAAAGTTGAACCGAGAATCCAATTAACTTTCAGTTATCAAACCACCACCAGTGAAAGGGAAACTGATTTTTTTATCGGCTTTGGTTTTCGTTTGCGCTCAATTGAGTGCGCAAAGTTTTTATGGCGTGGTTAAAAAAACCGATAGCCTCTCCTCCCCTATTTTTCAAGCCAAAGTTGAAGTTACTGAAGACGAAAAACCATTTGGCACCTACAAAACATATTTTGATGGTGGCTATAAATTCAACGTTAACAAAAACCAAACCTACACTGTAAAAATTTCGTACTCAGGTTTTACCGATACAACGTTTACTATAAAAACCGATAAGGCAGGGAAACCTTTTCCCGAATACATCAGTGTACGTTTGAAGAAAGATGGTATGCGATTGATGGGAATGCTGAAAAGTCGCGAAGAAAATTTTCCGATTAAAGAGGCAGCAGTGGTTTTAAAAAATGTAATGACTAAAAAAGAAGACCGCATTATTACAGGCATTGATGGACTTTACAATTTCAAACTCGAATACGAAACCAATTACAAAGTGTCTATTGACAAACGGTCAATAGGAATTTACAATCAATTTAAGGACACAAGTTTTTATGTGTCCACCATTGGTTTTAATCAGCCGCTCGATTATAAACTCGATATTTATCTCGACCCCGTTCAGTATGTTGACCCTGTTTCGTTTAAGGAAAAATATCCTACGGCACTTCAAAAAACAATTGCAGCATCAAACGATACAAAAGCAACTCCCACCAATTCTTTATCGGAAGTGAAACAGCCGTTTGTAGTTGAAGAAAAAAAGAAAAAGGAAAGCGATGAGACTGTAGCAAAACTTCAACGTGAGTTGGAAGAAACCAAGAAACAGTTGGAGGAGATGAAGAAAAAAGAAGAAGACCGAAAGAAAGGCGGTGGTGGCGGAACTTCTATTTCTACAGGAGGGAACAAAAAGAAAGAAAAGCAAGACCCGAATTTAGAAGTGGTAGTAATAAAAGACGAGCCGGTTAAAAAGGCACCTTCAGAAAGTGTTACAAAACATCAGGAAGAAATTAAAAAATTACAAGTTGAGGCAGAAACAAAATCATTACAAATTGAAGCACAAATAAAGAAGCAGAAAGATGAAGAACAATCGAAAAAAATTGCAGAGGATTTTGCAACAAAACAACAAGCGTATGAAGATTCATTAATGAAAGTAAAAGATGAGAGTGAAAGAATATTGATGGCTTCTGCTACGCAAAATCAAAAGCGCAAAGATGATTCCATAGCAGCTGAAAATTTGAAACAACAGGCTATGACGAAGGCTAAAGCCGAAAGAGAATTAGCGCTCAAAGAAGCTGCTGCAAAAAAACAGGTTGAAGATTCATTGAAGCGTGTGGCATTGGCGACACATTTAAAATCTATTCAGGATTCGGTTAGTAAAGCCAAAACAGAGCGGGAAAATGCTGCCAAGGAAATTGCATGGAAAAAAACGGTGGAGGATTCTATCAAGAAAGCGGTGCACGCGGTTTTTGTTTTGGACTCAGCCAAGCGAGCAAAAGAAGCTCTGGCTAAAAAGTTTGAACAAGATTCAATCAAGAAAGTTTTAGCCGCAGAAAAAGCAAAACTAATTCAGGATTCAATCACCCAGGTAAAAGCAGATCAACAGCGTAAAGCAAAAGAACTTGTTGCTAAAAAAACTACAGAAGATTCGTTGAGGAAAGTTGCACGTTCAATCTTTGTTCAAGACAGCTTAACAAAAGCAAAAGAAATTTTTGCGAAGAAGCAGGAGCAGGATTCTATCAAAAAAGCGTTAGCTGCAGAAAAAGCAAAACTAATTCAGGATTCAATCACCCAGGTAAAAGCAGATCAACAGCGTAAAGCAAAAGAACTTGCTGCTAAGAAAGCTACGGAAGATTCACTAAGGAAAGTGGCACGAGTAATCTTTGTTCAAGACAGCTTAACAAAAGCAAAAGAAATTTTTGCGAAGAAGCAGGAGCAGGATTCTATCAAAAAAGTGTTAGCGCAGAAAAAGCAAAACTAATTCAGGATTCAATTACACAAGTTAAAGCAGAGCAACAGCGCAGAGCAAAAGAACTTGCTGCTAAGAAAGCTACGGAAGATTCACTAAGGAAAGTTGCACGGGCAATCTTTGTTCAAGACAGCTTAACAAAAGCAAAAGAAATTTTTGCGAATAAGCAGGAGCAGGATTCTATCAAAAAAGTGTTGGCCGCAGAAAAAGCAAAACTAATTCTGGATTCAATTACACAAGTTAAAACAGAGCAACAGCGCTTAGCAAAAGAACTTGCTGCTAAAAAAGCTGTTAATGATTCTGTGAAAAAAGCAAGCATGCTTGCCCGAATTAAATTTGTAAGCGATTCGATTACGAATGCAAAGGCACAGGTAAGAATCAAAGTACATAATGATTCCATTGACACGGCAAAAGCAAAAAACACCCACTTAAATTCTATTGACCTTTTAGACTCTGCATTAGCTGCTTGGGGTGGAACACTTTCTCCATCTAAAATTGAAGCGCGTAAAAAATTTGTAGCAGATTCTATAATTCAGGCTAAGGCTGAACAAGTTCGTATTGCCAAGGAAACAGCTGTGCGAAAAGCGGTTGAAGATTCAGTAAAAAAAGTGGAAGCACTAGTAAGAACGAAATTTGTTGCCGATTCAGTTGCACAGGTTAAGGCGGAGCAAATTCGTATAGCAAAAGAACAAGCGGCTAAAAGAGCAGTTGAAGATTCTTTGAATAAAATGCAAGCCGCCATTCGCGCTGAACATGTTGCTGATTCCATCACACAAGTAAAAGCAGAACAACAGCGCAAAACAAAGGAACTGGTTGCAAAGAAAACTTCGGAAGACTCGTTGAAGAAAGTTGCTAGGTCTTTATTTGTTCAGGATAGTGTTACTAAAGCAAGAGAAATTTTTGCACAAAAACATGCACAGGATTCTATCAAGAAATCTTTATCAGCAGAAAGAGCAAAACGAGTTCTGGATTCAATTGCTCAAGTGAAAACAGCACAAACACAAGCTGCAAAAGAAACAACGGAAAGAAAACATTTGGAAGATTCGTTGAACAAATTAGTAGTTACCGCTCGTGCAAAATTTGCAGCAGATTCGGTGGCACATGTAAAAGCAGAAGCACTTGCGCAACAAAAATCGACTTTGGAAACAGCGGCCAAATTAAAAGCTGAACAAGAGCAAAATGCCAAAGAAGTTGCTATTGAAAAATTAAAACAGGAAGCAGTTCGCAAAGCAGTTGAGGATTCGATTAAAAGGGAAAAGCAGTTAGCGGAGAGAAAATTACTTGCCGATTCTATTGTGCACATGAACGCATTGTTGCAACAACAAGCACAAGTGTTGGAGGCTACTAAAAAGAAAGCTATCGAAGATTCTGTGGCACGTGTGCAAGCAGAAAAAGAAAGAAAACAAGTAGCAGCAAAATTGGCGGCTGAACAAAAAGCGAAAGAAGAAGCGTATCTAAAAACCTCAACCGAAAATGAAGCCACCAAAAGATTAGAAGAAGAAGAAAGATTGCGCACCCAAAAAGCAATGGAAGATTCTTTGGCTAAAATTGCTGGCGAACGCGAAAAAGTAGAAAGGGAAATTGCTGCTGCAAAACAAAAAGCAGAAGCAGAAGAAGCAAAACGGAAAGCAGCAGAAGCCAACAAAACAAAATTGAAAGAGGAAGAGCAGGCTCGTGCAGAGGCAGAAGGAAAAAACAAGGAAGAATCCGCGCGTTTAAAAGCAGAAGAGGAAGCAAAGGCAAAAATTACCGAAGTGCAAAAAAAGGCGGAACCGGTTGCTTCTACCAATCTGCAAGCGCCTAGCAATCCAGCTTTAGAAAACTCTGTAAACATCAAAGAGACAATAACAGACAATATTATTTCGGCTGAATTACCGGCAGTGGGTTTCGAAAAAAACAGTTATGATTTGACTCCTGAAATGAAAGTGGAGTTGAAAAAAGCGGTGATTGAAATGTTACAGCATCCTGATTTGAACATCCGCATTTATTCTATTGCATCGGCTGATGAAACCAACGGGAAACAGGTTTCCCTTAAACGGTCAGATGCCGTGCTTCGCTACTTAATTGATAATGGGATTTCTATAGACAAAATAAACTCGTTCTACTTTGGCAGCAACAATAGCCGCAACGGTTGTGTAAATCAAAACTGCCCCGAAAATTTGCAGAAACAAAACCGAACAGTTGCCTTCCAATTAGCTAAGCCTAACTAAGCTCAAAAAAAATTTGATTACAAACCGTTGAATGAAATACCTACCGCAAATTCGTTTGCCTTAGGGCCTCTGTCTTTCTTGAATACATTCAACACGCCATAGTAAGCGGTAAGATTAAAACTTGAGTAACCAATGCGAATCATTGGTCCGAAACGAAACTGAGCGAAGTCGGGGAATCTTCTTTCAACATCAACTTTAGTTACGTTATTTATTTTGGTTTTGGTTTTAGTGTGTGCATCTAACCTAACACCTGCCTTAAAACCGATGGCAAATTTCCAGCAGTTATCTAATTTGTCGGGATTGGTTTTAATACGAAACTCTACAGGTATATCGAGATATTGCAAGGTGATTTTATTCACTTTATAATCGGTTGGATTAGCCAAAGCTGTAAAATGAATTCCTGCTGAATCTTCGATCATTTCGTGACGGCTGTAAATATTAGAGCAGCTATAACCAATGCCGGGAGCAAAACTAAAACGCGAGTTTTTAATTCTGAAATCCCAAGAGAAATAAATGTTTACACCGCGCGAATACCATTTGGGTTTCAAGTCACCGCCCACAATTCTAGAATCGTTCTTATTGTAAATCCAATTGCTAAAAATAAAGTCAACTGCAAAACGGTCTTTGGAAAATTTGGTGAATCGTTTCTGTACATCCGCTGCCTTCTTTTGCTGTTCAACTTTTTTAACTTGTTGCTCGAGCGTAAGATCATTCTTCTTAACTACTTTGACAGAATCCTGTGCACTAGTAAAAGCGGCAAACGATATAAACAGAGAAATCAAGAACAATATTTTCTTCATGATAATTTTTTAAGGCCTTTAAAACGAGCGGCAAATGTAATTATTGTGAGCAAAGTGCTTTTCGGCAGGTTCCGTATTTTAGCTGAGGTACTTTCCCTCTATATTCATCCTTCTCCCCATGCCAAATGCTTTAGGAGAAACACGCAAAATGGGTGGTGCCTGAAAGCGTTTCCACTCGCTACCATTAACCATTTTTAGTACCAGCTCAACCAGTTGTTTTTCAAAACCCATAGCCATTAACTCTTTTGGACCTTGCCGTTTTTCAATGTATTGAAAAAGAATTTTGTCGAGCACATCGTATTCAGGAAGCGAATCCGAATCCTTTTGGTTGGGACGAAGTTCTGCTGATGGAGGTTTTGAAATTATGTTTTGCGGAATGATTTCACTATTGCGATTAATGTAGTTTGCCAACTCATACACCTGCGTTTTGTAAACATCACCAAGCACTGAAAGTCCACCACACATATCGCCATATAAAGTTCCGTAACCCACAGCGGCTTCACTTTTGTTGGTTGTATTCAAAAGTATGTAACCAAATTTATTGCTGAACGCCATCAGCAAAACTCCACGCACACGCGCTTGCAGATTTTCTTCCGCCACATTGAAAGGAAGGTTTTTAAAGTGCGGCTCAAGCGTTTCAACGAACGACTGAAAATTATTTTCAATCGGAATGGTTTCGTATTTCGTGCCTAGGTTTTCACAAAGTTGCTTGGCATCAGCTAACGAGTGGTCGCTCGAAAAACCAGAAGGCAGAAGAAGTGACAAAACATTTTCTTTCCCTAATGCTTCTGCTGCCAAATACAACACAAGAGCCGAATCAATTCCACCGCTTAAACCAAGAATTGCTTTTTTGAAACCAAGCTTTGAAAAATAATCGCCAATGCCGAGGGTGAGGGCACCTAAGATTGAAGATTGAAGATTGAAGATTTGTGGTTTTGCCTTTTCAGTATTCAATTTTAAATCTTCAATGCTGATGAAATCAATACTCTCTTTAAAAAAAGGAAGCTGCTTGTTGATCTTGCCTTGTTCACTCACCGCTAAGCTTCCACCATCAAAAATCAATTCGGTTTGCGCGCCAACCTGGTTCACATACACCATCGGAATTTTATAACGCGCAACATTTGCGCGAATCACTTTCAATCGTTCTTCATGCTGAACATAACTGAATGGCGAAGCAGAAAGATTGATGATAATGTCAGGAGATTGTTTGGTTAATTCATCAAGCGGTGTTGTTGGATATAAAGGATTTTCATCACCACAATTCCAGATGTCTTCGCAAATAGTAACGGCTAATTTCTTTCCCTTGAAATGAACAACTTCAAATTTTTTGTTGGGCTCAAAATATCTGTACTCATCAAACACATCGTAAGTAGGCAACAATGTTTTATCGGTGATGTTTTTCACTTCGTCTTCGTGAATGAAAAAAGCAGAGTTGAACAAATCCTTTCCTTCTTTAATTGGATTTTTACGTGGAGAACCAACCAACACTGCCACCTTAGAAGTATGCTTTGCAATTTCATTCAAGGCATCATTGCACTGCGAAATAAAATCGTCAAACTCCAAAAAATCGCGGGCAGGATAACCGCTGATACAAAGTTCGCTGAACACAATAAGGTCAGCATTTTGTTCTTCTGCAGTTTTTATAGCGGCAATTATTTTCTGCGTGTTGGAAGAAAAATTTCCTACATGATAATTTAATTGGGCAAGACAAATTTTCATTGAGGCAAAGAGAGCTAAATTTTATCTGTGGAGTGAAACAATTTGTAAAGTACAAACGCCACACCAATCACTGCAAAATAAATGAGCGCAAGCTGAAAGTTATAATACGTCATAGCTACCAACGCTACCGAAGCAATGGTTAACGCAATGAGCGGCAGCACTGGATAAAATGGAACATGAAAAGGTCGCGGCATATCAGGTTCTGTTTTGCGTAAGCGTATAATAGACAAGCAAGAAAAAATGTAAAGACAAATAGCCCCGAAAACAGAAATGGTAATGATGTCGCCAGTTCTTCCCGTAAAAAGCGCAATGATGCCAAGAACCATATTTGATACTAAAGCCCAATGCGGTGTGTGAAACCGTGGATGAATTTTCCCAAGCACTCGAGGGAACTGTCCCACTTTTCCAAATTCATACGTCACTCTTCCTGCAGCAAGCAATAAGCCATTGAACGAAGCAACAAAACCAAACAGACCTACACTCACCAGCATATGATACATGATACCGCTATTGCCGGTAATTTGCCCCAGCGCCATCGGCAATGGCGAATCGGAAACATTTCCTGCGCTGTCATAAACAACTTTTTCCCAGCCGCCAACTCCAACAGCAGCGAAAAAAGTCATAGCAGCAAGAATGCCAAGTGTAATCATGGAATACATAAAACCTTTCGTGATGTTCTGTTGCGGATTAATTGTTTCTTCTGCCACGTTAGCTAAACCTTCCATACCCAGGAAAAACCAAATGGCAAATGGTATGGCGGCAAAAATTCCGGAAATGCCGTGAGGGAAAGGATTCGTTTGTAAATTCTGAATTTGAAAATGCGGAAGCGTAAGCGCGGCAAACAAACTCAATTCGCCAACGGCAATGATGGTGATGATAAGTTCGAAGGTGGCGGAAATTTTTACGCCAAGAATATTGATGCCTGTGAAAATGAAATACGCCACGATGGCAAAAATCATAGCATCAATAGTGGGAAACAGCAAATGAAAATAAGCGCCAATACCCAGCGCAATAGCAGGCGGAGCAAAAACAAACTCTATCCACTGCGCCATTCCTGCTATAAAACCAATGTCTCTACCAAATGCTCTGCCCGCATAATCAAACGCACCGCCCGCTTTCGGAATGGCGCACGCCAACTCAGAATAAGAAAGCGAAAAGGTGATATACATAATGAGAATAAAAACAGTAGCAATTCCCAAACCCACCGTTCCGCCTTTGTCGAGGCCAATATTCCAGCCGAAATACATTCCTGAAATTACATAGCCCACACCGAGCCCCCACAACATAATAGGGGTAAGTGTTTTTTGTAAATGTCCGCTGTTAGTTTGTTCCATCGTATTGTTTCAAAAACCAAATGAAGTTTAATTCGCGTTAATTGTGCAATTCATTCCGCAGAAATTCGTCCTTTAGCAAGCAGAAATAATTTCTATTTTTAGCATCCTTAAAGAAATAATTATGGAAACAGCTACAGCACCAGCGGTAAAAAATATACCCATCAGTCCAAACACCAAGCTTGGAGAAATTTTCAGGATTTACGATGCACAGAAAAAAAAAGCACAGAACGTAAAGAATTCTACCGCCAAAGAGCGCAAAGCCAAATTAAAAAAATTGGTAGCGGTGGTTACAGAAATGCGCTCTAAAATTGAGGATGCTGTTTATGCCGATTTGCAAAAGCCAAAAGTAGAAACCAGTTATGCCGAAATCTACAATACGGTATCTGAATGTCGTCATGCTATTGCAAATCTTGACGACTGGATGGCTCCGCATGAAGTAGATACGCCATTGATGTTTATTGGCTCATCTTCAAAAATTGTTTCGGAGCCAAAAGGAACTGTCTTGTTTCTTACTCCCTGGAATTATCCTTTTCAAATGCCCGCGCAACATTTAGTAGCAGCTATTGCGGCAGGTTGTACAGCTATCATCAAGCCGTCTGAATTTACTCCGCATACTTCTGCTATTGTAAAAGAAGTTCTCGGAAAAGTTTTTGCGGAAAACGAAGTGGCTGTTATAGAAGGCGACCATACGGTTTCAACCGAATTGCTCAAACTTAAATTCGATCATATTCATTTCACAGGCTCACCTGCAGTTGGTAAAGTAGTAATGCATGCAGCCGCTGACCATCTTACTTCGGTTACATTGGAACTCGGAGGTAAATCACCTGTGATAATTGATGAAAGTGCAAACATTGATGCAGCAGTTAAAAAAATTACCTGGGGCAAACTCATCAACTGCGGGCAAACCTGTATTGCTCCTGATTATATTTTGATTCACGAAAGCAAGAAGGATGAATTCGTTTCAAAATTGGTAGCTAACATCAAAAAAGTTTTTGGTGAAGATGCGCAGAAAAGCAAAGACATCAGCCACATCATCAACAACCGACACTTCAATCGTATCAAAAGATTGTTGGAAGATGCGGTAAACAAAGGGGCCAAAATTGAAACAGGCGGACAGTCGGACGAAACAGATAATTTTTTCGCTCCTACTATTTTGACCAATGTAGCACTTGATTCTAAAGTTATGGAAGAAGAAATTTTCGGACCTATTCTTCCTGTAATTGCTTACAAAGAAGAGAGCGAAGTGTTGAATATCATCAACGGAAAAGAAAAGCCGTTGGCACTTTATATCTTCTCTGCAAAAGGAAGCAAACAAGATTTTTGGTTGAACAATACAACTGCTGGAGGAACTTGCATTAACGATAACCTCGTTCATATTTCTCAACCCAACCTTCCGTTTGGCGGAGTAAATAATTCAGGCATCGGAAAATCATTCGGGCATTATGGGTTTAAAGAATTCAGCAACGAGCGCGCGGTATTGAAAGCATTGCATAGTGGAAGCGTAGTAACTCCGTTGTGGCAACCTTATGGTAAACTGGCAAAGACGGTAACTGATTTCATGATTAAATACATGTAGAACCAACCCTTCACCATCTAAACGGGTCTTTAATACAAATACAAACTAAAAAATGAAGAATAGAATTTTGTTTCTCTCGGTTCTTATGGGTGCACTCAGCATTACGCTATTTAACGGTTGCAAAAAGACTGAAGAAAGCGCACCTCTTGAACCAATTTCATTGGTAAAACCCGATACTGCTATCACGCGTTTATTTGCAGGCGACCAACTGCCCATCGAAATCAAATTCACAACTGACCGACCTATCAATTACATCCTCGGTAAGTATGATATTGATTCGTTACAAACAACGGGCTATGTTGCTACTTACCCCGACACTTTATTTTTTGAAAAATTGGATGGTCTCGACCCCCGCGTAAACAGATACACTTACACAGGCACTTACACAAGTCCCGATACGCTTCGTCCTTTTGATGTTATCCGCTTCAGAATTTTTTTCGAAGCAGGTTCATCCGTTTTCAAGACAGGGCAAAACTATCCTGCGGGTAAAGTTTCTTTCTCGAAAGAGTTTAGAATTGATGTGAGATAGAAACTACAACTTAACCAATAGAAAAACCTTCTGAGCAAAATCAAGCCAGAAGGTTTTTTATTTAAATAATTTTGTCGCAGAAAAATTCTACCATGTCATCTTCCAAAGACTTACACGATAACAGGCGCAACTACACCAAACACGAGTTGACCGAGAAAAAAATTTCTCCCAATCCTTATGAGCAATTCGGTTGGTGGTTAGAAGATGCCACTAATGACGGCATCCTCGAGCCCAATGCCATGACACTTTCTACCGCTACTAAAGAAGGCAAACCGTCATCGCGCATTGTTTTGCTCAAAGCATTTAGCGAAGAAGGCTTTATCTTCTATACCAACTATCACAGTCGCAAAGGCAAAGAAATTTCAGAAAACAATTCAGCAGCGCTGCTTTTCTTTTGGGACAAATTAGAAAGACAAGTTCGCTTAGAAGGAATCATTGAAAAAATTGGAGTGCATCTTTCAGAAAAATATTTTGCAACACGCCCTTTCGAAAGCAAGTTAAGTGCAATCGTTTCAGAGCAGAGTGAAGAAATTCCATCAAGAGAATTTCTCGAAGACAAATTAGAAGCGCTAAAAGAATCAGGTGAAACTAATCGTCCTGAAAATTGGGGTGGCTATATTCTTAAAACAGACTACTTCGAATTCTGGCAAGGTCGCGCCAGCCGCCTACACGACCGCATAGTTTATGAACTTGAAAATGGTGCATGGAAAATAAAACGACTTGCTCCATAATTTGAATTCATACAAAAGCAAAACGCCAATCAATTTGATTGGCGTTTTGCTTTTGTGTAAACGAGTCTTACTTATTTGAGCCCGCTTTTAATCCCGGATGCGGAGCCGGAGGATTACTGTCCCCACCTTCTCCATCATTCGCGTAACGGAACTCCACTTTGTTCTTCATTTTCTTTTCAAACGCAGAACCTGTTGCTGCTTTCTTACCGCCTTGGTATTTCACTATGAACCTATCTCGCGATATTCCATACTTCTCCACCAGATAATCTACCGCGGCATTCGCTCGATTCCAAGCCAATTGTTCATTGTATTTCTGATCGTTTCGCGACTCATCATATCCTGTCACCACCAATTTCATATCTGGGCACATTTGCATTCTCTCTGCAATTTGATGGAGGTTACCATAGTATTGAGGATCGAGATAATACTTATCATCATCAAAAATAGTGGAAGGCAATTCAATCTTCGCGCAATCGTAACCACTATTTCCTTTTCGTCCTTTGTTACCACCAAGACCATTAGGTCCGCCTGGGATTCCTTCGCCAATACCTGCTGTATCGCAACAAGGGTTTGGTGGAATAATGGCAACACCATTTGAATCAATTGGGAATCCCGGAGGAGAATATGGCTCCTTGTCATCACAATCTATAATGCCATCATGGTCGCTGTCAAGAGCCACACCATGTGTATCAACAGGGCAACCTTTCTTAGTAGCAGGTTCTTTATCTAAAGCATTGATTACACCATCACCGTCATCATCTTTCAAAATGTCATCGGCAATTGCTTTTGGATTCATGTCTCCCAACTTCTTATACGTATGAACATTAGGATTTAACCAAAACATAGGTTCTGTACTCTTCTTTCCTCCTAAGTGAATATTGATATTGATAGATGTATAAGACAGGTTGTCATTATCTCTGGTCATTCCTGGGTGCTCATCCTGCTGCCATCTGTAACCGTCTAGCAAATCACTTCCTGTAATCAGCACCCGCTCTTCCAATCCAAGAGTAACCCATTTTGAAAGGTGAAACTGAAGACCAAGACCTGCCGTAAATGATGGAACAAACTGCCAGTTTTTAATACCCAACGTGTTATTTTCTTTTTCAGCAAACGACTCGTATTTACCATCATAAAGGTTGTCCAAAATCTTAAGGGCTTCTTTTCTATCGCTTTTAATACGGGAATTAACCCCGGAGGCTTGTGGTTTATAATAAAGCGCAGCAGCTTCTGAAAAATCATATACGTCTCCATTTGCATTAAGAGCATCAGTATAGGTTGTAAACATCATGGCACTTACTCCGGCAAGTACATATGCGTTTACATAATTTCTTTCTTTGTGAAAACTGGCATTTCCAAAATTCATAACTACTGCAAGGTGAGCCTCATGCATATATGTTCTGTAGTTATAAAAAAAGAACTTGTTCATGTTAAGCGTATCCTTGGTTTTGCTGGCAACTAAATTTGGATTATCCCAGTAGTTCACACGCTTGTCGTAGTAACCATGCAAAGCGGAGTTGAATTTAAGATTCGCATCAGGTTCCCAGTTTCTTCCCGTAGTACAGAAATAATTGTACCCTAAGCGCAACGAAAACATGTAGCTGAGTGCTTTACGAATAGTAAACCCAAATCCTACATTTTGAATAATTCCCTTGCCCATGTAATAAGGCTTAACATCGCCACTTACAAATGCCGAACCAAAATTTATTCCAAGTTCCCATGCATCTCTCGGCTTTGCAGGAAAATAATATTGATTACTGATGTAAGCTTGCTGTTGTTTTTGTTTTTTCTTGCCTTGTTGATATACGGCCGAGTCTAAATCGTAACGAGGCTGCAAAGGAGTTGAAATTTCTCTTCTACGATAGAAGTTGAAGTTCTTTGAAGCCATGTCTGGTTTCATGAATTGTGTTTGGTTCTGCGCGTCCTTTATTTGCTTCGTGGTATCAGAAGCAGCGGTATTTGACTTTTTTTCAGCAGTTGATTTTTTCGAATCCTTTGCTTTTGCCTTCGTATCCTTTTTAGTAACAGCTGGTTTAGTATTGGCAGTTTTTTTTGAGTCCTTAGAGGTAGAAGTACTGCTCTTCAATTTAGACGATTTATCAGATTTCGACTTCGTATTTTGTTGTGCATTAGCCACAGACACTCCCGCCAGTAACATCAGCACCAATAACAGGGTAGTAAATATCCTCATAGTCAACTAGTTTAATTCGCTTAACATAAAATAAAAAAACATCCAATTCCGATGATGAGTTATCAACAGACATGTAATACTTAGCCGCCAAAATAATAGAAAAAACCGAATGTAGTATAAGGTCAGAAAAAATCCACCACAAAAATTCAGGTTGTTATTAGGTTTTCAATAACACAAGAATCAATACGCGCGTTCGATTCGCCCTTCCATATAATTCATGAATGCTTTGTTGGCTACTTTGTTACCGCCAGGGGTGGGGTAGTTTCCGGTAAAATACCAATCGCCTAAATTGTTAGGACATGCCCGATGCAAATCTTCAATGGTTTGGTAGATGATTTCTACATCGGCAAAAATGTGATTAGGACGAACTATTTCTGAAATTTTTTGAGAAATTTCTTCTGCCGTAAACAGGTCGTATAATTCCTTCACGTGGTTTTTTACTTCGGCTGTAGGTTTGTTTTTATCCTCCCTGCATTTTTCATAAACCTCGTCCAATTTGGCGTTGAGGTTTCGGTCTTTGAGTAAACCTATTAAAGCTCGGAAAGCAATGAAGTCATACATACGACTCATATCAATTCCATAGCAATCGGGATAGCGAATTTGTGGCGCTGATGAAACAACGATGATTTTTTTGGGGTTCAAGCGGTCAAGAATAGAAAGAATACTTTTTTGCAAAGTTGTGCCTCGAACAATGGAATCGTCCATCACTACAAGCGTATCGGTATTTCCATTGATTGAGCCATAGGTTATATCATAAACGTGGCTTACCATTTCATCGCGCGAGGTATCATCGGTAATAAAAGTTCTTGCCTTTACATCCTTAACCGCTATTTTTTCAATGCGCGGATGAAGCGACAGCACTTTGTTCATTGCCTGAATTGTAATGTGCTTATCGCTTGAAATGGTTTTGAGTTTGTGTTCTTTCAGATATTCTTCCATACCTTCCATTAAGCCGTAAAAAGCAACTTCGGCAGTGTTTGGAATAAAGGAGAAAACTGTGTTCTCAAAATCGTGATTGATGGCTTTTAGAATAGCCGGAGAAAGTAACTCGCCTAATTTTTTGCGCTCGCTGTAAATTTCTTTATCCGTTCCTCGACTGAAATAAATACGCTCGAAACTGCACGATTTTTTCTCTTGGGGGTCGCGAATCAAATCGTGTTTTACACGTCCATCTTTTTTCACCACCAAGGCATGACCAGGTTGCACTTCGTGAATTTTTTCGAACGGAACGTTGAACGTAGTTTGAATAGCCGGTCGCTCAGAAGCTACCACCACCACTTCCTCATCGTAGTAATAATAAGCAGGGCGAATTCCATTGGGGTCGCGGAGCACAAAGGCATCACCATGACCAAACATGCCCGCCATAGCATAACCGCCATCAAAATCTTTAGCGCTTCGCGAAAGAATTCTTCGCACGCTTATTTCGTTGATGATAAAATCAGTAATCTCTTTATTGGAATAGTGACGGTCTTTATACTTATCGAAAATGTGTTGCACTTCAGCATCGAGAAAGTGGCCTATTTTTTCCATTACGGTAATGGTATCGCTGCGCTCCCGCGGGTGTTGACCAAGGGCAATGAGCATATCGAACTGGTCATCCACATTTGTCATGTTGAAGTTACCTGCTAAAACAAGGTTGCGTGTCATCCAGTTATTCTCGCGAATGAAAGGGTGGCAATAACTATCGGTGTTTCTACCGTAAGTGCCGTAACGCAAATGCCCAAGTAATAACTCACCAATGAAAGGACTGTTTCGCTTAAACCAATCGGCTTCGGCAGCGGGGTTGTCAATCGGCTTTCGGTCTTTGGGAAAGGTGGCAAATATTTGACTGAACACATCAACAATAGGTTGCTGGTCGATACTGCGAACGCGATTGATAAAATGGCTGCCCGGGTGCGGGTCAAGTTTAATAACTGCGGCTCCCGCGCCATCCTGCCCGCGGTTGTGTTGCTTTTCCATCAACAAATAAAGTTTGTTGAGGCCATACGCCACGGTATGATATTTTTCTACATAATATTCGATGGGTTTGAGCAGGCGGATAAGTGCAATGCCGCACTCGTGTTTGATTGAATCGCTCATAGGGAGCGCAAATATAAATTTTAGATGGTAGAAGCTGTTTAGATTTATCTGAATAATTTCTTTATGGCTCTTTTCGGCTGCAACTTCGTCAGGTTTTCTTGCCAGAAATATTCCATTATGGCTTCAAAAACCTTCCTTGTTTCGCTCGAAAATAGCTCATAAATATTCTTATCCATACAAATCTAAACAACTTCTTAGAAGAAGAGATAATCGATTTTTGCCCATCAAAAAAATAGCAACCAACAACTTTATCCTTTAGTTTAGCTGCAAATTAATTTTATGAAAACCGAAAAATTCACCTACCAAACAGGAAAGAAAAATAGTGCGAAAACAACTTTGATAGAAAGCAACAATCTGGTTGCCGTGCGCACTATTGACGACCTATCGCTATCGAAAGCAATTCAAAGCAAAGAGGGAAAGCTATTGCACAAACAATTTGAAGTACATGAACATTTTGGTGAATCAAATGTTACCGTGTTGAAACCCAAGAAGACGAACAAGAACGGAACATCTGTTCAGCGCGACAAAACACGCGAAGCATTCAAGAAAGAAAAAAACATACGATTTGCCGGTAGGGTTTTAATAGATGAAAAAAGTAAAGAACCTGTTCTTTACACTGAAAATTTTTTCCTGAAATTTAAAGATAATGTAAGTGAAAAGGATTGCAATTCTATTATCGAGAAAAAGGACTTGACTGTAAAACGCAAACTTGAGTTTGCTACCAACTCCTATTTTGTTTGTGCCAAAGCCGGCACGGGTTGGGATGTTTTCAAAATAGCACAGGAACTTTTAAAACTTCCGCAGGTAGAATTGTGTCAACCTGAATTGATTCGTAAAAAGGGAATGAAGCTAATTCACCCGAATCAGTGGCATTTGAAAAAAACCACCATTGGCAAAATTGATGTTGACGCGCACGCCAATGTAGAAGCCGCACATACCATTACAGAAGGGGAAGGGGTAACTATAGCAGTTATTGATGACGGAGTTGATACCGTACACGAAGAATTTAATGTGCCCGGAAAAGTGGTGGCACCTTATGATGCTACACGAAAAATTGCGGATGGTAATCCGAAACTTAGTGGTGAAAGCCACGGAACCTGTTGCGCAGGTGTGGCAACTGCTGCGGGCAAGTTTCAGGCATCGGGTGTTGCACCTAAGGCAAAGTTGATTCCTATTCGCTGTGCTTCGGGGCTTGGCTCTATTACCGAAGCGGAAGCTATTCACCATGCCGTTAAAAACGGAGCCGATATTATCTCGTGCAGTTGGGGACCTACAGATGGCGAGTGGTGGACGGACAGTGATGCTTTGCACCAACAAAAGTCTGAATTGTCTCCAGGTACGAAACTGGCAATTGATAATGCCGTTAAAAACGGCAGAAACGGCAAAGGGTGCATCATCACTTTTGCAGCGGGAAACGGAAATGAAAACTGCGATATTGACGGTTATATTTCTTATGAAAACGTAATTGCTGTAGCGGCTTGTAATGATAGAGGCAGCAGAAGTGTTTACAGCGATTACGGAAATTGCGTTTGGGTTTGTTTCCCCAGCAATGATTTTGACTGGCGCAGAAGAACAAAAGCAGAAAGTCATCCTAAACCGCTCACCAAAGGAATTTGGACAACAGACCGCACAGGAAAAAAAGGTGCAAGCAGGGGTGGCAATGGAAACTACGATGACTCTTTTGGCGGCACATCGAGTGCCTGCCCGGGAGTTGCAGGGGTAATTGCGTTAATGCTTTCGGTCAATTCCGATTTAACCTTCAAACAGGTTAAAAATATTTTGCGCGATACTGCCGATAAAATTGATTTGAAAAACGGCAAGTATAAAAACGGACACAGCAAATTTTATGGCTACGGAAGAGTGAATGCGGAGAAGGCAGTAAAGAAAGCGAAGGCGATAAAGAAATAGTTTTTGTATTCTACTTCATCCACTTTGCATACCACAACTGAAATAAAAACAGGTAGCTTAATCTTCCGAACTCAACTTGCTCACCACGCAAATATTTGTCGCGCATGGTTATTACGCGGTCTACATTAAAAATATTTTGCGCGCGCAGATTGTCTTCGTTCAGCACGCTTACAAATAAATCTTTGAGTTCTTTGCGCAGCCAGGTTTCGAGCGGCACACCAAAACCCATTTTGGGGCGTTCCATTATTTCGCGCGGAACATAATCGTGCACAATTTGTTTAAGTAAATATTTTGCAATGCCTTTTCCCTGCTTGTCATGCTGAGCTTGTCGAAGCATCCCTTCGACAGGCTCAGGGTGACAGCCTGTATATTTAAAGTGACTCGGCAACTTCGCCACAAACTCAATAATGCGCTGGTCTAAGAACGGCTCTCTGCCCTCGAGCGAAACGCTCATGGTAGCGCGGTCAACCTTTTGCAAAATATCATCCACCATATAGGCTTTGTATTCGGTTGCCTGAAATTTTGAAAGCATATCGTTGGTAGAATTCAAAAACGAACCTTCGTCAAACGGAGTGATGAGTTTTGAAATTTCTTTATTGAACAAACATTGTGTTTCGTAAAAAGTCATGGACTGACTGATGATGTCGAAACGCGCTACATCATCGGTGTTTTCAAAATAATCTTTCAGTTTGCTCCATTTGTTTTGCACCGAAGTATCGTGCTGAACAGATGCAGGAATCAGTTTTGCAAAAACGCTTTGTGCAAATGCAGGAATGCGATTGATTTGATTGATACGGTCAACGGCATTGAAATATTTAGGATAGCCCGCAAAAATTTCATCGCCACCATCGGCAGAAAGCGCCACGGTAACTTTTTCGCTTGCCATGCGGCTGACTAAGGTGGTGGGAATTGCTGAAGTATCGCCAAAAGGTTCATCGTAAATGTGCGGCAGTTGCTCCACTATGTCGAGCGCATCTTTGTAAGTGCAAATGTGCTCGAGGTGTTCGGTGCCGAGGTAATTGGCAACTGTTTTGGCATGATGCGCTTCATTATATTTCGGGTCTTCGAAACCAATGGTGAAGGTTTTTATTTTTTGCGAAGAGTGCTTTTGCAACAGTGCCGTTACCGCTGTTGAATCGTAACCGCCACTTAAAAAAACACCCACGGGCACATCGGCAATCATGCGATACTGAAAAGCCGAGAGCAATAATTTTTCTGTTTCCTGTTTGGCTTCGGCAAACGAAATATCGAGCTTGGGTTGATTGTAACAATCGGTTACATCCCAATATTTTTGCGCGGCAACTTTCTTTGTGTTTAAATCAATCTCTAGAAAATGTCCGGGCAAAAGCTTGAAGGTGTTTTCGAAAATAGTATGCGGTGCCGAAATATAGCCGCGCTGAAAATAAAGCGAGAGCGCGCTGTAGTTGATTTGCTTTTTGAATTGCGGATGCGCATGAAAAATTTTCAACTCAGAACCAAACAGCAGCAAATTGTTTTCATGATAAAAGAAAAGAGGTTTAACTCCTGCGCGGTCGCGAAACAAAATCACTTTCGAATTTTTTGAATCGTAAAGCGCAATGGCAAACATGCCTATGAAACGCTCCACACATTTGGTTCCCCAGTGCGCGTAGCTTTTCAAAATTACTTCGGTATCGGAATGTGATTTGAAGTTGTATCCGTTTTGTTCCAACTCTTTTCGCAGTTCCTGAAAATTGTAAATCTCTCCGTTGAAAATGATGGTGAGCCCCGCTTCTTCAAACTGCATGGGCTGGTGACCAAGCGCAGAAAGCTCAATGATAGAAAGCCGTCTGAAACCCAAACCGATTTGCGCTTGCGCGGTGTTGAACAATTCGTGACCGCTGTCATCGGGTCCGCGATGCAGAATGGTGTCACTCATTTTTTTGAGCAACTCTAAGTTTCCGTTCTTGTTGAAATCAATAAATCCTGCTATGCCGCACATTGGGGCGAATGTAGCAATTTGAGAAAATGCTTATTGCCGATTTATCAGCAGGCAATTTTATCTACGCGGTTCTGATGTCTTCCGCCTTCAAAAGCCGTTTCAATAAATGCAGTAACACATTCCTTCGCCACATCGAGCGAAATAAAACGTGCAGGTAAACAAAGAATGTTTGCGTTGTTATGTTGGCGTGTAAGTTTAGCCAGTTCTGCGCCCCAGGCAATTCCTGCGCGAATGTTTTGATGTTTGTTTGCTGTCATTGCCACACCGTTAGCACTTCCGCAAATAAGAATGCCTAAATCGAATTCACCCTTCTCCACTCCGCTTGCAACGGGATGAACAAAATCGGGATAGTCAACGCTATCTAAATTGAAAGGTCCGAAATCTTTTGTCTCCACATTCTTTGCTTGAAGAAAGGCAATGATTTCTTTTTTGTATTCGAAGCCGGCATGGTCGCCACCGAGTGCAATTTTCATGGAGTGTTTTTGTTGAACGATTTTTTATCAGCCTACTGCTTCACAAATTTTACTGTTTTCATGTTCTGTGTTTCGCGCAGCAGCAATAAATAATTTCCTTTTGGCAGCGAAGAAATATCTATTTCTGTTTTGCCCGAAAAATTTCCGGTGATGGTTTTCAATTTTCTTCCGCTTACATCAAGCACAGAAATTTCTGAAACTGTTTCACTCAATTCAACCGTCAATTTGTTTTGCGCAGGATTTGGATAAAGCAAAATGCTTGCAGTCGCATCTTTTATTTCGTGTACAGAAACAGTGCCGCCATCGCGTGTAAACCGAAACAACCCATCGGCATAACTAATGGCATACGTAGTATCTCCCACAGAATATAGTTGCCGGAAAGTAATACTATCGAAACTCATGCTTGTCCAGTTAGTGCCGCTATCGAGCGTAAAATAAACACCCGAACCAATAGCATGGCCTAGGGTATTAAAGTAACTCCACTGTGTCCAAACTGCACCGGCACCGTCAACACTTACTACAAAGCACGAATTCGTAACACCAATTTGTGTACCTACGGGATAAGTAAGTTGCTGCCACACACCACAAACACGCTTGAATGCGCCAATATAGGTGCCTGCCCAAAGCGTGCCGTTACCGTCCACCGCTAAATCGTAAATGGTTGCCTGATTCAACAAGCCCGCAGTATCTGTTACCCAAGCGCCACCGCCAATTGGTCGTTTTTGTAAATACACCGAAGGTGTTGCGAGATACAAGTTGCCGTTATTATCAGTTCCCCATGCAGTTGCGGTTGAAAAATTTGCAGCGGTAAATCCAACGGTATCTATTGTCCAACTGCCTCCACCGTTTTTGGTGTATACCAAGGGTGGTGAAGCCAACACATACGCATGTTGATTGCCTAACGGGTCGGTGTAAAAACTATAAACGTTTCCGTTTGTATTGGCATAAGAAGCCGTATCTAAATTCCAGGTAGTGCCTCCATCGGTGCTTTTCCAAATGAGCTTATTGCTTTGCGAAGTAGTGTAAAGGTTTCCGCTGTTATCCTTAAAAATTTTTGCTGCCGTTTCGAAACCTGAAGCCGGAAAACGTTTAGACCAAACCGTGTCGTTGGCTTCGCGGGAATGAACTCCTACATTATTACTCACTAATAATCTGCCTGAAGAAGTTTTAGCTATGCCGTAATTGATACGTGATGGTACTCCTCCATAAGTCCAGGTGGTTCCTTGGTCGTAACTGGTAAAGGAGCCATATTTAGTGGCAACAAAAACAAATGAATCAGCAGAAACTTTATTGAAAGTCTGGAAGGCTACTGTTTCGTTAATTTGCGAAACAATATTTCCATCGGTCGCCATAAAAGTTTGAATTCCTCCTACTGATTTATAAAGTACATTAGTTGAAATAACATAAACATTACCATAAATATCATCTGCCATAGAAACTACAGAGCCGGTAATTCCTGCAGGTGCAGGTAAAAAGGAAAGCCCTCTGTCTGTACTCACATAAAATCCGGTATTGGTTTTAGCCCATATATTTTGAAACCGGTCCACATAAACAAAAGAACAACTGGTACCTGTGAGAGCAGTATTCTTAACCCATTGCATGGAGCCGAGGTCTTGTGTGTACAACCCAAAATTGGTGGAAAGATAAACACGCTGCAAACTATCGAAAGAAAGATTGTAGAAATATAAATTAGTAAGCCCAGCGGTATCAAGCAGCCAGGTGTGCGCACTGTCGCTGCTTATGTAGCAATAGTTTCCCGTAATAGCGTACATATCATCGCCCGCCATATCTTTAATCATTTCACCGGTGTTGGCATAAAGCAGCGTAAGAGCCGAAGCAGTAATTTCTTCTTCGTCACCATTACTGTCTATAATCACCACCGTATTATCACTTAGCGTTATTACTATAGCCGATGCTGTTCTTCCTTTTCTGCCATAGGAGCTCAATTTCTCAGTAACAGAAACAATCGTTGCATCTTTGCCAACATCAAAGATTAGGGTGAATTTGCCCGGCTGATATACGTCTTCTAACCAAACTCCTTTTGAAGTAGATACAATATGCTCATAACTGTTTGTATTCGCCCAATAAAATCCACGACTGGTTGATAGGGGGTCTCCATTCGGAGTTTCCATTTTCTTTTTATAATACTCATCATATCCGCCTGCAAAAGCGGCTTGAAAGGACAGCAGAAGGGAGAACATTAAAAGTAGAGGTGAGTATGCTTTTTTCATACGACTTGATTTTATCAGGAAAAATAAAAAAAGTTTAACATTAAAAAAAGTATGCCACGGATTGGTAGTGACTGAATTTAAGGCTTATGTCATCCTGAGCTTGTCGAAGGATAAAAGGGAAAACGCTTCGACAAGCGCAGCGTGACATTTTGTGATAAATAAATCAAAGTGCGTCACTACTCAGGATTGCGCCTTTAGAAGCTGTTTAGATTTCATTTAATTTATTTTGCTTTAACTCTGTTGTTTTTGGGATTGTGTTCTAACTCAACCAAACCAAGTTCTTCCAATAGTGGTGGCAAATACATACCGAATCTTCCGCGAAAACCTTTCTTTAAACCATACCAACCTTTCACCGGATTTTTTTCGGAGCGTCCCCAGGCTTCTACTGTATTTTCTTTCGCGGGTTTTTGTTCATCGGCTGCGCCAAGCTCTAGCCAATCGCCATGTTTTTTGAGCATAGCGTGTAAATCATCTACACAACGCCATTGATAATGCAAGGTGGTGCTGCCTACTTTACAAACAAGAATTTCTTCTTCGCGATACATCGTGTATTCAGAAGTGCCGGGAGCTGTTTTCAAATTCCAAGGGTTTTCTTTTGTGCCTGTGTTTTGTTTTGCCATCTTTTTATTTTTTGCTTTTACAAAAAAAATTGTTTGAAAGCGCGCATAAATTTTTGCAAAAAATTATTCCCGAGTTAGAGGATAACTCGTCTATTGCAGCTTTGCTTCGCGCGCATGAGTTGCAGGAAGTGCTTACCATAAACTACGCACCTGTAAACAACGATTATGATTTTAGACTAAAATTTTTCGAACAACGATTGAAAGCGGCTGACATGAACCGTCAAAATATTGATTATCTGTTTTTGCTTTTCCGTTATTTTGAATTGGTTAAAAAAATAGGAGAGCCACGAACACCTGCCCAAGCTAAACTATACGAAGAAATTTGGAATGACGAAAGGGTGCACGTGCCAGTAGAAAGTATTTACAATCGTACCTTGAAAATTTATTACTCCTTGCTAGGCGGCTTAATGATTGTGCTCAATGTTCCCCAAGCCAACCAAAAAATTCGAATCCACCTACAACATTTTCGTACAAAAGTAAGCGGAAGAAATGGAGCTATTGGCGAAATGGCTTTAATCAGTTCTTTATTATGGAGCATGCTTCGTCAACCCAAAATAAGTTGGCATGAGTTGCAAGAAATAAAAAAACATACCGATGAAATCAAACAAAATGTTCCCTTAATAAGCATTCACGAGCGCGCAAAAGCCCAATTAATTACACTCGAACTTGCTTACTACATACGCGAATCAAAATATGCTGAAGGCATTGAGCATTTTGAAATTTGTATGCACCCCGAAGAAAAAAACCAATGGAGTGATGCATTACAATCATACGAAATACCTTATGCCGGTGCGCGGTTATATTACTTAAACAACGAACCGAATAAAGCGTTGGATTACTTGCTGCAAATTCAGCCGCAGGAAAAAATAATGCGCACACCATTCTTAATTAGTTACCGCTTTTTATTTCTGCTCTGTTATTACAAATTAAATAATCACAGTCTTGTTACTTCTACTGCCGATTCAATTTATAAGAGTTTATTGAAACAGGAAAAGCTTTATGCCCCCGAGCGGGCACTACTTCGCTTTGTAAAAAGTAGCGGTACTATTCAAAAAATGAAAGATAATATGAAAGCCTTGCACCAAACTTATTTAGAATTGAGTAAAGACCAATACAACATTCCTTTCTTTTTGTATGGCGATTATTTAGAGTGGTTGAAGATGGAAATGGAGAAAAAGAAATAAGGTGATAGGCAATCCTAAAGCCTGTTTTTCACACTTTCACGTGGCTCCAGTTTTCGCCCGATTTAATTCGGTACAACTGCATCACCGAAACGTTGAATTGCTTCGCAATAATGGTATATCTGGTTTTTCTGTTCGGGTTGAAGAGCATTTTTTTTATTCGAATTACATCGGTTGAATCAAGTTTTTTTCCTTGTTGTTTAGGAGCAATCAACTTCTTAATATTTTCTTGTACAGCTTCCGATTTTTTCCAATGCGCCCACCATTCAGCTTTAGTTACCCATTTTAAATTAGAAGGTTTGTTATTGATTTTATTGTGGTCTTTATGAATCACCCAAAGTTGTTCTTCTGTTTTTGCCGGCAAAAAATATTCGGCAACTAATTTGTGAACAAGCAAAGTCAAATTCTTTTTGCCTTTAAAAGGTTTAAGCGTCATTACTCGATAGCCTTCAATCATTGATTTGCCCACCTCCATTCCATCCTCAATTTTTTCTTTGTAAGAAATTAGTCTTCCGAAATTTGTCACCGCATAGTTTTTCCGAAGAGTCATTTGGGTGAGTGACTCAATCTGTTTCCACTCTTCATATGCCTTTAAAGTTGTCATGCTATTTTGTTTTACACGGAAGCATTTTGCTCTTCTTTCATTCTCCGTTTATCATTTCGCGCAGCTATAAAAATACTGAGCTCATACAAAATGTAAATAGGCACCGCCACTAAACATTGTGTGAATACATCAGGGGATGGAGTAATAACTCCAGCTACTATTAAAATAATTACAATCGCATATCTGCGCGCACTGCGCATGGCTTTGGCGCCTAGTATTCCAAAACGTGAAAGAAAATAAACAACCATTGGCAATTCGAATACGGCACCAATAGCAAGCAACATCACCGTGAAAAAATCAATGTAGTTATCAATGGTAAAGTTGTTTTTGATTTTGCTGCTGATAGTAAAGTTGACCGCAAAATTTACAGAGAAAGGAATAATGATGAAGTAGCAAAACACCACTCCAACAAAAAAGAAAAACGAACACGCGAGAATAATGAGCGATGTTTTTTTCTGTTGCTTTTCGCCTAATGCCGGAGCCACAAAACGCCACAACTCAAAAATGATATATGGAAACGCTAACACAAAACCAATGATGAGCGAGTATTGAAACAGCAACGTAATTTGCCCGAACATGGCAAGGTTTTGCAACTCGAGCGGAATGTCTTTATCAATACAAATACCATCGCCTATATGATAAGTACGCGTGATGTAGCAAAGCAAACGATACGTAGGAAAATCTTTAGAGCAAATGCCCAGAATGATTTTATCAAAAACAAAATCGTAAAAAACACCTACGAATGAAGCACAAACCACTACTGCAATTACCGAACGAATCAAATGCCAACGCAAGGCCTCGAGGTGATCAAAGAAACCCATTTCTGCTTCAGGATTAGCAGGATTTTTTTTGCCTAACATGGCGCGAATGTAGAAGAAATGGCGAAGAGCAACAGCGAGTAGTAGCTATAACCAGAAGCAGGAAACAATAAAGAAACAAACCCCAAAAAACAAGATTTTCTTTTGGGGTTTGTTTCTATTTCACAAGCTATTGCTATTTATTTTTCGGCCCATGCAATACTTAACTTAACAGCCTTTTTCCAGCCGTCATAAAATGCAGCACGCTCTGTAGGTTTCAGTTTTGGTTTAAATTGGTTATCCATTTTCCATTGCTTAATAATGTTTGGCTTTTTGTAATAGCCCACAGCTAACCCGGCTAGGTAAGCTGCACCAAGTGCCGTTGTTTCTGTAATCTTAGGTCTATCAACCGGCACGCCAAGCATATCGCTTTGAAACTGCATGAGAAAATTATTTGCACATGCACCACCATCTACCCTAAGCGATTTCAATTTGATTCCAGAATCCTGCTCCATTGCCATTAGCACATCTTTAGTTTGGTAAGTAATAGATTCCAAAGTAGCGCGTACTAAATGCGATTTTGTTGTGCCGCGGGTTAAACCAAAAACCGCACCGCGGGCATCCATGTTCCAGTAAGGCGCACCTAATCCTGCAAGGGCGGGCACTACATAAACTCCATCTGAACTAGCCACTGAAGTTGCATGATATTCTGATTCAGAAGCCGCATCAATTACTTTTAGTCCATCGCGAAGCCACTGCACGGCCGCGCCCGCAATAAAAATGCTTCCTTCTAATGCATACTCTACCTTTCCTCCCATTCCCCAGGCTATAGTAGTTATCAATCCATGTTTCGATTTTACCATTTTATTGCCCGTGTTCATGAGCATAAAACAACCGGTGCCATAAGTGTTTTTTGCCATGCCGGGGTTGAAACAAGTTTGTCCAAAAAGCGCGGCTTGTTGATCACCCGCAATGCCTGCAATAGGAATTTCTACATCAAAAATTGCGCGATGAGTGAAGCCGTATATGCGACTGCTATCTGTAACATAAGGCAACATGAGCGCTGGAATTTCCATAGCATCTAAAAGCTTCTGGTCCCATTTTAATGTCTTTATATTAAAAAGAAGCGTACGCGAAGCGTTACTATAATCAGTAATGTGCAAACTTCCATCGGTCAGTTTCCAAACCAACCAGGAATCGACCGTACCAAAAAGCAATTCGCCTACTTCGGCTTTTTTGCGAGCGCCTTTTACATTATCTAAAATCCATTTGATTTTTGTTCCTGAAAAATAAGAGTCCACCACCAAGCCGGTGTTATCGCGCACATATTTTTCAAAATCCTTTTTCTTCTTCAGTGCATTGCAGGTATCTGCCGTTCTTCTGTCTTGCCAAACTATAGCATTATATATAGGAGTGCCGGTTTTTTTATCCCACACTATCGTGGTTTCCCTTTGGTTGGTAATTCCTATCGAAGCAATCTGCCCGAATTCAATTCCCGCCCTGCGAATAGCTTCTTTAGCAGTATAAAGTTGCGAGTTCCAGATTTCCTCGGGGTCGTGTTCCACCCATCCCGGTTTTGGAAAAATTTGGGAAAACTCTTTTTGAGCCATGGCAACTACATTGCCCTGCTCATCAAAAACAATTGAACGCGAACTGGTTGTGCCTTGGTCTAAGGCGAGCACGTACTTTCTGTTATCAGCCATAGTTTGAGAGATTAGCGGATTATGGATACTTTAGCGACTTAAATATAGAAAGAACACAATTCGGTGTATCTTTTTTATAAACATTTTAGGCCAAAGCCTTCTTCACCCCACTTTATTTTCGGGTTGTTGGCGTTCATTTGAACGCGGCTTGGAATTAACCGCCTATTGAAAAGCATTTTTATGAAAAAAGGAAGACAAATACGACTGATTGAAATTAAAAGCGAAGTGGGTGCTGGAACCCGCGGTGCAAGTTTAGGTGTAGATGCAATTAAAATTGCTGCTCTCGATTTTCGAAGCAATTTTTTTAAAACACACCGAAGCATCAATATACCCGATGACAACGCCTCTTTATATGGTATGATTGAAAGCCGCTACGCTAAGCGCATAAGAAGTGTGCTTAAAATGTATGAACGAATAGGAGCAGCTTTGCGCGATTCGTTGAAGGATGGAAAATTTCCTATTGTGCTTTCGGGCGACCACTCCAATGCAGGCGGCACCATTGCCGGAATTAAAATGGCGTATCCCGATTCTCGGCTAGGTGTTATTTGGATAGATGCACATGCCGATCTTCACTCCCCTTATACTTCGCCCTCGGGGAATTTTCACGGTATGACTTTGGCCACCGCGCTTGCCGAAGACAATATTGAAAACAAGGTGAACGATTTAGATTATGAAACGATTGAACTGTGGGAAAGACTAAAAAATGTAGGTGATTTAACTCCGAAACTAGAATACCGCGATTTGCTTTTTATGACCCTTCGCGATTTTGAAGAGCAGGAAGGATACTTGCTGAAAAAGCATAAGGTTAAAAATTTTACTACCTCCGAAATTAGAAAAACGGGCGTTACCAAAATTTGTCGTGAAGCAATGAAACACCTTTCGCACTGCGATAAAATTTATATTTCGTTTGATGTAGATTGCCTCGACCCGAGCATTTCGCGCGGCACCGGCACGCCTGTGAAAGGCGGCATCAACGAGCGCGAAGCCGCTGACATTATTTTGGAGCTGGTACAAAACGAGCGTGTTTGTGCTTTAGAGTTTACTGAAATAAACCCAACCCTAGATAGTGAAAATGTGATGGCAGAAACGGTG
>JAPLES010000033.1 GCA_026391075.1 Bacteroidota bacterium | reverse complement strand
CTGATCGTCTTTCATTGGCAGGTAATGGCAATCCACTTTGTCTTCATAAGTTTTCCATCCGTGTCCTTTTGTGGTATTGCAAATGATAACAGTTGGAAGTTTCGAGTTTCGAGTTTCGAGTTTCGAGTTTTCTAAAGAAGCAAAGTCGTGTCCATCTGCGACAACGACATTAAATCCAAACGCTTCTAATTTTTTATCCAACGGATCCAACTTCATTACATCTTCTGTTCGTCCGTAGCCTTGCAATTTATTTCTGTCAATCAACCAAATTACGTTGTTCAGATTATGATGTGCGATAAACATTGCTGCTTCCCAGGTAGAGCCCTCATTTATTTCTCCATCGCTGGTTATGCAGAAAATTTGTTTGTCCGTCTTCTTCAGTTTTTGTGCAAGCCCAAAACCTGCGGCTAGAGAGAGCCCGTGACCCAAACTGCCGGTGGCAAAAGGTATGCGCTTAATTTTATTCACCGGTGGATGTGCTGCGAGGTATGTATTGTTTTTGTAAAAAGTTTTGATGTCATCTTCGCTTAATGTTCCATCTTCTGCCAACAAAGAATAAAGTGCAGCTGCTGCGTGACCCTTACTCAAAATAATTTCATCCGTTTCTTTCATCCAACCGAAACGAACAAAAGTCAACATCTCTGTCACGCTTAACGAGCAACCCACGTGACCTGCATTCGCCTGTTTATACATAGCAAGAAACCGATTCTTGATGTTGAAAGCTTTGGTAAGAAGATTTTTGTGTTGTGCCGAATCCATGAGGTCGCAATATTAAATTATTTCGCCTCGCTTGCCCAATTCAATCACTTCGAGGTTTTCAATTTTTTTATTGTGGAGTGTAAAACGTAAAACAGTTTTCATTTTGTGAAAGCCTTGAATACCCGCGGCACCGGGGTTCATCACCACCATGTTGTTGTATTTTGCATCGCGCATCACTTTGAGAATGTGCGAATGCCCGCAGATAAAAATGTCGGGTTTTACGTCTTCGATTTTCCTTCTGGCTTTTGGCTCATAGTGATTAGGATAGCCGCCAATATGTGTCATCAGAATTTTAAAACCCTCGCGTTCTAATTCCAAATTTAACGGATAATCCGTTCTTATTTCTTTGCCATCAATGTTTCCGTAAACCGCAAAAAAGGGTTTGAAGTTTTTCAGCTCATCGCACAGTTCAATTGTTCCCAAATCACCGGCATGCCATATTTCGTCAACATCCTTAAACACTTCGAAAACTTTTTTGTCGAGGTAGCCGTGGGTGTCGCTGAAGAGGCCGATTTTTATCACTGAATGAGGTTGATTGGTGAAAAATGCAGCTACAAAACATTTTACTTCAATAGCAATGAGTAGTTCCGGATGTCGTTTGCCGTAAAAAAAATTGGATTAATTCAATTTTTTTTTTTTTCTGAAGCTAAGTATTTTTGCTTGGCTATAGTTTACCTATTTTTTTTCGGGAACGATGCGCCACCAACAACTATCTTTCAAATCTCACGTTGCTATCCCACAAAAATATTCTGCGCGGCTAATTTTGATAACGTGACTTTTCTTTTTTTTCCCAACTGTACAACGAAAGAATTATCAAACTCCACAACTTCCGAAATTTCGATAGAAGTACCCAAATGTATTTCTAAAGAGTCTAAATGTTGCAGAAGTTTAGCTGAACTATCTTTTACACCAACAACTTTTCCTTTATCACCTACTTTCATTTTCGAAAGCAAAACTTGTTTCACCTGTTTAATATTTCCCGATGCATCAGGAATAGGATCGCCATGTGGGTCAAACTTCGGAAAGCCCAAAAACTTCTCGAGCTTATCAATCATTTCTTCACTTCGTATGTGTTCGAGTTGCTCAGCAATGTCATGAATCTTATCCCAACTGTAGCCAAGTTTTTCTACCAAAAAAACTTCCCACAATCGATGCTTGCGAACTATTGATTTTGCAATCTTCTCGCCTTCATTTGTCAATCGAACGCCTTGATATTTTTCGTAAGTGATAATTTTTTTCTGCTTCAACTTCTTAAGCATATCTGTAACAGATGCAGCAGTTGCATTAACCGAGCGTGCAATATCGTTGGTAGAAATATTCTCATCGCCATCTTCCGATAAATGAAAAATGGACTTGATATAATTCTCTTCGGTTGAGCTAAAATCCATTTACTAATTTGTTCAATTTACTAATTCGTCCAATTTGCTTATTCGCTTTTTGCCCCGCGAACCATTATTTCAATAGCATCCCATTGCTCGGGAGTAACTGCTTCAAACATGTTGAACTCACCAGCTCCTTGCAACCATTCACCACCGTCTATGGTTACTACATCCCCATTTACATAAGCCGAAAAATCGGAGATGAGATAAGCTGCCAGGTTGCATAACTCCTGATGTTCGCCAGCTCTGCGCAAGGGCACTTTGTTTTTCATTTCAAATTGTTCTCTGAATTCACCGGGAACTAATCTGTCCCATGCACCTTTAGTTGGGAAAGGACCCGGAGCAATTGCGTTTGTGCGTATACCATATTTCGCCCACTCTACTGCCAGTGAGCGCGTCATTGCTAAAACACCTGCTTTTGCGCATGCAGAAGGAACCACATAAGCAGAGCCTGTCCACGCATAAGTGGTTACAATATTCAAAACAGTTTTATTGGTTTGCTTTTCCTTTATCCAATGTTTACCCAAAGCAAGCGTACAATTGTAAGAGCCGCGAAGAACAATATCTACCACCGTATCAAATGCACGATTCGATAAACGCTCTGTTGGAGAAATAAAATTTCCCGCTGCGTTATTGATAAGCGTATCCACACTTCCAAATTTTTTTATCGATTCAGCAAGGGTGTTTTCTACTTCAGCATATTTTCGAACATCGCATTGAACGGCCAGTACTTGTCCTCCGGTTTCTGCCATTAATTCTTCGGCAGTTTTTTGCAACACATCTATTTTTCTACTGGTGATTACCACGTTTGCACCTAACTGCAAAAAGTATTTACTCATACTTTTTCCAAGCCCTGTTCCTCCGCCTGTAATTAAAATTGTTCTTCCTTTTAGTGCTCCGTCTTTAAGCATTCCGTCTGTGTAAGCCATGTTTTTGATTTAAGATTTAATATTTACAAAGTAAGATTTAATACTGACCTGTATTGAGTAACACTAAAGTGCAAGCATCTTCAGTTGAAATTCCATTTTCATTGGCTAGTTTTTCTAATTCACCATTTTCTGCACCTGGGTTAAAAATTATTCTTCTTGGTTTTGCTGCTACAATTTTTTCGTAAAAAAGTTTTTGATGTTCCTGACTTAAGTAAACTGTTACAGTATCAATTTTGTCATCGGCCGAAAATGCGTGTGCAATTTTTACATCGTCAATAGTACCTTCATCTCTACCTACTGCTAGCACTTCGTGTTTATAGGCACGCAATAATTTTACTGCTTTATTAGAATAGCGAGAGGAATTTAAAGAAGCGCCAAGCACGAGTGTCTTCATATAGAGGTGTTATCAACAAATGTATTTAAAACGAAGAAATAAAAGTGTAAGCCAAAATTACATTCGCTCCGCATACTATGAAAAATCTGTTGTTTACTAACGAAGAAATTCTGCCTTACGATTTTGTAAAGAGCGAAGTGCTAAAAGATTCTGAACTTATTCAGCGTAGAAAAGATAACCTGTACATGGCACTGATTCTCGGCAGAAATTATAATAAGTTAGCTCGCATCAATGCCGTGAGCACAGAAGGAAAAAAGCAAATTGAAGGAGTTGTTTTGGCCATTACCGAAGAGTATGTAATAATAAAAGGCGGTACAAAAATTCCGGTTTGCTGCATCGAAGAAACCCGCATCTACTAGAGTAATTCCACTCTTATTGACTTTCAAAAATTTATACAAGCTGTAGCTGGTAACTTTTTAAACGCTCGGTCGTAAACGCAAACACAAGCTGTTTCTATGACCAACACCCGCGCGCAAAAAATTGAAAAAGAACAATTGAAGGAATGTGCTTTTCGTAAACCAATCAACCGTTCAACAGAGCATGAACTGCGGGAACGAAACAGAAGGCTTTATTTAGCAATGCTTATGGGAAATAATTTTGAAAGCAAAGCGAAAATTATTTTCAATACACTAGAAGGCTATAAAGAAGTTTTTACAACGGTGTGGGCTACTACCGAAAAATTTATTTTACTCAAAGGAGGAACACATATTCCCATTGAAGCTATTGCTCATGTAGAACTGGAGAACGTAACTATAGCAAAACACTCACCGGATTTTCTAGCACATTATTAAGCGACTGCAAAAATTTTGCACCAGTGGCTCCGTCCACCACTCTATGATCGCAGCTTAAAGTCACTTTCATTTTACTCGCAATTTTTATTTCTCCATTTACAACAGCCGGTTCTTGTCGAACTGCTCCAATGGCTAGTATGCAAGCATCAGGCGGGTTGATGATGGCAGTAAATTCTTCGATACCAAACATGCCAAGATTGGAAATAGTGAAAGTGTTGCCTTCCATTTCTGCCGGCAATAATTTTTTTGAACCTGCTTTTGAAGCTAATGCTTTTGCTTCTATGGAAATTTGCTGAATCGTTTTGCTATCTGCAAATTTTATAACAGGAACTAACAATCCATCTTCAACAGCTACTGCCATACCAATATGAATGTGGTCATAGTAGCGAATGTTATCGCCCAGCCACGAACAATTTACATTCGGATTTTGACGAAGTGCAAGGGCTACCGCTTTAATAACAATATCGTTGAACGAAACTTTTGCAGGTAAAACATTATTGAGTTGTGCGCGAATGGAAACAGCATGATCCATGTTGATATCCAGAGTCAGGTAAAAATGCGGAGCACCATTTTTACTTTCAAGTAATCGCTTTGCAATTGTTTTGCGCATTTGACTCACACGCACATCGCGCGAATTTTCTTTTCCGGTGAAAGTTGGCAGCCCGTCATTTGCAGTCTCTAAATCTTTTTTAGTAATTCTTCCTTCTTCGCCTGTTCCTTTCACATTCGAAAGTTCAATCCCTTTTTCTTTTGCAATCATGCGTGCAAGCGGAGATGCTTTAACTCTTAAATCGGAATTTGTTGCGGGTTGCGGGTTGGAAGTTACTGGTTGAACTTCCTCTTTATCGGCTGTCTTTGCTTCGGACTTCGGACTTCCAACTTCTGGCTTCGCAAGCAATGCACTATAGTCTTCTCCTTCTTTACCTATTATAGCAATGAGGTCACCAATTTTAAGTGTGTCACCTTTTTTTGCTGCAACATGAAGTATAGTTCCGTTGAAATAAGATTCGAGAGGAAGGGTGGCTTTGTCGGTTTCTACTTCGGCAATAGTATCACCACTTTTTATTTTGTCGCCAATCTTAACGGAAAGTTCAGCCAGGAAACCCTCTTCCATAGTGTCGGTCATTCTGCCGAGTCGTATTGCTTCTGCCATAACGAAATTTTGTGGAAGCGAATTTATTCAAATGGTTTACAAGTATTGTTTTGCGGAAATCATTTTTTCAACTGCTGCTCAAATGCCTTTTTCATTTTTTCTTTTGACGTAGCATCGAGCGATGCAATTGTTTTTTCTGATTGAGCGAAGCGCTGTGTATGTTTTTCCAATTCATCTAACTGTTTGAAAAACATTCGGCATAAACCACAATACAACAAATGAAGTTTTAAGCCAATCATTTCGGTAAATGACAAATTTCCTTCCTTCTTTTTTTCGTGAAGGTAGCTCGCATCTTTACAAGTCATTTTCAAAGCTTCAAACAAATTCATTCGAACTGTGTATTTGTATTATCCCCCGCTAACGATGCGGGATGAAACATATAGTCTTTCGTCTATTATCTATTTCAAAAACCAATTCTTTTCCATGCATTCGCGCAGCTGCAATTTTGCACGGTGCATAAGCACCCAATAGTTAGACGCAGTAATTTGCAATTCTTTACAAATTTCGTCCGAATCTAAATCTTCCATATTCTTTAAAGTAAAAACCGCGCTTGTTTTTTCCGACAGTTTACCCAGACAATTTTTCAAAATAGCATTGAACTCATCACTCTCCACACTGGTTTGAAAATCTTTTCGCCATTCCTGTGGTGCCGATGAGTCTGCCCAATGTCCACCATTTCCACTTTCTTTATCAAAGAAATAATTCACGAAATCATCTTTCGAATCTTTGTCGAAAACACTCAGTTCATTTTGCGTTGACTTCTTACGGTAATGGTCAATTATTTTTCTTTTTAGAATAGCAATGAGCCAAGTTTTCTCTGAAGCTTCCTGCTGAAAAGATTCACGCGCTTTGTACGCAGAGAAGAAAGTTTCCTGCACTAAGTCTTCCGCCACTTCGCGTTTATTGATTCGAGTAATGGTATAGTTGAAAAGAATATCTCCATAACGGTCAATCCATTTCTCCGGCTCTAAAATATTTTTTTCTGAAAATGACATGATTTGTAAAGAAACAATGATAGGTTATTCTCTTCTAAACCCAATTCTGATTTTCTTAATTTGCACAAAAATAATTTCATGCAAAAAATAGTTTTCACACTCGTGCTTTTGAGTTTTGTTTTTTTCTCCTGCAATAATAAGTATGCAATTGATGCGCTGCCGAAAGATACAACACCACCTACAATTTCGTATCCGGTAGTAAGTTTTTCCTCTACCACTCAGTTTACTCCATTTGGTGGAACTGTTCCAGCTACTTCGGAGATTAGCAAAGGTTATACGATACATTTGACTGACCCAAATTTGACCATAAACTCCGCTACCGCTGGAAGTGTAACTGCGGTTTCTGCCAATTCTGTAATGGTTTTATATAAAACCAATTCGATTTACTGTTTTTACTATTCAGGCTTGCAAAATATTATGGTCAGCGTTGGTCAAACGGTTGCCCCGGGTACAATTCTCGGACACATTACCGCTACTGGCGATGTTTTTTTTCAGGTGATTAAAAATGATACAGAAGTGAATTGTCCAGATACTTTTTCTGATAATAGTTTTAAGATGGCTATTCAAACCGCCATCACCAAACACATCATGAATAACCCTGCAGATTCATTGATGACTTCTTGCACAGTTACAAGTTTACCGAGATAAGAAAGAGATGTCACCCTGAGCTTGTCGAAGGGTGACATAGAAAAATGCTTCGACAAGCTCAGCATGACATTCTACTTTATTTGGCAGAAGAACTTCTGCCTCTGCTTATTTCATACAAAATAATTCCGGCACTTACCGAAACGTTGAGTGATTCTGTAGTGCCGCTCATGGGAATTTTTATTCGCTCATCGCACAGTTTCAAAATTTCTTTTGAAACGCCATCACCTTCCGAGCCGAGAACAACAGCGCAGGGAACTGAGAAATCTGCTTTCGAAGCTTCAATGGCACCTTTCATTTCTGTTCCAAAAATTTTAATGCCGTTTACTTTCAAATAATTTACTGCGGTGACTAAACTCTTTTCGCGGCACACGAAAATTTTATTGAGTGCACCCGCACTTGCTTTCATAGCTTCTGCATTTATTTGTGCCGAGCCCGTGGAAGGAACAATAACAGCATGTGCACCGAGACATTCTGCTGAACGCGCAATAGCTCCGAAATTTCCAACATCGGTAATTCCATCGAGTATTAATAGGAGAGGAGTTTCGCCTTTTGAATAAGCATGATGAAGTACATCGTCAATAGAATAGTAATCAATGATGGAAAGAAAACCGACAATGCCCTGATGATTGGCTTCTTTAAATTTTGAATACTTCTGTAAAATATTTTCGAGCTTTTCTTTCGGCACACGCTGAACAGGGCATTCGGTTTCGCGCGCCTTCTTTTCAATAGCGCTCATTTCTTCGCCACCTGCATTTTTTAAAATGAGAATTTTATCGAAACGCTTACCTGCGGCAAACGCTTCCAAAACCGGTTGGCGACCGAAAATGCAGAAGTATTGTTTGGTATTATTCATAAAGTAAAAAAGGGACGAAGGGCAAAGTGACAAAGGGAAAATACAAACTTCATTCCCGTTGTCACTTCATCACACGTCCCTTTGTCCCTATTGGTATTTATTGTTTCTGCATTTGCACAAAGCTCATGCGGTAATCCATAAATGTTTTCTCCACCTTCGAAGCAAAGTCGGCATCTTCGTATTTCTTAGCTGCCATAGAAAGCTCCTGCATAATGAACATTTCTTCGCGTACTTCTCTGCGCTCTAAAAATGCACCTTGCTGCAATTGATTGTAGTAGCCCATATCCCCATTATCGCGTGCTTGTGCTAAAGCATAGTTGTAAACTGTTTTATAATAGTTCAACTCATCTTTCGATTTATCGAGCATTTCATTCAACAACTTTCTTGCTTTTTCTTTTTGCCCTGCCTCATAGAAAACACCGGGATATGAATAGTCAAACACGGAGTGCTCTACGCGGTCGGCCGGCATTGCTTTCAACGAATAATCAATTACCTCAGCGGCTTTTTCTTTTTCGCCTTTTGCTAATAAGGCTTCTGCCAAACGACCGAAGTTACCACGGATATTCACCGTCATACGCAAAACATTTTCATCCAAATAAATGTCTTTGTTCTCCGTAATTCCACCGAATTTGAATTTCGTCATCATGTTGTTATACATGGCATCGGTGCGCACTGGTGCGTTATAAGGCGAACTGCTTGGATTTATTTTTGGCACAATGCGATAGGTCAATCCTTCTAACTGGAAATATTTTGCCAACCCTAAGTATGCTTCCGGTGCTACAGAAACCGCGAAGTAAATCGGGCGTTCCATAATGTTATTAGCCACAATGTCGAGCGTGAGTAAATCGTTTTTCAAAAGCGCGCTGTTATCAATGCTAAACTGAATGCGAGGAACCATTAAGGTGTCATCGTCTTTAGAAAGCATATTCATTTCACGCGCTTTGATAGGGTCAATGTCGAGATAGAAATTATGTGTAGGTAAATAATTTTCCAAATCACCGCTTTGACGAAGAGCCGTTTTATCGCGCTCATTATCGCTGGCTATGAACTGCATAATTTTTTTCAAATCAACTGAAGCACCTTCGGGAATACGCGGATCCTGACGATAGTAAACCACATCGCGATTGCTTCCGGCTAATTGTTCACTCGTGAAACTCATCTTCAACGGAGGCGCGCTATTTGTTTTGTAACGCAATTGTTCGATGTACCAATCAACACCTAAGAGCGAAAGATTGATAATGCGAATATCAGGACGAACACCTTCGGTTTCTTGTGCATACCAAAGCGGGTAAGTGTCGTTATCGCCTTGAGTAAATAGCACGGCATTGGGTGCGCAGCTTTCTAAATAATCAATAGCAAAGTCACGCGCAGTAAAACGATTGTGGCGCGTGTGGTCGTTCCAACCTTGCGAGCCCATCAGGAACGGAGCACTTGCACATAAAAGAATTACACCTATAGCACTTGGAATTTCGGGCAATTTTTTGCGCAGGAATTCAATCAGCGCCACCACACCAAACCCAATCCAGATACAATAGGTGATGAACGAACAGGCAATAGCGTAATCTCTTTCGCGCGGTTCAATAGGCGGCTCGTTTTGATAAACAATTTGCAACATACCTGTAGTGCCGAAGAGCACAAGAATGAGCCAAAAAGTTTTTTCATCTCTAAACAACGTATAAATCAAACCTATTAAACCAATGATAAATGGAATCATAAAGAACGTGTTTCGTCCTTTGTTTGCTTTCATGCTTTTTGAAAGATTCTCCTGCGGCCATTCGGGGGTAAAAAATTTGTGTGCATTATCTACGAAAGGAATTCCGGAAATCCATCTTCCGTCATCGTTGCCGTAAGTTCCCTGAATATCGTTTTGACGACCCGAGAAGTTCCACATGAAGTAACGGAAATACATGTAGCCAATCTGATACTTGAAGAAGAATGTGATGTTATCGCTGAACGAAATTGCATCTTTAACTAGGTAAGTTCCCGCACCTGCTTGCTTGTTTAAACTTGCCGCATAATCGGTAGCTTGTTTCATTCCCGATGGAGGAAATGTTTTTGAAATCTCTTTTGTTTCGCGGTTCACTACATTGTATTCAGGATTTAACCAGGCACGATAGCCCGATTTTTTTCCTTCTTCCTGCCAAAAACCTAAACGAGGGAAAGGCATTTGCACATCATCACGAAATTTGTAATCCTGTTTTGGTCCACCGTAAGCATATTGTTTTTTCTTTTCGTCTTTTACCCAACGCTCACCCGTTTGCACATAATCAATAATGTCGTTTGATGTAACAGTGTAATCGGGACCTCTTAATAACGGGCGGTCACCGTACTGCTCGCGATCAACATATGATTTTATGCTGAATGGATCAGTTGGCCGATTCATGTTGATAGGTGGATTTGCAATAGAGCGAATAGGCACCATCAAATAACTCATGTAACCGATGTAAGAAAATGCAATGGCAAGTATGCCTATGTTTAATAGTCTTCTTGATTCGTAGCCGTATCTTTTTGCCAACCACAAACCAACAGGAAAAATTATGCGAACTAATTTTGCCGTGAAACTATCGCTGATGATGAACCCGAGAATTACGTAGAATGCTGCAATGCCCATAGCAATGTTCCAGTCCTTGTCTTTGCCGCTATGGGTGTAACGCAAAACAAAAACAAGTACGGCTACAACTAACAACATACCGAAAATTACACCTGAGTTAAACGGCAAACTCAGTGTGTTTACAAAAAACAAATCCATTCCCGCGAGGTACGATTGCGTGAACGAGATAATAAACTTCATGTATAAACCAAGAATGGCAAAACCCGAAACTACGGCTATGAGCCAACCGGTAACCGTTGATTTGAATCGCTTGTAGTAATACACCATTGCTATAAATGGCAAGGCGAGCAAACTGAGCAAGTGAACACCTATTGAAAGACCTGTCATGTAGGCAATGAGCACCAACCAGTGGTCGGCATATTTGCTGTCATCGGCATCCCATTTCATAATTGCCCATACAATGAACGACATAAAAAATTGCGAGAGGGCATAAACCTCACCTTCTACCGCGCTGAACCAAAGTGAATCGAGGAAAGTGCAGCAAGCCGCAGCAATTAAACCCGCACCGAGAACAGTGATGATTTGCCCCGTGGTGTATGCACCATCTTTGATAACTACTTTGCGTACCAGTGCAGTGACCGTCCAAAAGGTGAAGAGCACTGCGCCTGCTGTAGAAAGCGCACTCAGAAAATTAACGGTTTGTGCTACATGCGATGCATTGCTTGCGCAGAGGGTAAATATTCTGCCGAGCATAAGAAAGAAAGGGGCACCCGGTGGGTGAACTACTTGCAACTTTAAACAACCCGAAACGAACTCACCGCAATCCCAGAAACTACCGCTGCTTTCCATAGTCATGGTGTAAACGATGGCGGCAAAAACAAAAGAAATCCATCCGAAGATGTTATTGAGCAATTTGAATTTTTGCATTGATATTTTTTTTGAGGCGGGTAAAAGTATTAAAATACACGTAAGGCAAAAGCCGAAACAGCTTAGTGTAAACAAAGTTTAAAAGGATAATGAAACGACAGTGTCGAAGTTGCTTTCAGGAAACAAGTTATTGCCCGGGTGAAAGTTTGAGCGAATAAGTACTTCCTATTTCTTCTTCGAAAAAGTTTGTAAATCACTCATGATTTGATTGGCAATATTATCGGCTGTGGTTTCCGAATTGCTTTCACTGTAAATACGAATAATTGGTTCGGTGTTCGACCTGCGCAAATGCACCCATTCATTTTCAAAATCAATCTTTACCCCATCAATGGTGTTCACCGGATACTTGCGATATTTTTTCTCCACCTCATCAAACAACTCCTCAATATTTACCCCTAAATCCAAATCAATCTTCTTCTTAGCCATATAATAATTAGGATACGTAGCGCGCAACATAGATGCCGTTTTACCGAATTTAGCAAGATGTGTTAGGAATAAAGCAATACCTACCATCGCATCGCGGCCGTAATGCAATTCAGGATAAATGATTCCTCCGTTTCCTTCGCCACCAATAACGGCTTTTACCTCTTTCATTTTTTCCACCACATTCACTTCGCCTACGGCAGAAGCAAAATATTCTCCGCCAGCTTTCTTGGTTACATCGCTAAGCGCGCGGGTAGAAGAAAGATTCGAAACCGTATTTCCTTTTTTCTTGCTCAACACATAATCACTCACCGCCACCAGCGTATATTCTTCGCCAAACATATTGCCGTCTTCGCAAACCAGTGCCAAGCGGTCAACATCGGGGTCAACAGAAATTCCTAAATCGGCTTTGCTCTTTTTCACGGTAACTGAAAGTTCATTCAAGTTCTCGGGCAGCGGCTCAGGATTATGAGGAAACTGACCCGTTGGTTCGCAGAAAAGTTCTACTACCTGTTCCACTCCTAATGCTTTCAATAATTTTGGAAGTGCAATACCGCCTGTAGAGTTCACGCAATCAATCACCACTTTAAAATTGCGCGCTTTAATGGCTTCTACATCCACCAACTTTAACTTCAAAATCTTTTCAATGTGGCGATCGATGTACGTATTATCTACAATGTAAGAACCAATCGCATTCACTTCTTCAAACTCAATGGTTTTATCTTCTGCAATGCGCAATAATTCTTCTCCGGCTTTAGCCGAAATAAATTCTCCGTGGCTATTGAGCAATTTGAGCGCGTTCCACTGTTTGGGGTTATGCGAAGCGGTAATAATAATTCCGCCACCGGCTTTTTCTTCATGCACCGCAATTTCAACGGTGGGCGTAGTAGAAAGACCAAGGTCCACCACATCCATTCCTATAGAAAGCAGCGAGCCCACTACAATATGATTCACCATTTCGCCACTCACACGCGCATCTCGGCCAATTACAATTTTGCGATTGCCTTCGTTATTCTTCACCCACTCACCAAAGGCAAGGGTAAACTTCATAATGTCAACGGGAGTAAAATTAGCACCGGGAAAACCACCTATGGTGCCGCGAATACCTGATATAGATTTTATTAGAGACAAGTTGTTGTTTTTAATTTTAAAGGACGGCAAAAGTAAAATTTTAAGGTACTTCAAAAAGTGGTTCACTTGATCTTATGACCAAATCAGCTGACAAAAATCACCCTTTTAGATTTCATTCAACATCTTACATTCGCGCTTGTTTAGATTTAATCTAAACTCAAATAATTATCAAAACTAGTTTGAAATATTTCTGTTATCCCTTACTGTTTCTGTTGTTTTCTGTAGTGGCCAAAGCACAAAGCGGAGAGCAATCGCGTTTGCTGGTGCACACGCTCAACTACATTAGTCACGATTATCAATTTGCCGTTAAAGACGGGAAAATTAGTAGTGCCGCTGAATACAAAGAGGAGGAAGAATTTTCTGAAGCTGCCGTAAAAAATTTCAAAATCTATTCTCAGCAATGGAGCGATAGTGATTCTGTAGCTATTGGTTTGCTGATTGAACACCTAGCTAATTTGATTGCGCATCATGCAAATTTTAAAGAAGTAGCGGCTGTAGCTATTGAAGCCAAAAACAAAGTTATTACTGCTTCGGGTTTAATTATTACCCCTGCTCAATTTCCAAATTTGGAAACGGGAAAAATTATTTACAAAACAGACTGCGCTAAATGCCACGGGGCAACCGGCTATGGTGATGGTGCTGAAGGGAAGGACCTTGAACCGAAGCCGCGTAACTTTCATGATGCGGAAAGAATGCGTTCCATCTCTCCGTTCTTTGCTTTCAATACCATTCGTTTAGGTATTGAAGGAACAGGAATGAAAGCACACCCCACTTTAGAAGATGAAGAAGTGTGGGATGTGGCGTTTTATATTTCTACGTTGCGTTTTCAGGATTTAGTTTCTAACCCTTTTTTGAAAACAGAAGAAGCAAAAAAAATTCTCGCTGCTATTTCTCCTGCCGATGCAGCGGTTAAGAGTGATGATGATTTTTTAAGCATGCTGAATATTAAAGACAGTTTAAAAGCAAAACTTGTTTTAGCGGCTATTCGATTTCATCAACCTGAACACAGCGACAATGATTTCATTAAAACATCGCTGCAATATTTAGATGGCGCTATGCTGCTCTACAATGAAAAAAAATATACCGAGGCTTCACAAATGGCTGCACTTTCTTATTTAGAAGGGATTGAACCTATTGAAAATAGGTTGAAGGCAACCGACCCTTCTTTGCTTACCACACTCGAAGAACAAATGCAACAACTTCGAAAAATGATAGAAGAAAGCCGTCCGGCTATTGAGGTGAAAGATTCTATCAATGCCGTTCGTGTTACGGTGAAGAGTGCGGGTGAATTGCTCAACAAAAAAGAATATTCATTCTGGCTTGCATTTTTTATGGCGGCTTCTGTTTTGTTTCGTGAAGGATTAGAAGCGTTTTTGGTGATCATGGTTATTCTATCGGTAATTAAAGCGGGCAATTTATCAGGAGCAAAAAAATGGGTACACAGCGGTTGGATTTTAGCTGTGGCACTTGGTTTTGTTTTGTTTGTGCTAAGCGAAAATATTTTGAATGGAAATTCACAGCAGGTAGAATTGACAGAAGGCATCATCTCTTTTATTGCTGTTGCCATGTTACTCTACGTTGGTTTTTGGTTACACGGCAAAAGCGAAATCAATAAGTGGAAAGATTATGTAAAAGGAATGATGAAGGGAGTAATGGATAACAGGAGTATGGTGGGCTTAGCCGCGCTTTCTTTTTTTGTAGTATTCCGCGAAGTGTTTGAATCAGTTCTGTTTCTCTCCGCTCTTCGTGTTGAAGCAGGAGCAGCGCACAGCAATGCCATTTTGTTTGGAGTGCTTTGGGCTTTTGCGGTGGTTTTAATTTTTGCTTTTGTGGTGCTTCGCTTTTCTGCCAAACTTCCTATTCCTACGCTCTTTAAAATTTCTTCGTTTGTAATGGGTGTGTTGGCAGTAGTATTAGCCGGTAAAGGCGCTCACTCATTGCAGGAAATAGGAATTATTCCGGTGCACGGAATTTCGTTCTCGCGCATAGAACTTATTGGTTTGTTTCCAACTATAGAAAGCGTTTCTATCCAATTGATAGTGTTGATTCTCGTGATGGGAATGCGGAAACTTTCGAGATAATATTTGCTCACAGAATTTTATCTTGCAGTTTCTATATGCTTTTCAAAAACAGCGTTACTATTAAACAAGCCCTCGATATGATGGTGACTGACCTTAAACTAAAAGGCAGAATGGATGAGTCGCGCGTGCGCGATGCATGGGCAAAAGTAATGGGTGCTCCTATTGCGAAATACACCACATCAGTTACGCTTAAAAAAGGAAAGTTGTATGTAAAGGTTGATTCTGCGGCCCTTAAACAGGAACTCAACTACTCGCGCGATAAAATAAAGGAGGTCTTCAACAAGGAATTGGAAGACAACGTAATTAACGAAGTGATTATTCTCTAATCATTTTTTACTCATTAAAATGCTTACTTCTTTATTTATCCATTGGGTAAGTATCGAATTTGGCGATTGGTCGTTGGCAGAAACCAGCGAAGCATTTATTTCCTGATTTAGCACGGAGAGTTCTTTTTTTAGCTGATCCTTTGTCGTATTTTGAATGGTGGAATAGAATTTTCTGAAAACCGAAACGATAGGCTTACTTATTTTTATTTGTAAATTTTGTTCTCGATTCAATTCGTAATTCACAGCTTGGTCAAGATTGATGGCTTCGCGAACGGCAAATTCAATATCGCCTCGCAAATAATAAACGGCAGACAAGATCAGGCGCATGAAATAATAAAACTCACTGCCTTCCTTTTTGTTATCGAGGTTCACATATTTTTCGGCTGCCGCTGCATCGCGTTCATGTAATTTTAATACGGCCAATAAAAACGGGGAACGGCTTGCCAACAATTTACTTTGAAGCATCATGGCTGAATTTTCTGCTGCCAATTTTTCGGCCAGTTTAAAATCTTCGTTGAAGAGAAATGGATTCATGGAGAACTCAGCGCAGAGGTGTTTGCAGAGGTAGCGCATGTGATTAATAATACTGTATGATGAAAGCAAAACTGTGTTTAATTTTTCTGTCAGTTGTTGTTGTGGCATCTGCCCAACTCACCTACACGCCTGTTGCTCTTCGGCAATTAGACGCATCAGTATGTTGGAATGTAAAGTTGCAGGTGAAATACGAAACTAATCGCGTGTAGTTGTTCGGAAAAATTTCGGATGATAACGGCAAGGTGCTGATTGAAACTGAAAGTGATAAATTGGTTTTGCGCGAAGGCATTCAAAATTTAGATGCCACCATGGTGCGCACTAATTCTATTAAGTTTCATGATGAACGCGTGAAACGACATTTAGAACTCTACGGAAGATTGCCCGATGGTCGTTATGAATTTTTCACGGTAGCAAAAGCCCCCAACAATGGCGAAGAAGTTGGTGATGATTGTATTTCGCTCACACAAACAAATACCGATACCGTTGCAGAAAAAAGATTCTTAAAACTGCCGAAAGAAATTCAGTTGTATGGCAGTGCAAGTGTAGAGCATGTGTTTAGCAGTCGTCAGGGCACGAACCAGGTAATGCCACCGCATTTAGTGCGTGTGCAGGCGCAACCGGGTGTAAGCATTGTAAATGTGCCTGTAAGTATGAATTTGTATTACACTACCGAGCGAACCGCTACGCGACCGAATCAGTTTGCTGTTTCGTTTCAGTTTGATGCCGATAGATTCAAAGACAATCTGCGCCAAATGATAGAGCGCAAAATAATGGAGCAGACAAAAATGAATGTGGCGGGCATGGGCAAACAATATGCGCAGGTGGCAGAGTTAGGGAGCGTCAATGAATCGTTGAAAGGTATGTCGCCAAATACTTCGGAGATTACCAATCTTGAAGGACAAATTAAAAGTGGCGACTACAGCAATATTGGCGAATCGGTTTCTGCCATTACTCAACAAGCCACCGATGCGCTTGATAAAATTGATTACGATAAACTGAAAGGAGAGTACGTAGATGCAAAAAATCAATTGGCGGAATACGTGCCGAAAGATTCGGTAGAAGAGAAGCAGAAAAAAACTTTGGGCGATAGTTTAGATGCGCGTTTGCAAAGATTGGAAACCAAAAAAGATTCAGTGCTTAATAAGTTGAATGGCTACAACGAAAAACTAAAAACAGCTTTAGAAAAGAAAAAGCAGTATGAAGAAATGCTGGGCAAGTTGAGCCAACTGAAAGAAACTGCACAGCAGTTTCAGCAACTGACCGAAAAGAAAAACTACTTAGAAGGTCTACAGAAAAATTTAGACGGAGCCACACAAGGCAACTATGCCGAGATAGGAAGATTGAGTGACCCCACAGTTTTGAAAGATAATTTGATAGAGCGCGGATTATTTACCGGCATGAACAAATTATTTTTTGGTGTGCGGCAATTACAAATAGGGACGGTGTATCCGTATTACTCGCCTTTAGTAATGAATGGCATACAGGTTCAAGGCGGTACTATTGAAATTAATCCGAGCATTTTCTTTCTGAACATAACCGGAGGCAACACGCATGTTGGCGCAAAGAACCTGTTCGACATTTTTAAATCTGCTTATCAGCGCTGGATGATTGGTGGCAAAATTGGCTTAGGAAAAGTAGAGCGCTCACATTTTTTCATCAGCTACATTCATTCGTTTGACAAACCAAACACATTGCCTGCTGATGTTACTTCCACTGTTCGCCCGTTGCAGAATGATGTGCTGGGTGCAGAACTGCAACTTACTTTTTGGAAAGGAAGAATAAAACTATTGGGCGAAGGAGCAGGTGCAGGCTTTAACCGAAACAGAAATGATAGCACACTGAAGGTTGAGAACAGTTGGTATAAAAAGATTCCCGCTTTTCTTAAACCAAATCTTTCTACCAGTTACGATTATGCTTACAGCGCGCGTGGTGATTTCAATTTCTGGAAAGGAAGTATGATTTCTGTTTTCACCGAATATATCGGTCCGGGGTATCAAAGTTTTGGTGTGCCGTTTTTGCGCAACGATGTTTTGCGGTATGGTGGCAGAGTAGAACAAAGTTTTTGGAAGAACCGGATGAAAGCAACCGCGAAGTATCGTTACGAAATTGACAATCTGATTTCATCGAAACGATTTACAACCACCACACACTTTTATGGTGCAGGCATTTCTTTCAATATGCGGAAGTTACCTACACTTAAAATTGATTACAACGGCAATATGCGTTTTGGAATTTTTGCGAATCTATTGACACATGCTGTTGCTGCATCATCAGGTTACAGTTATAAAATTTCAAAAACCAATATGCGCACATCGGTCAATTATCAATGGATGATGAGCAATGCAGATAGCACAAGTTTTTCTGATTACACTTTGCATAACATCATGGTAACGCAAAGTGTCACCTTCAAATTTCCGGTTACTGTTTTAATGAATGTTGGTTTTAACCAAATGAAAAATATAATCTCTACTACACGACAAATTCAATTTGGTGCGGGCATTATGAGTTCGCCTTTCAAAAATTTTAATGCAGGTTTTAGTATGGATATGGCGAAAAATATAGGTCAGGATTATCGCGTAGGCACGCAACTCGATTTGAGTTATTTCTTCCTGAAACATTTAACCATCTCCACTAACCTTCGCTACAATCATTACCAAAATTATTTCGCTACTGATTTGCCGTTTAATGAAGTAGTGCTGACTACAAGGTTGGCAGTCGTGTGGTAATTTTTTTCGAAATTCTAAGACGATTCATTTTTCGTTTTAAATTCACGGGCAATATGAAGAACCTTCTTTTACCTGTGTTATTTTTGTTTTCACTATCGCTCTTAGCGCAAAAACACATTTACGAGATTCACCTCTTTGGCAAAAAAATTGGACAAACCATTGTTGAACGAATAGATAAAGGCAATGGTGAAGTTCAGTTCAAATTGCAAAGCAAGAGCGATGTCAATATTCTGTTCACGCACAAAACTTCGGTCATGAACACCGAAGTGAATTACAAGGATGGAAAAATGATTTCATCCTATTGCAAGAATGTAAAAGATGGTGTTATTGAAATTGTGAGTGTAGCTTGGAATGGTACAAAATATTTGATTAAAAAGGGAGAAGAAGTTTTACAACTAAATCAGGTACTCGATTTTTCATCCATTCAACTTTATTATGTTGAACCAACAGGAAAAACAAAAATATTTTCGGAACGTATTGGACAGATTTGCAGTTTTGTAAAAACTGCAGAAGGTGAATATGAGTGTAAACTAGCTAACGGAATCACCAATATTTATAGGTACAAAAAAGGCGTGCTATACGAATTGGAAATGAGCAAAGGTGCCAGTGTGTTTATGAAATTGGTTCCATAAAAATCGCTATAACCGTTGAGATACTTTTTTCTTTTTCTCTTGCTGGCAAACAATTCCTTTTCCCAAAAATTAGGTTTCGATATTTTTTTATTCGGCAATAAAATTGGACAATCGAGTATTGAAAAAACTATCAAAAACGACAGCATTACTTCTTACACCTTACAAAGCAATAGCGAAGCGCATATTTTTTTTACCACTCGAAAAATTTCACTGCATTACGATATCGTTTACAAAAACAGTTTGCTTTTCTCCTCTTACTCCGAGCATAACCGAAACGATGAACGGCATACTACTACCATCAATCGTCAACAGAACAATACTTATTTGATGAAACGCGATGCTGAAGCGTTTTGCCTGAAACCTGAAATTGATTGCTCCACAGTGAAATTGTTTTTTGCTGAGCCGTGCAACACACAACATATTTTTTCAGAACGTTTAGGCGAATGGCGGCCGCTCAAAAAAACCGGAGAAGGAACTTACGAAGCCGATATGAAAGAAGGAATTACTTATTACTACCATTATAAAAATGGAAAATTGATGGAGTTGGAAATGAAAAAGGGATTGCTCGGTTCGGTTTATTTACGCCCGAAATATTGATGTAGACAATAAGCGCCAACATTAATTCGACTTCGGGATTTGTGTTTTACTCGGTTTGCTAACAAAGCAAATTTCGGTTACGTTTGACCGCAATCAAATTCACGGAGATAAAATTGTTTATGCAGAAACCTCTTCTCACGCTTCTACTTTCTACGCTTGTTTTTTTCTCCTTTTCACAAGGCTCCTTTATTCCAATGGGTTCAGATGGCATTGGTTACCTGGAACGATTAGATATTAAATACGGAAAAATAATTCCTATTGAACACACGGCAGATAAACCGTTTCACCGAGGAACAGCCGCTAAAATTGCGGAAACACTTTTGCTTTCAAATCTTCGTTTCAATAAAGTACTGCAATATCAATTGCAATGGTTGGTGGATGATAATGCTGATTGGCTGGACAGTTTACAAAGCCGCTCGCGCAAACCGCTTATTAAAGTTTTTTATCGGGAACCGGCAAGTTTTGCCCATGTAAGTTCTAAGAAAAAAGGGCTTTTTGATTTGCGTTTTAATCCAATTATTGGTGCCAACGTAGGTTACGAATCACTAAACGGTCGCTTCATTTTTACTCGCTCAGTCGGTTTAGAAGTGCGTGGAAATATTATGCGCGTGTTCAGTTTCTATTTCAACGCCACAGGAAATTCTGCACGCAATCCGTTTTACGTTTCCGAAAAGGCTACTACGGGCTCTTATAGATTTGTTCCCGGCACCGCTTACTGGAAAGATTATACTTCCAAACCTTTCAAGTTCACCGATGGTGTTGATTATTTTGATGCACGTGGTTATATCAATGTGAATGTGCTCAAATACATTAATCTGTCTTTTGGTCGCGATAAATTTTTTATTGGCAATGGACAACGGTCCATGATGCTTTCTGATTTTGCCGCACCGTATTTGTTTTTGAAATTCAACGTAAATATTTGGCGATTTAACTATACCAGCATTTTTGCTGAACTCACCTCACAATATAAACGCGGTGGCGATAAACTACTTCCTAAAAAATACATGGCAGTTCACCATTTGAGCATTCAGGCAACGCGCTGGATGAACATTGGATTGTTTGAAGCTGTGGTAATGAACCGAAGTAATCACTTCGAGTTGCAATATCTAAATCCGATAATTTTTTACCGTGCGGTGGAACATGCTCTTGGTAGTCCCGATAACGAATTGCTCGGTATTGATTGGAAATTTAATGCTATCAACCACCTTTCTATCTATGGACAGTTTGTGTTGGATGAATTCAATTTTAAAAATGCTGTTGCTAAAAATGGATGGTGGGCGAACAAATGGGCTATGCAATGGGGCATTAAATACATCGATATAGCTCCTGGCTTTGATGCGCAAATTGAAGTAAACATTGCACGACCGTTCATGTATACGCACGGTGGCGACATAAATTACTCGCATTACAATCAGCCTTTAAATTACTCGCATTACAATCAGCCTTTAGCGCATCCTCTCGGGGCAAATTTTTATGAAATCATTTTGAATTTGCATTATCAACCTATTCCTAAACTTTCACTTAACGCAAAATATTTTGTAGCGAAGGTTGGTGACGATACTATTGTGAATCCTGCTATAACTCCATGCGCTACTTGCGACATCACTAATTTTGGTGGAAATATTCTCATGAGTTCAGACTATGTTTCTAACGTTCAACCATACGGACATAAAAAAATTGCCGATGGTGCAGCAGGAACCATAAACTACTTTCAATTATTGATGAGCTATCAGCCTTGGCATAACATTTATATTGATGCCGAGGTTTTGTATCGCAGTAAATCAACTTTAAAATCAATCAACAATCCGCAAACAGGAAATTCTTCATTTATGATTAATGTTGGCTTGCGGATGAATTTGGCGTATCGCAAAAACGAATTCTAATGGCTTGGAAAGAAAAAGAAATTGAAAAACTTTATTTCTCCATTGGAGAAGTAGCAGAATTGTTGAATGTAAACACATCGCTACTTCGCTATTGGGAAAAAGAGTTTGATATGATTAAGCCAAGAAAAAATGCAAAAGGTGATCGCTTCTTCACCAAAGCTGATATAGAGAAACTGAAAATAATTTATCACCTGGTCCGGGAAAAGGGTTTCACTCTCGAAGGAGCTAAAGCACATTTGAAATCTAAATTTACCGGAGAAGAAAATAACCTGCGCGTAGTTGAAAAACTAAAAGAGGTGCGTGGTTTTCTTGAACAGTTAAAGGAACTGCTTTAAACATTTCTTCTTCACTTTCTTCTCTTACTTACTTTTCTACATTTACGGCTCAATTTTTTCTATGAGCAAAATAAAATTTGGTACTGATGGATGGCGTGGAATTATAGCCAAAGATTTTACAGTTGATAATGTAAAACGTGTGGCTAAAGCTACAGCAGTTTGGGCACAAAAACAAAATCCTGATTCAAAAATTGTAATTGGTTACGATTGCCGTTTTGGTGGCGATTTATTTTCGCAAGCCGCTATCAATGTTTTTTGCAGCAGCGGAATAAAAGTTTTTTACGATAGACATTTTGTTTCTACACCAATGATTTCTTTAGCCGCGCTCAACCTTGGTTGCGAACTGGGAGTTATTCTTACTGCGAGCCACAACCCGCCTTCTTACAACGGTTATAAACTGAAATCGAAACATGGCGGACCATTAATTCAGAAATATATTACTGAAGTAGAAGAATTAATTCCCGACAGTTTTGCCACCGAAGATTTATCGCCTGAAGAATGGGAACAAAAGGGGTTGCTGGAATTTGTTGATTTAGAGACCATGTATTTTGCACACGTAGCGGAGTATTTTGATTTAGATGCGATGAATGACAGCGATGTGGTAGTAGCCTACGATGCTATGTATGGTGCGGGACAAAATATTTTTCCGCGCCTTATGCCTCATGCCGATTTTCTACATTGCGAATACAATCCTTCTTTCTATGGACAGGCACCTGAACCAATCGCAAAAAACCTGAAAGAGTTAGAAGCTTATCTACGGGAAATGAAACACGTGGATTTAGCCATTGCTACCGATGGCGATGCCGATCGCATTGGTCTCTACAATGGCAACGGAAAGTTTGTTGATGCGCATCATATTATTCTCTTGCTCATTCACATTCTGCATAAGTACAAAGAGATGACCGGCAAAGTGGTGATTGCTTTTTCGGTTTCGAACAAAGTGAAAAAACTTTGTGAACAATATGGCATTCCTTACGAAGTAACCAAGATCGGCTTCAAATACATCTGCGAAATTATGCAGAACGAAGATGTGCTCGTTGGTGGTGAAGAGAGTGGAGGCATTGCTGTGAAAGGACACATTCCTGAACGCGATGGTATTTGGGATGGTTTGGTAATTGTTGAACACCTCGTAAATCAGGAACAAAAATTATCGGAACTTATTGAAGAAGTTTACGAAGTAGTTGGTCGCTTTGCTTATAACCGCCTCGACCTTCATTTAAAGGAAGAACAGAAATTGCAGATTATGGAAAATTGCAAAAATAATTTCTATAAAAATTTCGGAGGAATACCGGTGAGTAATGTAGAAGACCTTGACGGCTATAAATTTTATTTGGTAGATGAAGAAACCGTTATGATTCGCGCAAGCGGAACCGAGCCACTGCTTCGTGTGTATGTAGAAGCATCAACCGAAGAGCGCGTAGCAGTTATTATGGAAAAAGTGCGACAAACTTTATTGGGATAAAAACTCAATTCGGAAATTCGGAAATTTGAGAATGTGTAAATTGTTGTCATATCTTTAATGGATTTGCAGAATGAAAAACAGATGAATAAAAAGGAACTCTAATTTCTGCTATAATTTTTGGGTATCAAAAAAAACTTCCTACTTGTTTACCACTTATTTCGTTAGTAAAATCTCCCCTTCCCAAATTTTCAAATTGGTTGTTAGTTCCATTTTCGAATTTTCGAATTTTCGAATTTTCGAATTAGTAGTACTACTTTCTCTTGTATGTCAAATCTCTTATTCGCAGGATACACTTACTCAAAAGCATAACATCCTCGACTTTCCTGAACACATTAATCAAAAACGCTTGACAGGAGTTTGTGTAGGCACGGTAGGATTATTTTCAGGCATTATGGTGGGTGTGGGAATTGAATGGTATGGCAAACAACCTACGGGTAAGTTTCATTGGTTTGACGATGCCCGCGAGTGGAATCAGATTGATAAAGCCGGACATTTTTATGTTCCGTATTTCACCACTGTTTTTTCGTACAACATGTTGCGATGGAGCGGAATGAAAAACACTCCTGCTGCACTTACAGCCGGAGCTTTTGGTTTCTTATCACTTGCTGCCATCGAAATTCCTGATGGGCTAACCAATAAATACGGAGCGAGTTGGGCAGATATTGTCTTTGATTTTGGCGGTGCGGCTTTTGCAACGGCTCAATATTTAGTGTGGAAAGAACAACGTATCAGCATTAAGTATTCGCTGCATTCGGTAATTTATCCAAATGGCGAATTACGCGACCGCGCTAATGAACTTTACGGAAAAAGTTTTGGCGAAAAAATTCTGAAAGACTACAACGGGATTACCACCTGGTTAAGTTTCAATCTCTATTCTTTTAACCACAACATCAAAGCACCTTGGCTCAATCTTGCTTTCGGCTATGGTGCAGGAAATATGTATGGCGGTTTTGAAAATAAATGGACGGATAAAAACGGAGTTTACCACGACCGAAGCGACATTAAACGCTATCGTAAATTTTTGATTTCACTCGATGCCGATTTTTCAAGATTTAGAACCAATTCAAAAGCTGGAAAGATGATTCTCGGTATTCTGAACATTGTAAAGCTGCCTATGCCTGCTGTTGAATTTAATACACTTGGTCAGGTTATTTTCCATCCAATGTATTTTTTGAATTTGGATATGCCGCTCTATATAAAGAGGTAAGTTCTCTCCTGCCTCATTTGCATTTGGATTTTCTGTTTATCCGAATATCTTTGCCGCCCGCTTTAAAGAAAACTAAGGCGTAAATTAATTTCATAACCCAAACAAAAAGCAGAGAAACATGCTGACACAGTACGAAACAGTATTAATTCTCACTCCCGTGTTATCGGAAGATGACGCCAAGAAAGCGATNNNNACAATTATGTTGAATTGCTTAAGTCCCAGGGAGCTGAGATCGTTCATCAGGAACATTGGGGACTTAAAAATCTTCGTTACACCATTGGTAAAAAAACCACCGGTATCTATCACGTGGTAGAATATCGCGGCACAGGAAAAGCGGTTGACACGCTTGAAGTTGCGTTTAGACGCGATGAAAGTGTGCTTCGTTATTTGACTATTCGCCTCGATAAATACGCCCTCAAATACAATGAGGACAAGCGTGCAGGCCTAGTAGGAAGAAACAAAAAAGTTAACACAGAAAAACAGGGGGCAACAGTATGAGCGCAAAACCAAACGACAGCATCAAGTATTTGACCGCTACAAAAATCGGTTTAATCAAAAAGAAATACTGCCGCTTTAAAAAGCACGGTATTAAGTATATTGATTACAAAGACCCTGAGTATTTGCTTCGCTTTATTAATGAGCAAGGCAAACTTTACCCACGCAGACTGACCGGCAATTCATTGAAGTATCAACGCAAAATTGCGCAAGCAGTTAAGCGTGCACGTCATATTGCTATTCTGCCTTACGTGGCCGATTTATTGAAATAGAAAAGTGCGAAGACGGATGACCGAAGACCGAAGTGAAATACAAAAAGTCAAAGTCGAAAAGTCGAAAGCAAAAATTATTGAAATCAAAAAAGATTAAACAATGGAACTTATACTTATAAAAAATGTAGAAAAACTCGGCTACGCTGATGATGTGGTGAAGGTTCGCCCCGGCTACGGATTGAACTTTTTGATACCGCAAGGTTTTGCTGTGATTAAAAATCAAAGCACTACTAATGAATTAGCACAGCGCGCAAAAGGTAGCGAAAAACGCGAAGCAAAATTGCTTAGCCAGTTCAATGAAATTTCAGCACGCCTTACATCGGCTCCTTTGAAAATAACAGCTAAGGTTGGAACCACCGGAAAAATTTTCGGAAGTGTTTCTTCATACCATGTAGCTGAAGCTATTAAAGAACAATTGCAGGTGGAAGTTGACCGCAGAAAAGTAACAATAGTGGAAGGTGAAGTTAAAGCCGTAGGCGCTTATACTGCCGAAGTGGGTTTAGGTTCAAGCCACAAAGTAACTGTTACTTTTGAAGTGGTAGCAGAAGCTTAAATTATCTCCACTGAAGATTTAGAAACCCTGTCCTTAGCGGCAGGGTTTTTTATTACCCCCAAACCCCCTTCCCGTTAAAGCGGGATGAAACAAAAGGGGGCTTTAACAGCCGAACAACTTCTTCAAACTTCTTTTACATTCATAGAATGAAAAAATATTTCCTCCTTTTCGTCTGCTTCATCATCGGAGCTGCTTTTATTTTTTCTCCATATTCAAAAAAGAATTTTAAAGAGGAAAGAGAAAACCGCACAGAACCCTACGAATATTTTGTTCGCCAGCGTATGTATCCGGATAATGTTTTTGCGGAAGCAAGTTTCAAAAACAATATGCTGGCAGTTCAGCAAAATTTAAACAACAGCCGAGCTTCTAATATTAATGCTGCATGGACATTGCAAGGCCCGGGAAATATTGGCGGCAGAATTAATTGTGTGGCGGTTCATCCGCTCGATACCAATATTATTTTTGCAGGTTGTGCCGAAGGAGGAATTTTCAAAACTGTAAATGGCGGTACAAATTGGTATCCTGTTTTTGATGCGCAATCTTTTCTTTCGCTTTCTTGGATTGAGTTTAATCCTGTTCATCCCGATACGATGTATGCAGGTACGGGTGACAAAAATATGACGCGATATACGTACACGGGCAACGGAATTTATAGAAGCACGGATGGTGGTGAAACATGGAATTCATTTGCTTTACAACAGCAAGGAGTGGTTTCTAAAATTGTCATCAATCCGCAAAACACCAATGAAATGTATGCAGCATGTATGGGTTCGCCTTTTGTGCGCGATAGTTTACGAGGGGTTTACAAAACAATTGACGGAGGACAAAACTGGAATCGCATTTTAATTGGAAGCGATGAAGCAGGTTGCACGGATATGGTCATGGACAAATTGCATACCGATACACTTTACGCGGCTACCTGGAATAGTATTCGCAACAATCATGAAAATGTAAATTCAGGAAACGACAGTAAACTTTGGAAAACAATAAATGGTGGAATGACTTGGAATGTTCTGCCTGCAAGTTTTAATCAGGAAAATAATGGAAGAATTTCATTGGCATTGAGCGAGCAAAATGGAAATAAACTCTACGCTTGCGTAGTTGATACTTTCAAAAACCTGAAAGGAGTTTTTAAAACTACAAATGGTGGAAATAACTGGACTGCATTAGATGTAAGTTCTTTCGGCAACGATTTGTATGGTAGCAATGGTTATTGGTTCGGTTGGTATTTCGGTTTGATAAGAGTGAACCCATGGAACGATGAACAGGTTTTTGTAGGGGGAATTGATTTGTGGGGTTCATTGGATGGAGGAACTTTTTGGCAACAGTTTTCGCCTAGCTGGTGGACTTATGAAGTGCATGCTGATAAGCACGATTTACGTTTTACAAATGCAACTACTTTTCTATTGACGACAGATGGTGGCATGTATAAAACGAATGACCTGGGCACAACCTATTCTGATGTAGAAAATATTCCGAACACTCAATTTTACAGAGTTACTTCTGCCGCTACTTATCCAGATTATTATTTCGGAGGAGCGCAGGATAACGGTTCTAACGGAGGCAATGCAGCTACGGCAAATAACTGGACGCGCATGTATGGTGGTGATGGATTTCGA
>JAPLES010000042.1 GCA_026391075.1 Bacteroidota bacterium | reverse complement strand
AATTTTTAGGCGCAAATTCCTTTGCATATGACAACCAGTTAGCCACCTCGCTTAAATAAAATTGATCCGGTACAGCAGGTATTTGAACTCTCTTATCTTTGCCTATCAGCCGACCTTGCTTAGGTACAGCCAAAGATTTTTCGGCAAGTGCTTTTATTTCCGTTTCTCTTACATCTTCCATAATTGATGGGTTTAATTGCTCTATCAAAGAAAGAATGAATAATCCGAAGTGATAAAAAATATTTTTTCCAAACTACCTCCAGAATGTGAGTTTTTCCAAAAAACACAATGAGAATCCTTAATAAAAAATCTTCAAAACCATCGAAATGTTTAAACTATGTTTAAACCAGAGCACATATATTGTTTATTTACTATAAATAAAAAACCCTTGAAAGCTAGTGCTGACAAGGGTTTCAGAGTGTTGCGGGGGTAGGACTCGAACCTACGACCTTTGGGTTATGAGCCCAACGAGCTACCAACTGCTCCACCCCGCGATATGGGGCGGCAAATATATTCCTTAATAAATAGAATGCAAGTTGCTTTCTTAAATTCGCAGCCCGTTATGAATCACAAAGCAGGTTACGTAAATATTATTGGGCTTCCCAACGTAGGTAAGTCAACCTTGATGAATGAATTGGTGGGTGAGCGCATGAGTATTATTTCTCCGAAAGCACAAACTACGCGTCATCGTATTTTAGGAATGGTGAATGCGGATGATTATCAAATTGTTTTTTCAGATACCCCCGGTTACATCAATCAGCCTGCATACAATTTTTGTAACCGATAAGTTCCAAAAAGAGGAAGAGCAGAAGCATTTAATTGAATTGATTCAATCAACCAAAACACCAACTTTTGTTCTGCTGAATAAAATTGATTTGTATCAGAAGGAAGAAACTGAAACTTTGGTCAACTATTGGAAAGAAAAATTGAATTACGAAGTAATTCCAATTACAGCTTCGTCAGGTATCAATGCAAAAAAGGTAATAAAAAAAATTGTTGAATTACTTCCTGAATCGCCCGCCTATTTTGATAAAGGAGAATTTACCGATAGAAATGTTCGTTTCTTTGTTTCGGAAATAGTGCGTGAGAAAATATTTCTTCATTACACAAAAGAAATTCCTTACTCGTGTGAAGTAGTTGTAGACACTTATAAAGAAGAAGAAAAACTCGACCGCATACGCTGTGTGATATTTGTTGAGCGCGAATCGCAAAAAGCAATTATCATTGGAAATAAAGGAGATGCATTGAAAAAAGTAGGCACTGAAGCCAGGAAAAGTATCGAAGAACTGATAGGCAAACATGTTCATTTGGAACTTTTTGTAAAGGTGAAAGATAAATGGCGCAACGATGCATCCACTTTAAAAAAACTGGGCTACTAGTAATTCGAGAAGTTATTTAGCAATTATCATTAATCAAATTTGTATGGGATTTACAGTAGCAATCATAGGCAGACCAAACGTAGGCAAGTCAACTTTATTTAATCGTTTAATAGGTGAAAAAAAAGCCATTGTCGATGACTTCAGTGGAGTTACGCGCGACCGTATTTACGGAGAATGCGAATGGGGCGGCAAAACATTTAACGTGATTGACACGGGAGGTTTTGTTCCGCATTCTAAAGATGTTTTTGAAAAACATATTCGTGAACAAGTTTTAATTGCCATTGAGGAAGCTTCACTCCTTTTGTTTTTGGTGGATGCCACTACCGGAATTACAAATCTTGATGATGACTTTGCCCGGTTGCTTCGAAAACATCAGAAGAATGTTTTTTTGGTTGTCAATAAAGTTGACAACCATACTCGCATGAATGAAGCGAATGAGTTCTATAGTTTGGGATTAGAAAATATTTTTTTCATTGCTTCTATGACAGGTTCAGGCACAGGAGAACTATTAGATGCCGTTGTTGAAAAAATTAAAGAAGATAATAATGAGGAACCTATCGAAAAAGATGTTCCCAAAATTTGCATCATCGGTCAACCAAACGTTGGGAAATCTTCCTTAGTAAATGCTTTACTTGGAGAAGACAGAAACATAGTAACCGACATAGCCGGAACTACGCGCGATTCGCTTCACTCCCGATACAGCAAGTATGGTAAAAATTTAATTCTAATTGATACAGCTGGAATTAGAAGTAAGGCTAAAGTGCACGAGAATCTTGAATTTTATTCTGTCATTAGAGCTATCAAAGCGCTTGATGAGTCAGACATCGCAGTGATTGTGATTGATGCAACGAAAGGAATTACACACCAAGATTTGGCTATTTACAAAATGGCCATCAAGAAACACAGGGGAATTGTAATAGCGGTTAACAAATGGGATTTAATTACTAAAGAAACAAATACAGCACGCGATTACGAAGCTACGTTGCGATCAAAACTTGCTCCTTTTAGTGACGTGCCTATCATCTTTATTTCGGTGCACGATAAGCAACGTATTTTCCGAATTATTGAATTAGTAGAGAAAGTGTATGAAAACCTGAGAAGAAAAATACCCACTTCTAAGTTGAATGAAGTAATGCTGGAAGTAATTGAGCATTATCACCCACCGGCTATGGATGGAAAGTTGGTAAAGATTAAATACGTTACTCAGCTCCCAACTCCTACGCCAGCTTTTGCTTTTTTCGCTAATCATCCAAAGTATATTCGGGAATCGTATCGCAATTATTTGGAAAATAAACTCCGCGACACCTTCGATTTTAATGGTGTTCCAATCAATATTTTTTTCCGCGAAAAATAGGACTGCCTCAAACCCGCTACAGTTCTACATTTGGAGTGTGGATAGCTACAGGAAAAAAAAATTAGCAAAATTTGGTAATCCTAAATTTGGAAAATTATATTTGCGCGGTCAATTAATTAACCTTAAACTAAAAACAAAAGAAATGAAAAAGGTATTTTTCGCTTTCGTAGCAGTAACTGTAATGGTTCTTTCTGCTTGCAACAACAAACCAGCTGAATCAACTGAAGCTACTGCTGACACAACTGCTGTGGCTGCTGCTGCTGAAACTACAGCACCTGCTGATTCTACAGTTGCGCCTGCTGATACTACAGCTGTTGCTCCTGCTAAGTAATTAGTAAAAAGCACAAAATAAAAAGGTCATGCATTCGTGCATGACCTTTTTGTTTTTAAACCTTTCTAATTTTGAAACTCTTTTCGCTGATGAAAAAGAAGAAGAACAAAAACAGATCGCCTGGTAACAACGACTTCGATCCAGATCTTTTGCGCATGTATATGATGGGTGCAACTAATCCAGGTTTCAGTAACAAGATTGAAAATGCACTTGATGAAATTGATTTACACTTGGAGCAAGCCGAATTAATTAAAGGAAAAATCCCTTCACAGGATGCTTTGTTTCATCAACTTGATGAGTTTGAAAAGGCTATGGATAAGGCCATTGCCGCAGGCAAATTTGAATTTAGAGTGGTGCATGGGTTAGGAAAAGGAAAGTTGTAATGAATACCACAGCCGCTACGGTTACGGCAGTTCAATCATTTATTTTTTCTGAGAAACATCTTTTACGTCTAATTCTTTTGTGCGCAAATTTGTGTTGTAATGAATACTAGCATTTATTTCATAGCCAACCAACAAAACAAAAGCATTCAAATTGAGCCAAATCATTAAGAGCATAATGGTTCCTATAGAGCCAAAGATGACATTTAGTTTATTGAAATTACTTACCCAGTAAGAAAAACCTATTGAAACTAAAATTGAAAGCACTGTGGCCACCGTTGCACCTGTAGAAATAAATTTGTACTTCTTTTTTGTAGCAGGACCATAGTAATAAATGAGAGAAATGCCCAGAAAGAACATTAAAAGTATGAGTGCGTAGCGAAGAAAATTAAGTAGAAGATGCGTAAATGCACTCTTGATTTTAAGCGAATCAAAAATAAACGCAAGTATATCCTGACCTAGAATGACAAGACCTAAAGAGAAAATAAAAAGTATAACAAGCAACACCGTAATTTGCAGCGCCACTAAGCGACTATGAATTGCATTTCTTTTTTTGTATTTGTCATATGACTTATCAAATGAACTCATCATGGCCATTACACCGTTCGAAGTAAGGAATACAACCATAAAAATGGAACCTGTTAACAGTCCACCGCGTTTGTGTTTTGCTAAATCTTTAAGTAAGGGTTGAATAAAAGACTTGATGAAAGAATAGGTTTCTTTGTTTGGCAAAACCTGCCTCAGAAACTCTAAAATCTTGTCATCCATTGCACTGAAATAAGGAATGTAGGGAATAAGTGAAAACACAAAAGTTAGCGCAGGGAATATGGCTAAAAAGAAACTGAAAGCTATTGCCTTGCTGCGTGTGGGTAAGGAGTTAGCTCTGATTTCTGCGATAAAAAATTGAAAAACATTAAATACCGGAATGCCATCAAACCCTGGTAGTGTAAATGTTTTAGCCTTTACTAAAACGTCAATTAAAAAAGGATACCGTTCAGCAAGTAATGCCCAAATTTCTTTCATGGTTAATTAGCTGTGGCGAAAATAGAATTAAAAGAAAGGTTTCATTTTTTCAAGTAGAATAGAAGGAGTCATTTTTAATTTTTTAGTTATTGCATCAATAAATATCAATTGAGTTTCCCCTTCGTTTATCAAACTATTTTGTTCATTAAAAATTTCATACTTGAATAGAATAATTCTGTTCGACAATTCGGGAACAAAAGTTTTAATAAGTAGCAATTCATCGTACTTAGCCGGTTGGATGTATTTTATGTTCATACGGGTAATAGGCATCATGGTTCCGCTGTCTTCAATTTCTTTGTAGCTTATTCCAAGTGAACGAATGGCTTCGGAGCGTGCTTGCTCATAGTAATAGCCGTAGTTGCCGTAATACACGTAACCCATTTGGTCTGTATCGCCATAGCGAACGCGTAGTTGATGGTTGTAGATAAACATGAATTAGATTTTAAAGGCAATTTATTCGATATTTTTATTTATTGTTTTTGTGAAAAAGCATTTTCAAAAAATATTCCTTTTTCTATTTTAGCCTCGTATTCAAAATAGTTAAATCACTTTCAATCTTTTTAAATTATGAAAAATAGTCTTCTCCTAATTATTGCTGTTTTCGGTTTCCAACTTGCTCACTCGCAGGATGCCAAAATGATTTTTACAACGAATGAAATAATTTGGTTCGGACTAGACTTTAGCAAAGCAAAATTGGCTATACCAGACGCGAAGGACGATGAAATTAAGAACACCCTCTTTAATGAATGGAACTACACGCTTATTTCTGAATCGCGATATTATAAGGAAGGCGCTTTCGAAAAACGTGATGTTTACAATGATTTATCGGTTGTGCAAACGCGCAATTCTGCCATTGATATGAGTAGCACACATGGGAAAGCTACACCTATAACAAAGGAAATGATTTCTCAGGCGATAAGCGAGTATAAAACAGCGGGCGATCACAAAACAGGCTTGGGTTGTGTCTTTTTTGTTGAAAGTTTTAGTAAAGTAAAGAAGGAAGGAGTTGCGCATCTTGTACTTTTCGACATTGCCAGTCGTAAGGTTTTACTTACCGAAAGAATGACCGGTGAACCAGGTGGACCTGGTCTAAAGTATTACTGGGCACATCCTTTTCAAGATATGTTCGAGTTAATTAGCAGCACAAAATACTCCGCTTGGAAAAAAGCAACAATGGGAGGTAAACAATAAACGCAAATGAGTTTTCCTTTAGGAGAAGAAGCACTTTACTATTTTGATAAGAAAGGTCTATTGGTTTTTACTGAAAAATATCATGTAGACCGTGGCTTCTGTTGCAAGAACGGATGTAAGCATTGTCCGTATGGATTTGAAAGGGAAAATGTTACGAAGAAAGAAACTACCGATCTCGATCGTCCAAAACTAAATTAGCTATTGCTGTAGTTCTGGAAATCCGCTCAACCCTTGCAAACCGCCTGTGTGCAAGGCTACAATGCGTGAACCTTTAGGGAAGTAATCTTTCTGTATCAAATCAAACAAACCATAAAACATTTTGCCGGTGTAAACAGGTTCTAACTGTATACCAAATTTGTGCTTGAAAATTTTGATAAATTCAATCAAGTCAGGTTTTGTTTTGGCGTAACCTCCAAAATGATAATCGAAGTTGATGGAGAAGTTAGTGAAGTCAAAACCTGTGTATGACTTCACTAATTCATGCACATTTTGTGTAAGCGTATCTTCTCCTTTTAATGAACTGAAACCAATAGTTTGCTTCTCTCCTCTTAAACCAGCTAACAAACCCGCGAGTGTTCCTCCTGTTCCTACAGGAGTACAGATAAAATCAAAATCTATTTCTATTTCAGAAATAATTTCTTCGACCCCTTCTAAGGCGTGAACATTCGTTCCGCCCTCGGGTATGTAATAGAAGTCACCAATTTGTACACGAAGGCTTTCAATGTTTTCGGGATTGTTTTTTTGCCGATACATTTCTCTGTCCATGAAGTACAGTTCCATTCCTTGCGAAGCAGCAAACAAAAGTGTATCACTTTTTATTTGCGGCTCCTCTCCTCTTATAATTCCAATTGCTTTGAAATGAAAAAGTTTTGAAGCTGCCGCAGTAGCATAAATATGATTGGAGTAAGCACCACCAAAAGTGAGCAGTGTGTTTTGTTTGTTCAGTCGCGCTTCATACAAATTGTATTTGAGCTTGCGCCACTTATTACCTTGAATGTGTTCATGAATTAAATCTTCGCGTTTAATAAAAACAACAACACCTTTTTCTTCGAAAAGCTTGTCGTTTAATTGTTGAAGCGGAGAATCGTTGAAAGGATTTTTCATCAGAAGTTTTTCAGTTCCTGATAAACACGGTTGATGGGTAAGCCAACTACATTGAAGTAATCGCCTTCAAATTTTCTAATGGCAACAGCGCCAATCCATTCCTGACAAGCGTATGAACCTGCTTTGTCGTAGGGTTTGCACTTGTCCACATAAAACTCAATCTCTTCTCTTTTCAACTCATTGAAATAAACTTTGGTAGTTTCTGAAAACAGAATTTCTTTTTGCTTTGATAGAATACAAACTCCGGTTATCACTTCGTGCATTTGTCCGCTTAGGGCAGTGAGCATATTGATGGCATCTTCTCTATCTGTGGGCTTTTCGTAAATCTTTCCGTTGAGTAAAACAATAGTATCAGCACCTATAACAATTTCATTATCGGCAATTTCTTGAAGAAAAACTTTTGCTTTTTTGTGTGCCAGATGAACAGGAATTTCTTCCTGCTTCATTCCATCGGGATGATTCTCTTCAACATTTTTTGATTTGACTACGAACTCAAAACCCGCCATGGTGAGCAGTTCTTTTCTACGCGGAGAGTTGGACGCAAGAACAATTGATGATTGATGATTGATGATTGATGATTGATGAGCCATTAAAACTTAGAACCACTATTTAGTGAAGTAATAAAATGCAGGAATGGAAAGAATGCCGAATAGCATAATAGCTTTGAGTAAAAGATTAACGAGGGCGTATTGCTTTTTATCTTTTGCGATAATGAGCAAAACGATTGCAGCCAGAGTTGGGAAAACAATCAAAGAAAGCAGATAGAAAAATTCTTTCGTGGCGTGCATATCCCAAAAGCCTTTCATGAAATGGCCAACGCCTCCTATTAGAGCAAACATAACTAAGGCTGCTACAGCTTTTGCAAAATTATCACCGTATTGCACGGGAAGTGTGTGAACGTTGTAGGCTTCGTCACCTTCGCGGTCTTCGAGGTCTTTTACAATTTCGCGTGCTAGGTTTGTTAGGAAAGCAAAGCCCCCGTAAAACACTACTGCCTGTTTTAAAATATTTACTATGCGTTCGGCAAAATCAAAATGAACTGTGTTCAAAAAATTTACTTCAAACATCATGAGCAACACGAACATAAAACCCGTAAGTGCAGCAATAACCATATTGCCCACCAGGGCAATCTTTTTTAAGTAAGAAGAGTACAAATACAAAAGCAGCACAGACATGATATACATATAACCTACCTTGAAATAATTGTAACCCCAACCTAAATAAAAACCAAGACCAATTCCTGCAAAGGCAAATACCGCGTGCATATACATAGCGGTATCTAAAGAGAAAGCTGCCTGCGGCAAAGGGCGCTCAGGTTTATATTCTTTGTCCAATTCGAAATCGAAATAGTCGTTGATGATGTTGCCCGCGGCAGCTACAAATACTACTGACAAAACAAAAAGCACAAAATCTATTTTGGTAAATGGCAACAGTTTAGTGCCTAGTTGAAATTCGTGGTTAGGCACAATCAAAAAATAATAAAACAACGATAGCCCGAGAGCAATGATGAGGAGATTATAAATTCGGATGAGTCGGAAGAATGCGAGCATAGAAATTTAAGAATTAATGAGGGCGCAATGCTAAAGTTCTTTGTTGGCAGTTGCAATAATACTATCGGTAAGAATTTTGTAAATCTGTTGCAGGCGGGCATCATCTGCCAGTAGAGCTAAATGTTTTTCAATCACATGCACATCTTTTCTTACAGCAGGACCGGTTTGGATATCGCCAGGTGAAAAGCGGTTCATGTTTTCGATAGAACTGAAAATAAGCGGCTTTAAAATTTCGAACGGAAGGTTATGACCGAGCAACAACGATTCGGAAATGCCGTAAAGATGATTGGTGAAATTATTTGCAAACACCGCGGCCACATGAATCCATTGACGCTGTTGTTCATCTACGCTATGAACATTTTGCGAAATTGATTTGGCGAGTGTTTGTAATTTTTCGTTGGTCGATTCATCACTTCCTTCAATCAATAGCGGAACGTTTTTGAAATCGACCTTTGATAATTTGGTCATTGTTTGCAACGGATAAAAGATACCATGATGAAGCGAACACTCTTGCAATAAATTTTTTGATTGCGTGCCCGAGGTGTGTGCTACTACTTTACCAATTGCTTTAAGTTGTTGTGCTGTCTCTTCAATAGCATCGTCTTTTACCGCTATAATGTAAATATCTGCCTCGCGCAAATGCTCAATATCGGAAGTAAAACCAGCGGCAACAGTTTTGGCTAATTCTTCTCCTGCTTCATTGCTACGATTATAAATTTCAACTATTTGGTGACCTGCTTTTTTGAAAGCGAGGGCTAACTGTGTAGCTACATTACCTGCACCTAGAATGGAAATTTTCATAGTCTAAAATTAAAAAATCATTTTAACGACCGGGCTTCATTCATCTTCTGAAAGTAGTAATTTGCTTTTTCGGCATTGCCCTGTTGTTGATAATAAGTGGCCAGGTTTTTCATGCGCACCATATTACGTGGATTTACCTTTGCAGCCATTTCGGTGTATTGCAAAGCACCTTGTTGGTTTTTAATTTTCAAAAAGAACTGAGCCGCATTTACATAGGCGTTTTCTGTATTGGGATTCAACATAATGCAATCCATGTAATATTTAGTTGCGGTAGTTGTATCCCCTTTAGCTAAAGCAAATTTTCCCAATTGGTCGTGCGCATTCACATCATTAGAATCTATTTCAAGCACACGATTGAAAAATATTTCTGCAGAATCTTTTTTACCAAGACTGTTATAGGCCATAGCCGAATTGTAAACGCCTTCTTTTGAATCGGGATCCAATTTTAAACCTTCTTGAGAGTAATGAAGTGCTTCGGCATACTTATTCTGAAAATAGTAAGTGGAACCCAGGTTTATCCAAGCAATGGAATAAGTAGGTGTAATTTCAGTAGCCGCGCGAAAATGTTCTTGCGCTAACATTAAGTTTCTTTTTGCCTCACCGGCATAATAGCGAACACTATCGCGCATAGTATTTCCGTTTTGCGAAAGTTGCACAGCGCGATTTGTGTTTTCATGAAACAGTGTAAGCGTTGCATTGGCATACATCATGTTCCCCTTCGAAGACTCGGCAAGATATTCCATGTCGTGCGTATAGAGTGTTATTTTATCTTTCCAATCGGCATTGCGCGAAATGCTGGTTAGTGCAAACAAAACAGCTATACTACAAAGCAGGTAACCTGCTTTTTTCGAATCGCTGTTCCATGAAAATTTTGAAGAGTCTATTTTAAAATAGCGAAACACAAAAAAACAAAATGCGATACTAAAACCAATAGAAGCAGAAAAAGTAAAACGTTCTGCCATTAAACCCGGGGCAGGTTTTAATAAATTTGAAAAAGCGGCCATGTTGAGTAAATAGAAAAAAATGCCGAACGCAATGGAGTCTTTCTTCTTAAAATTAAACAACGCATACACAAACAAGGCTAAATGAATGAGGAGTGAAACAATAGGAAGAACAGAAGTCCAACTAACAATAGGCACAAACTTAAAACCATAATAGTAAACCAAAGGATGCGGAATAATATGCAACCATAAGTATCTACCCATAACATACGATGCCGTGGCGGTGCGTTCAAGCAAAGTCATTTTCATACTCACCAAAGGGTTTTCGAGCAGAAGCATGTGGCGGGTAGCATGTGGTAAAACCGCACGTTGCATAACCGAAACAAAAATGATAACACTTAAGAGCGGTAATGCATACAGAAATATTTTTTTGTACTCAAGTTTTGTAAAAAAATAAAGCGTTAAAGGAACCAATACTACATAGGTAACCGAAGAATGTTTTGATAGAACACCCGCGATAAAGCATAGTGGATACAAAAGCGAGTAAACCCATTTACCGGTTTCGTGAAAACGAAACGCAAACCAAATACATGCGAGCGAACCTAGAATACTCAGTAGTTCATCGCGCGATTTAATATTGTCAACTACTTCAGTTCGTAACGGATGAATCAAAAATAAAAGTGCAATAAAAAAGATAATCCATTCGCCTTGCCCGGTAAACCATTTTTGCAAAAGCCTAAATAGGAGAATCGCTATGAGCAGATAAAGTAGAAGACTAATAGAATGGCTTACATGCGGGTTAGCACCAAAAAATTGATGTTCGATTGCAAACGATACCGCAACCAAAGGCCGATATTCATATCCTTCTCCATCGTTGGTAGTAAAGGTACGGTTAGTGAAAATGGAAGGAATTGCTTTTATACCTTTTTCAACCAGTTTGTTCCTTTTGGTGGTAAAAAACTCATCGTCCAATGCATATTTATTGGGAATTGAGTTGGCAAAAACAATTGTTACAATAACGAGCAAACAAACCAACAATTTATTTTTCTCAAACCACGAATTGGTTTTTGTTTTTTGAGCGGGTTTTTCTTTGGGTTTTTCTTTCGATTTCTGTTTCATGAGAATAGTATGGAGTAGTTTGTATTGAGTATTTTGAAAAATGCAGAGAATCGTTCTCTGCATTTTTCAATCTTCAATCTTCAATTATTTTTTCTCTCCTGGATTCTTTGCAATGTTATCGCGCATGGAAGTATCTGCCTGAATGTTTTGCATTTTGTAGTAATCCATAATGCCGAGTTGCCCGTTTTTAAAAGCTTCGGCAATAGCAATAGGAATTTGCGCTTCGGCTTCAATTACTTTTGCTCGTGCCTCTTGTGCTTTGGCTTTCATTTCCTGTTCTAATGCAATAGCCATTGCTCTGCGCTCTTCGGCACGTGCCTGTGCAATATTTTTATCGGCATTTGCCTGGTCCATTTGCAAACTTGCTCCAATGTTTTTACCAATGTCAATATCGGCAATATCAATCGAAAGAATTTCAAATGCAGTTCCCGAATCCAATCCTTTTGCAAGTACAACTTTTGAAATGGTATCTGGATTTTCCATCACCGATTTATGCGAAGCGGCAGAACCAATAGAAGTCACAATGCCTTCACCTACTCGCGCCAAAATGGTCTCCTCACCTGCACCACCCACCAATTGTTTAATGTTTGCTCGAACGGTAACGCGCGCTTTAGTAATTAACTGAATACCGTCTTTTGCAACTGCCGTTACCGCAGGGCATTCAATAACTTTAGGGTTTACCGAAAGTTGCACGGCTTCAAATACATCGCGACCAGCTAAGTCAATAGCCGTTGCAGCTCTAAAATCGAGTTCAATATTTGCTTTGTCGGCACTAATAAGTGCACGAATTACTTTGCTGAGATTTCCACCCGCCAAATAATGCGCTTCGAGTAAATCGCGCTGCACAGGTATGCCTGCTTTGGTTGCAGTAACTAATGCGTTTACAATTATAGAAGGCGGCACTCTGCGAAAACGCATAAACACTAACTGCAATAAACTTACGTGCACATTGGCAAACTTGGCCGAGAGCCAAAGCGGAATAGGCAATAGCCAAAATAGAATGAGAATAACCAATACAATTATTCCTGCTAAAACAAATACGGGTAGTTCTGCCATGATTTATGATTTAAATGGTTTTACAAAAATTTTATCGTTCGTAATCTTACTAATTTCTACTTCGGTTTCGCGCTGAATGTATTCGCCATTGCTGTAAATATCAATTTTGTTTCCGTCAAACATTCCTTTGCCGTTAGGGCGAAGTTCAGAAACGGTCAATCCTTTATCACCAATGTTGTAGAGATATTTTTCCAACTCGTTTACCTTTCCGGTAATTTCTGCTGTCATAGCTAATTTGTTCGACTGAATTACTTTAAACCCTGCAATTACTGCAACACCAAGAAACACAATTGTTGAAGCTGTTGCAATATTTCCCCATTTACTTCCGTAAGTAGAATACACTAACAGCACACCTGCAATCAACGCTACTCCACCAACAATACCGAAAAGAGTAGTGCCGGGAATCAGAAATATTTCAAGAAAGACGAGAACTAAACCAACCAAAATAATGGCGATGATTATACCGAGTGTCATAAAGCGAATGTAGAAGTAAATATGAGGAAACACAGACGGTAAAGTTGGATGCTCATTTCATTTCAACGTTTGCTCCAATAAAAATAAAATGTAACCTTGTCGCTTTTACAATTTCAAACAATCAATTTCTGATTAAGGCAAACTAAAGATGGTTTTCAGCAGCATTACTTTTCTCCTGTATTTTCTGCCTGTTTTTCTCACGTTGTATTTTTTGGCCGATGTAAAGTTCAAAAATTTCATTGTGCTGTTTGGCAGTATTCTGTTTTACAGTTGGGGTGCACCCTTATTCATTTTTGTAATTCTCGGCACTACGTTTTTAGATTTTCATTTGGTAAAGTGGATGCATAATTCTCAAAAGAATTGGCAGAAGAAACTTTTGCTGACGGTTTCAGTTTGTATGAATTTGGGTTTGCTCTTCTATTTCAAGTATTCATTCTTTCTTATTGACAACATCAACGAGATTCTTCACATAACTGGGCAAAAAAATATTGTTTGGGAAAAGATTGCACTACCTATTGGTATTTCGTTCTTCACATTCGAATCGCTAACATATGTGGTAGATGTTTATCGCGGAGTTCATGCGCCACTCAAAAAGTTTTGGAATTATCAGCTCTACATCATTCTGTTTCCAAAATTAATTGCAGGACCTATTGTTCGCTACCACGACATTGCCGACCAAATCACCAACCGATTTGAAAAGGATGGCATTGACAATAAACTGGCAGGGCTTTATCGTTTCATTCTTGGATTGAGTAAGAAAGTGATTATCGCAAATTCAGTAGCTGCCTTTGCCGATAAAATTTTTCAAAGCGATTTACATCAATTGCCTACTTCTTCGGCATGGCTTGGAATTCTGTGTTACACGTTCCAGATTTATTTTGACTTTTCCGGCTACTCCGATATGGCAATAGGCATCTTGAAAATGCTGGGTTTCAACATAAATGAAAACTTCAATCATCCATACACAGCAAATTCTATTACTGATTTTTGGCGCAGGTGGCACATGTCACTCGGTGCATGGATGCGCAACTACCTTTACATTCCTCTAGGAGGCAATCGCGTTACTTCAAAATGGCGATTGTATTTTAATCTGTGGCTGGTCTTTTTGGCTTCGGGTTTATGGCATGGTGCTTCGTGGAATTTTGTGATTTGGGGAGCGTATCATGGTTTGTGGCTAGTGCTGGAGCGTTCGTTCTTATTGAAACTGTATGAAAGAATCTGGAATCCTGTTCGTGCCGTTCTTACTTTTTTCATTGTAGTTATTGGCTGGGTATTTTTTAGAGTAGATACTTTTGATAACGCTCTAACTTTTCTGCAACGATTATTTGTGTTCGAAGGAATCCTTCCTAGAAATCGATTTACTCCTGAATTGATTTTCTATTTCGTGTTAGCTGCGTTCTTTAGTTTTATGGGACTCAGTTCGTTTGGCAAAAATTTATCAGCCCGTTTTTATAAAGAAATTTATTCCACCAAAGAAGCATCGGTATGGGCATTTATTACACTTGTTCTTTTAATTCTCAACATAAGTTTCCTGGCATCAAAAGGTTTTAACCCGTTTATCTATTTCCGTTTTTAATGAAAAGCAACACCGTAAAAAATCTTCTTCTTGTTCCATTCTTTGTTCTTCTGTGGGGACCCATCCTTCAGGATAACCTGCATATTTTTAAAGGCGGAGAATTGAAGGGGTCTTACACTTTGCCATCTGATATAAGTTTCGATTTCAAAAACTGGTTTGACGGAACTTACTCTGAAAAAAAGGGAGAGTTTTTGAGTTACTGTTTTGGCATTAGACCCGACTTTGTAAGAATTTATAACCAACTAAAGTTCTGGACTTTTAAAACTTCGGTGAATGAAAAAATTATTGTTGGCAAGGACAATTACTTATATGAGCATACTTACCTAGATGAGTATTTTGGAAAGAGTTATATAGGAGAAGAAAAAATCAACAACAACATTCGCGATTTAAAAGAGTTGCAAGATACACTTGCAGCACATGGTATTCTGCTTTACACCGTTTTTGCTCCGGGCAAAGGTTCATTCTATCCTGAGTTCATTCCAGAAAGTTCTTATGAACCAATGAAGCCACACACCAATTATGCATCTTACATTTCAGCCTGCAAAAAATCAGAAATAAACTTTCTTGATTTCAGAGCATGGTTTTTAGCAATGAAAGATACTTCACGTTATCGTTTGTATCCACGTTGTGGAGTTCATTGGAGTCTATATGGTGATTACTTAGCTTTCGATTCAATTGTCCATTACGTAGAAAAGAAAACGGGTAAAAACTTACCTGATCTAATTCTCGATTCCATAGAACTTTCTGTAAAACCTAGAAATAGGGATTATGATGCAGGGGATGGTCTGAACTTAATAACGCAATTTTATGATGACACGTTAGCCTATCCTATTTACCATGCTGATCGAAACATAAATGATCAAATGGCAAGTTTGACTATAGGTGACAGTTACTACTTTGTAATGTATGGTTATACAGCGCCAGTTATTTTCAAGGAAGTTGATTTTTGGTATTACTTCAACGAATGGTGGTCATATTACGGACGCAAATCATCGAAAGAAAATCTTAAAGAAGAAATTTCAAGACATCAAGTAGTATGCTTGATGTTTACCGATGGTAGCCTTTCTGGTTTCCCGTTTGGTTTTTCCGAATCTGCACTTAAGGCGTTTAAGAATAACTAGTAGAACTCGCTTTACAATTTCTCAATTTTCTCCACTAACACTTCCATCTTCTCATTCACTGGATTAAAAGTGAAATGCGCCTGTTCATAAAACGGTAATCGTTCTTTTAGTTTTTCGCTGATGAAAGTTTTTAATCCTTCTTCATCTAACCCTTTGAGCAAAGGTCTTTCTTCTAAATCAGTATTTTTTAATCGGCTCAACAGAACTCCTTCGTCCACTTGCAAAAAAACGACAGTGCCGTTGCTTTTCATCCAATCTATATTGTCGAGGTAACAGGGAGTTCCACCACCGGTAGATACTAATCTATTTTCGGGGCGAAGCGATTTTAAAGTTTCGCTTTCTGTTTGACGGAAATACTCAAATCCTTTTGATTCAATCAAGCTGTGTATGCTTTCAACTTTGTTCGAAATACAAATCTGTTCGTCTAAATCAATGAACTTCAACTTTAGTTTTGCTGCCAGCTTTCTACCAAAAGTTGTTTTGCCCGAACCCATAAAGCCAATGAGAAACACTGTCATCTTGCGAATGTAAGTTTTGCAGAATCACATCCAATTTCAATACTATTGTTTTTGAAAAATAAATCTATGCCCGAGTTCGATAAACTATGGAACTATTCCAACCCCGCTGAAACAGAAATTAAATTTCGTGAGGTGCTAAAAGATTCTTCGCCCGAAAAAAATCTTTCAGAGCACCTGCAACTACTTACACAAATTGCAAGAACTTACAGTTTGCGCGGCTTGTTCACCGAAGCACACGAAACCTTAAATGAAGTTGAAAAAAAATTACTAGCTCAACATGATTTAGCTCATGCGCGTTATCATTTAGAGCGCGGAAGAGCTTTTAATTCATCGGGTAAAAAAGCAGAAGCAAAGCAACATTTTGAAATAGCAAAAAATATTGCTGTTGAAGTAGCAGAAGATTTTTACACCATCGATGCTATACATATGCTTGCTATTGTTGCACCACCTGAAATAGCAACAGCTTTAAACGAAGAAGGACTTTTGTTTACTGAAAATTCAAAACAAGAAAGCGCGAAAAACTGGTTAGGTGCTTTATACAATAATCTCGGCTGGTGTTACTTCGATAAAAAGGAATATGAAAAAGCATTGAGCATTTTTTTACGGGCATTGAAGTGGCGAGAAGAAAAGCAAGAGTCATCTTCAATATTTCTTGCAAAGTGGTGCGTAGCGCGTACGCTTCGCGCAGTAAATAAAATTGAAGATGCACTCAAAGTTCAACTCGCTTTATTTGAAGAATCTGTAACCACCGGGCAAAACGATGGTTATGTGCATGAAGAATTAGGAGAGTTGTTTTTACTGAAAGGTGAAAAACAGAAATCATCTTTTCACTTTGAAAAAGCGTATGAACTTCTTTCTTCAGATAGATATCTGCAAGAAAATGAAAAGGAAAGATTGGAGAGAATGAAAGAATTTTCTAAGCAGTAGAGAAATCTATTTCTCTGAAATCTGCGTAGCTGCTTCATTTATTTTTAAAGTAACCGTGGTTGGTTTTACCTCGGCACAGGCAGTTGGTTTGCCGTTTACGAAAATACAGACTACATCATTTGTTTTCAGATAAAGTTTGTTCTTGCTCAAGCCACCCATAGCATTAGGCTTCGGGTTTTTCAAATCTTCTTTATGTCCCGCAAAAACCATCACACTTCCTTCATGGTCGTTTTGTAGAGTAATGGTAATATCTCTTGGTGGTGCTACAACAGTTTTCGCTTTTGTAGAAGTCGTTTTCTTGCTGCGTGATTTTGGTTTCGCTTTGGTTGTTTGACCAAAAGAATTTTCAGTTGCAAAAACTATTACTGCAAATACGAATAGAATTTTGAGGATAGTTTTCATTGGTAATTTATTTTCTAGGTAACCAGTTCACTTCTTCTGCGCCTAAGTCTTTCGCCATTTTGCGGGAGAGCGTAAACAGATAATCGGAAAGACGGTTCAAATATTTTATCGTCAACGGATGAACATCTGCCGATTGATGAAGCGCTACACACAAACGCTCTGCTCTTCTGCAAACGGTGCGTGCTAAATGGCAATACGAAACAAAAATATGACCTCCAGGCAAAACAAAATTGCGAAGCAATATCAGTTTCGTGCAGGTCAGGTGTTTTAAGTTTTGAGTTATCGGGGTCAGCCGCCAATGTAGCACCAAGGGTAAATAATCTATCTTGAACTTCCTTCAATAAATCTTTGGTTGAATTTTCTGTTTGCACATCGCGCAATAAACCAATCCAACTGTTTAGTTCATCTACCGTTCCATAAGCATCAATACGCAATTCGTTTTTCAAAACTCTTCGTCCACCAAAGAGAGAAGTTTCGCCAATATCGCCTGTTTTGGTATAAATTTTCATTGCTTATCTGGTTTCAAAATTCAAATGCTCTGCGCTCATTCTTACAGGAATATTTTCCAAATCGCTCTCTACTAATCCATCTCTTAGCCGCAAAATTCTTCGCGCGTGTTTTGCTATATCTTCTTCATGCGTTACAATAATTACAGTGTTCCCTTTGCTACTTATCTCTTCCATAATCGCCATAATTTCGTAGGAAGTTTTGGTATCGAGATTTCCCGTAGGCTCATCGGCAAGAATAATAGATGGATTGTTTACCAGCGCACGCGCAATAGCCACACGTTGACGTTGTCCGCCCGAAAGTTCATTGGGCTTGTGGTCCATTCTATCTTGCAATCCTACCATTTCCATCACATGTTCTGCTCGGTGTGTGCGTTCGGTTTTACCCATGCCTGCATATACCATTGGTAACGCAACATTTTCTAATGAAGTCAAGCGCGGTAAAAGATTGAAGGTTTGAAAAATGAAACCAATTTCCTTGTTCCGAACATGAGCCAATTCATCATCCGTCATTTCCGAAACTTCGGTGCTATTCAATTTGTATGTGCCCGCAGTTGGTGAATCAAGACAGCCAAGAATATTCATCAACGTAGATTTACCTGAGCCCGAAGGACCCATCAACGCTACGTATTCGCCCTTGTTTATGTTCAACGAAACATCTTTAAGTGCGGCAATCAATTGCGAGCCCATGATGTATTCTTTCTTAATGTTTTTTATTTCAATGATAGATGAGTTCATAGAAGAGGATTCCGTTGCGGTTGGTTGTAATTTCTATTTTAGCGCGGTCGAAAATAAATAAACGAATGAACATAGATAACGAATTAGTTGATCAACTTGCCGAACTTTCTAAACTGGAATTTGATGAGCAATCAAAGGAAGGTATTAAGAAGGATTTGCAGAAGATTCTTGACCTTGTTCAGAAGCTTGAAGAAGTAAACGTTGACGGAGTAGAGCCGCTTATTTATATGACCGATGAGAAGAATGTCTTGCGTAAAGATGTGGTAAAGGACACTGTGACAAAAGAAGAAGCTTTGCAGAACGCACCACAACGCGACAGCGATTATTTTAAAGTTCCCAAGGTCATTAAGAAGTAAACAGTGAATAGTAAACTACCAATAGCAGTTAGCGGAGTTCGCCCCACAGGCAAGCAGCATCTCGGAAATTATTTCGGGGCGGTAAAGAATTTTGTAAAGATGCAGGATATCTTCAACGGCTATTTTTTTGTAGCAGATTATCATTCGCTCACCACGCATCCTAACGCGGCTGACCTGCGCGAGAAATCAAAGAATGTTGCGCTCATTTATCTCGCTTGTGGGCTCGACCCGAATAAATGCGCGTTGTATTTGCAAAGCGATGTGCCACAAATTCCAGAGTTGTATCTCATTTTTAATATGCACGCTTACCTTGGAGAACTGGAGCGCGAAGCTACGTTCAAAGAAAAAATTCGCGACCAACCAAACAATGTAAATGCGGGCTTGCTTACTTACCCTGTTTTAATGACGGTGGATATTATCATTCACAAAGCATTGAAGGTTCCTGTGGGAAAAGATCAGCAGCAGCATGTAGAAATGAGTCGTGATTTTGTAAGACGTTTCAACAATTTATATAAGGTTGATTATTTCCCTGAGCCGCAACCGTTTTCGTTTGCAGAGAAATTAGTGAACGTGCCGAGTTTAGATGGAGAAGGTAAAATGAGTAAAAGCAAACCCGACCACACCTGTATTTATCTGGAAGAAGAACCCGATGTAATTCGTAAGAAGGTGATGCGCATGGTTACCGACAGCGGGCCAAAAGAACCTAATTCAGCTAAGCCACTTATTATTCAGAACGTTTTTGACATGATGAAATTGGTTTCAACTGAAGAAACGTTGAAACAGTTTGAGGAGGCGTATAACAACTGTTCGATTCGTTATGGCGATATGAAAAAACAGTTGGGCGAAGACATGGTTGTTTTTCTAGCTCCCACTCGAGAAAAAATAAAGGAGTTGAGTGCCGATGAAAAAAAGCTGTATGAAATTTTGGGTGATGGTGGAAGCAAAGCAAGAACAAGTGCTGCACAAACTTTAAAAGACGTTCGTGAAATTATAGGGCTTAAAAGTTTTTAAGCGCAAAACAATTTTTATTTTCGACCTCACACTAAGAGTAAACAGAGAAGAGATAGTAGATGTTAGACATTAGACCATGAGAAAAAGCATTTTGCTTTTTTGAAATCGTCAACAAAAAGAATTTTTAATTATGGCGAAGAAAAAACCGGCAACAAAGTCCACCCCCAAGAAACAGCCGAAACCACAACCGAAAGCAAAAGTAAAAGCGAAAGCAAAACCTGTAGCTAAACCAAAGGTTGTAGCAAAGCCGGCAGCTAAGAAGGCCGATGCTAAACCAGTTGTAAAATCTGCAAATAAAAAAGCAGCGGTTCCTGCAGCAAAACCTGTTTCAGGAAAACCAAAGAAGCCAATTAAGCACATTGCCATTGCAGGAAATATTGGTGCTGGTAAAACAACACTTACAAAAATTCTTTCGAAACATTTTGGCTGGATACCACACTTTGAAGATGTAGAGAACAATCCATACCTCAACGATTTTTATGAAGATATGCCGCGCTGGAGTTTCAATTTGCAAGTTTATTTTTTGAATTCGCGTTTCAAGCAAATTGTTGAAATTAAACAAGGCACTGAAGTAGTTATTCAGGATAGAACTATTCATGAAGATGCCATGATTTTTGCACCCAATCTTCATAGCATGGGTTTAATGAGCACCCGCGATTTTGAAAACTACACCAAACTTTACGAAACAATTTCAGCGTTAATCACTCCACCCGATTTATTGATTTACCTGAAAGCATCGGTGCCTACCCTCGTTAACCAAATTCAAAAGCGCGGAAGAGAGTATGAAGATAATCTTCGCCTAGATTACATAAGAAGGCTTAACGAGTACTACGAAAAATGGATAGGCACTTACAAAGAAGGTAGGTTACTTATTATAGATGTTGACAAAATCAACTTTGCTGAAGATGAAGAAGCACAAGGCGAAGTAATAAATAAAGTAAGAGCCGAATTGTTTGGGTTGTTCTAACTCAACTCTTCAGAAAAATAGTAAAAAGCGCAATACTCATTGCGCTTTTTTAATTTCTGGTGGGTTAATATTCGTCCACAGCAAATGCACAAAAGCAAATTTCAACTCAATTGAAAAATTCTATATTGAACCCGTTAACCAAAACCAAGATTATGAATAAGAAAATTTTACTCCACACATTTTTTGCTTTACTTTCTGTTTGTCTTTTTGCACAAGACATAACTATTAGCGGGAATATTAAGGATGAAAAAAAGCGGCCAATGCCAGGTGCCAATGTGCTCGTGAAAGGAACAGCCATAGGAACCACTACCGATGATGCAGGTAACTACACACTCAAAGTTCCGCAAGAATCAAAAACACTTGTTGTAAGTTATCTTGGTTACGATAACAGAGAGTTTGCAATAAAAACTAATGAGGGCAATTATGTGCTGAATGTAGATTTAGCAACTACCGATGTTGGTTTAAATCAAGTGGTGGTTTCTGCCTCTAAAAAGAAAGAGAAAATTTTAGATGCTCCTGCTTCTATCTCTGTAATAGGTCAGGAAAAATTAGAGCGCAACATTGTTACCACTCCTGTGGAGCAATTAAAAACTACTCCCGGTGTAGATATTATGCGCACCGGTTTAGTGAGTAGTAATGTGGTAGTGCGTGGATTCAATAATATATTTTCGGGTTCAGTGCTAAACGTAGTTGATAATCGTATTGGCTCAGTGCCATCGTTGCGTATCAATGCTTATCAGTTAGTTCCCACTAGCAATTTAGATATGGAAAGAATTGAAGTAGTGCGTGGTCCTGCTTCGGCATTGTATGGCCCAAATGCTTCGAGTGGTGTGGTGCATATTATTACTAAATCGCCACTTGACCAGGAAAAGAAATTTATGACCACCATTGCTATGACGAGTGGTTTTACTGTTTTAGACAAATCGCTTACACAGTATAACAACGGAAAAACAATTTCAGGAAATATTATCAATCCGGAATTTCGCCATTCGGGAAAATTATTAGATGGTAAATTCGGCTACAAGATTTCGGGTAGTTATTTCCAGGGGCAGGACTATCCGGTAATAGATCCTCGTGAACCTTTTGAAGGTGATAGCATGTTGTTTGGTTCTGTACACTACGGAAAAGTATTTACACCCGATACAATACAAAAATTTACACACGATTCGGCTGGTATCACGTACCTTGATTCAGCACACCTTGATATCAGAAGATTTAAAAAAGATTTTTTCATTCGTAAATACGCTGCCGAGGGCCGAATTGATATTCGTCCCATAAAAGATCTTACCATCACCGTAAATGGTGGATTATCGGGCACCCATAATATTGAGCTAACCGGTTTGGGTGCGGCACAAGGTGGTGGTGTAGGAAGAGGTTGGATTTATTGGTATTTGCAAACTAGAATTAGCTGGAAAAAACTTTACATCCAGTATTTTATCAATAGCAGCGATGCCGGGAATACGTATTTAATTCCAAATCCTGTTGACCGTGCTTCGTATGATAATACCTCACCACCGTCACCTTATAAGGTGCAATTTTTGACAGACAAATCGAAACTTCATGGCGTTCAAATTCAGCATTCATGGAACCCAATTGAGAACCTGGGTTTAATTTATGGACTTGATGCGTTGATGACTCGACCAGATACCAAAGGAACTATCAATGGTCGCTTTGAGGACAAAGATAATTTGAACCAAGTGGGCGGTTATTTGCAAGGAGATTATGAACCGTTGAAGTGGTTGAAATTTGTAGCTGCCTTCCGTATTGACTGGAACAGTATTTTGAAAGGTGTATCGTTTAGCCCTCGTGCTGCTGTGGTTATTAAACCGGCAGTGGGGCATAACATACGCCTTACTTACAATCGCGCTTTTGATTCGCCAACTACACTCAATCAGTTTCTTGATTTATCAAACGGTTTAATTCCTAACGGCATTAACGTGCGTGGAATTGGAAATCCAAATGGATGGAATTACAATTTTGATGGTGCCGGAACAGTACAATTTAACGCAGCACCATGGACTGGTAGTAATCAGGTTGAGCGCTGGCATACGTTTGGCGATAAATCGTTCAACGTACAAGCGTTTGATTCATTTACTACTTTCTTAAGAAAAGGATTTACAGATAAGGTTGGAAGTTTCTTAGCTGATGTTCTTGTTAATGGCATATTTGCTGGCATAGGTGGCGACACAGGTACAGTTGCAAATGCAACACATATTTCAGTAGCATACGATAAATTTGCTCAGCAAAAAGAATTAGTAGGCAGCATTCAAAATACTTCCAGTTTTAAAAACTTGGCTAAGATTGGAAACTCAACTACACAAACTTTAGAATTAGGTTACAAAGGTTTGATTGCCGGAAAACTTTCGCTTCAGATAGACGCATACTGGACCCGCATAAGCAACTATGTGAGTGCGCTTAAATCGGCTTCGGGTGCAGTAATGCTCGATAGCAAAAGTTATTTAGGTTACGATGAGTATAATAAAGTGATAGACCAAGATGGGCGCTTATGGAAAAATCTTCATAATGCTGATAATACACCAAACGTTTTAAACCAATTACTTCAAGGAAGCCTTGATGGTCAGTTGGCACTTCAAAATGATAAAATTATTCAACACAGAGATACTGATGTCTACGATGAGATTATTGTGATGACCTACACTTTTCCATTGGGAACTATAACACCTAACGACCCTGCTTATGTAAACTCCGATTACATTCTCACTTACCAAAATCTTGGTCGCTTAGATGTGTTTGGAATTGATTTTGGTTTTCAATACAATGCCATTGATGATGCACAGCACAGTATTATTTTAGGTGGAAGTATGAGTTGGGTAAATAAAGATCAATTGATTCTTTCTACCCTTGAAGCAGTGCCGTTGAATGCGCCTAAATTGAAAGCGGCAGTTACGTTTGATCACACCCTGAAAAAATCGGGTTTAGGTTATGGAATAAATTTCCGTTATCAAATGGGTTACGATGCAAACTCATCCATTTACGCAGGCCCAGTTAAGCCGGCTTATATTCTTGATGCACGTGTTAGTTATCGCCCAACTTTTTATAAGGGATTATTGCTCTCAATCAATGTAAACAACGTTACTAATTATCAATGGCAAAGTTTCCCGGGTGCAGCTACCATGGGTGCTCAGTTTTTTGCTAAGGCACAGGTTACTTTCTAAAAACAAAAATCGTATTTACTTAAATCCCGAATCGGTTTTCCGGTTCGGGATTTTTTTTCGTTACTTTTTCGAGTAAAATTTCCATCGCCATATTTCTGATAAATTCGCAACGTAATTATTCCATTCATGAACACCATTACTCTTCCTACCACACTGCATTGTGCCGGTTGTATACAAAGTATAAAACCTTTTTTTGACAAAGCCGAAAAAATAAAAGAATGGAAAGTTGATTTATCTAAACCTATTAAAAGCATTAGCGTAACCGGAGAAAATATTTCTGACAGCGATGTAACAAAACTTTTGCGCGAAGCAGGTTATGATGTGCTCGAAGAAAGTGATCAACCTTCTTCTGACTTGCCTCCTATTGGAAATTCAATCACGAAAAATGATTCCGCCTTTTGGAACGATACGCAAAAATGGAAACGAGCATCGTTCAATACAGTCAACTGTTTAATCGGTTGCTCTATTGGCGATTTCGGAATGATTGTATATGTGCAGGCAGCGCATCCGCACATTAGTATGTTCACACAAATGTTTTTAGCCATCGTAGCCGGATTATGTACTTCCATTTTATTGGAAACAACTATACTTCGCATCAGAGAAAAATTTGAGTGGAGAAATGCTTTTACGACAGCACTTTCCATGTCAATGATTTCAATGGTAACAATGGAAATAGCTATGAACCTTACCGACTTTATGATTACTGGAGGCAAAGCTTCGTTCAACTCGCCACAATATTGGATGGCTTTTGCTATAGCAGCCATAGCAGGATTTATAGCACCATTGCCATACAATTACTACAAGTTGAAAAAGTATAATCAAGCATGTCATTAATCCAGAAACTATAGCCGTAAATACTATTTTCAAATATCCATTCACCTAAATCATTCTCATGAAAAAAGTTTTTCATCACCTTGGTACAGTGCTTATTTTGGTTGCATTATCCGCCCAAAATGTTTCGGCAAAAGACAAAACCGATAATGCAGAATCGGCTAAAACAGATTCGGTTCGTTTCCAAACATTGAATTACGATACCGCTGGTAGCGTGACTATAGGTTTAGGTTTAGCTAAGTTTGAAATTCCTAAAGGCTTTAAATATCTCAACGGTAAACAAAGCAATATGTATTGCACGATTTGTGGGGCAATCCTCCATCACAAACATTAGGAATGATTTTTCCAGAAGAAGCTGATAACATTACTCCTACTACTTGGGCCATAGAAATTACTTACGATGAAGACGGACACGTGAAAGATGATGATGCAAAAGATATTAAGTATGATGAGCTGCTTGAACAAATGCAGAAAGAAGTGAAAGAAATAAATCCTGAACGTAAGAAACAGGGTTATCCAACTTTTCAATTGACCGGTTGGGCTTCGCCACCTTACTATGATGAGCAAGAGAAAAAACTGCATTGGGCAAAACGAATTTTATTTGAAGGTGATTCAACAGAAACGTTGAACTATAATATTCGTGTGCTGGGTAGAAAAGGAGTTTTAATACTCAATGCTATTGGCACTATGGACCAACTAGCTGAAATAAAATCTCAAATCAATCCGATACTTGCCAATGTAAATTTCAATGACGGAAGTAAATATGCCGACTTTGACTCGAATAGCGATAAGGTTGCGGCATACGGCATTGGTGGTTTGATAGCAGGTGGAGTTTTACTTAAAACAGGTTTGTTTGCCAAAATAGGTTTGGTGCTCCTGAAGTTTGCTAAACTTATTTTTATAGGTGGAGCGGCAGTAGTAGCAGGCATTGTAAAATTCTTTAAAGGCAAAAAAGACAACGAGGTAAATCCGAACGCGTAAATTTCATTTCGATTTAAAATTCTCTACCGCTTTTTTTACACTGCCCTGTTGCAGCAGCAATTCTTTGCTTTCACTTTGTGAAAGTCCTGTGGCTTCCATAACCATGTTTGCACCGCGCTCTATTAATTTGTTATTGGTGAGCTGCATGTTTACCATTTTGTTGTCTTCAACTCTTCCTATTTTAATCATTACCGCAGTGCTAATCATGTTCAGCACTAATTTTTGCGATGTGCCTGCTTTCATTCTCGTGCTCCCTGTTACAAATTCAGCACCGGTAATAACTTCAATAGCTACATCAGCATGTTTTGCGACTAATGAATCAGGATTACAAACAACACATCCTGTTACAATTCCATTTATGCGACACGATTTTAAAGCACCTGCCACATAAGGTGTTCTGCCCGATGCGGCTATTCCGATTACCACATCGTTCGAAGTAATGTTATGAAGTTGTAAGTCTTTCCATCCTTGTTCTGTATCATCTTCGGCAAACTCAACTGCTTTTCTAATGGCACTATCTCCACCTGCAATAATTCCTATAACCAAACCCTGCTCAACGCCATAAGTAGGCGGACATTCACTGGCATCCACAATTCCTAATCTTCCGCTGGTTCCTGCACCTATATAAAAGAGACGACCACCACTGAGCATTTTATCTGCAATAGCATCTACCAATTTTTCAATTTGAGGTATTGCCACGCGAACGGCTTCAGCAACTTTACTGTCTTCCTGATTGATATTTGTGAGCAATTTATGTGTGCTCATTTTTTCAAGATGGCGATACGAAGAAGGTGATTCTGTAAAATTCATAATGACGAAAGTAAAAGCATTTTTAAATAAAAAACCCTCCACAAAATTGTGAAGGGTTAAGTACCCCGGATTGGACTCGAACCAATGACCCTCAGTTTAGAAAACTGATGCTCTATCCAGTTGAGCTACCGGGGCGAGGGCGCAAAAATAAAAAGTTCGGCATTTTATTAAAGCAAATAGCAAACGATTGAAAAAGAAAAAGCCGCTTCGCAAATTGCAAAGCGGCTTTTTTGTTGAATATCCAGAACGAATTATTTCACTTCCATCAATTCTGTATCGAAGATTAGCGTAGCGTTTGGAGGAATAACTCCACCTGCTCCGTTTGCTCCGTAACCCAATGATGCAGGAATAATCAATTTTACTTTTCCCCCTACTTTCATCAATGCAATACCTTCATCCCATCCGGCAATAACCTGGTGTGTACCAAGTACAAATGGGAGTGGTTGATTGCGATCGTATGAAGAATCAAATTTTTTCCCGTTAGCTAAAGTTCCTGAGTAATGAACCGAAACATTTTTGCCTGCAACTGCTTGTGCACCTGTTCCTTCTTTTTCAACTACATAATATAAACCGCTCGCAGTTTTCTTTGCGTTAGGATAACTTTTCTTCACTAATTCTTCTGCTGAAATAGTTACTGCTTTGTTTGCCTCTGCTTCAGCTCCAGCATAATCAGCTTTCTTTTTTGCAAGCAGTTCATCTTTCTTTGCCCAAATTGCCACAGCATCAAACGCTTCTGCTTCTTTACCTACTCGCACAATAGAAACTTTAGTCATTACATCGCCATTGCTCATTTGCGGAACCAAAGGATAACCTTCAACCACTTCGCCATAAATAGTATGCTTGCCATCTAACCATCCGCACAATGTTTCTGTAATAAAAAACTGTGAGCCGTTAGTTGCTGGACCCGCATTTGCCATAGCGAGCAAACCAACTTTATCAAATTTAGAAGTGTAATCAAACTCATCGCCAAAAGAATAACCCGGGCCGCCAGAGCCGTTACCCGAAGGATCTCCGCCTTGAATCATGAAAGGTTGCGGAGTATGAATGCAACGGTGGAAGGTAAGACCATCATAGAATGGAGTGCCCTCAGGTTTTGCCGTGTTTTTGATTTTGCCTTCTGCAAGTCCCACAAAGTTTGCTACTGTTACCGGTGCCTTTTTGTAGAAAAGAGAAATTACGATATCGCCTTTAGCAGTTTTAATACTGGCATATAAGCCTGGAGTTTCTTTCCATTTTAGTTCTGTTGCCGCTGGAGCAGTTGGTTCATTAGGAGTTGCCATTTTTGTTTCTTCTGTTTTGTTGCCGTTGGCATTGCATGAAGTAAGCATGCCGGCCATAAGCGTTAGGGTTAAAAATATTCTGTTCATTTTATAATTGTTTTATTGGTGACTAATACTGTTTTACAGGGCTAAACTTTCCAATGCTTCTAAAAATTTTTTTTCGGTTTTCTCCAACGATAAATTGCTCTTTCCGCCCGCTGCGTTTTTATGTCCGCCTCCTTCAAAATTATTTCTTGAAAATGTATTCACATCTATATCTCCTCTTGAACGAAATGAAATCTTTACTCTATCCGGCTCTTCGCTAAAGTAAGCAGTCATTTTAACTCCTTCAATTTTAAAAGGATAGTTGACCAACCCTTCGCTATCTCCACTCTGCAAATAAAATTTTTTTATTTCAGCTTGTGTTGCCATCATATAGGCAACCGCGCCACCTTTCACCAACTTTAACTTTTCGTGGAGTGCGTAACCAAAGAAACGTAACCGTGTTTCGCGAAACACATTGTTTACTTTTTCACTTACATACTCGGGTTTTGCACCATGCGCTACTAAAGCAGAAGCAACAAGTAGCGCGTTAGGAGTGGTATTACTGAATTGAAAAAAACCGTTATCGGTAGCTAGACCTACGTAAAGGCATTCCGCAATTTTCGCATTTACTAAATTGGTTTCCCCTAAGTCGGCAATAATATCATAAACCATTTCAGCGGTAGCGCAATAAGTAGTATTGCTAAATGCAATAGCCGCAAAATTTTCCGGCTGCTGATGGTGGTCAATCATAATTTTTTGCGCAGCAGCGTTCTTAATTATTTCGCCTAAATTTTCTAAACGGCTAAGCGCATTAAAGTCAAGACAGAAAATGATTTCGGCACTTTTGATTTTAGCTTCGCATATTTTTTTGCCCATATCGTTTTCATAAACAAAGGTATCGGCAGTGCCCTGAATCCAACTAAGGTTTTGTGTATAAGGTGTAGGCGAAATAAAAGCTACTTCGTGGTTTTTACTTTCAAGAAAGAATTTAAACCCAAGCGATGAACCCAGCGCATCACCATCGGGATTGCGGTGCGAGACTATCACAATCTTTTTAGGTGAAGAGAGGATTTGTTTAAGCTGCACTATATCGGCTGAGGGAAATTTCATGAAGAGCGCGAATGTAGGAAATGGAGAGAAACACGCAAACACGACATGCGTTTCCAATTTTTTCTTACTATCACAAGTTCGAAATTTGAACTGATGGTATAGCTACCGGTTTTATTCTTTGCCTAGTTGAACATCTATTCAGGCGAAAGAATAGTAGGCTCAAACAAATTATCTTGTTCAATTGCTCTTCTGTTTCTGAAATCACTCAAAATGCTATAAGGCTTAACCCCTGCTATACTTAATTTAGGATAATAGGCAAAGGATAGTTCGAAATACCCGATTCCAAATTTTAAGTTTCGCAACCTAACACCTGCCCCATAAGCTTGGCTTAAAGTAGTTCCTGTACTTGCCCCCTGCACAATGGCAATATCGGCAAACATAAAGGCGCAGGAGGAAAAACCAAGTATTTTAAACATGGGATATACCACGGTTTCAAAATTGAAAACATAACTGCGGCTTCCCCGAATGTAATTGACAAATACACCCCTCAAACCCGTTTGATTGTTAACCACCAATTCGCGTCCAATGGGGCGATTGAAACCAAGATTAATATCTGCCGAAACAAATTGTCGAAGCATAAATTTATTGCCCAATTTAACAGGTGCAGAATAAAATTTCTCACTTATCTTAAACAGAATTTGCTGGTAAGAATCTTTCTTAGTGAAACCGCCATAAGTTAGGCGTGAATTCAAATAACCCAACTTGGGAATAAACTTACCATAGTCTAATTGCACACCGCTATAAAATCGCTTACTCAATTCCTCATCGTAATCAAAACCAAGAATCAAAGCACCATTCAATCCTTTATTAAAATATTCTGCCCGCCCCAAATAATAAACGGAGTGGTCTACGTAGTAATCCCAGTTGGCAAAACCCAAACTACCTAAAAAATAAGTGCGGTCAATAAAAGTTTGCACGCCATCTACACTTCGCAAATAAGGCCGAGTGAGGTAATCAGTTCGTTTCATTCGTGCCGAAAGAATCATCCGCACCAAATCGTATCGCGCATTTTTTAAACTTGGCATTTTTATCGAAGTAGCCAACCAAACATCTTGTGTGTTATAAAAAGTATTGGTGGGAATCGAAGAAGAAAATTGGTTGGGAATATTAGCGCTTTCTCGATAGAGCGATGTCTTAATATGCCCTGCCCATTTAGTATTAGCCGAAAAAAAATCGCGACTTATTCGCAGGCTACCGCCTTTATCTAACGGACTGTAATCACCGGCAATTTTTACATCAATATGCGAGCGTCTGATGTTGTCATACTTGTAAATGGCGTAAACACTGTAGAAATTATCCTTGCGATAGTTGAGCGCAGCACCTATAGCAATGGACTGTGGCAAGCCCATAAAATTTTGAAAAGTAATTCCACCCGTAACTTTATTAAACTGTACACTAAAATTTAAACTCCAACTCCATTTATCCTGCACCATAATCATAACATCAATTAAATTATCACTGCCGTCAACCGGAATTAAAAAAATCTTTACATCCTTAAAGGTCTGTCGTTCCCACAAATTCTTTTCGGTATCAGCAAATAAAATAGGGTCCACCTCATCGCCACTTTTAAAAAGCAAATCGTTGCGAACCACCCAGTCTTTTGTTTTTATCTGAATGCCATTGGCAAATTTTTGAAAACGATTAAAACGATCTGCTTGAGGTTTTTCAATACTTACCCCGTAAGGTGCTATAATTTTTACCTCTATGTTGCGAATATATTTTCCGCGGTGTGGTTCAAATTCATCTTTGCCAGTAATGATACGGTCAACAGTTCTATCACTGTAATTTAAGTAAGAAGCATAGATGAGCGTTTTGTTCAAGCCTTCAGCAGTTTTTAATTTTTGTTCTTCCTTTTTTAACTGCTTCACCGTTTTGTCGAGGCACACTTCATCGTCATAAGAAGATTGTGCATGCATATAGAAATGGCAACACATGGCGAGTGAAAAAAACAAAAAAAGCCGACAACGCTTTTTCATCTAAAGTTTGATTTAAAAAATAGAATGCTGAAAATAGAAAAGAAAGCGGTATTTGATTTTGAAAAAAAATTTGACGAAAACTGTAAAACCTACTATTTTGCTCTTCGTAATGTTTCTTCTTTATTATCACGCCTGGTTGCGGATTTTGTTACATTAAAATAGAACGGAGATAAGTATGAAACAGTTTTTCACTTACCTGACATTGTTTGCTTGGTTTTTTACCACAGCTTCTTGTAAAAAAGATTCAGGTGTAAAGGAGTTTAGTGCAGAAGATAATACGGCCATTGAAACTGAATACTCACAAATATTTGATGTAGTGGCAGATTATTTAAGCAGCGATACGCTAACCCACAAAACCGATAACAATATTTTGCCCGAAGGTGTTATCATTTCCTTTATTGACAGAACCTATTCTGATTCGGACGGTGTTGTTTGCCAACTTGATTACGGGCCTCTTGAACACAGTTCGTCATATAAAGGTATACCATGTCGCGATGGTCGTTACCGTGCAGGTAAACTAACATTAGCTATGAGTAAGCATTGGACAGATGTAGGAACTGTACTCATTGTTACTATCAATTCATCCGATGAATACTATGTGGGTGATGGAGAAAGAATGTATAAGCTATCAGGTTGGGAAACAATTACACGTACAGGCGATTCGATGTTAACGGTGGAAATTGAAAATGCCACCCTGCAACGTGAAAATGGGAGCATGTCATGGACTGCCAGCCAAACCGTGCGATTGCTCAACGGAAATTCTTATGGTCTATGGAACACTGCTTATGAAATAAGCGGAACTTCACAAGGAACTAACAAAAATGGAGATGCTTTCACTGCTGAAATAATTTCTCCTGCTTTTTCGTTGGAAAAAAATCTGTCGCTCGGTTGTTTAGGAACATTTGTTTCGGGCAATGTTAGTATTGTAAATACTGTGAACAGTGCGGACAATAAGTTTGCTATTGATTACGGTGAAGGTAACTGTGACAACAGCGTTACACTTATGTCCAAAAACGGAACAAGGACTATACAGGTTTGGTAATACTTTAAAAGCGAAAATCCTCCCCGCAAGAGCGAAGAGGAATTTTCATTGGAACCGAGATTGAAGGACTCTTTTGTGAACGTAACCGTTCCTTTGTTTTAGTTCCGGGTCTTTTTACGATGGCGATTCAATAAAAAGTAGCCCGGTGTAATTTGCTTTGAATTCTTATTCTATGTATGCTCTCAATAAACTGGGGCTGGTACTTTCTTTTAATTGTCTAATACATTTCTCTTTTATTTGGCGCACACGTTCACGTGTCAATCCATACACATCCCCAATTTCTTCTAAAGTCATAGGGTCTTTTCCATTCAATCCGAAATAGCAGGAAATAATTTCTGATTCGCGTGCACTTAAATTAGCAAGTGCTGCATTAAGTTGTGCTTCTACATTCTTCTGCATCATTACATCCTCTACCGATGCTTCATCATGATCATATAAAATATCTTTTAATGAATTTCCACCAAGGTCCTCCCCTCCTATCTTCATTTCGGTAGAAACTGTGATTGTATTCGCTCTGAAATATTCGTCAATTTCTTCTTTGGTCATACCAAGCATTTCCATTAACTCCTCGACATCCGGCTCGCGCTGAAACTCTTGCTCGAAACTTTGAAATGCTTTTGTGATTTTTGTATAAGCTCCTACTTTGCTAACCGGCAATCGAATAATTCTTGATTGCTCTACTATTGATTGCATAATAGCCTGGCGAATCCACCATACTGCATACGAAATGAATTTGAACCCACGCGTTTCATCAAATTTATAAGTAGCTCTTATAAGGCCTAGGTTTCCTTCATTAATTAAATCGCTTAATGGCAAACCTTGGTTTTGATATTGTTTAGCCACGCTAACCACAAATCGCAAATTTGCTTTCACCATATGGTCTAAAGCATCTGTGTCACCCATTCGAATTCGCTTTGCCAACTCTCCTTCCTGTTCGGAAGTTAGCAATTCTGTTTTAGCAATTTCATTCAGGTATTTATCTACCTGTCTGTCGCGCTGCGCTATGTTATGTGTAATTTTTAGATGCCTCATTTGGCTTTGGTTTCTCGGTTGTGTAACCTTTACGCTAGGGTTTGCAAAAGGTTACACAATAGATTAAACACTTTAAAGAGAAAACTTACCAGAACAAACTGAGATGGTATTGGGTTAGCTGTCTTTAAGTATACTCAATCTACTAATACCCGTGGATACTATTTCAAGCTGAAGTAACTAAAAGAAAAAAATTACGAATACGTTTGTAACACCTAAAGAGATAGGATTGTAACCAACCATAAAAGGTTAACCGAAATTAAGCAATTTAGCTGCTATTACTTACCTCAAAGTAACTAGTAATATTTCTAAATATTAGATACGAAAAAAACCGGCAAGGGTATGTATTATATCAATACATGCATCTTTTAAAGGCGTATTTATTTTTCAACAATAAATTCTTGTAAAGGGTTGAAAACCTGTTGATTAAAATGGATGACTTAGCTTTTAATCTAGGTTGTAATTGCGTTTTTTTAATTATCATTAACCAAAAAAACAATAACAAACTATGGATTTAATTCTATCGCTTTTAACTCTGATTGCAGCATCACTTAATATTACCGATGCAACCCAATTGACCAGACTTCAAAGTAAAATTGAAGCACTTGATGTTAAAGAACAAGCTTATTATCAAGAACTATATTCTGGTAAAGACGCGCCAGTTTATATTGATAAAGACAAGGCAGATCCTTCACCGGTTGAATCTCCTGCCATAAATGTATGGATAGCCCCTGACGAGAAAAAATAATTTTAATCATTTTACTAAATCAACAAATTATGCCAGCAATTAACGTAAAAATCGAAAACGGACAGATTGTAATAGGTAATGTTAAGTAACCTATTCTTAAACAGCTAATTGGCTGTTTTCTACCTTCTCTCTAAAATTTAAACCGCAAGCGTTCTAAACACTTGCGGTTTTTTTTATGTAATTCGTTTAATGGGTCTTAAATCGGGTATTGCTAAACTAGCAGCGGGAGTAATTGCTCCTACTATTTATTGGGAACAAAACAACGCGTTGGCTATTCAGCTTAAGTTGCTGCTGCAACTCGTTAGCTCTGCCAGTGAAACCGATTTCGGGAAGGCGCACAATTTCGCTTCCATTAAAACTTACGAGGACTTTAAAACCTCGGTAAGTGTTCGCGATTATGAGCAATTGAAAGATTATATTGAACTAATTGCCGATGGAAAAGAGAATGTGCTATGGAAAGGCAAGCCACTTTACTTCTGCAAATCATCGGGCACTACTTCAGGCACAAAATATATTCCAGTAACTCAGGAACAGATTAACGAAATGATTCGCGCAGCGCGAAACTCTTTGATGCTTTATGTTCATGAAACTGGCAAGGCAGATTTCTTTGACCATAAAATGATTTTTCTGCAAGGTTCTCCAGAACTAGATATGCATGGTAAAATTCCTTCGGGTAGGTTGAGCGGCATTGTGCATCATCATGTTCCATTTTATGCTCGTAAAAACCGGATGCCTTCTTACGAAACCAATTGCATAGATGATTGGGAAGAAAAGGTAGATGCGATTGCGCGCGAAACAGTAAATGAAAAAATGAGTTTAATCAGCGGCATTCCACCCTGGGTGGTGATGTATTTTGAAAAGCTGAGAGAACTAACGGGTAAAGAGTTTATCAAAGACATTTTTCCACAGTTTCAGGTATTTGCTTATGGCGGTGTAAACTATGAACCGTATAGACGAAAGATTGAATCGTTGGTTGGTTTCAAAATTGATTCGGTAGAAACTTACCCGGCCAGTGAAGGGTTTATTGCTTATCAAGATAAACAGCATACCGAAGGTCTTTTGCTGAATGTAAACGGAGGAATTTTTTTCGAGTTTGTAAAAGCAGAAGATGCATTTTCTGACAACCCGAAACGCATTTGGCTCGAAGAGGTTGAACTGAATGTAAACTATGCACTCATTCTAAACACCAACGCAGGCTTATGGGGATACAGCATTGGCGACACGGTGAAATTTGTTTCTAAAAATCCCTATCGCATTGTAGTGACAGGAAGAGTAAAACATTTTATTTCTGCTTTTGGAGAGCATGTAATAGCCGAGGAAGTGGAATTGGCTATGATGAATGCCATGCGCGAAATGCAGGTTGGTGTATCTGAATTTACTGTGGCACCGCAGGTAAATCCAGTTGAAGGCTTACCCTATCACGAATGGTTGGTGGAGTTTAATAAGGAGCCACGAAGTATGGCAGACTTTGCGCAGCACATTGATTTAATTCTTCAGCAAAAAAATTCTTACTACAAGGATTTACGTACAGGAAATATTCTTCAGCAACTCAAAATTACTTCTTTGCAAAAAGGAAGTTTTATTGAATACATGAAAGGTCAAGGCAAATTAGGCGGACAAAACAAAGTGCCGCGTTTGACCAATGATAGAAAGATTGCCGATGAGCTGAGCAGATATAAAGTAGATTAATGCTTCTCTCCTTCTAATTTTCTTCTATCGGCAGGAATACTGTTTCCATATTTTCCATCGGCCAATTTCACCTGACCCATGTGAGGACCGCCAATAACCACATCGCCAATGCCAGTGAGCTCTTCTGGATTGTAGTGGTAAACATCCCAGTCATTTGCCCAATGGAAAATTGATTTGCCGGTAACTTGATTAGCTGCTTTCGCAGCAGCAGGTTCTTTGTCGGCTTTTATAGCTGCAGGTCCTGGTGCTTGAGGAAATCTTCCTTCACCATAATTGGTTTTAGGTTTTGCAATCAATTCGTAATCTAAAGTGCCGCTGTGTTTGCCCCCATTTAGTTCTACCAAATCAAAACCTTTCTCGTTTCTGTTTTTCACTACTACTCCATTGAACTCATCCATATCTGTTGGAGTGCAAAAAACACGCAGCGGGTTTTCGGTATTCACAAAAATAATGTCAGTGAGTATCGGATCTAAATCAACATGTGCAAAACCATTGGTAAGTTTCACAGTGCCGTAATCGGTATACCAATACTCGGGCGATTCAGGCGCAGTGAGTGTAATGCGACCATGATTTTCAGTTGAAATAATTTCACTTACCGAACCTGTGCCTATAATCTTTCTGTTGGTTGCTCCGTTCATAGCCACATAAGCCCATTGCGCATTGCCTTGGAAATATCCTCCTGCAGTAACGTTGAAAGAAGTTGTATAACCACCCGCTGGGTCAGCACCCGTTCCTGGCCCTGTAGCAAAAGCCATTACACCATTGGCATCTTCGGCATTACCTGCAGCACCTGCATCAAATCTTCCGCCAGCGCGCGAAGAGCCACGTTGATTCCAGCTAAGGTGGTACTGGTTACATTTAATTGATTGTAAGAAGTAGAAGGATTAAACACACCTGAATTATTATCTACATACGCATAGTTTGCCATCCATACCGTTGAGTAATCAATCAATGCCGCTACTGTTGCCGCACCTGTCGATTGGCCGTAGATACTCGCATAACCTGCAGCAGGATTGGTAGAATAAATTCCTGCACCTTGGAGGGTCTGCACAGGCGTGCCGAGTGTAATATTTACTTCGTATCCTACATAAGCACCTACGTTAGAACTATGCCCCCATATCGCATTAGACAAAGGACCACTGTTCACCTCAAGGGGAAGACTTGGAGAAGCCGTTCCAATACCTACATAACCATTGGTTTGCTTCACCCGCATTCTTTCCACCTGATTAGTGCCAATGGTAAAATCTTTAGCATCAGTAGTTCCTATCCAGTTTTCAACCGCACCAATAGTTGAGGTGCCATATGTCACAGGCACTGCCGGGTTTGTAATACCTGTATTGCCTTTGGTGAGCCATGCGCCAATCGTTGTATTTAAATTTTGCGGTGCAGTGGTAGTTATGTTTAATGTACCTGCATTATTAAACTCGAAATTGGTAATGGTCCAGTTTGGTCCTGTTACTCCTGTTACACCTGTTGTTCCTGTAACTCCGGTCATTCCTTGTGCCCCGGTAACCCCAGTAGCACCTGTCAATCCCTGAATGCCGGTTGTTCCTGTTATACCTTGTGCACCTGTAACCCCGGTTACTCCTTGTATTCCCGTTACACCCACTACACCAGTTACCCCTTGAATACCTGTAACTCCTGTTACACCCTGTATGCCTTGTGCGCCTGTATTACCTGTAATTCCCTGAATGCCCTGCAGTCCTGTTGAACCAGTTGCTCCTTGCGCGCCTGTAGTTCCGGTTATTCCTTGAATTCCCTGCACTCCTGTTGCACCAACAGCACCCGTAATCCCTTGAACACCTTGTAAACCCGTTGCACCTGTATCGCCTGTAATACCCTGAATGCCCTGTGCACCAGTTATACCTTGCGCGCCTGTAATTCCGGTTACTCCTTGAATTCCCTGAACACCTGTTGCGCCAACAGCACCAGTGGTTCCTTGAACACCTTGTATGCCAGTAGCACCGGTATCACCAGTAACACCTGGAAGTCCATTTGTGCCGTTAGTTCCATTTGTACCAGGAAGACCGTTAGTACCATTTGTTCCATTGGTTCCGTTCGTACCTGGTAATCCATTAGTGCCATTAGTTCCTGGTGTGCCTGTTGCTCCATTTATACCATTCGTTCCGTTAGTTCCGTTGGTGCCATTGGTGCCGTTAGTTCCATTCAAGCCATTAGCACCGGCTGCTCCAGTAGCTCCTTGTAATCCTGTAGGTCCTTGTGCTCCTGCCGCACCTGTGTTTCCGGTTGGTCCTGTTGCCTGGCAAAGCGAAGTCCATCCGTTAGTGTTAGTGAAATAACAAAGGCACTCCAAAGTAATATCGTAGACCAACAAACCGTTAGCAGGAGCAGCAATAGCTATGCGTTGTGCGGTTGTCATACGCGGTGCTATAAATCCTTTTGAAGTAGATTCCAAATGAAGAATGGAACTGGCATCGGGATTAGTGATGCCGATACCTACGTTATTTTGTGCACTTACTTTTGCTTTAAAGCATAACACAACAATTAAAATTAAGAGGGTGGAAATTTTCTTCATAGATGATGCATTAAATTACTGAACAAAGTAGTGTGTGATAACGTGGTGAATTTAGTTTAAACTTTTATTGCTGCAAAAACACTTTGCTACTTATAAGTTGATGGAAACAAATACATGGTTGCACTCTGTGCGTTCATAATATTTTAATACATAAAAAAGATTCGCGCTTTCTATTTCGATTATTATTGCCGCTACAAAATTTTGAACATGAAACTTCTTTCTAAAATTTTATTTCTCTCAGCTATTTGCATAAATACAATTGTTGCCACTGCACAAAATAAAACAACGACAACTCCTACCTCTCCATCAAAACCAAAATTGGTTATTGGAATTGTAGTTGACCAAATGCGTTGGGATTATCTTTATCGTTACTCTGAAAAATATTCAGCAGATGGATTCAAACGATTACTTAAAGACGGTTACAGTTGTGAGAACACGCACATCAACTACTCTCCTTCTTATACTGCATGTGGACATAGTTGCATTTACACTGGAACCGTTCCTACAGTTAATGGCATAACAGGAAATGATTGGTATTCATACACCGAAGATTCCGCGGTTTATTGTGTTCGAGATAACCGTTATAACACCGTTGGCAGTACAAGTTTTATAACCGGAAAAGTTTCTCCACGTAATTTGTTGACTACAACTATTACTGACGAATTGAAACTTGCTACAAACTTTAAAGCCAAAACAATTGGTATTGCGTTAAAAGACAGAAGCTCAGTTTTGCCTGCGGGACACAAAGCGGATGCTGCTTATTTTTATGATGGCAGTTCGGGCAATTGGGTAACCAGTTCTTATTACATGAATCAACTTCCACCTTGGGTATTTCAATACAACACAAAAAAATATGCCGATAGTTTATTGGCAAAAGCCTGGTCGCCTCTGCTTTCCCCTATAAGTGCTTATACCGAAAGCGAAGAAGATTTTCAAGTGTATGAAGATGTTTTAGATAAAGAGAAGTCACCCGTTTTTATTCATCGCGTTGACACCTTGACTAAACCTACTTCAAAAATTCTTCCTTACACACCTTTCGGAAATACGCTTACACTTGATTTTGCAAAAGCGGCTATCAGCAATGAAAACTTAGGAACTAAAGACGTAACCGATTTTTTAGCGGTAAGTCTTTCATCTACGGATATTGTGGGTCATAAATTCGGACCCAATAGTATTGAAGTGGAAGATTGCTATTTGCGTTTAGATAAGGACCTTGAGAAGTTTTTTACTTTTCTTGACACACGCGTAGGCAAAGGAAATTACCTGCTCTTCTTAACTGCCGATCACGGTGCTGCGCATATTCCAGATTTTATGAAGAAGAATAAAATGCCTGCAGGTGTTTTTCCTTTAGACCATATTGATTCATTGTTGGAAGCAGCTATCAAAACAAAGTTTTCGGCTGACAGTTTAATTCTTGGTTTCGAAAACATGCAGATGTATTTAGACAACGAACGCATTGCTAAGAAAAATATCAATCGCGCAGAATTGAAAGCGTTTATCAAAAATTTCTCGATGCAGTTTGATGGTGTTGCAAAAGTATTGGACATGGAAAACCTGTCGAACGAATTGATGGATGCAGATATGAAACAGGCAATTGCGAATGGTTATTATCCTGAGCGTTCGGGCGATTTGTATTTACTGCTGGAGCCCGGTTGGTTTGAGCAAATGAAGAAGGGAACCACACACGGCACTATCTATCCTTACGACACGCATATACCGTTGGTGTGGATGGGGTGGAATATTAAACATGCCGAAGACCATGCTGATGTACACATGACCGACATTGCTCCTACACTTGCGGCACTTTTGCACATTCAGGAACCAAGCGGCTGCACAGGAAAAGTGATTCAAGGAATTTTTAGGAAATGAGTTAATACAATTTAGGAAAGCAGTTTGGTTAGCTGAATACCACTTGCCGCAACAATCCTTCAGATGGTAGGTCTAATTCAATTTGCAATCCGCTTCACAGCACCTTCCATTGCTTCATCATAATCGGAAATCAAATTCCCCCAATCGTATTTGCGAGCGTATTGTTGAGTATCCATTACACGCAAATATTTTACATCCATAATTCTGCGCTGAATTTTATTGACAAAATCCTCTTCGTCATAAAAAAAAGTAGAATGAAACTGCGCGGGAATATGTTCAGGATAAGCTAAGCGTTTAGGCAGAAAAGGAACAACGTTACAATACATAGCTTCCACCACACTTCCACCAAAAAAATCTTGTGCAGATGTTACAGGCAACATATCTGCTATCCATAGCCACTTACAATATTCATCAAAGGTTTCCACATAGCCCCAATGCAGAATTTTATCGGCAAGTTTTTCCTTTGCCTTGTCAAAGATTGACGGATGTTTTTCATACTCCTCTCCCATCACAATTAGTTTGAAATCAATTCCGCGTTCGTCTATTTCAAACAAAGCATTGAAGAAACGTTCCGGATTTTTATCGTATTCCCAACGATGATTCCAAAGAATAACCGCGCGGTTCGGCTTTACAATTTCTGAAGGTTTGAATTCATCGAACTTTTTTAAGTCAAGCGCAAGCGGAAGAACAGAAGATTTGTTTTGAATGGTTTCAACCGTTTCTAAATTATTGTAATCGGGAAATGCTTTTAAGAATTTAGGTAGCTCGTCAAGAAAAGCATCGTGATGATATTGTGAATTGAAAAACACTTTGTTGGCAGTTAATGCAGAAGTGTAATTGATAAACGCATAATGATTATCGCGCTGAAGTTTTACATCCTTATCAGTAGGACTCCACGGATAGTTCAATTGATTTTCGTGAAAGTAAATAGCCGTATGAATATTGTGTGACCAGGTTCTAGTGAGCGAAAGAAAGAGATTGAGGTCGAGCATATCAGTAGCCAGAATCAAATCGGGCTTTGCTATTCCCTCTTTAAACTGAATAAAAGGTGGGGAATCGTTTGCGTTGTTGTTTTCTTTTGCTCTATAAACAGTTTCTTGCTGCCTGGTTCTTTCTGAAAACTCTACACCACCTATGTGCATTCGCCATTTCCAGTGATAACCACTCATAGGAAAAATAAGAATTTCGTGTTTGCTGAATCGCTGAAATTCTTCTGCCCATTTTTTGTGAGACCCGGTAAAGAATGTTTCGAGCAAAAGAATTTTCATGCGCTGTGTTTAGCGATTAAATAACAACCGCTCGCCCTTTACGTTTTCGTCAAACACACCGTTGTTGTAAACCAGATTGCCATTGACAAAAGTTTTAGAAACTTTTCCTTTAAACTCGTAACCATCAAACGGGCTCCATGCGCATTTGTAAAGAATGTTTGAGGCATCAACTTTCCAGTTGGTTGTGGTGTCAAACAAAACCAAATCTGCAAAGTAACCTTCCCGAATGTAGCCACGGTCTTTTACTTCGAAACAAATAGCAGGAGCATGACACATCTTCTCCACTATCCTTTCTAAAGAAATCTTCTTATCGTGGTAGAATTGCAACATCGCATTCAACGAATGTTGAATGAGCGGCAAACCCGAAGGTGCTTTGAGATAGGAATTGTTTTTTTCTTCGATAGTATGCGGTGCATGGTCGGTGGCAATTACATCGAGGCGGTCGTCCAGCATGGCGGCAAATAATTCTTTTTTGTGATGTGCGTCTTTTATAGCGGGGTTGCATTTTATTTTACTCCCGAGTCTGGCGTAATCATTTTTATCAAACCAAAGATGATGCACACAAATTTCGCTGGTGATTCTTTTTTCTTTCAACGGAATATCGTTTCTGAAAAGTTTGAGTTCATCTGCAGTTGAAAGATGAAACACATGCAGACGAGAATTAAATTTCTTAGCTAGTTCTACCGCATAGCTAGATGAATTCAAGCAAACTGTTTCGTTTCGAATTTCAGCATGACATTCAAAAGGAATATTCTCTCCGTATTTCTGTTTATAGATTTCTGTGCGCTCTTTTACCAGCCGGTCATCTTCGCAATGTGTGGCAATAAGAATATCAGCCCGCTCTCTGAAAACGCTTTCTAAAACTTCGGGTTCATCAACCAGCATATCGCCTGTAGAAGAACCCATGAAGATTTTAATGCCGCAAATTTTTGTTCTATCTACTTTCATCAACTCATCAAGGTTGTGATGGTTAGTGCCCATGTAAAACGAATAATTAGCAAGAGAGCTTTTCTCCGCAATGGAATATTTGTCTTCTAGTAATTTAATAGTGCAGGCCGGAGGATTTGTATTTGGCATTTCCATAAACGAAGTAACTCCCCCGGCAATTCCCGCGCGTGCTTCGGTTTCAATAGTTGCTTTTTGTGTAAGTCCCGGTTCGCGAAAATGAACCTGGTCGTCAATAATGCCTGGCATGAGGTAAAGCCCATGGGCATCTATTTCTTCTACTTTAAATTTCACATCGAAAGAAGAATCAATACGCTCAATGCGTTTGCCACGAATGAGAATATCGGAGCTTAAAATTTTTCCTTCATTGATAACGCTGGCGTTTCGGATAATATAATCGCTCATAATTTTATTGGCACAAATGTAATTTCAAAAATAGGATTAGCGGCATAAAACAAATCAATTACGCTTCGCGATGATTACGCAGATAAATACATTGATTTTAGGATTATATCTTTGAAATCTATGGCTGTTATCTGCGTAATCATCAACGCAGTTGTATAAATTTATCTCAGAGCCAAGCTCAGTTCGAAGATGAAGTTCCGGTTTATGTAAAGTGTAAACNNNNGTAAACTCATCAGTACAATCTTACTAAAAAACAGATGGCTGCTGTCCATAACTTTTATAGAACCGTCCTTTGTCAACTCTATATTTGCTTTGTATTATTTCAACACAAAAAAAATAAAATCATGAAAAAGTTTTTTTATGCAGCAATGATTGGGATAACTCTTTTAGCAGCTTCAAACAATACCCACGCTCAAGCATGGAGCAAAGATGCGAAGGTTTTAGGTCTTGGTTTTGGTGCATCGTACTTCTTTCATCTTGACCCCGACAGAACTACTTCTTATTACTTAGGCTCTGCACCAATTTGGTTAACCGGTCAATTAAATTTTCAGGGTTAATTTGGGGTGCATGATTATGTGGGTATTGGATTTACCACCGGCTTAGGAGGAAGAGCTGGTTATTCAAGAGGTTTTTATTCGTGGGGCGGAACAACCTCTTATTCTAGTTATGGCGAAGTGAATGTGCCTGTAGGAGTATTGGCAAATTTTCATTTCTATCAATTAATTTCCGACAAAACAGGCAAGGATATTAAAGCCGATAAATTAGATGTGTATGCAGGTGTTAGTGTGGGCAGTGGTGTTGCGGTTACTTTTTATTCTAACACTAATCACATCTATCCAATCGTATTTGGTGGTGCTCATGTAGGCGCACGTTATTATTTTACCGATAAATTAGGTGCCAACGTAGAAGTAGGATTTGGAAAATCAATAGTAAACGGAGGTTTGGTTTTCAAAATGTAATTACATAAAGAGAGCGAATCGAAGGCATTCAACTTCCTTTTCGTAAGTAAGTAGAGAAAAGATTTTTTGATAGGAACTTATCTAGAAAGGTATTTCTTAAAACGCAAACGACACCGCTAAACTTGGAATTACAGGTAACTGGTTCACGCGTGTATAATGTACACGGTCGAAGTAAAAAATGTTTTTACGATTGTAAACGTTCGACACACTCAAGTTGATTTCAATCTTCAACTTGTCTTTAATGTTGAATATTTTTTTGATTCCCATATCTAAACGGTGGTAGTAAGGCAAGCGGCCTGCATTCAATTTTGCATCGTAAATAATACCTACGTTGCTGGCATTTGTTTGCGTGTAGTTAGAAGTAATACCATTCGATAAATTATTAGCCTCGTAAAAACCTTGTGTTTGTGTAAAAGGGAAACCGCTTCCCATATTCCATCGCGCGCTAATTTCCCAATCACTCTTTTTGCCAAAGGTATAGGCCGCAATTAAATTCACATTATGTCTGCGATCGAAGTGAGGCGCATAAGTTTGCGCACCATCGTTGCGGTGCGAATACGCAAGCGAGTAAGTTGCGTAGAGATAAACACCTTTGTATTTCCAGTTGAACATCACATCTAATCCAAAGGCATCGCCCTTCTCCACTAAATAATTCGACTCTTCATTAAATTGCTTATAGCGATTAAGATTGAACAAATGCCAGAAGTATTTATAGTATGGCTCTATGTTTACCGTAATGTTTTTAGGCAAGTCTAATTCAACACCAAAAATGGCATGTACTGAACGTTGCATGTTTCTTATTTTATCGTATTTCTTTCCCGTGGCGTCTTGTGCTGTTTCATCGGGTCCGGTAAGGAACCCGGTAAACAAGTTCACTACATCGCGGTCACTCTTGCTGCTAATTAAGTTTTGTGAATACATACCAGCGGCTACTTTGAAACGCAAATAGTCGGTAGCATTATACTTCATACTGAAACGCGGCTCTGGCGAAATGCCTCCAATCTTTCCGTAGTACTGAAAACGTCCACCGGCTTCTACCACAAATTTCTTTACGTATTTGTGCACCATAAAATAAACGCTCAGGTCGGTGGTGTTTTGATCTTGAACCACCCTTTGCTTAAATGGATTAGTGAAATCAAAATTAGTACGTGTGCCCTCTACATCTAATCCATATTTTACTTCACCACTCTTTATGTAATAGGCAAAGTCCATTCCAATATCAAAGCCGCCTACCAAACTGCTACGGGTTAATCCATCGGTTTCGGCCAAGGTAATTTTATACTGCGAATAACTAACGTGTGTGTTCAGCGATAAGTTAGAGTTAGCAGGGGTTACATAAAAATTCATTCCTACTCCAAAGGTGTTCCACTTATAACTTGCCGCAGCGTAATTTGCTTTATCTGTAAAATTAAATCCTGAAAGATTTAGCTTAATACCCTTTCCTGCAGTAACCGAAAACTTTCCATACACATCGTAAAAGGAATAAGGTAATCCTTCTTTACCTACATAAGGATAAAGCACTTTTGAGCTTTGATCGAGGTAAGAAAATTTTCCATTAAGAATGAGAGAAGCACTAGTGTTTTTATCTTCCTTAAACTTAATCACAGGAATTTCTAAAAGCGCATGTGCCATAAATGGACTAGCTGTTATCTTACCGCTAACCTTTTTTTTGTTCCCATCGCGGGTAGTTACATCCACCACTGCCGAAATTCTTCCACCATATTGCGCAGGAAAACCTCCGGTGTAAACATCTACGTTCTTAATAATATCGGTTTCGTAAGTAGAGAAAAGACCAATGGAGTGAAACGGGTTGTAAACGGTAATACCATCGAGTAAAAACTTTGTTTGAATAGGTGTTCCGCCTCTAATAACCACTTGCCCTCCCTGGTCACCGGTAGATATTACCCCGGGTAAAACCTGTAAATACTGTGCTATATCTGCTTCGCCACCTACGGTAGGCATTTTGCGCATTTCCATTGGCGAAATAGAAATTACGGATACGCGTGTTTCAGTCACCTTGCGTTGTTTCTCGGCACTTATCTCCACATCTTTTAACTCAGTTGATTTTACTCCCAATGAAATTTTAAGGTTTACTGTTTTCCCTTTTCCAATTTCAATATCCTGAATTAAAGTTTCGTACCCGATGTAGGAGAGATTGATTTTATAACTACCCACCGGCACGTTCGGAATATTAAAGAACCCCTGTTCATCGGTAGCGGCACCAAAATCGGTGGTTTCTAGTCTAGCCGTAGCGTACGGTATAGGCTCGCCATTTGCTTTATCATAAATGAATCCCTTTACATTTCCTTTTTGTGCAAACACAAAAACAGAAATGCAAACAAAAACAGCAGTAATAATTTTTTTCATGAATAGAAAAGGTTAAGCGGGGCGCAATATATAGAAAGGAATGAAAGAGGGAAATTTGTCTGTCACTCGAATTTAGCTCAATAGAAACTTTTAGATATCCATTCGCTGCTCCCCTTTTGGGTAAATACTTCGCACAGTAGTTACCTACAATTTTTTCCTTGTTACATAGAGCCGCTTGTAAGAAACACCTGGTGATTTTTAGGCGTAAAGAATGCAGGTTGAAGAACCTAAACTTTTTAAGCCATAAAAAACAGAAAAACCCAACAGGTGATTATGAAAAACAATAACGACTACCACGAGTTAAACAAATTTGGTTATGGAATACATGCTTTTGCCTTAATAGGCGTGCTTTTGCTCTCGTTACTTTTAGTAACACAAGCCAAAGCTCAGGCAAACCTTTACAACGATGGTGGAACCATTCATGTAGATAAAGACGCTATCCTTTACATTGAAGGCGACTTGAACAATAAACTTACTTCAACTATTGAAAATGATGGGGTAATAGAATTGTTAGGTGACCTTACTAACGATAACACAGCCGAAATGAAAAACGGCAGCGACAACAGTTCTACCGAACGCGTTTACAAGTTTACCGGACCGGCCATTCAATATATTAATGGAGACCTATCTAATGCGGCTACTCGCTATTTCTACAATTTAGTGATAGACAAGGCCAATTCAGAAGAGCATGTTGCATTAAAAACGAATGTAGAAGTAACTGGTTCATTAGTATTTGGCAGCGGAACTACCGGTGCCGATACCTACACACCCACTAGCATTTCTACCCTGAGCGATCACGCAGGTAATGGAATCATTAATACATACGATGCGCTGGATAATGATTACGAACTTTTTGTTTCTAATCCGGCAGCAGCTGCTGTAGCTGGATACGCAGCGTTAACTATTAACAGCGCCCCGCGCGATGCTTATATTCAAACGAGAGGTGCGCAGGGAGTAGGGTTGGGCGGTTTTGCTCGTAATGTGTCGGGTACCGGAGTGCAATATGTATTTCCTGTAGGTAGTTTTGCAAATGGCTACAATGCATCGGCTTTAACTTTCTCAAATATTGGTGGTGGAACCGATAAAGTGCGTAGCATGTTTGTAAATGCAACCGGGGGTGTTGGCGCTATTAGTCAGTATTGTTCTGGCTGTAATGGACTATCGCCCGATAATACCGGATTCAATTATATGTTTAACTCAAACCCCTGTAATGGCAGCGTGCCACAATGGGTAATTTTTGATGTGCTTCCACAAGACCACGGCTACTGGAGTTTCGAAGGAAATTCGGGCGACCAATATTTGATTGAAACCTATCCTAATTCCTTCCCCGGTTTTGCAGGCGATGGTTCCGATAACTGGAGAATGATTAAGAAATCTGGTTCAATTGACGCTGTGCCTTCTGGTGACTGGACTCCTTCTATTACTTCTTCTATAACTGATACAGCAGATTTGCTAACCTATACCAGAAATGGCGGATGTTATTCGGGCGATGGAGTGCCGGGTGGTATGTATACCGGTTTCTCGCATTTTCATATGGCCAGAACTTCTAACAGCAATACCTTGCCGGTTGACTTTATATACCTGACTGCATAAGCGGTTGAAAATAGATTCATTCAAGTTAGTTGGGCTACCGCTATAGAAATCAACAACAGTGGTTTCGAAGTACTTAGAAGTACCAATGGAATAGAATTTACGAAAATAGGATGGGTTGCAGCAAAAGGTGACGGAAATAACACCTCACAATCAAATTATTCATTTGATGATAAAGCGGTGGAAACCAACGTTCAATACTACTATAAGCTAAAACAAATTGACCTGGATGTGCACTTTAAATTCAGTGCCACTGTAGATGCCGAATTGAACGCAGATGATGCACCTAAGGTAACCGAGTGCTTCCCTAATCCGGCTAATGGAAGCTCAAGCATTATGATTCACGCTTCATCTGAATCAGTATTTTCTTTCGAACTATACGATATCACAGGCAAGCTTATTCAGCAAAGTTCTATCAACGCTGTTCCAGGCTATAACCGATTTGACTTTATAACCGAGCTGCTGGCGCAGGGAAGCTACAAAGTAGTAGTGAAATCTCAGCGCAGCGTATTTACCCGTAACCTAAACATTTTAAGATAAACCATTAATCATTTAAACAAACCAAAACAGTACACAAAACCAATTGACCACCAAAAAACAAAAAGTATGAAAAAGTTAATTTGCCTCCTATTGTTCGCTCAGCTTTACCTAACAAATGTTTCTGCACAAACCGGAAACGTGGGTATAGCTACCATCTCTCCCAATTCTAAATTGCAGGTAGATGGTTCAATTGCCCTAGCTTACCGCGAGGTAACTGCATCGGGTACTTTAACGGTAGATGATTACGCTGTAGAATTTACAGGTGCCACTACTGATTCTATAAACCTACCCGATGCAACAGAATGCGCTGGTCGTGTTTATTATCTTAAAAACTCAAGTACTGCTTCAACCTTGCGTGTTCACCCTATTTTAGGGCAACTAATTGATGGCGCTGTAGGTAACTGCTACTTATATGGCACAAGAGAAGTAGTCTCTTTAATGAGTAATGGCAGCGACTGGATTGTGATGGCACAAGGCGTACCTGCAGCTAAAACCGATACTAACGGTGATGCCTGGATTCAAGGTGGAAACGCAAGCTTAGTAGCCGGTGACAAAAGCTTTGGAACAAAAACTAGCGATGATATTGTAGTAATAACAAATAACGAGGAGCGTGCGCGTTTCACTGCCGATGGCAATGTAGCCATTGGAACTTCAACATTCAACAGCACCGACCCGGAGAAATTAGTGGTAGATGCAGGTGTTACTTCATCGGTAAATGCCATTGTAGGCAAAGGAAGTATCAATAGCTATTTGCAGTTGAATATTCAAAACAGTTCTACAGGCACTATCGCATCTTCTGATGTGGTTGCTACAGCTGATAACGGTGATGAATCAACTAACTATGTAGATATGGGTATTAACGGAAGCGGTAATACAAGTGGATTGATGGGCGATGCAAACGATGCTTACTTATATAACATGGGTGAAAACATGTTGATAGGAACCGGTTCGGCTTCAAAATCAGTCGTGTTCTTAACAGGGGGAACTACTCAGGCAACAAATGAAAGAATGCGCATTGACGGTTCCGGTAACGTAGGTATAGGTACAAATGCACCCACTCATAAATTAGATGTAAGCGGAACAATAGGTGTAGGTGAAGGAGGAGTAACCAATGGTGTGGTGGAATTTAGCAACAGTTCAAACACCAACACAGTAACGGTTAACCCGGGCACTACAACAACTTCTTATTCGTTGACCTTACCCACTGAACAAGGTGATGCCAATTCAATTCTTACAAACGATGGTTCAGGCGTTTTAAGTTGGTGTTCTACTACCAACACTGCTTGGGGACTTTCAGGAAATGATGGAACAAATTTCAGCACTAATTTTATTGGAACTACAGATGCTAACAGTTTGCGTTTCCGCACCGATAATGTGGAGCGTTTTGTAATTGATAGTGTAGGCGATGCTCGTTTTGGATCAGCAACTACAGTTCCTAATACAGTAAATCCGGAGAAATTTTTAGTAGATGCAGGAACTACAACTTCTGTAAATGCTATTGTAGGAAAAGGAACAATTGACAATTATTTTCAGTTGAACATTCAGAATTTTTCGAACGGAACACTAGCATCATCTGATGTGGTAGCTACTGCCGATAACGGAAATGAAACCAATAACTATGTTGATATGGGTATTAACGGCAGCGGCAATAGCAATAATATTATGGGCCAAGCCAATGATGCATATATCTACAACGTTGGTCAGGATTTATTGCTGGGAACGGCTACACCTTCTAAATCAATTCAATTTTTAGTAGGCGGAACAGACGAAACTAGTAATGAAGCGATGCGTGTTGACGGTTCGGGAAATGTAGGTATACATACCACATCACCTGCTTATGAACTAGATGTGAACGGTGCTATTCGCACAGGTAAAGGAAGTACTACTACAGGTTCTATGGTTTATTCTAACGCTGCGAATAACCGTACGGTAACAATAGGCTCAGGCATAACTACAGCTTCTTACGCTTTAACCTTACCTACGTCTCAAGGTAGCGCGGGTTATGTATTGGCTAATAATGGTTCTGGTGCATTAAGCTGGGTGGCACCAGATAGTGGTCCAACGGGAGCTACTGGTTCTAATGGTAGCAACGGTTCAAACGGTGCTGACGGTGCAGATGGTGCAACAGGAGCAAACGGAAGCAATGGTTCAGCTGGTGCTGACGGAGCAGATGGAGCAACAGGTGCTACTGGCCCAACAGGACCTACAGGTTCAAACGGGAGTAATGGAAGTAACGGTTCTAACGGAACAAACGGTTACACTGTTTTGAATGGTACTTCGGCTCCAACCGGTGGACAAGGAAGCAATGGTGACTTCTTTATTAATACTTCTACAAATTATATTTATGGTCCTAAAGCATCGGGTACATGGCCAAGTGGTGTGTCTTTAGTAGGTGCTGCCGGAAGTAACGGAAGTAATGGTGCTGCCGGTGCTACAGGTGCTACAGGTTCTGCTGGTGCCGATGGCGATAGATATTCAACAACTAGTGCTACATCGTTTGCTATTCCTGCAGTAAGTGCTTCAGCTACGTTTACAGTTGCTACAGGCTTAAGTTACTCAGTAGGGCAATCAATCGTAGTAGCATCAGTTGGTACTCCAACCGATTTATTTCGTGGTTCGGTAACTGCTTATAATTCGGGTTCAGGTTCTATTACTGTTCTTTGTTCTTCGGCTACTGGTGCAGGAAATACTTACTCCTCATGGACAGCAAACTTGGACGGCTCTGTAGGAGCTGCTGGTGCAACAGGTGCAACAGGTCCTACCGGTGCTGCAGGTTCAAACGGAAGTAATGGTAGCAATGGTGCTGCAGGTGCAACTGGTCCAACTGGCGCAGCTGGTTCAAACGGTAGTAACGGAAGTAACGGTGCGGCTGGTGCAACAGGCCCAACTGGTGCTGCCGGTTCAAACGGTAGTAACGGAAGTAACGGTGCGGCTGGTGCAACAGGTGCTGCAGGTTCTAATGGAAGTAACGGAAGTAATGGTGCTGCCGGTGCTACAGGGGCAACTGGCGCAGCAGGTGCCGATGGTGCAACAAGTGCTTGGGGAAAAACAGGAACTTCGGGAACTTCTTCAACTACTAACTTTATAGGAACTACTGATAGCAGAAGTTTCCGTGTGCGTACAAACAATACTCAACGTATGGTAGTAGATAGTTTGGGTCGTGTGGTTATTGGCTCTACTTCTACTACACAAGATGCTACTTACCCCGAGAAATTATTGGTTGATGCAGGAACTACTACTTCGGTAAATGCTATTGCAGCGGTAGGTTCTATCAACAACTATTTTCAATTGAATATTCAAAATCAATCATCAGGAACTGCTGCTTCTAGCGATATCGTAGCTACAGCAAACAACGGTGACGAATCAAACAACTTCATTGACATGGGTATTAACGGCAGCGGAAATACAAGTGCAGTAATGGGTGGCGCAGATGATGCTTACATCTACAATGTGGGTGGTGATATGTACATGGGCGCTGGAACATCAGGCAAATCGTACATTTTTATGACTGGTGGAACAGACCCGTCAACAAATGAAAGAATGCGCATTACAGGTACCGGTAATATAGGTATTGGTAATTCTTCTCCGTCTTATAAGTTAGATGTAAACGGAACTGTAGGTATTGGAAAATCAAGTAGCACCAATGGTGTGTTAGTGTTTAAGAATAACTCAAACACAAACGCAGTTACCATTAACTCTGGAGCTACTTCTACATCTTACTCACTAACCTTACCAACTGCACAAGGTGCGGCTAATTCTATCCTGACAAACAACGGCTCAGGGGTTCTTAGCTGGGGTGCTGCGACTGCCACTTCATGGGGTTTAACAGGTAACGCAGCCACGGCTTATGCAACCAACTTTATTGGAACTACGGATAACGTAAGTTTGCGTTTCCGTTCGAATAATGCTGAACGTTTTGTTCTTGATAGTATGGGTAATTCACGTTTTGGAAGTTCTACTACCACATTGAATTCTACCAACCCTGAAAAATTGTTGGTAGATGCAGGAACAACAACATCTGTGAACGTTTTGGCGGCTAAAGGTTCTATCAATAGTTACTTACAGTCAACGGTACAAAATAGTTCAACAGGAACTACGGCATCATCTGATCATGTAGCCATTGCCGACAACGGAAGTCGTTCAACAAACATGATTGACATGGGTGTTAACAGCAGCGGTAATACCAGTGGTGTAATGGGTGGTGCAAACGATTCATACCTGTATTCATTAGGTCAGGATTTATTGATAGGAAACGGAACAGCTTCTAAAGTAATTCAATTCCTTACTGGTGGAACCAGCGAATCATCGAACGAAAGAATGCGTATTGATGGTTCAGGTAACGTAGGTATTGGAACTACTGCTCCAGGAAGCAAATTAGATGTTAAAGGAACGCTCCGTTTATCAGGTTCAACTTCAGGTTATGTAGGTTTTGCACCGGCAGCTGCTGCGGGTTCTACTACTTACACTTTACCAAGTGCCGATGGAACAACAGGACAAGCGTTAACTACTAACGGTAGCGGAACACTAGCTTGGGGTTCTGTAGCTTCTCCAACTTTAATTGTAGCTGCTGCTAGAACAAGTGCATATACAACAACATCTGCTTATGCAAATGTGGTTTATAACACAGCGGCCACCAACGTAGGTTCGGCTTACAATACTTCTACAGGTGTATTCACTGCACCGGCAACCGGACTATATCAATTTATCGTAAACAATAACTACAGTTTTGGTAACGGTGCAAATGATGGATTGACAGGAAGAATTGTTATAGGCGGTGTTACCGATATGGAAACCGTAATTTCCAGTGCTCCGTATTCTAGCCCAACTGTAGGTGGCGGTTTAGTAATGACTGAATATGTTCAAATGACCAGCGGCCAAACTGCTTCAATAATGGTAGGTAACTTAATTTCAACGGTTACTCCACTTGTAGGAACAGCTCAACATCAACTAAGAATTATTCGTATCAACTAATTTTAAAAACAAATTGCCGAAGCAGGGTTTTCTCTAATAAGAAAACCCTGCATTCGACAAAATGAAAAAGTGAAAAGTGAAATTTTGGAGATAAGGATTTGGGTTATAAAAAAACAAATTTATGAGAGGGAAAAGAAAAACACTTAATGCAAAAGACTACCAGGATATAAGCATCTGGGTTGACAAGTATGAAGATCTGTTTTCTGATTACGATTCGCGCGATTTTACTGAGCGGGCACTTTCCGATGATTTTATTTTGGAGGTAAGAAAACTGGTTCGCGAAATGCCTTCAGAAAATATTGAACTTAAATTCAACTTACTTATAGAACCTTCGAATCCGGAAACAGAAGCCATTATTACTAAAAATATTCATGAACACTTTGCCTTTTTTGCCGAAGTTATCAAGGACGAGATGGATACAATTTTTAGAAATGGATGCATCATGACCGGTCTTGGTTTTGCCCTAATTGTCGCCTTGATTTACGTTGGCAATGTAGCCGAGGCCAACTCGTTTCTAAGTGGTTCGCACGTGGCTTTAGAACCCATAGGATGGTTTCTTGCTTGGACTGGTTTAGATATGATGTTTCAGCAATCGAAGAAAGAACAGGAAACAATTCAATTCAATTTAAAAATGACCAAGGCTAATATTAGTTATGCCTCTTTCGGTATTCCTTTAGATTTAATGTCTGCTTCAGAAACAACTGAGGGAACAGTGGAAACAACAATAACAACTACTAACACGCCATCAAAAGTTATCCCTTGCGGAAATAGTTTGAGAATAGCTTCGTAAAAACAGATTCAATAATTCATTTTTTTGTTGTTGTATAATAAACCCGCACTTAGGTTAAACTTAAGGCGGTTTTTTTTGTACTAGAAGCATTAATTATAAACCTCTTCCGAATTCAGAAATTATTTCCGTTTCTATTTTGCCTAGACCCCTTTCTGTCATTGATTCATCTCATTCATCTGCCATATTGTAATCATCTCAATCGTGGACTCACATTTGACAACTTGCACCCGCATTGCATTCTGTATTTTCTCATTACTCAATACTAACTACTCAATACTCAAAAAATGAACGCCAACAATTTCACCACCAAAGCACTTGAAGCATTAAGCACTGCTCAACAGGAGGCATACAATAACGGCAACCCGCAGTTAGAAGTCATACACTTGCTCAAAGGCATGCTGCTTGCCGATGAAGACGCATTGCCTTTTGTACTTGAAAAAGCAGGAGTCAACAAAAACATTTTGTTAGGAAAAGTAGAAGAAAAAATAAAGGCTCTTCCAAAAATTTCAGGCGGAAATGCCGATGTAATTCCTTCTTCTGCCTTCGGCAAATTGCTTTTGCAGGCAAATAAACTGCTCAAAGATTTTGAAGATACTTTTGTTAGTGTCGATATTCTTTTGCTCGCAATGCTTGCGGTTAATGACGATGCTTCGAAGGTGCTCAAAGAAGCAGGCGTGGAAGAAAAGAAACTGCGCGCTGCAATTATTGAACTGCGCAAAGGAACTAAGGTGACCGAGCAGGGTGCCGATGCCAAATACAATTCGCTCGATAAATACGCGATTAATTTAAACGCGAGTGCGCGCGCGGGTAAGCTCGACCCTGTTATTGGTCGCGATGAAGAAATACGCAGAGTGATGCATATTCTTAGTCGCAAGACGAAGAACAATCCGCTGCTCGTGGGCGAACCCGGTGTAGGTAAAACCGCGATTGCCGAAGGCATTGCACACCGTATTGTAAAAGGCGATGTGCCCGAAAACCTAAAGAGCAAAGTGATTTATGCGCTCGATATGGGCGCACTGATGGCAGGTGCTAAATACCGTGGCGATTTTGAAGAGCGCTTGAAAGCCGTGGTGAAAGAAGTGAAGGAGAGCGCTGGCAAAATTATTTTGTTCATTGACGAAATTCACACGCTCATTGGGGCCGGTGCTACTGAAGGCGCTATGGATGCGGCAAATATTATAAAGCCCGAATTAGCGCGTGGTGAATTGCGCGCGGTGGGTGCAACTACATTGAATGAATACCAAAAATATTTCGAAAAAGATAAAGCGCTCGAAAGACGTTTCCAGAAAGTGTTCGTAGATGAGCCGAGTGTGGAAGATGCTATTTCTATTCTGCGTGGTTTAAAAGAGCGTTACGAAAATCACCACAAGGTGCGCATTAAAGACGATGCAATTATCAGCGCGGTGACCTTGAGCAGCCGTTACATCACCGAGCGTTTTCTTCCCGACAAGGCAATTGATTTAATTGATGAAGCGGGAGCCAAACTTCGCCTCGAAATGGATTCGATGCCTGAAGAGCTCGATGAAATTGAAAGACGCATCATGCAGATTGAAATTGAAATTGAAGCCATCAAGCGCGAGAACGATAAGAAGAAATTAGGCACGCTCAACGAAGAGCTTTCGAACCTCAAAGAACAGCGCACCGAGTTTAAAGCGAAGTGGCAAAGCGAAAAAGAAATTGTAGATAAAATAACCGCATGCAAACGCGAAATAGAAACTTTCAAAGCAGATGCCGAGCGTTTTGAGCGGGAAGGGGATTACGGCAAAGTGGCGGAGATTCGTTACGGAAAAATAAAAGCTACCGAAGATGCGATTAAGAAACTCGAAGGCGACCTCAATAAAATTTCTGCCGATAAAAGAATTTTGCAGGAAGAAGTAACGAGTGAAGATATTGCGGCAATCGTGGCGAAGTGGACAGGTATACCTGTAACCAGAATGTTGGAGGGCGAAAAAGAAAAACTGCTTCACCTCGAAGACCGTTTGCGCGAGCGCGTGAAAGGACAGGACGAAGGAATTACTGTAGTGGCAGATGCTATTCGCAGAAGCCGCGCTGGTTTACAGGATGAGCGCAAACCGATTGGTTCGTTTTTATTTCTCGGAACTACCGGTGTAGGTAAAACCGAATTGAGCAAAGCACTGAGCTTCGTACTCTTCAACGATGAACACGCCATGATTCGCATTGACATGAGCGAATATCAGGAGAAACATTCCGTGAGCCGTTTGGTTGGTTCGCCACCGGGTTATGTGGGTTACGATGAAGGCGGTCAGTTAACCGAAGCCGTTCGCAGAAGACCTTACAGTGTAATTCTCTTCGATGAAATTGAAAAAGCGCATCCCGATGTTTTCAATATTTTGTTGCAGGTGTTGGATGATGGTCGCTTAACCGACAATAAAGGTCGCACCGTTAATTTCAAAAACACGCTCATCATTATGACCTCGAATATCGGCTCCGATATTATTCAGGCGGCATTCGAAAACCTGAAGGAGAAAGATGTAGAAGTTGCTTCCGAAAAAGCAAAGGTGGAAGTAATGGAAAGACTGAAGCAATCCGTTCGTCCAGAGTTTTTAAATCGCATTGATGAGATTGTGATGTTCCATCCTTTAATGAAGAAACAGATTCGCCAGATTGTTGATTTGCAATTGAACGATTTGAAGAAGTTGCTGCATCAAAAAGAAATCACTTTAGAAATTACTCCCGATGCACTCGACTATTTAGGCGAGCAGGGCTTCGACCCGCAGTATGGCGCACGTCCTTTGAAACGTGTTATTCAAAAAGAATTGGTGAACGAACTTTCTAAAAAGATTCTCTCAGGCGAAGTGGAAAAAGGTAAAAAGATAATTGTTGATGCTTTTGAAAGCGGGTTGGTTTTCAGAACAGAATAACCATTGGCGGAATGTCACCCTGAGCTTGTCGAAGGGTCTTGCGGCAAAAAATGCTTCGACAAGCTCAGCATGACATTTACTCCCGTTGATGTTTTTGGTATAAAGATTCTCTCCTTTAGTTAGTGTGTAATGAAGTCCGGGTCGCTCGATCCGGGCTTCTGTTTGTTAATTCACGTTGTGCTTAATCTCATTCACTAACTCCTGCAATACTGTTTTGGCATCGCCAAACAGCATAGAAGTTTTGGGCTGGTAAAACAAACCATTGCTCACACCGGCATAGCCCGCGCTCATTGAACGTTTGTTCACAATTACATTCTTCGCAGTTTCCACTTCAAGAATAGGCATGCCGTAAATAGGAGAAGACTTATCATTTTTTGCCGCTGGATTCACCACATCATTTGCTCCGAGAATCATCACTACATCGGTAGTAGAGAACTGGGTATTGGCGTCATCCATTTCCAGCAGCTTCGAATAATCTACATCGGCTTCTGCCAGCAATACGTTCATGTGTCCGGGCATTCTGCCTGCTACGGGGTGAATTGCATATCTCACTTCCACACCTTTTTCTTCAAGCGTCTTTTCCAAATCATGGCAACTGTGTTGCGCTTGCGCAACTGCCAAACCATAGCCCGGAACAATCATCACCTTCTTGGCGTAAGTCATCATCACCGCTACATCATTCATCGAAACTTCTTTGTAATGCTCGTCCGGGTTATCGGGCGATGAAGTATTGGCAGAAGAGTTGGAAGAGAATGAACCAATCAAAACATTAGTGAGCGAACGGTTCATGGCTTTGCACATGAGTATGGTAAGAATAGTTCCTGCCGAGCCCACTAAGATTCCACCCGTGAGCATTGCTTTGTTATCGTAAAGAAAACCACCGCAAGCAGCAGCCACGCCCGTAAAAGAGTTGAGCAACGAAATAACCACAGGCATATCGGCACCTCCAATAGGCAACACAAATAAAACTCCGTACAGGATGCAAAGATTTAATTCAATATAAAGCACCGAAGGATGAACATTGGGACTAAAAATGATAACCGCGCCCAAGGCAAGAATCACGAGCATCATTCCAATATTGATGTATTGCTGAAATGGAAAAGTTTTGTCTTTGAATCTGCCATTTAGTTTTCCCCATGCCACCATCGAACCACTAAATGATATAGTGCCGATTATTAATCCTGCAGTAATAGCCACTAAGCGCGAAGTTTCTCCGCTTTGTACGTGGTGAATTTCAATCATGCCTATCAAAGCAGCACAAGCACCGCCCATACCGTTGAAGATAGAAACCATCTCAGGCATTTGAGTCATCTGTACCACTTTTGCCGCGCGTGTGCCTATGATAGTTCCGAGGAGTAGTGCAACAAAAATTAAAGTTTTGTTGTTGAGAAAATTTCCGTTTTCGCTATAAAGAAAAATTGTTCCGAAGATGACGATGCCCATACCCACTGCCGCAATGGTGTTTCCTCTGCGCGCACTATCGGGGTGGCTCAACATTTTCAAACCCAATATAAAAGTGACTGAACCTATCAGGTAAAGGAGTGAAAGAATTTCGAACGATGATATATTCATACAGTCAGTTTATTTAGTTCGTTTCTTAAACATTTCGAGCATTCTATCTGTAACTACAAAACCACCCACCACATTCAGTGTGCCGAGGAACACCGCGAGAAAACCAAAAACAAGAGCGGCATAATTAGTTGGTTCGGCTTTTCCTAAAACAATAATAGCACCTACCACTATCACTCCGTGAATAGCATTGGCTCCGCTCATCAAGGGTGTATGTAAAATAGAAGGCACATTCGATATAACTTCTATTCCCAAAAAAATCATAAGCACTACCACATACACCGTTTGAATGGTGATGGCGTGTGTAAGCATTTTGATAGTATCTTCCATAATGTTTCCTTTTATCTAGTCAACTAAAAAAAATGTCACGCTGAGCTTGTCGAAGCGTATTCGAAAAGCAATCCTTCGACAAGCTCAGGATGACAAATACATTTATTAAACGAAAAACGGCTGTCTTTAGTTCGTAGCAGCCGTTTTATTTACAATTTCATTTACTCGGTCGTTCACAATTTTTTTGGCGTGTGTAATGCAAGCACCCTTCACTAAATCATCTTCAAAGTTAAGATTCAACTTTCCGTCTGCATCAATTATCAGTTTCAGAAAATTGAAAACATTTTTTCCGTACAACTTGCTGGCATCTGCCGGCATGGTAGAAGGTAAATTCGAATTGCCTATGATGCTAACGCCATGATGAACCACTGTTTCGTTGTTCTTTGTCACTTCGCAGTTACCACCTGTAGCAGCCGCCAGGTCAACAATAACCGAACCTTTTCTCATTTCTTCTACCATTGTTTTGGTAATGAGCAGCGGAGCTTTCTTTCCCGGAATTTGCGCGGTGGTAATTACAATATCTGCTTTAACAATGGCTTCGTGAATGCGTTGCTTTTGCTTCACTTTATATTCTTCGGTTTGTTCTACTGCATAGCCACCTGCTTTCGATGCATCGGCTGCGCCTTCTACTTCTACAAACTTAGCACCTAAACTCATCACCTCTTCTTTGGAAGCTGCGCGCGTATCAAACACCTCCACCACAGCACCTAATCTTTTTGCCGTAGCAATGGCTTGCAATCCTGCTACACCAGCACCTATTACTAAAACTTTTGCAGGAGAAATACTACCTGCAGCGGTCATGAGCATGGGGAAATATTTTGGAAAAACAGAAGCGGCAACAACCACTGCTTTATAACCTGCAATGTTTGCCTGCGAACTTAGCACATCCATGGCCTGTGCTCGTGTTGTGCGCGGCAACATATCAAGCGAAAAGGTAGTCATACCTTTTTCTGCCCAATGGGTCATGGTTATAAAATTAAACAGCGGCTGATAAACACCTACTACAACCGAGTTTGATTTTATACTAACTAAATCAGCAGAAGAAAGTGGATGGATACAAAGAATAATTTCAGCTGAAGAAAGAATTTCATTTCTAGATTTGAGCACTGCACCGGCAGTTAAGTATTCGTCATTGTGCTGTAAAGCCCGAAGTCCTGCATCTGCTTCGAACCAAACTTCTGTTTTAAGTTTTATAAGATTGGCAACTGCATCGGGTAAAATTGAAACGCGGTTTTCTGTTTCTGTTTCTTTAAGTAAACCTATAATCATACAAGGGGTAAAATTGGGACAGCGAGTTTATACAAAATACTTTGGAATTACAGTTAATGAAAGGTTAAAGAATGGTAACGCTATTTGCTTTGAGAATTGAAAAACTACAAACCTTTCGTTTTCGCTTCGTTCCAAATAGCATCCATTTCACCAAGTGTCATATCGTTTAGTGATTTGTTCATGGCTTCTGCTTTTTCTTCAATAAACTTAAATCTGCGAATGAATTTTATGTTGGTTCTTTCGAGGGCAGCTTCAGCATCTATCTTTAAAAAACGCGAATAATTAACGAGTGCAAAAAGCAAATCGCCAAATTCCTCTTCGGTTTTTTCATGACTACCACTGCTAACCGCCTCCAATAACTCCGCTTGCTCTTCTTCCACTTTCTTCCAAACATCTTCAATATTTTCCCATTCAAATTTTACTTGTGCCGCTTTATCTTGAATGCGATATGCTTTTATAAGTGAAGGCAATCCGTTTGGTACACCTGATAAAACAGATTTTTTCCCTTCGCGCATTTTCAATTGCTCCCAATTTTTCTTTACATCTTCTTCATTGTTCACTTTTACATCACTGTAAATATGCGGATGGCGGTAAATCAATTTTTCACACAAATCATTAATGACTTGTGCCATGTTGAACTCGCCTTTCTCCTCTCCTATTTTGGCATAGAAAACTAAATGCAAAAGCAAATCGCCTAATTCTTCTTTCAGGTTTTTCATGTCACCTTTCAAAATAGCATCACTTAATTCGTAGGTTTCTTCTATAGTAAGTGGACGAAGAGTTTCTAAGGTTTGTTTTTTATCCCAAGGACATTGCTCGCGCAGTTCGTCCATAATGTTGAGTATGCGAGCAAAGGCATCCAATTTTTCTTGCATAAATTTTAGTTCGTTTTTACAAAGGAGGAAGTCAGCTTTTTACCCAAAGCAGTCATGTTGATTCGGTAGGCTCCGGCTAAAATATTTTTAACATCAAGCTGAATAGTATTTCTGCCTGAAGTAAATTCCTGGGTAATGCTTATTACAATTTGCCCAATAGCGTTATAGATTTTTACTTCCGCTTTACCACCTTGTAATGATTCTATTCGCAATTGCAATTCGCCTTTTACAGGATTAGGATAAACAAAAAACGAAAAATCATACGCTGGTAGACGAGTGATAGTGGCAGTGTCCCAAATAATAAATTGATGCGGGTCAAAGATTAAACTGTCAGCAAGAAAAGAAATAGGAAAAGAAAATGTTTCGCCCGAAAAATGATGTTCGATAATTATAGTCGTGTCGCGATTTCCGCTTTTAATCAACAAGGGCAATGGCATTTCAAAAAACGAAACCGATGGGTCGCTTTGCGTTTGGTTCACCGTAGCGGTAATTACATTTTCAAAACTTTGCGACCAGGTAATTTGATAGGTGGGAAATCCTTTACCATAAATCCAATCGCTAAAAAATTGCGATAAATCTTTTTCACTTTCTGCTTCAAAATGTTTTTGCAAATCGGGAGTAGATACAAATGAGTAGGCAAGATTTACATCACTCAAATAATTTTTAAGTGCTTGATAAAAAACTGCATCGCCCAATACAAAACGAAGCGAATGCAAAACCATTGCTCCTTTGGCATACGATAAATGACTATTAAAAATTCTGCTAACACTAGTTGTATCATCGCACCAAACAGAACCATGAGGTTCAGCAAGAGCAGCACCACGCTTCAACGATTTATATCGCTCCCACCACATGGGTGCAATATGCTCGTAACACAAACCAGTCAAGTAAGTGGCAAAGCCTTCGTTGAGCCATATATCGTTCCAAGTACTGCAAGTCAATTTATCGCCAAACCAATGATGCGCCAGTTCATGAGCAGTTAACTCAAAACCAAAATCAGTTTGAAAAGTTATTGTTTGATGTTCCATACCGCCACCCCAACCAAACTCTGCAATACCATATTTTTCCCCGTAAAACGGATAAGCACCAAAGAGTGTATCATACAACTGCATACACGCTGTATAATCGGGAATGTGCGATTGCGCATCAGCTAAATGCTCAGGATAAGCATAAACGCTCATGAGCAATGTGTCGCCATTAAATGGAATGTAGTGGTTGAATGTAGCATAGTTTGTAACTGCAAAACAAACGAGATAAGCAGCAATAGAATAGCGATGTTTCCACTGTGTTGTTTTTGAATTTCCATTGATAATTTCTTCCACCATTAATCCGTTGCTGGCAACCTTGAACGAATCCGGAGCAGTAACAATAATATCTATCGAATCAATTTTATCACTCAAATTCTGTTTGCATGGCCACCAGTCTTTAGCTCCGTAAGGTTCAGAGAGAGTCCACATAACTGGCGCATTATTTGGCGGAACCTGTGGTGCATTTGCGTTATGCACTCCTTGCGCAAACGAGCCAAAGCCCGACCCGGTAGGTACCCCGCGATAATAAACAGCAATGGAATCTGTTTGCAAAGCAGAAATAGCAGAAGGAAAATTTGTGTGAATGATTTCGCTCACGTGCGAAAAGGAAAGCGAAACATTGTGATAGACAACACTATCAACCGTTAACGAATCGCTTAAATCAAATTCTATAAAGTTAGAAACCGAAGCAGGAATAAAATAGGTGGTAATTTTTCCGGAAATGTATTTCACATTGGGATCTACCTTCAATTCTAAACGCTGATAAGTAAGATTTTCATTATTGGCAGCACCGCCCAATATTGATTTATGCAAGTGCTGAAAATGTTTTTTCTCTGTTTCTACAATTTCACTGAACGCATCTTGTGCTTTCACTGAAAATGAGAAAATGAAAAATAAAAAAATGAAAACAAGTTTTTGCATGGGGTGCCAAAGATAATAAAGCATGAAAGTAAAATCTTGGTTTTAACCTTTACTTCGTGTTTCCAATCCTACTGATAAATTCGCACCACTAAAACACGTATGAACATTACCATTTTCATCATCGCTCTCACTTGTATCACTTCGTTTTTGGCTTTCAACAACCGGCAGGTACTGGACAATTTAATTTTTCAACCTTACAGAATTTGGCGATACAACGAGTGGCATCGCTTGCTATCGTGTAGTTTTATTCATGCCGACATGGGCCATCTTTTCTTCAACATGTTTGCGCTGTATAGTTTTGGTTCATTCATTGAAGAATCGTTTAGCGATGTTTTTATGGGCAAAGGACACACGCTTTTTGTGCTTATGTATTTTGGTGCTGTGGCAACAGCCGATATTTACAATCTCTTTAAAAAACGTGATGATGAAAGCTATCGAAGTCTGGGAGCAAGCGGAGGAGTTTCGGCAGTAGTGTTCTCTTATATTCTGTTGAATCCATTTGGAGGCATTCAAATATTTTTTATTCCTGTTGACATTCCGGCTTTTGTTTTTGGAGGACTGTATTTGTTGTATTGCGGCTATATGGCAAAGCGCGGCACCGATAATGTCGGACACATGGCACACTTCACAGGATCAATTTTCGGTTTCTTTTTTCCCGTTTTATTTGCTCCGCAATTGTTGGTGAGATTTGTTGAGCAATTAATTCATCATTAAATAACAAGACACGGATTGGGTATTTTCTTTCTTCGTGCAATTCGTGTAATTCGTGTCACAATAATTTTATCATGATTGATTTACGAAGCGATACGGTTACCAAGCCATCAGCAAAAATGAAGGAAGCTATGTTCAATGCCGAACTGGGCGATGATGTTTTTGCCGAGGATCCAACCGTAAAAAAATTAGAAGAGATGGTTGCGCAAATGTTTGGTGCCGAAGCAGGATTGTTTTGTCCCTCGGGAACTATGACCAACCAAATTGCTATAAAAGCGCACACACAACCGCTCGATGAAATTATCTGCGACAAGCTTTCGCACATTTATAATTACGAAACAGGTGGATGGGCTTTTCACTCAGGCGTTTCTATTCGACTGACCGATGGAGTGAATGGAAAAATGAATGTGAAACAAGTAGAAGAATTAGTTCTTCCCGATTTTGATTGGCTGCCAAACTCTAGAATGGTTTGTATTGAAAATACAGTGAACAAAGGCGGAGGAAGTGTTTACACCATTGAAGAAATGAAAAACATTTCTGATTTTTGCCGCACAAAAAACTTGATTATTCATCTAGACGGTGCAAGAATTTTTAATGCGCTTGAGGTACTAAAGAAAAAACCAATTGATCTTTCAGGAATTTTCGACAGCATTTCTATTTGCATCAGCAAAGGATTAGGCGCACCTGTAGGAAGTGTTTTAGTAGGCAAAAAAGATTTCATAAAACGTTCCCGCAAAATCAGAAAAGTAATGGGAGGCGGTATGCGACAGAGCGGAATATTAGCAGCCGCTTGTATTTATGCGCTTGAAAACAATGTAACGCGTTTGCACCAAGACCATGAACGAGCAAACAAAATTGCAGCGGCTTTACAAAACTGTAATTGGGTAAAAAAAGTTTTGCCGGTAGAAACCAATATTGTAATTTTTGAAGTTTCTGATTCAACCAAAACTGCGGAAGCGTTTGCGGCAAGGAATATTAAAGTGCAACCCTTCTCTCCTATTCTTCTACGCATGGTTACGCATCTCGATTTTACAGAAGAAATGTTAGAAACAGTTTTAACTGAACTAAAAAATATGAATCTTTGATCCAATGAAATCAGTGTTCAAATTTATTTTCATTTTCTCATTCATACTTGGTGGTGTGCTTTATATCAGTTCGTGCCATATTAAGCGTAACACAATTCGAATTTATAATGACGCTATAAGTAAAGCGCCTTATGATGTTATCATCGTTCCGGGTATTCCTTACGATACTGCCAATCCTGAATTTATGATGAGCGTGCGAATACGTTGGGCAAAATTGCTTTACGAAAAAGGCGTAACAAAGAATATTATTTTTTCGGGCTCAGCAGTTCATTCACCGTTTATTGAAGGTAGGTATATGAAAATTATTGCTGACTCACTTGGTATTCCATCGGCACATACATTTTCAGAAGAGAGTGCACTGCATAGCACCGAAAATATTACTTACAGTTTGCAAATGGCAAACAGTTTGGGCTTTAAAAAAGTAGCGGTGGCCACCGACCCTTACCAATCTATTTTTCTGAGTTCGATGTATGAAAAAATTAGTCCTTCGTTAGCGTTTCTACCGCTGAGTGTTGACTCTATTAATTCGTTTAAACAATTGTTGCCCTATGTAAATGTGAACGCAGCATTCGTGCAAAAATTTATTCCGTTAGAAAAGAGAAAGTAGTCACTCTGAATTTCTTCTCCCTCATTTATCCAGCAATTTTTTCTTTTAATAGTAATCGCGCCCTTGACCAATAATGTAATGTATACCCACTACAATACCAATATTAGTCACGAAACTTTTCTGATAATTCAAATCGTTCTTACTATACCAATCAATATTTTTCAATGCCTTACCGTTAATATCCCACGCACCAATAACACCCGACATACCAATATCGAAGTATAAATTATCTGTGGCAAAAATTTCTGTACCAAGTTGAAGAGCTACACCTAAATCAAACCGTTGAAACTTTTGGTCGGGAGTAAAGCCAAGGGCATCTTCATAAACTTGGTTAGCAATTTTCACTTCTTCTTTAGCCAATATTCGAACCCCAAATTCAGGACCTAATGCACAATAAAATTTAGCCACATGTCCACCATTGCTAATATATTTTGCCATCAGCGGTATGCGAACATAGGTGAGTCTTATTTCGCGTTTTACATTTACCCTTGCGCCACCGGTTCCTACCTTTCCTGTTGGCAAATCAGCGGGACCTGTAAAGTTGTCTTCATATTTTTGACCGGTACTCAAATATTGCACTTCGGCTTGCAAACCCCAATTGTGTTTAAAATTATAACCTAACACAACCCCACCTCTTCCGCCAAGCGTAAACTTGTAATTCATTTCAGAAGTGCGCACCACGCCTAGTTCGAATGGAGCGAGGGTGCCATAATTATTTTGTGTGTAAATAAATGTGGCAGCAAAAGTTCCCGATGCACCAAGGTGGAAACCCTTTTGAGCATTTGACTTCAATACAACAAAAGCAAAAACAATAAGGATATACTTCTTCATATTTTCAGTTTATTTGAAAGATGCTCAAAGTTTCATAAAGTTGCGCGAACTACCAATGATTTTTTTCTACAGACTTTTTCAATTCATAAAATACCAGCTAAACTCCAGCACCAAATACTATTTGCATTCTCCTTTTGTGTACCAGTTTTATTTAAACGTGTTAGAAGGTGCGGCAGAAAAAGAAACGAGTCAAATAAATTTGTGGAGAGCAAAACTAAGAAAGGATGTGCGCGAAATTGAAGTAGAAGATTTCGGAACTGTAAAATCAGCAAAAAGAAAAATTGCTGACCTTGAGAAAAATGTAGCTGTAAAAGAAAAATATGGCTTGCTGCTTTTTCGTCTTGTAAAATATTTTCACCCTAAAAATATTCTTGAATTGGGAACCAATATTGGTATAAGTTCATCTTACATGGCACGGGCTAATCCTTCGGCTAAAATTATTTCGTTGGAAGGCTCTGAAAATTTAATTGAAGAAGCGAAAAAAAATCACGTTTCGTTAAATATTTCAAACACCGAATTTGTTTGCGGGAATTTTGATGAAACACTTCCCACATCTATTCAAGAACTTCTAGCAATCGATCTGGTGCTGTTCGATGGCAATCATACTAAAGATGCAACCCTGAAATATTTTGAGCTTTGCTTACCACATGCGGATGAAAATTCAATTTTCATTTTTGATGACATTTATTACAGCGTTGAGATGACGCAAGCTTGGTCAGTGATAAAACAACATTCGCAAATAACACTCACCCTTGATGTATATCAATTTGGCATTTGCTTTTTCAGGAAAGAAAAATTAGCGAAGGAAAATTTTGTACTGCGCTATTAACGCTCAAACATTTTTTGAACCCAATCAATAAGATTGATGTCAAAAAGAAAATAAGGAAGGAATAAAACCGTGGCCCAAAAAAACATTGAAACTAACATTGAAACTAAAATTTTCTTTTTGTCGTTAGTTAATGCTAATGCAAACAGAACGCCTACTGGAATAGAAAGCACAATTGGTGTTAGCACTGCAATTCCATTTAAACCAAAACGTTGTTTCACTTTAACTAAAAAACGATTGCCTCGAGTAAACTTTCGACTGAAATAGTTTGGAAATTTTTTTACAAAATATTCTTGAATATAACCTCCCAAGTAAGTGAACACTACTATTCCGATAATACCGCCAATGATATTGGCTAGTGAACCGCCCAAACCTAAATCAGCGGCAATGGCTGTGAGGGTGCCCATGGAGAACTTTACAATAGAACCGAAGAGAACAAGAATTGATGAAATTAATTTTTCCATTTAACTGCTCAGTGCATCATTTTTTATCGCTGCTACAATATTAACGTATTATTTTCTTAAAAGGTTCATAATGCAAACATTTAAATACTGTTTTACAAACATCAATCAGTTCAAAAAAGTGGCTCTCTACTTTTGATGTTTCCAGGCAAATACATTTATACCAAAATATTTAATCTACTCTTGCTATGCAATTTCATTTTAAAAATAGCTAGCAAATTTTAAAATTTTTGATATATGAATTGGTTTGAAGAGTGGTTCGATTCACCGTACTATCATCTGCTCTATCGCGACCGTAGTGTAAAGGAGGCGGAGAATTTTATTAGAAAAATATCCAATGCACTACCCATTCATCAAGGAGCAAAAATTCTTGATGCTGCATGCGGTAAAGGTAGACACTCGCGCACACTAGCTAAACTGGGTTTTGACGTTACAGGAATAGACTTATCAAAAAACAGTATTGCATTCGCTAAACAATTTGAAAACGAGCATTTACATTTTGCCATTCACGACATCCGTCAAATCTACGGCATCAAACAATTTGACTTTGTTGTTAATCTCTTCAGCAGCTTCGGATATTTTGAAGACAACAGTGAAGATTTGAAAGTGATAAAAGCCTTTTCTGGAATACTGAAGCCTGGCGGTTCTTTAATGTTGGATTATATCAATTGTGAATGGGCTATAAAGAATATGAAGCCTCGAGAAATTATTCAGCGCAGTGAATTGCAGTTTCATATTCAAAAGAAAATGGAGGCAGGATTCGTAGTAAAAAGCATTGACTTTTTAGCCGATAACGAAAACCATCACTATCAGGAACGTTTGAAAGTAATTAACCTTAACAGATTTGAAGAAATGTTTACACAAGCCGGGTTCCACTTACAGCAAACATTTGGCGATTATGAATTGAATAAATTTATACCCTCACATTCTCCCAGATTAATCTTGGTTGCCCAAAAAATTTAGAATCGATTTATGCAAAAAAAAATCCCCGCAATTGGAGGTGCGAGGACTTATATGGGAAACTAACAAAGTCTTTTTGTTGTTTGCAACAATACAAACTATAGACTCCAGTATTCGTTAAAAGGTTGCATTGATTACTCAAAAGTAAAAGTCTTTTTGTTGCACCAAACCTTAGTTTGATAAGGTTGAATTGAGTAAGTAACTGTTTCGTTATAAAGTTTGTACTTGTCAACCATTTGGTCACTTACCTTCACTTGCTCACCATAGTAAAATGCTTTTAACCGCCCATCTAAATCCTGATAAACAACAATATCGTTATCTACTACAAAACTCAGCGGAACGTATCTTTCTAACCAATATTTTTTGCCTAGGTACCAGCACCAAAAATTTTTTCCATTATCTACGTACACAACTAGGTTTTCTTTAATGGTTAATTGAGCTGGCCTGTCCTGAATCAAAATAGTTTCTTCGCCTTTGTAATAAACTGCCAACTGCTTTAGCTGAGTCATATAAACCGCAAAGTTCTCACCAATCCAATATTCAAAAGCACTTAGTGTATTTGATTCTTCAATAACTCCATCTCTGAAATATTTGAAATTCCCGAACTGATCTATGTAAATTACCATATCGCGGTCAACTAAAAAATTTGAAGGTTCATAGGTTTCTAAGGTCTGTACCCTTCCGCGATAAAAAACTTTGAAATTGTTGTTCCTATCCACATAAGCAAAAATATTGTCGCCAATTTTGCCTCTATGAATCTCGGTACGTTCTAAAAGCTGTGTTTCGCCATCGTAAAAAATATTGAGTTCGCCTAGCGTATTCGTCCAGCCAATCAAACTATCAGAGTAATAAAGCGAATCCTGGTCTTGTCGGTAAAACAATTCAAGCGTCTTAAACTCATTGCCGTATAAAACTTTAATTACGTTATAATTCTGGTACAAAAACCAGTTATCGGTCATGTAATAGTTAGGAGCATTGTCGTTAATAGGAAAAGTTTTGCCTTTATAATAAACCTTAAGACGGTTATTTGCAGCAAGGTAAGCCATAATATTATTCCTTCCAATTTGGAAAGATCGCAGCGGGAGGTTTTCAATATATTTTGATTCACCACCATCACACACGTAAACAAAGTTGTTTATATCCTGAAAGGTAGTCAAACATTGGCTTGAGCAGAAATGAACTATAGAGAAAAAGCAGACAAAGGGAACTATATTTTTAATCCGCGAAATAGCCATGTCGTTTTCTGAAAATTATCTTTTGTAAATAACGTAGTTCGCAACAAAGAAGAACTATTTAATTTCTGATGCAAATTCTTACATTCGTTATTCCGTTTTCTCGACACACAAATTTCTTACATGAAAAAGTTTATTCTAAGCGCTTTGGCGATAGTTGCTTTTGCTCACTGGGCTTTGGCACAAGTTCCTCAGGCAGTCAACTACCAAGCAGTTGCTCGCGATGCTTCAGGGAGTGTTCTTCCCAATAGAAATATTTCTGTAAGAATTACTATCAATAACGGAATCAGCCCTGGGTTTCCCGAATTTCAAGAGACACATCATGCTACTACTAATCAATTCGGTTTGTTTACTCTCAAAATTGGTTTAGGAACTTTGGTTTTCGGCAACTTCCCTTCTATTACTTGGGCGACTGGTAATAAATATTTATTAGTAGAGTTCGATCAAAACGGTGGAACAAATTATTTGAACATGGGTGCCTCACAACTACTTAGTGTTCCGTATGCTTTGTATGCAGAAACTGCTGGTGGCTCGGCAGGAACAGGACCAACTGGACC